>JABSSD010000201.1 GCA_013214575.1 Paracoccaceae bacterium | reverse complement strand
CTAAACCTACAAAATATGTCATATCGCCATTCCTTCCTTGATGCTCAAGGCCAGGATGACCCCGATCACATCATCATAAGTGAAGGGGCCCAATCCAAATACCACATTCGAAATGGTAGCCGCCGCGATACACCATCTTTGCAATCGATCGTCACGTCCTGATACCCACCTGCGTAATTATAGGTGGGCAGATATCACAGGCTGGCCGACACGCCCATCCGCCGAAAGTTTGCGACATAACCCCTGTCCTCACCCTTTGGACAAAGAATGGGTCGATTTTCCTGTGAGGTTTGATAGAAAGCCCGGAGCATTGTCAGGGAGATAACAATGATCAAATTCATCAAACCAATTGTTGCCGCCGCCGTGTTCGCCGGGTTAGCTGCGACGTCGGGATCTGCACAAACCCGTGTGACTTATAAATCCGCCAAGACCACCTCGTCCTATTATCAAATGGCGGTTCAGATCGCTGAGGCGATGAAAGCTGGATCTGATGGTGGCATCGTCGTCACCGTTGAGGAAAGCCAGGGTTCGGTTCAGAACGTGATGGAGGTCAGGGCACGTGGCGGTGATTATGTGTTCACCACACCGCCGGTTCTGGTGCGTCTGGCACAGGGTGGCAAGGCGATGTTCAAGGACAAGGGCGACCCCGCCTTTGACGATATCCGCGCGCTGTTCCCGATCCCGTCGCTGACCATGCATTTCGTTATGTCCGAAGCTTCGGGGGTGACTGACTTTGCCGGACTTGAGGGCAAAACCTTACTGTTGGGCAAGGGATCATTCGGAGCCCGCGAAGGCGCTAAATACCTGAAGCTGTTTGGCCTTGAGGGCAAAGTTGAAATCGCTGATGTGGAGCTTTCGGGCGCTGTACCGGCGCTGAAGAACGGTCAGATCGACGGGTTTGTCACGGCTGGGTCTTATCCCGCCCCCAACGTGATCGAGGCCGCCGCTTCGACTGGCGTTTCGGTGCTGTCGCTGAACGACGAGCAGATTACCGCCAGTAAGCGCGCCCGTCTGGTGATCCCGGCTGGCACCTATGTCGGTCAGGACAGCGACATTGTCACCACCTCGCTGCCGGTTGTCGCCTTTACCACCACTAAGATGGATGACGCCACCGCCTATGCGCTGACCAAAACCTACTGGGAAAGCAAAGTGGATATGGGCGCTGCGGCCCCATGGTGGAATGGTGTGGATCGCGGGTTGATGGTCAACATCACTGGAAAAATCCACCCCGGTGCGCTGAAGTACTACACCGAAGCCGGGTTTGAGCTGAGCGACGCACAGCAATAAGCTGACCAGACAGCCAGAGTGAATTGGCCGGGCAGGAGATTGCCCGGCCCTGCTATTGAAAGAGTCCCGGTAATCATGAACGACATACAAATACCCGCAGGCCAGCGCCCGTTCTGGCTGGCGCTGGCAGCACTGATGGTTGCCTTTCATTTGGGCCTGATCTTCTCTGGGCTGGTGCCCAACCTGATCAGCCGCCCGCTGCATCTGGCGTTTGTGCTGCCTTGGGTGTTTGTCTTTGGGGCCAAATCCAGGCCACAGTTGATCTCGGGGTTGGTGCTGTCACTGCTGGGCGTATCTTCCGCGCTGTGGATCGCTGTAAACTACGATATACTGGGCGACCAATACGGGTTTTTGGAGGGCAATTTGCAGATTGGTATTGCTATTGTCCTGTTGGTTTGTGTGGTCGAAGCGGCACGGCGCGCCATAGGCTGGCCTCTGCCTCTGGTGGCCACAATTGCCTTGGCCTACGCGCTGTTTGGCGCCTACATCCCCGGCGAGTTTGGCCATTCCGGTACCCCGTTGCGCAGTTTTCTGGGCACCCTGACCATAGCTGAGGGCGGCATCTGGGGCAGCCTGACTGCCGTTTCAGTCGGTGTGGTGTCGATTTTTGTAATCTTTGGCGCGGTGTTGAACGCAGGCGAGGCCGGGCAGGGGTTCATGAACGTTGCCGCCGCTGCTGCCGGGCGGCTGACCGGTGGTGCGGCCAAGGTCTCGGTAATTTCCTCAGCATTGTTTGGCTCCATCTCCGGCTCGGCTTCGGCCAACGTCGCCTCGACCGGGGCGATCACCCTGCCGGCGATGACCAAACTGGGCTATCCCAAACGTCTGGCTGCTGCGGTCGAGGCGGTGGCCTCGTCGGGGGGACAAATAATGCCGCCGCTGATGGGTGCAGGAGCCTTTGTCATGGTCGAGCTGACAGGTGTACCCTACACCTCCATCATGGGCGCCGCCATCCTGCCAGCGGTGCTGTTCTTCTTTGCCGTCTGGATGGGCATCAACGCCTATGCCCAGCGGTTCGAGCTGCGCGGCATAAAGGCAAGCGAACAACCCGCGACACGCGACGTAGTGATCACCTCCGGATTCTTCCTGGTGCCGTTTTCCGTGCTGCTCTGGGGGATGTTTGGGGCGGGATACACACCACAATATGCCGCCTGCATGGCGATACTTGCCGGTGCAGTGTTGCTGCTGTTCAACCGCGAGGCCCGTTTTGACCGGGAGCAGATTACGGCACGACTGTCCTCGGCGCTGCTGAATGCGGCCCGTCAGATAGCTATGATTGCCTCGATCATCTTTTGTGCCTCGATCATCATCGGGGTGCTGTCGATCACTGGGCTGGGAGTCAAAATCACCTCACTGATTCTGTCCGGATCGGGTGGGCTGCTGTGGCCGTCGTTGCTGCTGACGGCGCTGGCCTGTCTGGTTCTGGGGATGGAAGTGCCAACCACGGCGGCCTATGTGATCTGCGTCTCAGTGGCCGGGCCGGCGTTGATCCAACAGGGGTTAGAACCATTGCAGGCGCATCTGTTTGTGTTCTGGTTTGCTCTGCTGTCCACCATCACCCCGCCGGTATGCGGTGCGGTGTTTATCGCCGCCGGGATGATTGGCGAGAATTGGATCAAGGTGGCCCTGACGGCCATGGCGCTGGGGGTTGGGCTCTATGTTATTCCGCTGGGCATGATCGCCAACCCGGATATCCTGCGGTTGGTTGAAGCCCCTGCGGCTGCCCTGATTGCCTTTCTGCGTATGGCGGTTGGCTTGGCGGTGTTGAGCTATGGTTTGATCGCGTTAAACCCCCTGTTGGCCAAAATCAGCGTTGGCTGTATTGGACTGGCAATTGTCATGTCAGGAGTGATTTTCTAAAACTGTTTGCGTTGGATGTGAATGGAAATGGGTTTCCCAAGACCTTGCTTGCCTGAATCATTTTCTTTTAGGAAGTGGATCATGGGTAAACCGTTTTCTTCGAATCGCCGACATCGGATTTGCGGATCAAATGGGCGGTCGCCCAAGACGAGATCTGCTTGAAATTGACCAACTGGGATCACTGCCAACAACGCCGACCACTTTAAACATGGGTCCGATTTCCGCTACCACCTCTCAACCAAGGTTGAGTGTTATGTCAGGCAGGCGATCGCAAGATACAGTGACCGAGATTGAGCCAGGATCGCCATAAGTTTTGATCCAGCACGCCGTTGCGCCTGCGCGCAACGAGCGGGTCGCCGGGCCGGTGAGACTGCCGGGGCCATGCACTTCAAAACGTACTGGGTCGGAGAAAAAGGGCAGGGTGTTGCCCACTTGATCCACGGCCTGGACCGATATACGGACTTCACTTGCCTGTGCATCCCTTTGCCTTCGATTAGCGGAAACGTTCAGACGGGTGGCAACAGGGTCTGCCACCATTTTGAGATGGACCACCTGCTTGCCACCGACATAGCCGGCGAATTCAATATCGTGCCACTGCATGCCCCATTTGCCAAGTTCGCTTCCCACCAAATCTTCTGAGTTCAGCATCACCGGAGGGTGCGGCAGATGTGCAAACCGCTTTTGATCGGGATACAGATCCAATACTGCGCCTGAGGCAAATCGCAGTTGCACATAATCACAATTGGTCAGGATCATCAGTGGCAGTGTGCCGCCAATATTTCGTTCGCCCCGTGCCCAGTGCGTGACTGGCTTCAGGATCACTTTGTTTTCCGGCGCGCCCTGGCTGGCATAGGCATAAGCCGCGAATTTGGGCTCTCGGTACATCGTCATAACACCGTGGTGGCACACCCGGTCGCCGGAGCCGAAATCCTTGTGGGTGTTATAGTCATACATGCACCAGCCAATACAGCCGGCAATGTGGTCGTCGCCAAAGGCCGCATCCATGATTTCCAGATGACGGGTGACATGTTCGATCTGGCGTTGCTCCTGATCCCCGGCTTTGGTCGGATACATGTGACCGTTATGTTCGGTAATCAGATACGGGACTTTATGTGTCAGGCCGGTAACCTCATTCTGGCCGCGTAGCGCGGTGCGTGCCCGATTTGATCCGGGGCGCTCTTCATCGCCCAGAATGAAGTCATTAAACGTATAGACGTCTTCCAGCAGGTTACTGCCAGTGTGTTTGCGGATGCCGCCGGTCTGGCGCGTGGTGTCGAGTTCATGTGCCAGACGGTTGGTGCGCTCATAAAGGGCGTCATCGTCTGGTGATTCATTGATGCGCACGCCCCACAAAATGACCGAAGGGTGGTTCCAGTCGCGCTCAATCATGCGGCGGACATTGGCGACGGCCTCGTCTTTCCACTTGGCGCCGCCGATATGTTGCCATCCGGGTATTTCCTCAAGCACCAGAAGGCCAATCCGGTCGCAATGGTCCAAAAACCAAGTCGATTGCGGATAATGCGAGGTTCTGACAACGTTGCAGGCAAGGTCAAACTTGAGAATTTCCGCATCCTCTTCCTGGGCGCTTCTGCCTAACGCATAGCCGGAATAGGGAAAGGACTGATGCCGGTTCAGTCCAAGGAGTTTCAACTTTTTCCCGTTCAGACGAAACCCGTCTGCGGCGAATTCGGCGGTGCGAAAACCGAACATCCGCGACAAAATATCTGTTACGCCCGTACATTGGAGCGTCAGTTCCAACCGATAGAGGTTTGGCGCATCCGGTGACCAGAGCAATATGTTCTCGAGGCCAGAGAATGTAAGTTTCGGGCAGTCGTCGCTGACCACAATACGTTGTTGCGCAACGCGGGTGCCGTCGGGTGCGGTAATAGTGGCCAGCAATTCAGTCTGGTGCAACTCTTGGGCTTGGGGATTGGACAAGTGACAGAAAACTTGGAGCGATTTTAGAGGCTCCAGCACCTGATACGGCTCGATTTTGACATTTAAGATGGACACCGCAGGAGCGATTTTGAGCCAGACCTCACGATAAACCCCGGCATAAGTCAGATAGTCGATTTGACCGCCAAAGGGTGGGATCTCTGGGTTTTCGCTACCGTCGATACTGATAGTAAGCAAAATGCCATCGCGGTTCAGATGTTCGGTCAGGCGGATCTCGAATGGGGTGTATCCGTCGCTGTGGCCGCCGACGAATATACCGTCAATATAGACTTTTGCATCAGCCATGACGCCGTCGAACCGGAGACTGACTTCCTGACCAGTAAAGCCGTCGCACCATGCAATGTGCTTCTGGTAGGTAAAACGACGCTGGTAAATTGTCTCGTCAAAATAATCAAATGGCAGCTCAACGGCGTTGTGGGGAAACGAAACCGTCTCGGCACCGGTTAAGGCTGAGGTGGCCCAACTTTGCTCAAAACCGTTTCTGAACAACCAGTTGTCACAGAATTCGATAATATCAGGCATCTTTTTCCCCTTGGTTTGCACCATACCGGCGGCGCATTTTTGCTCTTTATGAATTTTCCTTGTGCGATAGTAAACAAATAAGTAAAGTTTACTAAATAATGAATTGAAACTTTTGCGCAGCGATTCCCAGTGCCGGTGAAAGTCTCAGGGCGTTGGTCCGTTCCATTGGGGCGGGCCGTGCTTCGAATGGCTGCCGGAGGACGCTGATCAGTTGGCAGACCTGCGATCTACCGACGGCCTTTAACCTGGCCCCGCAAAAATGGGGTTCAATGACTGAACAGTGGAGAAGAACATGATACAAAAATTCAAAACGAAAATGACGGCAGCGGCCCTGACGCTGATGTCGGTCGCGCCGGCGCTCGGAGGCGAGCTGATTATCAATACGGATTCGTCTTCTCCGGCGACTAAGAGCGCGTTCAGCGAGGCGATTGACGGGTTTAAAGCAGAAAACCCCGATATCGATGTGACCTGGAATATTTTCGACAGTGAAGGGTATAAATCCTCCATCCGGAACTTCCTGTCAGCGGATTCCCCGGACATAGCGACTTGGTTTGCCGGCAACCGGATGCTGCCCTATGTCAACTCTGGCCTGTTTGCGCCGATCACTGACGTCTGGGAAGACTACAATTTGAGCGATACGCTTCAGGCGGCAGAAAGTTCGGTAACTTTCAACGATGAGAAGTGGGCGATCCCTTATACATATTACCAGTGGGGCGTTTATTATCGGAAAGATCTGTTTGCGAACCACGGTATCGAAGTGCCAACCAACTGGGAAGAATTCAAGGCCGCAGGCGAGACGCTGAAGGCCAATGAAATCAAGCCACTGGCGATTGGTACCAAATACCTCTGGACTGCAGCTGGGGTGTTTGATTATCTCAACTTGCGGACCAATGGCTATGACTTTCATATGGCCGTCACCCGTGGCGAAATTCCCTGGACCGATCCTCGCATTCATAAAGCTATGGCTTATTGGAAAGAGTTGCTGGACGCTGGGTTCTTTCTTGAAAACCATACAACTTACAGCTGGCAGGAAGCCTTGGCACCGTTTGTCCACGGTGAGGCAGGCATGTATCTGATGGGCAACTTTATCGTAAAGCCGCTGCAAGAAGCCGGTCTGGGCGAAGATCAACTTGGCTTTTTCCAGTTTCCGGTCATCGATCCCACGATTCCGATGGCTGAGGACGCGCCTGCCAATACCATCCATCTGGCGGCGAACGCGCCCAATAAAGAAGAGGCAAAACTGTTCCTGGCCTATATCGCCCGTGCGGATGTGCAGACCAAAATGAATGAAAAGTTGGGCCAGCTGCCGGTAAACTCGCAGTCCACTGTCGCTGATGATCCCTATTTGCGTGCGGGGTTTGAGATGCTGTCCAACGTCGAAGGCGGCCTGGCCCAGTTCTTTGACCGCGACGCAACCGCTGAAATGGCCAAAGCGGGTATGGAAGGGTTTCAGGAGTTTATGGTGAAACCTGATCGGCTCGACCAGATCCTTGCACGTCTGGAAAAAACACGGCTTCGGCTGAACAAATAGACAAAAGAAATCTGATCAGGCGGTGCTGGCTTTTGTCCTGCCGCCTGATTTTTTGATCCGGCAGCGCCGGACAGCGGTCATTCGCATGCTGTGGACAGCTGTATACGCTCCCCAAATAAATCAGGGTAATTCATAAAACTTGATACGCGGAAGTTCTTTATTGGCGGCAAGTGGGTCGCACCGCTGCAAAACAAAACTCTGCCCGTTGAAAACCCGGCCAGCGAGACCGAAATTGCTGTGATCTCTTTGGCTGGTGCTGCCGATGTGGATCGGCCGTTGCAGCAGCGTTAGGGGCGAAGGACCAATTTGGCCGGACAAGTATCGCGGAGCGGGAGGCGCTATTGGACTCTATCTAGGCAGTCTACAGCCGTCGAGCAGAGGAGCTCGCGGATGTGGTTATGCAGGAACTGGGCGCTCCGATTGATCTTGCGCGGGATTCCCAGATTGCCGTCGGCTTTGGTCATTTGAAAGCCTTTGGGCAGGCGCTTGACGGGCTGAGATTAAGAGAAATGCTGGAAAGCGGAGATGTGATCCTTCGGGAACCCATCGGGGTGACAGCACTGATTACGCCGTGGAACTGGCCCATTCATCAGATTTTTCTGAAAGTTATTGCTGCGTTTTTCGCTGGATGCACGGTGGTGTTGAAGCCGAGCGAGATCACCCCGTTGAATGCAATGATACTCGCGGAGATCTTTCACGAAGCTGGGTGTCCGGCCGGTGTGTTCAACCTTGTGAACGGCGATGGGCCTGGGACGAGCGATGCGCTTGTCCGGCACAAAGATGTGGCTATGGTTTCGTTCACAGGCTCCACTTCCGCCGGGGTTGCGGTCAGTGTCGCTGCTGCGCAATCGGTCAAGAAGGTGGCGCTGGAACTTGGCGGGAAATCTCCTGCATTGCTTTTTACCGATGCGAATATTGAAGCCGGATTGGCGTCGACGCTCGCAAAGGTTTTTGACAATGCAGGCCAGAACTGCAACGCGCCGACCCGGCTTTTGGTTGAGCGTTCGATCTATGATGACGTCCGCGCAAAAGTTGTAGACCTGGCTCAGGCGCGCCGAGTTGATCAGCCTAGTAATCCGGGGAATTTCACTGGGCCTGTGGCAAAGACCGGCTCGCACGGCTGATCCCTAAACTACGGGCTGGCATGGTCTTCTGCAATGGCGCGGATATTTCGTTTGGAAGCCCCTTTGGTGGATGCAAACGTTCCGGCGTTGGGCGCGAGGGTGGAGCCATTGGCATTAAGGAGTTTATGGAGGTAAAGTTGGTGGCGTACACGGAAGCCTAACCGCTGCCGTGTCAGATACCAAGCAAGGGTGGAAATGTGGCCAATTTGAAAACCATCGCCGAAATGGCGGGCGTCTCGACGGGAACGGCCTCACGGATCCTAAATGAAGACCAAACACTTTCAGTGTCCAGCAAAACCCGCGAGGCAGTCATCACCACCGCGGCCAACCTCAAATATCAAACGCCAAGGGCGCGAAAACGCGCGGCCTTAAAAAGGGACCAGGCTATGGCGCAGGGTAAGTTTGGTGTCGCTGTACTTTTGGCGGACCCCGGAGCAGGCACGAGCGTTGACCCGTATTACGCTGGGCTGAGAATGGGGCTGGAACGCCGCTGCTTTGATCTTGGACTGAATGTGACGGCGACCTGTGACCTCAAGACATTGCAACAAAGCTCGGCCAGTGGTCAGTGGGGCTGCATTGTCGTGGGAAAAGCCCAGGAACAGTTTTTGTCCAGTGCTGAGAAATTCCCGGGCCCGGTGGTGTTTGCAGATATGGAGCCGGTGGAGGAGACCTATGACTGTGTTCTGCATGATCTCGAGGCGGCCATGTTTCATTTGCTGGACCAGCTAAAGGCGCGAGGATATCAGCGCCCCGCCTTTATCGGCGGCAAGCCCGGTATCTCTGGAGAGGGGCAGCGGGAACACCGGGAACGGGCCTTTGTCGAATGGGCGCGCAGAAACAAGTGTTATACAGCGGGACTGGTGCAGGTAGACGGATCGACAACCGATCTTGGCAGTGAACTGGCGCAAAAGGTACTGGCGCAAACCCCGCGACCGGATGTGATTGTCTGTAGCACCGATTCAATGGCAACAGGCGCGTATCAGGCCATTCGTGAGGCCGGGCTTTCAATCCCCGAAGATATCTCTGTCGTTGGATATAACGACAATCCGGCGGCGGAATTTCTACTGCCGTCTTTGACAAGCGTCCGCCTCTTTCCCTCAGAAATCGGTGCCAGCTGCGTTGATCTGTTAGTTGAGCGTATGGAGGGGCAAGGTGTTGCCAAGAAGGTGATTTTGCGCACATCTGTCAGTTGGCGAGGCAGCACCGCACCTGCGTGAATTTGTTGCGTCCCTGCGGTCGTCCTACTGTTTTTGAAATTTTTGATCAGGTGCTTGCGTAATGCCCGGCGCCTGACTCTTCCAGCAGTGCGCAGATAAACTTTTGGAATTGAGGTTGAGATAATTTCAACCGAATTATAACATAATAAACCTTACGCGTCGTTTTCTTGTGTAAAGGGGCTCTGTTGCTCAACTCAGCCTGAGGTCGGACTTCCCCTTACGCCAGGCGGACTTATCCTACGGCCTCTGTCTGGGGTATGCCAAGAGCTGTGAAGCCATTGAGGATCGCGGCGCGGATTTGGATCTCAGCAACCTGGCGCTCGAAGTCTCTTGCGGAGAGGCGCTGACCTAAAAGTTTCATACAATGCATCTTCGTTT
>JABSSD010000200.1 GCA_013214575.1 Paracoccaceae bacterium | reverse complement strand
GAGTTGGGGCGGTACGTCGAGGCTGAACCGCTGTTTCGCCAGGCGTTGGAGATTGACCGCAAGACACTGGGCACGGATCATCCCGATTATGCCATCCACTTGAACAATCTCGGCACACTGCTGTCGAAAACGGGGCAGTACGGCGAGGCGGAACCGCTTTGTTGTGAGGCGCTGGCGGTTTTGGAGGCGGCGTTGGGGGCAGAGCATCCGCATACGGTGACAGCCCGAGGCAATCTCGAGACCCTCCTCGCCAAGCACCCCAACTAGCCATCTTGCAATTTCCCGCCGCTGCGGTGCAGGGTGCGGCGAAAATGATGAGCTTGGAAAGGGCGCGACAATGATCCCGGTATTAGGATTTGCAGAGGCCAGTGTGGCGGTTCTGGGGTTGGGGCGGTCCGGCCTTGCGACGGCGCGCGCTTTGCGGGCTGGAGAGGCCACTGCGGTCTGTTGGGACGACAACCCGGCGGCGCGCGCTGTGGCTGAGGCGGAGGGCTTTACCTGCCGGGATCTGCACAAGCAGGGGGCGTTTGATGGCATCGCCTCGCTGATCGTCTCGCCCGGTATTCCACATCTGTACCCCTCGCCGAACCCGGTGGTGCGCGCCGCGCTGGAGGCAGGGGTGCCGGTGGACAATGACATCGGGCTGTTCTTCCGCTCCCTCGCGACGCCCGAGTGGGACAATTTTGAGCGCGCCCCACGGGTGGTGGCGGTGACCGGATCGAACGGTAAATCGACCACCGTGGCGCTGCTGCACCACATCCTGAGCGAGGCCGGCAAGGGGGTGCAGATGGCCGGCAATATTGGCCGCGGCGTTCTGGATATTGATCCGCCAGAGGATGGCGATGTGGTGGTGCTGGAGCTGAGCTCGTACCAGACCGAACTGGCGCGCTCGTTAACGCCGGATGTGGCCATCTTCACCAATCTCAGCCCTGATCATCTGGATCGTCACGCCGGGCTGGGCGGCTATTTTGCCGCCAAACGACGGCTGTTTTCTGAGGGCGGCCCGGATCGCGCCATCATTGCTGTGGACGAGGACGAGGGCCTGTTTCTGGCCGGGCAGATGTCCATGGGTCCGGGCGATGACCGGGTGATCCGGGTGTCTTCGGGTCGCAAACTGGCAGGCGTTGGCTGGAATGTCTTTGCCCGCAAGGGGTTCCTGTCGGAATACCGCAAGGGCCGTCAGGCCGGATCGATCGATCTGCGCGCCATGAGCGGCCTGCCGGGGGCGCATAACCACCAGAACGCCTGTGCCGCCTATGCGGCGGCCCGCACCCTGGGGCTGGCGCCCCGGATGATTGAGGGCGCTTTGGAGACTTATCCAGGCCTGCCGCATCGCAGCCAGACCATCGCCGATCAGGGCGGCGTGCGCTATGTCAATGACAGCAAGGCCACCAATGTGGACAGCGCGGCCAAGGCGCTGAGTGCCTTCAAAAAGGTGCGATGGATCTGTGGTGGCCTGGAAAAGGACGGCGGGCTGGAGGCGCTGAAAGGCAACACTGGTTCCGTGCAAAAGGCCTATGTGATTGGGCGTGAGGCGGCGAAGTTTGCCTTGCAACTGGATGTGGAGGCTGAGATTTGCAGCTCGATGGCGGTTGCGGTGGAGCGGGCGATGGCGGATGCGCAAGCGGGCGAGACCGTGCTGCTGGCCCCGGCCGCGGCGAGCTTTGATCAATATGACAATTTTGAACAACGCGGTGATGATTTCATTGCCGAGGTGACCGCACGTCTGGCGTAGAGCATGTATCGGGTCAAAAGGAAAAAGGGGCTCGGGCTCACCAAAGCAGATGCTGCCCCTGAGCACCCTCGCATGATCCGCTGCCTGCCAGAGTACGCCGCCAGGCTCAAGCCAAATAGCCGCATCCCCGCGTTGCGGGGGCCCTCGGCGATTTGGCGTGATCCCGGTGTCAGGCCCCGGCCGTTGAGGTTCAGGCGAGGGCGGCTCCGAAGCAGGTCGGCTGTAGGTCTAGCGGCGGGAGGCGGCGATGGCGCTGCCGGCCGCATGGCCTGACGACCAGGCCCACTGGAAATTGAAACCGCCCAGCCAGCCGGTGACGTCAACACATTCGCCGATGGCATAGAGGCCAGGGATGGATTTCGATTCCATGGTTTTTGACGACAGTGCATCGGTGTCGAGCCCACCCAATGTGACCTCGGCGGTGCGGTAGCCCTCGGTGCCGGAGGGGGTGAGCTGCCAGTTCGACAGTTGCTGGCACAGGTCCTGCAGGGCGGCATCGGACTGGTCGGCGAGGCGGCCCTTGAGGCGCAGCTCGGCGGAGAGGAAATCTGCCAGCCTAGATGGCAGCAGCCGCGACAGCTCCGTTGTCAGATCACGGCGGCCTTCGGCCTGGCGCTGGTCGCGCAGCAGCTCATACAGCGGCAGTTCGGGGATCAGGTTGACGATGATTTCTTCGCCGTCGCGCCAGTAGGAGGATAGCTGCAGCACCGAGGGGCCGGAAAGGCCGCGATGGGTGAACAGCAGCGCCTCGTCAAATGAGGTGCGGGCATTGGACAGGCGGGCGGGCAGGGCGATGCCGGCCAGCGGCTTGAAACGGTCTTCGGAAAAGGTGAAGGGCACCAGCCCGGGGCGGGTCTCGGTCAGCGGCAGGTCGAATTGCTGCGCAATGTCATAGGCGAGGCCAGTTGCGCCCATCTTGGGGATGGATTTGCCGCCGGTGGCCAGCACCAGATTCTGGCAGCTCAGGACCTGGGCCTTGCCATCGCGCAACAGGGTGACGGAAAACCCCTGTTCGATCCGGGTGACCGAGGTGACCGAGGTTTCCAGCCAGAGCTCGGCTCCGGCGCGCTGCAACTCCCCGACCAGCATGGCGACCACCTGTTTGGCCGATCCATCACAGAACAATTGCCCCAGTGTTTTCTCATGCCAGTTGATGCCGTGCTGATCCATCAGCGCGATGAAATCCCACTGGGTATAGCGCGCCAGCGCTGATTTGCAGAAATGCGGATTGGCCGAGAGGAAGTTCTTGGCCTCGGCATACATATTGGTGAAGTTGCAGCGGCCGCCGCCAGAGATGCGGATCTTTTCGCCGGGGGCGCGGGCGTGGTCGATCACCAGGGTGCCGGGACCTGCAACACGGGCGCACATCAGGCCAGCCGCGCCGGCGCCAAGGATGAGGGTTTGATACAACATTGCCAGCCCATGGCGCGGATTCCCGCCAAAGGCAAGTGGAAGAGGCTGGCTTGAATCGGCCTTTCAGGCTATGGCAAGGCTATAGATCCCGAAAACGGGGCGAAAATGAGGCAGAGATTGGCGGTATTCCCATGACTGAAATGGTCTATGGCGCGGTTCCCATGCAGGTTGGTGAACCAGTCCTCCCTAAATGGTGGCGGACAGTGGACAGGTGGACTCTGTCCTGTATCCTGGCTCTGTTCATCATCGGGCTGTTGCTGGGCCTTGCGGCCTCGGTGCCGCTGGCGGCGCGCAATGGGTTCGACAATTTCCACTATGTGCAACGACAGGCGGTGTTTGGCTGCACCGCGCTGGTGGCAATGGTGATGACATCGATGATGACGCCGATACTGGTGCGCCGACTGGCGGTGATCGGGTTTGCCTGTGCCTTTGTGGCGCTGGCGATGCTGCCGGTGTTTGGCACCGATTTTGGCAAAGGCGCTGTGCGCTGGTACAGCCTTGGCTTTGCCTCGCTGCAGCCTTCCGAATTTCTGAAGCCCGGTTTTGTGGTTGTGGCGGCCTGGATGATTGCGGCCAGCCAACATATCAACGGCCCTCCGGGCAAGCTGTGGTCCTTTGGCCTCTGCGTGACCGTGGTGCTGATGCTGGCGCTGCAGCCCGACTTTGGTCAGGCCTGCCTGGTGCTGTTTGGCTGGGGGGTGATGTATTTTGTGGCTGGCGCGCCGATGCTGCTGCTGGTGGCAATGGCGGCAGTGGTGGTGCTGGGCGGCATGTTTGCCTATTCCAATTCCGAGCATTTTGCCCGCCGTATTGATGGCTTTCTCAACCCTGATGTCGATCCGACGACGCAGTTGGGCTATGCGGCGGATGCGATCCGTGAGGGTGGCTTGTTTGGTGTCGGCGTCGGCGAAGGCCAGGTGAAATGGTCGCTGCCGGATGCCCATACCGATTTCATCATCGCGGTTGCCGCCGAAGAATACGGGCTGGTGCTGGTGCTGATCCTGATCAGCCTCTACGCCACAATCGTGGTGCGCTCGCTGTTCAGGCTGATGCGCGAGCGTGATACCTTTATCCGATTGGCGGGCACCGGACTGGTTTGTATGTTTGGCGTTCAGGCGATGATCAACATGGGGGTGGCGGTGCGGCTGCTGCCGGCCAAAGGCATGACGCTGCCCTTTGTCAGCTATGGCGGTTCGTCGCTGATCGCCGGTGGCATTGCGGTTGGCATGCTGCTGGCCTTTACCCGCTCGCGGCCCCAGGGGGGCATTGCAGACCTGCTGCGCGGACATGAGCGCGGCTGACAGTAAGGAATACAGGGACAGATGGCTCAGAAACTGTTATTGATGGCGGCTGGCGGTACCGGCGGGCATATGTTCCCGGCACAGGCGCTGGCTGAGGCGATGCTGAAACGCGGTTGGCGGGTGAAGCTGTCGACCGACGCGCGCGGTGCGCGCTATACTGGCGGCTTTCCACATACCACCGAAATAACCGAGGTCACCTCGGCCACCTTTGCCCGTGGCGGGCTGCTGGCCAAGGCTTTGGTCGGCCCCAAGATTGTCGGCGGCATGCTGAGCATGGTGCTGCAGATGCGGCGCCAGCGGCCCGATGCGGTGGTGGGGTTTGGCGGCTACCCGTCAATCCCGGCGCTGGGGGCGGCGTGGCTGCTGGGGCTGCCGCGGATCATCCATGAACAAAACGGCGTGCTGGGCCGGGTAAACCAGCTGTTTGCCAAACGGGTGGCCGGTGTTGCCTGTGGTGTCTGGCCGACAGATCTGCCCGATGGGGTGCTGTCCGAATATGTGGGCAACCCGGTGCGCCGCGCCGTGCTGGAGCGGGCCGGGGCGTCTTATATCCCACCCGGAGATTACCCGATGTCGGTGCTGGTGATGGGCGGCAGTCAGGGCGCCCGTATCCTCAGCGATGTGGTGCCGGGCGCCATCGCCGCCTTGCCGCAACAGATCCGCCAGCACCTGCGGGTGTCGCATCAGGCGCGGGCCGAAGACGGCGAACGGGTGACGGCGTTTTATGCCGCGCATGGCATCAGTGCCGATGTGCAGCCGTTTTTCCAGGATGTGCCGAGCCGGATGAGCGAAGCCCAGCTGGTGATTTCCCGCTCGGGCGCCTCCTCGGTTGCGGATATCTCGGTGATTGGCCGACCCTCGATTCTGATCCCATTTGCCGCGGCCGCAGGCGACCACCAAAGCGCCAATGCGCGCGGGCTGGTCGAGGCAGGCGGCGCCATCCTGATCCCGGAGCGCGCGCTGGATGTGGCGTCGCTATCGGCGCAAATCACCACCATTCTAAGCAACCCCGCTGCGGCCCGGAAAATGTCGGTCGCAGCCTTAAGCGCCGGAGTTCCCGATGCCACCGAACGGTTGGTGGCTTTGGTCGAGCAACTGGCCCAGAAGGATTGATCATGACCCCTACAACCAAGCTGCCCGGTGATGTTGGCCCGATCCATTTTGTCGGCATTGGCGGCATTGGCATGTCAGGCATCGCCGAAGTATTGCTGAATCAGGGCTATGTGGTGCAGGGCTCGGACCTTAAGGCGTCCAAGCTGACCGATCGTCTGGCCAAGCTGGGGGCGCGGGTCTTTGTCGGGCAGCGGCACGAAAACCTGACGGATGCCGCTGTGGTGGTGATCTCCTCGGCGATCAAGCCGGGCAACCCGGAACTGGACGAGGCCCGCCGCCGTGGCCTGCCGGTGGTGCGCCGTGCTGAAATGCTGGCCGAGCTGATGCGGTTGAAATCCAACATTGCCATTGGTGGCACCCATGGCAAGACCACCACAACAACCATGATGGCCGAGCTGATGGTGGCCGGCAAATTTGACCCAACAGTGGTCAATGGTGGCATCATCCACGCCTATGGCAGCAACGCGCGGGTTGGCGGTGGTGAATGGATGGTGGTGGAAGCGGATGAGAGCGACGGCACCTTTAACCGCTTGCCCGCGACCATTGCCGTGGTGACCAATATCGACCCCGAACATATGGAACACTGGGGCGATTTCGACACCCTGCGCGACGGGTTCTACGAGTTTGTCAGCAATATCCCGTTCTATGGCGTTGCCGTCTGCAACACCGACCACCCCGAGGTGCAGGCGCTGGTCGGCCGCATCACTGACCGCCGAGTGATCACCTATGGCTTTAACGCGCAGGCGGATGTGCGGGCCAGCGTCCCGAGCTACAAGGGCGGTGTCGCTCATTTCGACATCCACTTGCAGGCGGAGGATCTGGCCATTGAGGGCTGCACGCTGCCGATGCCCGGCGACCACAATGTCTCAAACGCGCTGGCGGCGGTTGCGGTGGCGCGGCATCTGGGCATGGACAGGGATGACATCCGCGACGCGCTGGCCAATTTTGGCGGCGTCAACCGGCGCTTTACCAAGGTCGGTGAGGTCAATGGCGTCACCATCATTGATGACTATGGCCATCACCCGGTGGAAATTGCTGCGGTGCTGAAAGCCGCGCGTCAGGCTTGCGAAGGTCGGGTGATCGCGGTGCATCAGCCGCATCGCTACTCGCGGTTGGCCAGCCTGTTCGAGGATTTCTGCGGTTGTTTCAACGAGGCCGACGTGGTGGCCATCTCGGATGTCTTTGCGGCCGGCGAAGAGCCGATTGACGGCGCCGGGCGCGACGATCTGGTTGCAGGGCTGATCCGCCACGGCCACCGCCACGCGCGGGTGCTGATCGACGAGGATGATCTGGAACGGCTGGTGCGCGAGCAAGCTCAGCCGGGCGATATGGTGGTCTGTCTGGGCGCCGGTACCATCAGCGCTTGGGCCAACGGCCTGCCTGACCGGCTGGGATCTTAAGGAATGAGGCTGGCAGCCCGATCCGGAGCGCGGCCATGAGCAGTGTTGTGCTGGCGGCACTCTGGGCTTTGGCGGCCACCACGGTGGCTTTCTTGCCGATGCGGTGGCAGTTTGTGCCGGGTGTTGTACTGCTGGTCGCCGCTCCGGTGATCATTGCGATGATGGGGATGCAGCACGGAGCGATCTCGGCCCTGATCGGGGTAGCAGCTGTGGTCTCAATGTTTCGCCGGCCGCTGTTGCACTACTGGCGCAAGTGGAGAGGTGTTGAGTGATGACACTGTCGTTGACTTTGGCCGCGCTGTGGGCGCTGGCTGCCAATGTTCTGGCAATTATCCCCAGCCGCGACAATCATTGGCGGCGCGCCTATATCCTGATCGGTCTGGGTATTCCACTGCTGGGCTATGTCACCTACGAGAACGGCCCCTGGTGGGGGCTGGCGGTGCTGCTGGCGGCAATGTCGGTGCTGCGCTGGCCGGTGATCTATCTGAGCCGCTGGCTGCTCGGTCTTTTACGTAAAGGGTAAAACGGTTCACATGGAAGCACTGATCTTATCATTGGTTGGCCTCAGTTCACTTGCCATTGCACATCTGTTGGCGCTGCGGCGCCGGTTTTTGCTGATCCTGATTTTTCTGGCCGTGGCCGGCGGGCTCTACGCCGTCATCCGCTGGTATGTTGGTGTTGCCGACGGCCTGGATCGTTTGGTGCTGGCGATCTTTGCAGGGATTGCGGTCGTGCCTTTTGCCGCGGGGCTGGTTCTGGGGGCGATAACAGGCTACCTGCACCTGCGGTGGAGAACCGCGCGCGGATCGACGTGACCTATTCATAGGCCCGCAGTCAGATCCGAGCGTTGTTTCCGCCCTGCATTTCGGGCAAAAAGCACAGAGATTCGCGGCAAGGGGCAGGCATTATGAACATGGACGGTATCCGAGGCCGATTGACCGCCAATCGGCACCTGTCAGAGCTGACCTGGCTGCGGGTGGGTGGTCCGGCGGACTACCTGTTCCAACCGGCCGATACCGACGATCTGGCGCTGTTCCTGTCCCAGCTGGACCCGGATGTCACGGTGTTTCCCATCGGCGTCGGCTCTAACCTGATCGTGCGCGATGGCGGGCTGCGGGCGGTGGTGATCCGTCTGGGGCGCGGCTTCAATGCAATCGAGATCGACGGCGATTGCATCACCGCTGGCGCTGCGGCTCTGGATGCCCATGTGGCCCGCAAGGCAGCCGACGGTGGTCTGGACCTGACCTTTCTGCGCACCATTCCGGGCACCATCGGCGGTGCGGTCCGGATGAATGCAGGCTGCTACGGCAGTTATGTGGCGGATGTCTTTGTCTCGGCCCTGATCGTGACCCGCACCGGTGAGATCCGCGAGATCACTGCCACGGACCTGGCGTTCCAATACCGCCAAAGCGCGCTGCCCGACGGCGCGGTTCTGGTCTCGGCCAGACTGCGGGCTGGGGTCGGCGTACCGGCTGATCTGCACGCCCGGATGGTAGCGCAGCTGGAAACCCGCGACAGGACACAGCCCACCAAAGATCGCAGCGCCGGGTCGACGTTTCGCAATCCGGCGGGATTCTCCTCCACCGGCAAGGCGGACGATGTTCATGACCTGAAGGCCTGGAAGGTGATTGATGATGCCGGGTTGCGCGGCGCCATGCGCGGTGGGGCCCAGATGAGCGAGAAACATTCCAACTTTTTGATCAACAGGGGTGGCGCAACTGCCGCAGATCTTGAAGGTTTGGGCGAAGAGGTGCGAAAAAAGGTTTACGCCTCAAGCGGGATAACGCTAGAGTGGGAAATTATGCGGATCGGTGAGCCGCAGCCAGACTAACCTGAAATCCTTAGTTCTTTCAATCACTTAGGTGTTGTAGGGCCTGTTTGCATCTAGCTGGCGTGACCAGAATAATGCGGATGAAAGTAAACATGGTAAACCGGATGTTAATATGTCGGTAAGACTTGTGTTGGTATGATGGCGCAGGGACTGGCTGGTTCCTTTGATCCTCTGGCGGCAACGCCGAACATAACAAAAGGCGAAAAATCGTCTGACCAAAAAAGACGGGCCAGGCACGGCTCTAATAACCAAAGGGGCGCAAAGCCCTGAGTATATTGAGGCAATTGTTGTGGGTAAGTCGAGCAGGACTCTCCCGAAGGTAGCGGTATTGATGGGTGGGCCCTCGGCTGAGCGCGAGGTTTCCCTGTCCAGCGGGCGCGAATGCGTCGCCGCACTACGGGGTGAAGGATTTGAAGTGATAGAGGTGGACGCGGGTCCAGACCTGGTCGCCCGTTTGCAGGACATCAAACCAGATGTCGTGTTCAACGCGCTGCATGGTCGTTGGGGCGAAGATGGCTGTGTGCAGGGGCTGCTGGAGTGGCTGGGCCTGCCCTATACCCATTCGGGCGTACTCTCCTCGGCCTTGGCAATGGACAAGCAGCGCAGCAAGGACGTGTTTCGCGCTGCCGGGCTGCCGGTGGTCGACAGTGGGCTGTTCGACAAGGTCGCTGTGATGGCGGCGCATGTGATGCCGCCGCCTTATGTGGTCAAGCCAAACAACGAAGGCTCCAGTGTCGGCGTCTATCTGGTGCACGAGGCCGCCAACACGCCGCCGCAGCTGTCGGATGACATGCCAGAGCAGGTGATGGTCGAGACATTCGCACCGGGCCGCGAGCTGACCACAACGGTGGTGGGCGATGGCGCGACGGATCCGGGTGCCCTGACGGTGACGGATATCCTGACCGACGGATGGTACGATTATGACGCCAAGTATCAACCCGGCGGCTCAACCCATGTGGTGCCTGCGGATCTGCCGCAGGAGATCTTCGATCTCTGTCTGGACTATGCCCGGCGCGCCCATCAGGCATTGGGCTGTCGCGGTGTCAGCCGCACCGATTTCCGCTGGGACGAAAGCCGGGGGGCTGCGGGCCTGATACTGCTGGAAACCAACACCCAGCCCGGCATGACGCCAACCTCGCTGACGCCAGAGCAGGCGGCGCATTGCGGTACGACTTTTGGTCAGCTCTGTGCCTGGATGGTAGAGGATGCCTCATGCGATCGTTGACTCCCTGGCGCCGCAAAAAATCTGTGTTTAAGCAGGATCCGGCACCGTCGCGGTTGACGTATCGGATGCAGCGCTGGATGCTGACACCGGGCATTCGGCTGGGGCTGCGGATCGGCGTGCCTTTCTGTCTGATCTTCACCCTGGGCAGCGCCTATATGGCGAATGAGCAGCGCCGCGATGGCCTGAACATCTTTCTCTCCGATCTGCGCCAGTCGATCCGTGAGCGGCCAGAATTCCGGGTCAAGATGATCGCAATTGATGGGGCAGGCGCCGATCTGGCCGATGACATCCGCGAAGTCGCCGGGTTGCGGTTTCCGGTCAGCTCCTTTGATCTGAACGTGGACCTTATCCGGGAAGTGATCGAAATGCTGGACCCGGTAAAGTCTGCCGCTGTCCGTATCCGATCCGGCGGGGTGTTGCAGGTGGATGTGGTCGAGCGCGATCCGGTGTTGGTCTGGCGCAGCCGTCAGGGTCTGGCGCTGCTGGATGAAACCGGCATTCATGTGGCCGAGCTGGGCCGCCGGTCGCTGCATGCGAATTTGCCGCTGATCGCAGGCGATGGGGCTGACGCCCATGTCCCCGAGGCGCTGCAGATATTTGCCACTGCCAGGCCACTGGGGGCGCGGTTGCGGGGCCTGGTGCGCATCGGCGAGAGGCGCTGGGACGTGGTGCTGGATCGCGGTCAGCGGATTATGCTGCCGGCCGAAGATCCGATCCCTGCCTTGCGGCGGGTGATCGCGGTGAGCGAGGTGCGGGACCTTCTGGAGCGCGATATTGCCGCAGTCGACATGCGATTGTCAGCCCGTGCCACGGTCCGGATGAACAAGACTGCGGTGCAGGAATGGTGGCGGATCAGACAGATGAACGGAGGCGGATAGCAGCATGACAGATCTCTATCAATCCCAGCGAGCCATGCGGCAAATGCGCCATCAAGCCATGCAGCGTGGGGTGGTTGCCATTCTGGATGTGGGCAGTTCCAAGATTGCCTGCCTGGTGCTGCGCTTTGACGGCAGCAGCCGGTTGAGCGAGGACAATTCCATTGGTTCCCTGGCCGGCCAGTCCGGGTTTCGGGTGATTGGCGCCGCCACCACCCGGTCGCGGGGGGTGCAGTTTGGTGAAATCACCGCCATGCAGGAAACCGAACGCGCCATTCGCACCGCGGTGCAGGCGGCGCAGAAAATGGCCGAGGTCCGGGTGGATCACGTGATGGCCTGCTTCTCGGGCGCCAACCCACGGTCCTATGGGCTGAACGCCCAGGTGGAGCTGCAGGGGCAGGTGGTCACCGAAGACGAAGTGGCCCGCGTGCTGGCAGCCTGCGAGGTGCCGGAATATGGCCAGGGTCGCGAAGTTCTGCATGCGCAGCCGGTGAATTTTGCGCTTGATAACCGGTCGGGGTTGAACGACCCGCGCGGCCAATTGGGCCAGTCTCTGGCGGTTGATATGCATATGCTGACGGTCGACGCTGCCTCGGTGCAGAATCTGGTGCGTTGCATCAAGCGCTGTGATCTGGAGCTGGCTGGAATTGCCAGTTCCGCCTATGCCTCGGGGATTTCAGCGCTGGTCGAAGACGAACAGGAACTGGGCGCGGCCTGCGTCGATATGGGCGGTGGCTCGACCTCGGTGTCGATCTTCATGAAGAAACACATGATTTATTCCGATGCCGTGCGCATGGGCGGGGATCATGTCACCAGTGATATCTCGATGGGTCTGGGAGTTCCGACCTCAAGCGCCGAACGCATTAAAACCTTTTGCGGTGGCGTCCATGCCACCGGCGCCGATGACCGCGATATGATCGACATTGGCGGCGACACCGGAGACTGGGAGCATGACCGGCGCACGGTGTCGCGGGCAGAGCTGATCGGCATCATGCGGCCCCGCGTCGAGGAGATCCTGGAGGAGGTGCGGGCGCGGCTGGATGCGGCCGGCTTTGACCAGCTTCCCAGTCAGCAGATTGTTTTGACCGGTGGTTCCAGCCAGATCATGGGGCTGGACGGATTGGCCAGCCGCATTCTGGGCCAGCAGGTTCGGTTGGGCCGCCCGCTCCGGGTGCATGGGCTGCCGCAATCGGCCACCGGGCCGGGATTTTCCAGCGCCGTGGGTCTGAGCTTGTTTGCGGCCAATCCGCAAGATGAATGGTGGGATTTTGATGTGCCAAGCGACCGTCAGTCAGGCGGCTCGATCCGCCGCGCGGTGCGCTGGTTCCGCGACAACTGGTAGCGGGCAGGCGGCGGGAATAAACCGCAATTGGTGCCGGATTGTCGGGTGACATTTGGCGCGACTTGCGTTATGAAACCGTTAACCAGCCACAGAAAGTGGCGGAGCACGCAGGCCGAGCAGTGGTTTGCACAAAAAATGTCGTGATGATCTCACCCTGTGGAAACATGGGGGCTTTTGCTGTGCTTGTGTGTGCATTTTCGAATACCCCAAGATATACCCGGATCGGCGAGATATCGCAGATAGTTGTCCCAATTTTGCCATATTTTGTAGGGAACCGCGCTTTTATTGGTGACGGGTCTGCCCTCACTTGGTACTGTCAAGATGGACAGGAATAATAATGCCTCGGAATGAGGCGCAGAAAACAGGCGGACTGAGCATGACATTGAATCTATCGATGCCCGGACAGGAAGAGCTGAAGCCACGCATCACTGTTTTTGGCGTTGGTGGTGCTGGCGGTAACGCGGTCAACAACATGATCGAAAAAGAGCTGGATGGCGTCGATTTTGTTGTCGCCAACACCGATGCTCAGGCGCTGCAGCAAAGCAACGCCAAGAGCCGGGTGCAGCTGGGCGTGAAGGTCACCGAAGGTCTGGGCGCCGGCGCCCGCCCCTCGGTTGGCATGGCCGCCGCCGAAGAGAGCATTGAGCAGATCGTTGATCACCTGGCGGGGGCACATATGTGCTTTATCACCGCCGGTATGGGCGGTGGCACCGGCACCGGTGCCGCCCCGATCATCGCTGCGGCCGCCCGGGAACTGGGCGTTCTGACCGTTGGTGTTGTCACCAAGCCGTTCCAATTTGAAGGCGCCAAGCGGATGCGCCAGGCCGAAGAGGGCGTCGATGCGCTGCAAAAGGTCGTTGATACGCTGATCATCATTCCCAACCAGAACCTGTTCCGGTTGGCCAATGAGAAAACCACCTTCACCGAGGCCTTCTCGATGGCGGATGACGTGTTGTATCAAGGCGTCAAAGGCGTGACCGACCTTATGGTCCGTCCCGGCCTGATCAACCTCGACTTTGCTGACGTGCGTGCGGTGATGGATGAAATGGGCAAGGCGATGATGGGCACCGGCGAAGCCGAGGGCGAAACCCGTGCCGTCGAAGCTGCTGAAAAGGCCATTGCCAACCCGCTGCTGGACGAAATCAGCCTGCGCGGTGCCAAGGGCGTGTTGATCAATATCACCGGATCGCATGACCTGACCCTGTTTGAGCTGGACGAAGCCGCCAACCGCATTCGCGAAGAGGTGGACCCAGAGGCCAATATCATCGTCGGTTCCACATTGGATACTGCGATGGAGGGCAAGATGCGGGTTTCGGTTGTTGCCACCGGCATCGACGCGGTCGAAATGCCCAATGCCACGCCGGTTCCGCGCCGCCCGATGTCAGCGCCACTGAAGCAGGCGGTATCTGCCGAAACCCGGCGCCCGGCGCCGCTGGAGCTGGGCGCTGCAATCGAGGTGCCTGCGGCGGCCGAAGTGGCCTCTCAGGAACCTTCGTTGTTTGAGGGCATGGGGGTCGAGCAGATTGCCGCTCAGGACCAGGCCGAGGATATTTTTGAGGAGCCAGGGCTGGTTGCCGATGATGGTCTGCCGATGCCTGCCTATCAGCCAACAGTGGCCGAGTTCCAGCCACAGGCTGATTTCGCCGAAACTCCTCAGCAGAGCTTTGTTGCGCCCAAGGCGCCGGCGCTTGGTACACCGTCGGCAGAGGCCATTGTACGGCTGCAGGCTGCGGCGGCTCAGCGGGTGTCTCCGGGTGCAGTACAGGAGGCTGAGCGGCCTGACACCAAACAGCGGTCCGGCTTTGGCCTGAACTCGCTGATCCACCGGATGACCGGACAGGCCGGCGATACACCTGCCGGCGCCCAGCGTCAGCAACCTATCGTGCAACCCCATGCTGCCGCCCCCGTTCAAGAGGTCAATCCTGAGCAGGATCGCATCGAGATTCCTGCATTCCTGCGCCGTCAGGCCAATTAAAACAGTCACATATCTGCTTGAGAGGGTCGCCATTGGCGGCCCTTTTATCGTTTTATGGCAGACCGTTAAAAAGCATTAAGCGGCGTTCTGCCGATTTGTAACAGTGATGTTTCAATCGGTTACAAAGATTGTGTTGTGCCTTTATATTCAACCACCTAACTCTGCTCCAACACAGCTCATGAGGCTGGAAACGGTGCGACGAGGCTAAGAGTGCAAAATACGCTCAAGACATCAGTGACAATTGAAGGCGTCGGCCTGCATTCGGGGCATCCCGTCAAAATGGTGCTGAAACCGGCCGCCGCAGGGCATGGCATCAGCTTCAAGCGCACTGACATTGCTTTGGGCAACACTGTGATCCCGGCCCGTTGGGATTTGGTCGAGCGGACGGCTCTGTGCACCCGTCTGGTCAATGCGGCAGGGGTGTCGGTTTCCACCGTTGAACACATCATGGCGGCTTTGGCTGGCTGCGGCGTGCACAATGCGCTGGTGGAGCTGGACGGCCCGGAAGTGCCCATTGTTGACGGCTCGTCGGCGCCGTTTGTGCGGGCCATCATGACCCAGGGGCTGCAGCGCCTGGACCGCGCCGTGGTGGCCTATGAAGTGTTGAAACCGGTCACGGTGGCGCATAATGGCGCAAGGGCGACCTTGCTGCCATCGGATCGCACCCGGATTGAGTTTCATATCGATTTCACCGAAGAAGCCATCGGTCGCCAGAGCAAATCGCTGGATTTGCGCAACGGTGCCTTTGCCCGCGAACTCTGCGACAGCCGCACTTTTTGCAGCCGCTCTGAAGTTGAGGCAATGCAGGCCAATGGTCTGGCGCTGGGAGGGATTGCCGGCGAAAATGCAGTTGTGTTTGACGGCGATTCTGTTGAAAGCGGCGCCGGTCTTCGCCACAATGACGAACCGGTTCGCCATAAGATGCTGGATGCTCTGGGGGATCTTGCGCTGATCGGTGGGCCGCTGATCGGTCATTATGTCGGAGAGCGTGCCGGTCATGCCCTGACCAACACCCTGCTGCGCCAGCTGTTTGCCACCCCTGGCGCGGTGCGCGCGGTGACCTGTGATGCGGCGATGACCGCGCGGCTGCCCGGACAGGGCCTGATCTGGTCAGAAATTCCTTCGGAAGTTGCCCGCGTCGCCTGACTAAAACCCACATGATCTGAAGGTTTTCAATGGGCTGGCCGATGGGTCCGGCCCGGTTTTGACCATTTTATCCGTGACGTTTTGCCTGCGGATCTCTGGCGGGCCTTGACCATCGGCGACTTTCTCTGCCAAGTGAATGCGAAATAGAATTAAAGGCGTTTTGCACGTTAGATGAATGTGCTAGACCCTGCATAATCGGGGTAAACACCCGTAAGATAAGACGGTGAGGTTACGCGATCATGATCGGCATCAGAGCAGGGGCCAGAACCTTTGGCGTAGTTCTTCTGCTGACCGCCTTGGTCAGCTGTAGTGGCAAAGGCGGAGAGGGCGACCGGACGACGGATCTCGAGGCTTTCACCCCCGAGCAGATTTTTCAGCGTGGCGAATTTGATCTGGCCCGGGACCGCACCGCAGACGCCGCCTATTATTTCTCTGAGATCGAACGCCTGTACCCCTATTCCTCATGGGCGCAGCAGGCGCTGATCATGCAGGCCTTTACCTACCATCAGGGCAAGGACTATGAGAGCAGCCGCGGTGCGGCCCAGCGGTTCATTGACTTCTATCCAACCGACGAAGACGCGGCTTATGCGCAGTATCTTCTGGCGCTCAGCTATTACGATCAGATCGACGAAGTGGGGCGCGATCAGGGCCTGACCTTCCAGGCGTTGCAGGCGCTGCGCACGGTCATCGAGGTCTACCCGGATAGTGAATACGCCAATTCGGCGATTCTCAAATTTGATCTGGCGTTCGACCACCTGGCGGCCAAGGAAATGGAAATTGGCCGTTATTATCTGCGGTTCGGCCATTATTCATCGGCGATCAACCGGTTCCGGGTGGTGGTCGAGGATTTCCAGACCACCAGCAACACCCCCGAGGCGCTGCATCGTCTGGTGGAGGCTTACCTGTCGCTGGGCCTGACCGCCGAGGCGCAAACGGCCGGGGCCATTCTGGGCCACAACTATCGGTCAACCGACTGGTATGAGGACAGCTATAAACTGCTGACTGCCAATGGGCTGAAGATGAAAGACCGGGGCAACAACTGGCTGAGCCAGATCTATCGCCAGTCGGTTAAAGGCCAATGGCTGTAGGGTCTTCTGCACAGGGAATAGGGCTCGGCGATGCTACGCACGCTTGATATCCGCGATCTGTTGATCATTGATCATCTCGAGTTGAGCTTTCAACCCGGCTTGAATGTGCTGACCGGCGAGACCGGGGCTGGCAAATCCATTTTGCTTGATTCGCTTGGCTTTGTGCTGGGCTGGCGTGGCCGTGCTGAATTGGTGCGTCGTGGCGCCGCTCAGGGCGAAGTTGTCGCTGAATTTGACCTTGATGATGATCATCCTGCGCATCTCGTGTTGAGCGAGGCTGGCCTGCCGCCGAGTGAAGACGGCAGCTTGCTGCTGCGCCGCGTCAACACCGCCGAAGGGCGCAAGACGGCTTGGGTCAACGATCGGCGCTGCTCGGGCGAGGTGCTGCGAGCGCTGTCGGCCACATTGGTGGAACTGCATGGTCAACATGATGACCGCGGCTTGCTGAACCCACGCGGCCACCGGGCGATATTGGATCAATACGCCAATCTTGGCGATCTGCTGGTGACGGTACGGCAGGCCTGGACCGGGCTGGCAGGCAGCCGCAAAGCAGTGAATGCCACCCGGGCGGCGCTGGATGCAGTCCGGGCCGAGGAAGAGTTTCTGCGCCACGCGGTGGCAGAGCTGGACCAGCTGGACCCGACCCCCGGCGAGGATGCCGAACTTGATGTCCGGCGCCGGATGATGCAGGGCGCCGAACGCATTCGCGGTGACGTGGAGCGGGCACAGCGGTTGTTGACCGATGGGGCCGAAGGCGCAATGGTTGAGGCACAGCGCTGGCTGGAGACGGCCGAGGCCAGTGACGCCGCCAGCCTGGACGCCCCGCTGGCGGCGCTGAACCGCGCCATGCTGGAACTGGGCGAGGCGCAGGATGGCGTTGGCCGGGTGCTGGACCATCTGGAGTTTAACCCGTTCGACTTGGAGCAATGTGAAGAGCGTCTGTTTGCCATCCGGGCTTTGGCCCGTAAACATGATGTGCTGGCCGATGACCTTGGCAGCTATGCCGAAACCCTGCGGGTCAAACTGGCGGCGCTGGATGCCGGTGACCGGCAACTGGCGGAACAGGAAGCGGCCCTGGCCGCGGCACAAGCAGCCTATAATGCCGCCGCCACCGCCCTGAGCGCCGGGCGCAGGCAAAAGGCCGCTGCTTTGGACACCGCAGTGATGGCGGAACTGGCGCCGCTGAAAATGGAGCGGGCGGTGTTCGAGACGACATTCGAGACTGCCGAGCCGGGCCCCGAGGGGCAGGATGCCGTGTCCTTTACCGTGGCCACCAATCCCGGGGCCCCTGCGGGCCCGTTGAACAAAATTGCATCGGGCGGCGAGCTGAGCCGGTTTCTCCTGGCGCTCAAGGTCTGCCTGCACGGCGAAGATGGTGGCCAGACACTGATCTTTGACGAGATCGACCGCGGTGTCGGCGGTGCAACCGCAGATGCGGTGGGGCGTCGTCTGTCGGCCTTGGCCGAGGGCGGTCAGGTGCTGGTGGTGACCCATTCCCCGCAGGTTGCGGCGCTGGGGGCCTATCATTGGCGGGTGCAAAAACAGGTGGTGAATGAAGTCACCTTGTCCACCGTTGTGCCGCTGGACCGCGATGAGCGGATCACTGAAATTGCCCGGATGGTGTCCGGCGACACGATCACAGATGAGGCGCGCGCCGCGGCGCGATCGTTGCTGGTCGGGTAAACTGTACCGCAGATTCGGAAAATTCGAATTTTCCGGGTCAGTTTCTTTGAAGAAACTGAATAGTGCCGAGGGCTAGTGACAAAATTAACTGTCTTTTTCGTAGCATCACCCTGTCCTAAACAGCTTGGGACCAGATCAGAGGCATATGATGGCTGACAGCACCCGTTCTGAAGTACCGATCCAAAAGTTGCGGGCTGCGATACGTGACGGCTGGAGGCTCATTCGTCAGCGCGGCCCCAGCCAGGTGCAGTTCTGGTTCATTGCCCTGCTCATCGGCATAGCCGCCGGATTTGCCGCACTGTTTTTTCGCATGGGCACCGCGGCGCTTCAGGCCTGGGTCTATGGGGCCGATGATGTGCATTTTCTGCACAGTTTTGTGCAGAATCTTGATTGGTACTGGGTGCTGCTGATTCCCACGGTTGGCGGCCTGATCGTTGGCTTGATCCTGCATCATTTCACGCCGGACGGGCGGGTACGCTCGGTGGCCGATGTGATCGAGGGGGCAGCGCTGGGGAATGGCCGGGTTGAGGTTCGGGCCGGGTTGGCCTCGGCGCTGGCTTCGTTCCTGACCCTGAGCACCGGCGGCTCCACCGGGCGTGAGGGGCCGGTGGTGCATCTGGCTGCGGTGATTTCGACCTGGGTCAGCACCCGGATCGGCGCCGATGGCCTGACCGGGCGGGATCTTCTGGGCTGTGCGGTGGCGGCGGCTGTCTCGGCCAGTTTCAATGCGCCCATCGCCGGCGCGCTGTTTGCGCTTGAGGTGGTGCTGCGCCATTTTGCGGTACATGCTTTTGCGCCGATCGTGATTGCCTCGGTGGCCGGCACGGTGATCAACCGAATGGCCTATGGCGATGTGACCGAATTCGACCTGGTCACCCCCGGTGCGCTGCAGTTCTACGTCGAGCTGCCGGCCTTTTTACTGTTGGGAATGATCTGCGGTCTGGTGGCCGTGGTGCTGATGCGGTCGATATTTTGGGCCGACGCGATTGGCAGCTATATGCAGGATCGGCTTGCATTGCCGCGCTGGCTGCGGCCGATGGCGGCTGGCGTGCTGTTGGGGCTGATTGCGATCTGGTTTCCGCATGTCATCGGGGTTGGCTATGAGACCACGGTGCTGGCCCTGACCGGCAGTCTGGTGTTGGGGCAGGTGATCCTGTTTGCCGTGGTCAAAACGGCCGCAGTGGCGATCACCATGGGAGGCCGCATGGGCGGCGGCGTGTTCTCGCCGTCGCTGATGATCGGGGCGCTGACTGGGCTGGCCTTTGGACTGATCGCCACCTCGATCCTGCCTGATGTCTCGGGCACCCACACGCTCTATGCCTTTGCCGGGATGGGCGCAGTGGCCGCCGCGGTGCTGGGCGCGCCGATTTCCACAACTCTGATTGTGTTTGAACTGACCGGCGATTGGCAAATTGGTCTGGCGGTGATGGTGGCGGTGTCGATGTCGACAGCGCTGGCCTCGCGGCTGGTCAATCGTTCGTTTTTCCTGACCCAGCTGACCAAGCGAGGCATTCACTGCGCGGCTGGCCCGCAGGCCTATCTGCTGGCGACGATCCGGGTCGGCACGGTGATGCGGCCACTGGCGGATCGACGCTGTGCAGCGGCCGGGGACTGTGCGGTGCTGGTCGACCGGGGGCTGGTGCTGGCCGCCAGTGCCAGTCTCGATGCCGCAATGCCGATCTTTGATGGCGCTGATGTGGCCTATTTGCCGGTGATTGCACAAAATGGCGACAGCTCTGAAATCTTGGGGGCGCTGTATCATATCGACGCGCTAAAGGCCTATAACCGGGCGCTGGCCGCCGCCGCTGCGGAAGAGCATCGCTGAGCCGAAGGTCTCAGGCGCGGTCAGGCACGGTCAGGCGCCGCAGGGGAGCGGGTTTTTGCGGCCATGGATTTCTGGATCACGTCGCGCAGCCATTTCAGACGGGCGGAGTTATCATAGCGGCGGTGCCAGACCAGATCAAAATTCAGCTCGGATTGTACCAGCGGCAGGGCGCAGGATTGCAACCCGTAAAAGACCGTCTGCGCCAATTGAGACGGCAGTGTTGCGATCAGATCGGTCCCCCGGATCATCTCGGCCAGCAACCAAGCATTTGGCGCCATGCAGGATATCTTACGGCTCAAGCCCTGCTTTTCCAAGGTTTGCGCCAGTTCGCTATTCGCTCGGCCGCCAAAATCCAATGTGGCATGGCGGGCGTTGCTGAAATCTGAGACCGTCCGAATAGGTGACAAAATCGAAGCATCATAATACACCACCATCCGATCGGAGAATAACAGCTGATGTTTCAAGGCCTGTGGATAGGCGGAGGGACGCACTGTTATGGCGATGTTGGCACTGGCGTTGTCCAGAATCATTTCGGCATTGGCGCGGGATCCCAGCTCGCGAAATATCACCGTCTTACCAGGGACATGGCTCCAGATGCTGTCGCGCAGCCGGGTGACACCGCAGGCCAGCGTGCTGCCGTTGGCGGCTATGGTAAACGGCTCCTCGTCGTCTAACGGATCATAGTCGCCGAGATCGACCAGCGCCTCCATATCTGCCAACAATTGACGAATTTTGGGAGCCATCAGTTCGGCATGGGCGCTGGGAATGATGCCACGCCCGGCCTGAACAAACAGGCCATCGCCCAGAATGCTGCGGAGCTTTTCAATGCTATGGCTGACCGTCGATTGGTTGATGTCCAACTGGTGCGCCGCCTTGCTCACGGATTGAAAATCAAAAACAGCGAGAAATATGCGCAAAATGCGGCCATTGATCTGTGATATATCTACATTCCGCATAGGTTAATTTTTTCTTTCGATTGATCTTGCCCATAGGTTTGCCACAGGATGCGATACGACAGTATCATTACTCACAGGCACGACGGAAGGAATACTATGTTCTTCTCGAAAGTTGGTCCGCAAGAGACTGATTTAAATAAAAAAATGAGCGAGCAAGAAAACGAACGAGTGGCAATGGAGGCTCTCATCGATTACGCGATCAGATGTGCAAACGAGACGCATTTTGTTGGATCGGGTGACGCGATGGAAGCCGCACGGCGCCAGTTAAGTAATTCTTTGTTTTACTGACAAAAACCTGACTGCGGTAGCAGGTCGCAACGGCCTTTTCCGTGTTGAAACGCACGCCCTGTTGCAAGTTCGGGGGGGGGCACATCGGCCGCCATTGGGCGGCCTTGATCTGACGGAACGCATTGCGGCAACGTCAGACCGTTTCTGTTTCCAGGCGGGCTGCAGGTCATATGAGTCGGGTCTGTGGAGACCCTACAGTTGTTCAACCTTGACTGACTCGCCAATCACAAAGGCCAGGTGATCCTTGATCTCTGCGACGGCCTCGATTGGATTCTCATAGCTCCAAACGGCATTCTCGGTCACCGAAGATTTGTTGACGATCGAGAAATAGCTGGCGTCGCCCTTATGCGGGCAATGGGTGGTCTTGCTGCTGTGGTCGAGCAGAGCCATGGCAATATCGTCGCGCGGGAAGTAAATCACCGGCGCCAGCTCGCCTTCGCTCAGCTCCAGCACATTATTGCTTTCTCCCAGAATGGCGCCGCCGGAGCGAATAGCCCAGGTGCCGCCGACCTTGCGAATGCGAATCTCCGTCATGTGCAAATTCCTGTCATTTTTGTACTTTTGGGCTTTGAACAGCCTGTCTAGCAGCTGGGTATCAAATTGTCGCCGTTGCATCCTCTAACCAGGCCCGCGCCTGCGCACTGACGAGGGGGGCGATTTTGGCAGCGACCTCTTGATGGTAGCTGTTCAGCCAGTGCCGTTCGTCGCCGCTCAGCATCTCTGTGACGATCAACCGCCGGTCAATTGGCACATAGGTCAAGGTCTGCCAGCTCAGCATCTGCCGCTCGGGGTCGGCGCTGGCCAATTCAGCAGCGGGCTGCACCACCAGCAGGTTCTCGATTCTGATGCCAAAGGCACCCTCGCGGTAGTAGCCCGGTTCATTCGACAGGATCATACCGGTTTCCAGCGGGATATGACTGCCCCGGCTCAATCGCTGCGGCCCTTCGTGAACACTCAGAAACGCGCCGACACCATGGCCCAGCCCGTGATTGAAATCCTGCCCCGCCAACCACAGCGGCACCCGGCCGACGGCCTCGATATCACGCCCCGCCAGCCCCTTGGGCCAGCGCAGTCGGGACATGGCAATCATGCCCTGCAGCACCCGGGTAAAGGCCGCCCGCTGCTGCTCTCCGGGGGCTCCGATTGGCAGGGTGCGGGTGATGTCGGTGGTGCCATCCAGATACTGACCGCCACTGTCCAGAACCAGAAGATCACCATCCTGCAACACGGTGTTACTGTCCTCGGTGACCCGGTAATGCATGATGGCACCGTTTTCGCCGGTGCCGGCGATGGTCTCAAAGCTGATGTCGCGCAGCATGGGATCGCGGCGGCGCAGATCCTCCAGTTTCACCACCACGTCGATCTCGGTCAGGCTGCCCGGTACCTGCGCCTGCAGCCAGGCCAGCAGTTCAACAACAGCGCCGCCATCGCGCAGATGCGCCGCGGCACTGCCGGCGATCTCGGCGCTATTCTTGCGCGCCTTGGGCAGCGCACAGGGGTCTCCGGCATTCACGGAACGGTCGCCCAGAACATCAGCCAGCGCCTGTGGGATCGTGGTCTCGTCCACCGCAACAGTGCCGGTCAGCGCCGCCACCGCAGCCTGGAAACCGGCCGGGGCCTGCTGCGTCACCGAGGGAGCCAGATGCTCTGCCAGACCCACCAGCTTTGCCGGATCCATAAACAGATCGACGCGCCCATCGTCATGCAAAATGGCGAACCCCTGTGCCACCGGGTTGCGCGGGATATCTGCACCGCGAATATTCAGCAGCCACATGATCGAGTCGGGCAGGGTGATCACCGCCGCCGCCTGACCGGTTTTGCGCAAAGTCTTGGCAAGCCGGGCACATTTGTCAGCCGCGCTTTCGCCGGCATGGTCCAGCGCCTGGGTGCTCACCATCTGCAAGGGGGCATCAGGCTGATCCTGCCAGATCCGGTCCACCAGATTCTCCACCTGCACCAGCTCAATGCCACTGCCCCGAAGGTCTGTCTGCAATGTCTGCATTTGCCCGGCCGCATGCAACCAGGGATCAAAGCCAAGGCGGCCGCCTTCGGGCATCTGCTCCTGCAGCCACTGCGCCAGCGAGACCTCAGGCCAGGGCACCGGCGTGAAGGCATCCGCCACCTGCCGTTTGACCTGAGTGCGATAGCGCCCGTCGATGAACACCCCAGCCTTGTCTTGCAAAATCGCGCAGAAGCCGGCTGATCCGGTAAACCCGGTGAGCCAGCTCAGCCGTTCATCGCGAGGCGCCACATATTCCCCCTGATGGGCATCGGCGCGCGGCACCAGAAACCCATCCAGCTGTTGCGCTGTCATCTCGACCCGCAGGGCCTGCAGTCGCGGCGGTCCCTGATCCGGGCGGGCGGTCACATCAAATGTCTGATACATGCAGGGGCCTCCAATACGGGCTCAAATAAAAAGGCGCGTCCTGCCGGTGACGCGCCCCATTTTCTTCTTGTTCCAAATACCTCCGCCGGAGGCAAGGGGCGGCGCTAGCCGTGCCTTTTGATCCCCATCACCCGGGCGCGCGCCCGCGGATCGGAATCAAACAGCGCCGCCAACTGTTCGGTCATCGCGCCGGCCAGCTGTTCCACATCGGTGATGGTGACCGCGCGGTTGTAATAGCGGGTCACGTCGTGGCCGATGCCAATTGCCAGCAGCTCGACAATCTTTCTCTTCTCTACCATGGCAATCACATCGCGCAGGTGTTTTTCCAGATAATTGGCCGGGTTCACCGACAGGGTACTGTCATCCACTGGCGCGCCATCGGAAATCACCATCAGGATTTTACGCGATTCCTGCCGCGCCGCCATCCGCCGATGCGCCCATTCCAGCGCCTCACCGTCGATGTTTTCCTTCAGCAGACCTTCCTTCATCATCAATCCCAGATTGGGCCGGGTGCGGCGCATCGGGGCGTCGGCACTTTTGTAGATGATATGGCGCAGATCGTTCAATCGTCCCGGCATCTGCGGGCGACCATCGTTCAGCCAGACTTCGCGTGCCTGGCCGCCCTTCCAGGCGCGGGTGGTAAAGCCGAGGATCTCGACCTTGACGTCGCAGCGTTCCAAGGTGCGCGCCAAGACATCGGCACAGATGGCGGCGATGGAAATTGGCCGGCCCCGCATCGAGCCGGAATTGTCGATCAGCAGCGTCACCAGGGTGTCCCGGAACTCGGTGTCTTTTTCGATCTTGAACGACAGCGGCGTGGTGGGGCTGACCACCACCCGTGCCAGACGGCCAGCATCCAGAATGCCTTCCTCCTGATCAAACTCCCACGACCGGCTCTGCTGCGCCTGCAGACGGCGTTGCAACTTGTTGGCCAGCCGGTTCACCGCGCCCTTCAGCGGCTCCAGCTGCTGGTCCAGATAGGCGCGCAGCCGTTCCAGCTCGGCGGGTTCGGCCAGATCTTCGGCGCGAACCTCCTCGTCGTGGTCGCCCAGATAGACCTTGTAGTCCGGATCCGCATCAGAGGGCGGCGGCGGCGCAGGGGCCTCCATCGGCGCCTCGCCATCCGGCATCTCGGTCTCTTCGCCGCTCTCCTCGTCGGCCATATCATCCGCGGAGACCTGGGCCTGCTGCTCGTCCTGCTGCTGCTCCTGGCTTTGCTCGGGATTGGCGTCGGCCTCATCATCCGAGGCGTCGTCCTGACCGGTGCTGTCGGGGTCGTTCTGTTCTTCGCCGTCGTCCTCGGCCTGATCGTCCTGATCATCATCCTGTTGGTCCGGGTCATCGCCCAGCTGATCGCCATAGCCAAGATCCGAGATCACCTGGCGGGCAAACCGGGCAAACTCGGCCTGATTGTCGATCGTCTGGTCCAGGTTCTCCAGGGTGTCGCCGGCCTGACCTTCGATAAAGCCGCGCCACAGCTCCATCACATTGGCAGCACCCGCAGGCAGTGGGCGACCGGTGGCCAGATGGCGGATCAGATAGCCAGCCGAGACCGCCAGCGGCGCCTCGGATGCGGTCTTGCACTGGTCATAGCCCTTGCGCAGGGCGTCGTTCTGGATCTTGACGTCGATATTGCTGGCGGTTCCCGGCATATGCCTCGCCCCCATCGCCTCGCAGCGGGCGGTTTCCATCGCCTCGTAGAGATCGCGCGCCATGTCACCCGGAGGGGCGTATTTAGTGTGGACGCTATCATCATGATACCGGTGCCGCAGGGCCAGCGCATCGGCGGTGCCACGCGCCAGCAGCACCTCTTGCCGGGTCATCCGGCGCGACACCTGCGGCAGCCGCATGGCGTCACCAGACAGGCCCGAGGGGTCCACCGTATAGCTGATGCTCAGCTCGGGATCGTTGGCCATCACCTTGGTGGCCTCGGCGAGGGCCTTCTTAAACGGATCAGCTGGGTTGTCGTTTGGTTTTTTCATGGTCACGCAGTGTCCTTGGTCCAAGCATTCCGTCTTGCGGAGCGGACGGGCACTGCCCGGCGTGCTGCCGGGCGGTTCGTCACAAGTTAGCCGAGGCTCACATTCGCCGCGCTCTCGGGCAGTTCCTCGTCGAAACAGCGCTGATAAAATTCGGCCACGGTCTGGCGCTCCAGTTCGTCACATTTGTTCAGGAACGACAGCCGGAAGGCATAGCCCACATTGCGGAAGATCTCGACGTTCTGGGCCCAGTTGATCACCGTACGGGGCGACATCACGGTGGACAGATCACCATTCATGAACGCGGTGCGGGTCAGGTCGGCGACGGTCACCATCTGGCTGACGGTCTTGCGGCCGGCCTCGGTGTTGTAATGCGGCGCCTTGGACAGCACGATCATGGTTTCGGCGTCGTGGGACAGATAGTTCAGCGTCGCCACCAGTGACCAGCGGTCCATCTGGGCCTGGTTGATCTGCTGGGTACCGTGATACAGCCCGGTGGTGTCGCCCAGACCAACAGTGTTGGCGGTGGCAAACAGGCGGAAATACGGGTTTGGAGTGATGATCTCGTTCTGATCCAGCAGGGTCAGCTTGCCGTCATGCTCCAGCACCCGCTGGATCACAAACATCACATCGGCACGGCCAGCGTCATATTCGTCAAACACAATCGCCACCGGATTGCGCAGCGCCCAGGGCAGGATGCCTTCGTGGAACTCAGTAACCTGCTTGCCGTCTTTCAGCTTGATCGCATCCTTGCCGATCAGGTCGATCCGGGAGATGTGACTGTCGAGGTTGACCCGCACCGCAGGCCAGTTCAGCCGCGCCGCGACCTGTTCGATATGGGTCGATTTGCCTGTACCGTGGTAGCCTTGGATCATCACCCGGCGATTGTGCGAGAACCCGGCCAGAATTGCCATCGTGGTGTCTGGGTCAAACTTATAGGTGGGATCGATATCCGGCACCCGCTCGGAGCCTTCGGAAAAGCCCTTGACTGTCATGTCGGTGTCGATGCCAAACACATCGCGGACCGAGATGCTCTCGGTGGGTTTAGCATTGATATCCAGCAAGCCGTTGCTCATGACGCGCGATCCTTATTCTTTTCCCCCAAGGGTGGGGCTCCGTTTGTCGGATTGGTGCAACATCTTACCGGCGAGAGCAAGGGGAAGTGCAACCCGATACCAGATGGTTTGGTGTTTGTTTGCCACCTGGCCTTAGTTGGCGGCGGTTTCAGCGGATGAAAATTTTCTGCGACATTCAGGTCGTAATCCAGAAAGACGCCCTATCATTAGGGAAGGCGCCGTTGCGGGAAGAACCCGAGCGGCGGTTGTGTTGTTTTGGTAACGATTTGTTTGGGGGGATTTTCTGTGGAAAAATGGAGCATTCAGGGCGAAGAGATCGCCAATTGTAACTGTAATTTCGGCTGTCCCTGCCAGTTTGGTGTGCTGCCAACGGATGGCACCTGCGAGGCGGCGGTGTTTTTCCGCATCGACAAGGGCAACTATGGCGATGTTCAGCTTGGCGGGTTGCTGGCCGCCGGGGTCTACAAATGGCCCGGTGCAATCCATCAGGGCGAAGGCCAGATGCAGCTTATTATAGATGAGACCGCCAGTGCCGCACAGCGGGCCGCGCTGGAGGCCATCATGACCGGCAAGGATACCGTTGAAATGGCCACCATGTGGTTCATTTTCAGTGCTATGTGCCCGACCAAACACGAGACAATCATTGCGCCGATCTCAGTTGAGATAAACGCCGAGGACCGGATCGGCAAAGGCAAGGTTGCTGGTGTTGTCGAGGTCAATGCCGAACCGATCCCCAATATCATGTCCGGAGCACCGCACCGGGTGGGGATCCGGCTGCCGAACGGGTTTGAATTTGGCTTTGCCGAGATGGCCAAGGGCAGCACCAAGACCTCGGGCGGGGCGATTGAGTTGCTCAAGAATTCAGGAACCCATGCGCATTTCGCCAGTCTGCATCTGACCGGAGAGGGCCGAATTGGTGGCTGACTGGGGCGCGAATGTGGCGCCGGGAAAACCCGTCCTGGGGCGGGGGTTGGTGGAACGATTGGCGCACCGGGATGGGTTGATTGTTGCCCTTGCGGCGCTGTCGATCACAGTGATGGCTGCCTGGTATACTTTTGCCGAGGTGGGGGTCTCGATGGTCGCAGATCCGCAGTGGACGCCGGGCTATGCGCTGCTGAACTTTGCGATGTGGTGGGTCATGATGATTGCCATGATGACCCCCAGTGCGGCGCCGATGTTGCTGTTGTATACTTCGGTCAAGCGGATGGGACCGGATGCGGAGCGGGTGGTTTTGCTTAGTCACTTGTTCCTGGCGGGGTATCTGCTGGCCTGGGGGGGCTTCAGCCTGATCGCCACTCTGGCGCAATGGCAGCTCGAGACCCTTGGTCTGTCGATGGGCGCGATGATGCCGATCAGGTCGGGTGGACTGGCCGGAGTGGTGCTGCTGTTCGCGGGGTTGTACCAGATGACCGGCCTCAAACATGCCTGCTTGTCCCATTGCCGCTCGCCCGGTGCGTTTCTGGTGCAGCATCGCCGACCGGGCGCCACCGGTGCGCTTTGGTTGGGGATGATCCACGGGGGGTATTGCTTGGGCTGCTGTTGGGCGCTGATGGCCCTGCTGTTTGTTGGCGGCATTATGAATGTCTACTGGATTGTCGGGCTGGCGCTTTATGTGCTGGTCGAAAAGAACGTGCCAAAGATACGCGCGATGTGCCGCCTGACTGGCGGATTTCTGATCGTGGCTGGCACCTATGTGCTGATCTCTGCGCTGGCTTGACACGCGGCGGCAGAGCCTGGGCCCTGACAACAGCTGTCAGGGAATATTTGTTTGACTGGCAAGTCTGTTACGGGAGAAAAATATGCCACTATTTATAACATATGCAAGCTATTCTCAGGTCGGTATCAAGGGGTTGCTCAGCAAGCCTGAAAACAGATCTTCGGTTGTTCAGAGCCTGATCGAAAAGGTCGGAGGCAAGCTGGTGGCGATGTATAACACCACCGGCCCCCATGATGTTGTGCTTGTCTCAGAGGCTCCGGATGGCTCGGACGCGGTGGCGATCGCCATGGCGGTCTCTGCCTCAGGAGCGATCGCGCGGGCCGAAACCGTGCGGGCCTGGACCAGCGATGATTTTGAGGCGGTCATCAAGAAGGCTGCGGGCCTGGCCGGCGCCTATGTGCCACCTGGATCCTGAAAACCATCTGGGTCGCCTTGACACTGGCGGCCCAGACCGCAGAGGGCGATCTCCGGCGACGGCGACTTTCCTTTGGAGTCTATTTTTGTTGGCCGCTGAACGCATAGCGGTCTTAACCACAGAGCATCTATACTTTTGCTCTGAAACCTATTACATGCCCCCATTCGGGTCATGTGGACCCCGCCCACCGGGATGGTGGTGCCATCAAAATTCCGGGCTGGCTGTCCCATTTGCCGTGCCCCGCAGCAAGCGAAAATGAATATCGTGAAAACAGCACTCGCAGAGGCGCTCAAGGCGCGCGGTTACGAAACGTTGACCCAGGTCCAGCAAGAGGTCAGCAATCCTGATCTGGTGTTTAAGGATCTGTTGGTCTCGGCCCAGACGGGCTCTGGCAAAACAGTAGGATTTGGTCTGGCGATGGCGCCGACCCTGTTAGGTGACGACGAGGCCTTTGGCCGCGCGGCGTTGCCATTGGCGCTGGTGATTGCACCTACGCGTGAATTGGCGATGCAGGTCAAGCGTGAGCTGGAATGGCTCTATGCCGGCGCCGGCGCCCATATGGCTTCGACCGTTGGCGGCATGGATATGCGCGACGAGCGCCGGGCGCTGGATCGCGGCGCCCATATCGTTGTGGCCACACCGGGTCGTTTGCGCGACCACATCATGCGCGGCTCGATCAACCTGTCCCAAGTGCGCGCCGTGGTGCTGGATGAGGCCGACGAGATGCTCGACCTGGGCTTCCGCGAAGACCTGGAGTTCATTCTGGGTGAAACACCCGAAACCCGTCGCACTCTGATGTTCTCGGCCACCGTGCCAAAAGGCATCGCGCGTCTGGCTGAAACCTATCTGAATGACTACGAACGGATCACCACCGTTGCCGCGACATCGCAGCATGCGGATATTGACTATCAAATGCTGGCGGTGTCTCAGCGCGATGGCGAAAACGCCATCATCAACGTGCTGCGCTACCACGAAGCGCCCAATGCGCTGGTGTTCTGTAACACCCGTGCAATGGTCAACCGTCTGACCACACGCCTGTCGAACCGGGGCTTCTCGGTGGTGGCGCTGTCGGGTGAGCTGTCGCAGGCCGAGCGGTCCAACGCGTTGCAATCCCTGCGCGACGGTCGTGCCAGCGTCTGTGTGGCCACCGATGTGGCGGCGCGCGGCATTGACTTGCCCAAGCTGGATCTGGTGGTTCATGCCGAACTGCCAAACAGCCACGAAACCCTGCTGCACCGCTCGGGCCGGACTGGCCGGGCCGGACGTCAGGGTGTCTCTGCGCTGATCGTACCGCCAAAATCACGTGGCAAGGCGATGCGCCTGTTGCGGGCGGCCAAACTCACCGCCCAAGAGCTGGACGCGCCAAGCGCCGATGCGGTTCGTGGCCAGGACGAAGCCCGTATGCTGGGTGACGCGTCATGGAACGAAGCCGTGACCGAAGCAGAAGCCACAGCCGTGGCAAACCTGATGGAGACGTTCTCTCCCGAACAGCTGGCCGCAGCCTATCTGCGCCTGTTCCATTCGCGCCACACTGCGCCCGAGGAACTGGGTGATCCCGGTCAGGACAAGGGCAGCCGCAAAGAGCGCGAGCCGTTTGGTCCGTCGGTCTGGTTCTCGATTTCCGGTGGCCGTGATGCGGGCGCTGAACCGCGTCGTTTGCTGCCGATGCTGTGCAAGGCGGGGAATCTGTCCAAGGACGATATCGGCGCCATCCGGGTGCAGGGCCAAGAAAGCTATGTTGAGCTGCGCCAGAGCAGTGTCGATGGCTTCCTCAAGGCACTGGGCAAGCCTGAAGTCGAAGGCTCCAAGGTTGTCAAGCTGGACAAGGCTCCGGATATCGCCCATTCGCCGCGCCCAAAATTCGAAGGCAGTGGCCCGCGTCGCGATGATCGCAAGCCACGCGGCGACTTTAAGCCACGCGAGGATCGCAAACCGCGCGACGACTTTAAGCCCCGCGAAGACCGCAAACCGCGTGACGATTTCAAGCCCCGCGAAGATCGCAAACCGCGTGACGATTACAAACCGCGCGAGGATGCGGGCAAAAAGGGCGGCGACGCCAAATATGGCGGCAAATCGTCGACCCCTCCGGTCGATTGGAACGATTCCCCCGCGCCCCGCTCGAAAAAACCCAAGGCAGGGATCGGCAAAGGTGGCGGCAACCCGTCTCAGCGCATGGCGCGTCCGGGTGAAGAACACGTCACGCCGCTGAAGCGACGCAAGACCGGCGATAGCAAGCCCTATGCTGGTAAATCCAGCGGCGACAGCGACCGCAAAGGTCCGCCCCCGCCCAAGGGCCGGGCTGACAGCAAAAAGAACAAGGCCCGTGCTGCAGTGACCAAGAGCGGCGGCGGTTTCGCCAAGAGCAAGCCTCGCAAGGGGAACTGAGTAACAAAGGGCGGCCCGGTTGGGCCGCCCTTTTTGATTGGTAGGTGTTGCGTTTTGTCGATGTGGGTGGATGGCGGTCATCCGCTGCGGCAAACATTAAGGCTTGCTGAGCAAGGCTTCGCTGACATTGCCATATTCCTGCTAGCTGACGTTCAAGTCCGCAGGCGTGTCTCGCATTCTCATGGCTAAAAGCACTGTCAAAAGGCTCGCCACAGAAGCTGTAAGCATGAAGATTAACAGCACTAGCGCAGGCTCTTCAGCGGGCAGAAAAGCCCCGGTCAAAGTGGTCAAGATCGCTCCCCCTGCGACGACCAATGCACCATTTAGCCCCGCTGCACTTCCAGCGAGATTGGGCCGCACAGACATAGCGGCTGCATTGCTGCATGGAATTGTGATGCCATTCCCAAGACCAATAAAAATTGTGCTGCCAAAGAAGAGTAATGGCGAAACATATCCCGCAAGGATGACAAATATCCCAACAGTGATGCCACAACAGGCGACCAGCCTTCCTGCCATCATCATTGTCGTGGGCTCATATTTTGTAGCAAGACGGCCAGTGATGAACCCACCAAGCATAAAATCAGCCGTAATGGATCCGATGAAAAAGCCAAGTTCAGCAGTTGTGACGCCAAACTGCGTTTGTGCCACAAGAGGTGCGCCTGTCAGGAAGATGTAGAAGGTTCCGACCGAGAATGCGCTGCAAAAGGAATATGCCCAGAAGAGTGGTTCACGCAGCAAATCAAACACTCGTTCGGAATTTTTGACGTCATGTTCGGCACGGGTGCACCTAGTCTCGCCAAGGTCCACCCAGCAGATTACAAACAAGATGACGCCTGAAACCGCATAGAAATAGAAGTTTGCTTGCCATCCGGCGGCCATGTCCAGTACCCCACCTAGCATCGGTCCCAACATTGGCGCGATGGCCATCGCCGTGCTGATATAGCCTATCAGGCCTGCTGCCTTCCGCTCGGAAGTCGTGTCCCTAACAATTGCAAACGAGAGCGCGTATCCCGCGATCATTCCGCCTTGCAACATGCGAAACGCTAGAAAAGTCCAGACATCGTTGGCGAGGGCGCAGGCGAGCGATGCTCCGGTGAATACAAGCAGTGAGGCAAGAAGTACTGGGCGGCGACCAATCCGGTCCGACAAGGGCCCAACAATGAGCTGGATCACCGCTGTGACGGCGAGGTAGCCTGCGACGGCAAGGCTCACCGTTGCGTAGTCCGCTTCCAGTTCAACCGCGATATTGGCGAGAGATGGCAGGAACATATTTAACGATAGCGTCGAGAGCCCCGTCAATAATATTAGCGTCAGAAGGGAGGGCGGAGTTTGGGCTTTCATCATTTGGTCAAATCTCAGTCTTAAAACACAAAAAACCCCCGAACTTGGTTCGGGGGCGCATGCAAACGATATGGAAACCGTTATCGGACCATGCACCTCTCGGATACGACTACGACGATGTTTACTGGGTTCATTGGATTTCTCCTTCGCAAACGAGGCTAGTTAAGAACCGATCGCGTAGCAATGGCTGCCATTGCAGATTTCTACGACCTGACGAAGGAGAAGATTGGTCGCCAATCAGCCATTCTCTGCAATGGTCACGAACGGCATGTGTGGATGGCTCCTGCATAGCAAGACATTTTTGATCGGATTGTGCATTTGTCAGAAGCAGTCATGTGCTCCACTGCCCGGCAGTGGTTTGCCTGCAAACCATGAGAGGGGGGGGCCTGTTTGCGCGGTTTTGACCGCTGGCCCTGAAGGGATCCGCAAACCAAGTCCCTATCAGCTTTGCGGGCTATACTGCCCGAGCCATTCGGCGAGGTGTCTTGGTTTTGGCGGCTGACCTATGCACCATCATCTCGCGGGTCTTGCTAACTCGTTGTTCTTCCTCCCTTAGGCCGCGTGCGGTGTATAAGGTTCGTTGCGGGTCAAAACGGCCCAGACGATCCTTGCCGTTTTATTGGCCCTTCTGGGGCATTCTTTGAATGCCCTGTCAGGCAGCGATAGCGACAGTTGCGACGCGCGCTGGTTTGCGTTCCAGCAGTGATGCCAGCCATTTACTGGCGCGCTCCGAGTGTGACTTGGTCTGTCGGACGAGCGACGTCATGCCAACGACCAGCAATGATCGTAAGTATTGATCACCCATTCAATGGCCGGCAGGGCATCGCGAGCGATGTCCCAAAAGGGATCGTAATGCGCCCGAGCTTCTCTTTGCCGCCGCTGGATTTGTTCGCGGGCGTCAGACCCAGCCATGCTGCAAACTCGCGGCCATTGCGGAACTGATGACCATCACCAATGCTGGCGATGATTGCCGAGGCCGTCACAACGCCGACGCCTGGTATGGTGCGCAACAAACGGACCCGCGCATCTTCTTTGGCGACGAGCTTCAGCCGGTCCTCATACCAGCGGATCCGTGCATGCAATGCCATCAGATGCTCGCAAAGATTATGGATCACTTCATTGGCAATCTCGGGCAGGTCTAGCACTTCGCCTGCAAAAATGTCCTCCGCAAATCCGATGACCCGCGCGGGGCCCTTCGCGATGTAAACGCCGAACTCCGCGACCATACCACGCAAGCCATTGATCAGCTGCGTGCGTTAGCGGACAAGCAGAGCCCGTGCGCGATGGAGCGACAGCAGAGCTTGTTGCTCAACTGTCTTTACTGCAACAAACCGCATTCTGCGCCTTTGAACGATCCCCCGGATCGTTCAATCCGTCAGCGCGGATCAGCTTTAATTCGGACGCATCACCGCTTCACAAATGGCCTCGGCATCAATGGCGTCGGACTTCCCGCGTTTGACGTATGGTTTGACATACATCGGTGGGATCAGGCGCACATCATGGCCTAACGCTGTTAGCTCCCGAGCCCAGTGATGCGCACTGCTACAGGCCTCCATGCCAATG
>JABSSD010000020.1 GCA_013214575.1 Paracoccaceae bacterium | reverse complement strand
GGCCGCGCAGGGCAGCGGCGCAGATCATGTTCTGCGCCGCTGCCCTGCGCGGCCTGTCTGGCGCTCCGATCCATTTGGGGGGCACCGCCTGGTTTTCGGCCCCGGAAAAAACGCGGTGTTTGGCGCCTCCGTCGAAAGCTTTGGTACTTTTTGCCAGCTTAGGGGTTGCGCCTGTTCGCGGCTGCTACTAAACGCGGCCATAGTGCACCCGTAGCTCAGCTGGATAGAGTACCTGACTACGAATCAGGGGGTCAGAGGTTCGAATCCTCTCGGGTGCACCACTTTCCCAATCCGCCAATTTTTGTGATCTATGCTCTGCCCGGATGTTTCCCGTGTTGACACTGTGGTATCTGCATCGCAACGCTGGCGCAACGATGCGGGGAGCGGATATGGGCAGGCACGAGCAGTTGAAATTTCCGGTGATACGGACGGTTGGGCTGCAGGGCATGCTGGTGACATTCGCCGATGCACTGAGCGAGCCCTCGAACCGGGCGACACTGGGTTTTCAGGCGGCGCTGGCGCAGCTGGCGATCGGCGGGGTGATTGAAACCTCGACCTCGCTGGCCTCGGTATTTGTGCGGTTTGATCCAAGTTCCCTGTCCCATGATCAGTTGCGGGCGCAGCTGGAGAGCCTGTTGGCTGATCAAGACTGGTATGGCGCATCATTGCCCGAGGGGCGGCGGTTCTGGCGGGTGCCGACGGTCTATGGCACCGATCTGGCACCGCAACTGGGTGAGGCCGCCGATGCCGCCGGGATGAGCGAAGCGCAGGCGATTGACAGTCTCGGCGCGGCGCGGGTGCGAGTATTGACCATCGGCTTTGCCGCCTCGCAGCCCTATCTGGGGACCCTGGGCGCGGAATGGGATCTGCCGCGCCAGACCGCACTGACACCAAGGGTGCCGTCGGGCGCATTGGTGCAGGCGATCCGGCAATTTGTGCTGTTCACCGCACCGGCCCCAACCGGCTGGCGGCACGTCGGACAGACCGGCATGCGGTTGTTCCGTCCCGAGCGTGAGGATCCCTTTGCCCTGCGGGCGGGGGATGAGCTGATTTTTGAACCGGTGACGCGGGCTGATCTGTTGCGGCTGCGCGAGGCAGACCCGGACAACGGTGGGGCTATCGTGTCCGAGATTGCGTCATGAGCGGGTTAAGGGTGTTGCAGGTCGGGCCGGTTGTCTCGGTGCAGGATATGGGGCGGCCGGGGTTGCTGGAACGTGGTATTTCTCAGGGCGGCGCTGCGGATGTGCTGGCGTTGGCTGAGGGCGCGGCGCTGTTGCGTCAGCCGCCGGGGCTGGCGGCGCTGGAAATGGGCGGCATGGGCGGCACATTTGAGGTAACCGGGGCACTGCGTATCGCGCTGACCGGGGCGCCGATGGGGGCGACTTTGGATGGGGTCGCTTTGGCCTGGAATGCCTCGCACCAGGTGGCGGCCGGGCAGAAACTGGTGATCGGAGCCGCCCGCCGCGGGGTCTATGGCTACCTGCATCTGGGCGGCGGCATCGCGACAGACCCCTTGCTGGGATCGCGGGCGGTGCATTTGATGGGCGGCATCGGCCGGGCGGCACAGGCGGGGGATCTGCTGCCCGCCGGGCCGGACGCCGGCAGTGAGACAGGCCGGGAGACGGGCCTGGGGATTACACCCGAGGATCGGTTCTCGGGCGGCGTGTTGCGCATTGTCGAGAGCTTTCAATCCAGCCTGTTCCCGGATGAAGTTCTGGCGCGTTTTGGCGAGACTGCATTCCGGCGCGGCGGCCGGGCCAACCGTATGGGGGTGGAAATGATCTCGGACGGGGCTGGGTTTTCGGCTGCGGGGCAGTTGAACATCCTGTCCGAGGTGATTGCGCCCGGTGATGTGCAGATGACCGGCGATGGCAAGCCCTTTGTGCTGCTGCGCGAATGCCAGACCACCGGCGGCTATCCCCGTATTGGCACCGTTTTGCCCTGTGATCTGGCGCGGGTGGCGCAGGCCGGCCAGGGCGCGGCGCTGCGGTTTGACTGGGTGACGCTGCAGCAGGGGCTGGAGATCCAGGCCCGATACGACGCCCAGGTGACATCGCTGCCGTCCCGCTGTGCGCCGCTGGTGCGCGACCCGGCAGAGATGGCAGATCTATTATCCTACCAATTGATCAGCGGCGTGGTCTCGGCTGGCGCTGATCCTTTCGACACTGGAGACAACAAATGAGTAAATCAGTCGATTTGAATGCCGACATGGGCGAGAGCTTTGGCCCCTGGACCATGGGCGATGACGCGGCGCTGCTGGACATAATCTCCTCGGCCAATATCGCCTGTGGCTTTCATGCCGGTGACCCGGATGTGATGGCGGAAACCATGACCCGGGCAATCGAGAGCAATACCGGCCTCGGATCACACCCCGGATTTGCCGATCTGCAGGGCTTTGGGCGGCGCAAAATGACGCTGTCAGAGGCCCAGCTGAAGAACCTGGTGCGCTATCAGCTGGGGGCCTCGCGCGGTATGGCGACGGCGCTGGGCGGCAGGGTCCGGCATCTGAAACTACACGGGGCGCTGGCCAATATGTGCAGCGTTGACGGCGATATGGCGCGGGCCTGTTACCTGGCGGCGCTGGAGGTGGACCCGGAGATCATCATCATGGTGCTGGCGGCGACCGCGATGGAGGATGTGGTGCGGGATCTGGGCTGCAACTGGGCCGGAGAGATCTTTGCCGACCGGGCTTATAATGATGACGCAACGCTGGTGGATCGCTCGCAGCCCGGCGCGGTGATCCATGATCCGGTAGTGGCCGGCCCGCGTATTCTGCAGATGGTGCAGGAGGGGGCGATCATTACCGAAAGCGGCAAGCGCATCCCCACCGCCATCGACACGATTTGCCTGCATGGGGATACTCCGACTGCTGTGGCATTGGCTGGATCGGTGCGCGACAGCCTGACAGCCGGCGGCATTGATATCGCGCAGTTTACCGGGCGGCGGGGCTGATTATCTGGCCCGTGCAGCAAGCACGGGCCGCGCCTGACCTTCCCCCGGGAAGGCGCGTTGCGCCCTCCCAAGGTCAGGCGAAGCCATTTGATAAGTGATTTTTTTGAAATTGTTTCATTTAAAAACATAAGATTGCGATGATTTATCCAAAATTGGATATTGGATGCTACCCAAAGAGCTGTTCTGCATAGTACAAGGTCTCGACCTATCAATTGACTGTCAGGACACTGCGCAATGAGCTTTCAGTTCTTCTCGGATAAAAACCGCCCGGTGCATCTGGGGCCTTTCCCGCTGGAACGGCTGCAACGGCTGGCGCCGGGGGTGATGCCTGATCTGGATGGCGTGCCGCGATTCCAGCCGCTGGATTTTCGCCGCCCCAAGCTGCCGGCCTCGATCGTCAATGCGATGGGCGAATATCAGGCGATGATGGATGCGATCCGCGACGGCCTGGTCAACAAGGCCCGCGCTGACTGTCCGAGCGATCCCGCTGAGCGGGCTGAGCATATCAAGGGGTTTGGCTATTTTTCGGATGCGGCGATGGTGGGGATTGGCCCAATGGTGGCCTCGGCGCGGCTGGATTTGCCCTATCGCAACCCGGATATCGACCGGCTGTCGGAGGATCTCAAAACCCGGCAGACCAAGACGCTGGCGGCTGGCATCGATGCGATCATGGCGGACCTGAAAGAGGCGATGGTGGCGCCGCCAACCACCATCGGCGAGCATGCGCGCGCCATTGTGTTTCTCTATGACATGCAGCGCGACCCAAAGACGGATGAGGAGGGCTGCGAGTGGCTGGAGGACGCGCAGGAGCATCGCGCCTGCCTGCGGGCCAGTGAAACCGCCGTGGTGCTGGCCAATTACATCCGGCTGCTGGGCTGGGATGCCAAGGCGCATACCGGCACCTCGTCGGATGTGGATCTGAACCAACTGGCGGTGGCGGCTGGGCTTGCTACGGTTGAGGGCGGTCAGCTGGTGAACCCCTATCTAGGCAGCCGCTTTGGTATCGCAGTGGTGACCACCGATTTTGATCTGGCGATGGATTTGCCTTTGGTGGCGATGGATCAGCAGCCGCTGATGCAGATCAAAGGGCCGCGCTGGTGGATCGGCCTGGGGTCGCAGCGCTCGGCGTTGAATGTCGACCCATATCGCAACCGGGAATTCAAGGATGGGGCGCACCCGTTTGAGACGTTGAAGCGGGTTGATGACCCCACCACCTATATTGACGAGCCGCATGTGGCGCGGGTGCCCAAGAGGGCCGATATGTTTGCTCGGGCGCAGTTTGGCGACATGGGCAAAGGCAACCAAAAGGCCGCAACCGGCGGTTTTTACGTGCGCAAAGCAGCGCCCTCGATGGCGCAGCGGCGGATGCTGGGGGCCTTTGTGCTGTTGCAGGATGGCTTGGCCGCCGCCGGTCCGCGGCCAAGCGATGCCGCGCGAAATGCTGCCAATATCAAGGCGGCCAGCTATTGGCTGGGGATTGATGCGGTTGGCATCAGCCGCTGCCCGGACTGGACCTGGTACAGCCATGATGCCACCGGCGCCGAGATTGTGCCCGAGCATGATCAGGCGATCAGCATGATTGTCGATCAGGGGTTTGAGACCACCGACGCCACCTCGGGTGATGACTGGATTGCGGTGGCGCAGTCGATGCGGGCCTATCTGCGGTTCTCGTTGCTGGGCGGGGTGATTGCCCGCCAGATTCGCAATCTGGGCTACAAGGCCAAGGCGCATACGGTGATGGATGGCGAGGTGCTGCAACCGCCGCTGCTGCTACTGTCCGGGCTGGGCGAGGTCAGCCGCATTGGCGAGGTGATCCTGAACCCGTTCCTGGGGCCACGGCTGAAGTCGGGGGTGGTGACCACGGATATGCCGATGGCGCATGACAGGCCGATTGATTTTGGTCTGCAGAGCTTCTGCGAGAGCTGCAACAAATGTGCCCGCGAATGTCCGGCGGGGGCGATTACCGCCGGCCCCAAGAAGATGTTCAACGGCTATGAAATCTGGAAGAGCGACAGCCAGAAATGCACCACCTACCGGATCACCACTCCGGGGGGGGCGATGTGTGGCCGCTGCATGAAGACCTGCCCGTGGAATCTGGAAGGGCTGTTTGCCGAGAAACCGTTCCGCTGGGCGGCAATGAACCTGCCCAAGGCGGCCCCGGTGCTGGCCAAGCTGGACGATATGGTCGGCAACGGCGAGATGAACGTGGTCAAGAAATGGTGGTGGGATCTGGAGATGCAAGAGGACGGTGGCTATCGCCCGACCCGGCAACCGGTCAACGCCCGTGCCCTGCAAAAGGACCTGAAACTGGCCCATGAGGATCAGACGCTGGCGGTCTACCCGGCCAATCTGGCGCCGCATCCCTGGCCCTATCCGTTCCCAATGGACCGCGAGGCCGGGATCGAGGCCTATCAGGCAATGATCACAGCCGAGGAGTACAAGGCGCGCAAAGCACGGGGTGAAAGCGGTGATTGGCAGCACAGCTATAACAGTGGTTCTGACAGTCCGGTGCTGCCTGTGGTGGTTTCCAAGGTCGAAGCCATGAGCCCCGATGTCACTAAGTATGAGTTCCGCAGTCTTGACGGCTCGGACCTGCCCGCGTGGACGGCGGGGGCGCATCTGGATATCGTGGTGGCGCCGGAGTTCCTGCGGCAATATTCGATGTCGGGTGATCCGGCGGACCGCAGTCGCTACCAGATCGGGGTGCTGCGCGAAGAGCAGGGCCGGGGCGGATCGGCCCTGCTGCACCGGATTTTCGCCGAGGGGCGCCGGGTTTTCATTTCCAAGCCGATCAATCACTTTCCGCTAGAGGACCGCGCCAGCAAGAGTTTCCTGATGGGCGGTGGCATTGGCATCACCCCGATGATTGCCATGGCGCATGAGCTTTATGCGCAGGGCCGGGCGTTTGAGCTGCATTATTCACTCTCGTCGCGGTCCGGCGCTGGTTACGTGGAGGAGCTTGCCGCGATGCCCTGGGCAGAGCATGTCACGCTGCATGTCTCGGACCAGGGCAGGCGGGCAGATCTGGACGCGGTATTGAGCGGCTATCGCGACGGCTGGCATCTCTATACCTGCGGTCCCGATCGTTACATGGATGCGGTGATGCAAGCGGCGCAGCGGCAAGGGTTCGCGGATGAGGCGCGACATATGGAGTTCTTCTCGGTGCCAGAGCTGCCCGAATATGAAAACCATGATTTCACCCTGAAACTGGCCCGCTCGGGGCGGCAGATCCTGATCCCGGCGGATCGGTCGGCAACGGATGTGCTGGCCGAAGCGGGGGTGCATGTAGATGTGAAATGCGACGACGGTATCTGCGGCGTTTGCAAATGTGGGCTGGTCTCTGGTGCGGTTGAGCACCGGGATTTTGTCCTGTCCAAAGCCCAGCAGCAGACCCAGGTGGTGCTGTGCCAATCGCGCGCCGCTGATCGGGATGGGGTGATTGTTGTCGACCTATAGCTCTTGGCGAAGCGGCCAGGGGCTCCCGCCCGCGGGTCCCTGCATCAACGATGCCCGGTCCGCCGTTGGGCCGGGCGCCAAGCTGGGCTTGGCGCGGGGCAGCGCTTGGGGGTCGTTTTGAGGTCAATTTGGACAGGGTGCTCGGACAGGGTGCTTGGACAGGGGGGGTATTCGGGCAGGCGTACAAAGGGCGGATATACCTGACTTGACAGGCCAGGTCGCCGCAGGGACAGTCTTGGCATCCAGCGGCAGACTCTATTTTTGCCACCAATATATTTTGAGAGAATCATGGAATTATTTCCCACCGGCTCGCGACCGTCCAAGCGCGGCGATCCAGATTGGTTTTTAGGCCAGGTTTGGCTGGAGCCGATCCTCGCCGCACCGGCGCCCTCCAGAAACCGATCTGTCCGGGTCACCTTTGAGCCGGGCGCCCGCACCGCCTGGCACAGTCATCCGTTGGGTCAAACTGTCTATGTGATCTCGGGGGCTGGATTGATCGGCCGTCGTGACGCGCCACCACAGGTTCTGGGTGCCGGAGACACGGTTTGGATCGCTCCGGGGCAAGAGCACTGGCATGGTGCCGCGCCAGGCTCAGGATTGCAGCAAATTGCCATACAGGAAGCCGAAAGTGGCTTTGTGACCACCTGGATGGAGCATGTGCCTGATGAGGACTATCTGGCGCCCCCTGGATGAGCCCGAGCGCACGCGGCGACGCAGTTCAGACTGAGCGTCGGCCCGCCCGGTGGTTTCCCAGCTGTCGCGCCTGATGGGCCAATTGGCGAATTTCACCCCAGCGCTCCTCTAGGATCATCTGGGCTGGGGCCACCCAGCTGCCAGCAACACAGGCCACATTTGCCAGCGCCAGATAGTCCCGGGCGTTCTCCTGCGAGAGACCACCAGCCGGGCAAAAATGAACCTGTGGCAGCGGCGCATCAAAGGCGCGCAGGGCGGCCAGGCCTCCGGCGGCGGCGGCAGGGAAGAATTTCATCAGATCAAAGCCACGATCCAGCAGGTGCATGACCTCGGTGGCACTTGCGGCGCCCGGCAGCAGCGGCAGGCTCAGGTCTTCGCAGCAGTCGATCACAGGAGGGGTAGCGCCGGGGGAGACTGCAAATGTGGCACCCGCCTGCTGGGCTTCGCGGGCATGTTTGGAGGTCAGGACGGTGCCCGCCCCGATCGTGGCTCCAGGCACCCGAACCATCAGGGATATCGCCTGCAGCGCCACCGCGCTGCGCAGAGTCACCTCCAGTACCGGCAATCCGCCTGCAACCAGGGCTTCGGCCAGTGGCACCGCATGGGCCAGGTCCTTGATCACCAGCACCGGGATCACCGGGGCCTGATGGCAGAGCATATGCATGGAGGGCGTTGGCCGGGTTTTGTTTTGTGCGATGGCTCGGGTCATCACCGGACCCCGACAGTTGCGGTTGGTTGGGGATGCGTTTGCGGTGATGTCGTTGCATGGGCCAAGGCGCCCAATGGCGCACAAAGCGGGCAAAGCCTGCTGCCCTGCGCAGCAATGGCCCCGTTTAGGCACGCCAAATTCGGTGCCTCTGCTGTCAGCGCCGCTTGCATCATGTCTGCGTCATGTCCATGCCCACCTTCGAGTCAGGAGCTAGGGCATGTGGGCAAAAGGTAAATGCCTGATGAGATCAGGGTGAGAGGCGATCAAATGGCCCGGCAGTGCCGGCGAGCCCCGATCATCCGGCGGCCTGGCAGCGCCGCTCAGACCGGCAGTCGGTCCGCCGGTGGCGGCGCTTGCGAGGCCGGACAGGGGTCGATCCGCATGCGGATGACTTCAGCGACGGCGAGACTGAGCGATCCGCAGGGCCTCGATTATGCCTCTGTCGCAGGCGGCACCGGGCCGCGCCCGCCGCCAACAGTTGCTACGGATCCAGCCGCTGCTTGGGGGCGGGCAAGATCGGTTTTGCCTGAATGGTGATGAAACGGCGCGGCTCAGTCCCGGGGTTCTAGTGGCTGCGCTGACGCTTCCCACAAGATCTGGTGGTCCGATGGGGGTATCCCGTTTCAGGCCAGGTTATTCCCTGCGATGACGCGGTCAAAACGCGGAGGAAGTCTCTGTAGTTGATTGATTTCATGCGTTCATTCACCCGATGGGAAAAAAGATGCTGTTTGTGTAATTTAGCTGTTGCGGGATGGGTGTGATAACCCTAGAACCCCCCTACCGGCGGCGCAGATGTGCTACCGGGGACGCTTCGGAGAGACGGG
>JABSSD010000002.1 GCA_013214575.1 Paracoccaceae bacterium | reverse complement strand
AATGGCGTCGGACTTCCCGCGTTTGACGTATGGTTTGACATACATCGGTGGGATCAGGCGCACATCATGGCCTAACGCTGTTAGCTCCCGAGCCCAGTGATGCGCACTGCTACAGGCCTCCATGCCAATGAGACAGGCCTCAAGCTTGGAGAAGAACGGCAATATCACCCCCACCCCCATGGGGGCCTACGCCCCAAATTCCTTGGCCCGGGCCATGAATGTGTCGGCCTCGAGGCGGCCGCCTTCCTCTTCCCAGGTCTCGGCCAAAGACACATTGACGAAAGTCTGCAGATCCCCTGCAGTCTTCTTGTCCAGGAAGCTCTGAACAATGTCTTTCAGGTTTCGAAAACAGCTATACAATTCAGACAGATGGTATGACGCATGACCGCGAAACGGCTTCTTGGCGATCCAGCCAGAACCTCTTGCTGGCCCTCATTCGCTTCGACCATCGGGTTGAACTTAGTTTCCAGCCAGGTGGTCAGGTCGCCCTCGCTTGGTTGCATCATCAGCTGAGAAACAGGATTGGAGCCGATCCAGTAGCCAGACCCCCTGCGTGTCGCCAAAGCAAATCGTCTCGACGCCGACAATATCCTTGTAGGCCTCGAGACGAACGCCCTCCCACTGAACAATGAATGGCGTGGCCAGAGCGAACACCACAGCGGCACTTGCGCCCGCCACAACACCGCGTCGCCCAACGGCCCCACTTTCATCGCTGCAAAAGCTCGATCTGCTGCTGATTGGTGAAAATCCGGCGCACCAGCCATATGCTGCCAGAACCAACGGCTGCCACTACTGCAACCGCCAGGCCCACAGACGCCTGCTCAATCCGTTCGTAAAGCGTCATGCAACGGTGCGTAAGCGCGACAAGGACGATATCACCGAGGAAGAGGCGGTTCTGGAAATGTATAAAGAAGCGTTGGGCATGTGAGCATGACAGAGCGGATGACAGCACAGCAGTACGGGCAGTCCAAAACAGCCGGCCAACCAGAGGACCGCCGCAGGGCGAGGCGCACCAAGCGCACCGAGGTGGACGGGATAACCTTTGACAGCAAGACAGAGGCCCGGCGCTGGCAGGAATTACTGTTGCTACAGGAGGCAGGTGATATCTGCGGGTTGCGCCGTCAGGTAGATATCGGCCTGATCACTCGCGACGGTCCAGTTCTGACAGACAGCGGGTGCCAGCAGCGGATCTACAGTGCCGACTTTGTCTATGCCGATAATGCGCTGGGCACCATGGTGGTCGAGGGTCGCAAAGGCCACGAAACCGAAAAGTTCAAGCTGATAAAGGCTATTCTGTCGGCGCAGGGAATAGAGATCCTGATCACCCGGGCAAAGGGCTAAAGCATGGGTGTCGTGCAAGAGCAGCGGGAAGAAATCAAGCAACTTCGCGCGCTCCTAGACATCACCCTGCGCGCTGGGCGGCCAGGGCCAGCAGCTTGGTGTCGTAGCCGCGGCCTTTGGCTTCGGCGAACACCTCTTTCATTTGATCGCCGAGATCTTTCTTTTCAGCCTCCAGGCGCTCAAGGCGTTCGATGAACTGGCGCAACTCACTGGCCGTCACCCGGTAAGCTGTATCGGATGCCTTCCAGGATGGTCTTGGCTCGGGCTTCAACGATCTTCTTTGGATCCACTGGCTCTTTGGGTTTCGTGACATGCTGGCGCCCGCGTTTCTGTTTCAGCCAGTTTTCGGAATAGAGGATGAACCGAGGCTTGTTGCCTTCCTGCTCAACCGCATAGGCTTTGGCCCCTGCCAGCACTTCCAGCGGGTCAGCCCCCTCGCCCAGCGCGGTACGCAGTTCATCCTCGGTTTTCTCGGCGGCGCCCATTCGGGGATAGGCACTCGAGAACTTGGAAATGAATCCCTGAAAATCAAAATCTAAGTCTTGTGTGTGGTCGGCGTCAGCCGGACATAAGGTTCTATAATGGTTAAAAGGATGGTTTGGGTGCATCTCCTGCACCGATAGGGGTGCAGGAGATGCCCGGGTCGAAGGGAGCGACAAGACGGCGCCTGATCAGCGAGTAGAGTTCAATACTCATGCTGCCCTCTCCCTCGCTTGCGCAAAAAATGCAGGCGCACCCGGATCAGTCAGGATCACCAGCAAGGCAATGTGGCTGGCTGGTGAGGGAACCGCTCCCCACCAGTTCAGCGCTGTTTGAAAGCTCACATCGCAACCAGCGCCACGTCTCGTGGACTGTGGAAACGGGCGAGGACCAAAGGTCGGGCGAGGACGGCTCATGCTGCGTCCCTCCCCTTTGCTTCGTCAGGCGCGACTTGGAAAAAAGAGAACATCGAGCGCGGTGGCTCTTCTATCCCCTGTTCCCGGGCCATCCGGCACAGCGCGTCAGACCAGGAAGCAGGGATAACACCCTCCTGCATGTGCCTGTGCACAGTGGTCGGTTTTTTGTTAAGACGCGTGGCTACGGCGCGGCAACCGCCCGGCGTTTGGATCAAATTTCGAGTGGTCATGCAGGTTGGCAATACGATATTTTCGCATTTTCATCAGTGTGACTGAAAATTAGTGCGAATAAATCGAATTTTGACGGATACATTACCATGGACTATTTAGAGATCGAAAAACGCTGCCGCCGCGGAGACACCTCCCCTGAGGCCATTCATCAACGCCTAGTTGCGGCCCGCATGATGTCGAGTTTCAGCCAAAAAGAGCTCGCCTCAGCTGCGGGCATTAAATACACGACATTTCGTTCGCAAGAACAAGCTGGCTCACCATCAGTGCAGTTAATGACCTATTTTCTTTCTGCATTCCAGGTCGACTATAATTTCATCCTCGGCGGAGATCCCGCTCGACTGCCCTCCGAGGTTCTTCAAGAGATACTGAAGCACCTCGACTAACACGCCACCAAACCAAGGGTGTGAACACCCAGTTCAAATTCACGCAAGACAAGCGCGACCGATACGAAAAACGCGTACCCAGCGGGGTTGCAAAATGAACGAGAATTAGATGTCTGCTCAACAAAAAATGATCATTGAAACGGCCCGCAACGTTGCGTAGTAGCCAGAAGAATACACCAGCCGCCTGCGCGCAGCGCACCTGATTGAACACCGCCTGCCCAGCACTGAGTCAGCTGAAATAGCCGCGCCCCACCAACCTGCCAAAGGAAACACGTAGCATGGCAGGAATACTCATTGGATGTGAAACCAGCGGGATCGTCCGTGATGCCTTTCTGGCCTCTGGTCACCACGCTTGGTCCTGCGACCAACTGGCAGCCGACCGGCCGACCAATCGTCACATTCAAGGAGACATCCTCGATATCATGCAGAATGACTGGGATCTGATGGCGGTTATGCATCCACCCATCACGCGCCTGTGCAACAGCGGAGTGCGCTGGCTTGCAAGTCCACCAACTGGGCGCAGCTTAGATGACATGTGGAATGAGCTGGATGACGGGGTGAAGCTGCTCTCAGCGATTTGGAACGTACCACACATCCCCCGTGTCGCCGTCGAAAACCCCGTGATGCATCGACATGCAAAAGAGCGGGTCGATAACGATCAGCCACCAACCCAGCCGGTTCAGCCCTGGCACTTCGCAACCGGGGTTGAGGCGATCCGTTCACCGCGGTGGACCCTTCAGAAGGACACCTTCTATAAGATGGTGCGCGATGGGCTGATCAAAAAGGTTTTTCCCTACAAGGCTGCGCGCCCGGTCTTTCCGGCGCACGGATCGACACATTGTATACGCCGCCAAGCGACGTTTAAAGTGGGGGCCAGAGTGGGGCCTAAACTTAAGTTTAGGGTATTTCATCCAATGTTATCAATTGGATTTTGGTGCGGTCGAGAAGACACACTTGGTGCTGCAGACTGTCGCGGAGCAACGCATGAATAGTTTATTTTCAATAGGTTACATACATGACCGTTGCAGCCAGTCGCGACAAGATGCACAGAATTGCATGCTAAGTGTGGGGCTAATTGTGGGGCCAGAGAAATATCTATGAGTAGAGCAAGGCACAAACTAAGTGTAACAAAAATCAAGAATACCGAAATCGGAGTGTTGTATGACGGTGGCGGCCTACAACTTCAGATGTATGGGAAAAACCGGGGAAAATGGATCTATCGTTATTGCCTGATCGGAAACCGAAGGGACATGGGCCTTGGGACTTATCCTTCAATTGGCCTTGCCGATGCTCGTAGTCAGAGGGATGCATGGGAAAGAAAGAAAAACCGCGGCATTGACCCCATCTCGGCTCGAGACGAAGAACGGGCGAAGGAAAATTTCCAACAGAACAAATATGACCCGACCGTTGCCAAAGCGATTGACCACTGGCTCGAAAACAACAAAGACGACCTAAAAAGGGGAGGAAAAGCGGGGCGGTGGCGGTCCCCATTGGATGTTCATGTTATCCCGAAATTAGGCAAGCGGCGCGTCTCGACGCTTACGGTAGCGGACATCAAGAGAGTACTGGCTCCTTTATGGAAATCCAAAGTGCCAACTTCGGAGAAAGTCGCGCAAAGGACACGACTCGTTCTCAAGCACTGTCATTTACATGAGTGCACAGTTGATCCCCAAATCGTAAATAAGGCTACGGAGCAACTCGGGGCCCAAAGCCACGTGACAAGGCATATTGAGGCCACGCCCTGGGAAGATGTGCCTTCTGTCTACGGGCGCCTACATAAGAAAACATCGAGTCATCTCGCACTACGTTTTCTGATCCTAACAGCAGCACGCGCTGCCAGTATCTGCGGGGCTCAGTTCTCAGAAATCGAAAACGATGTTTGGACAGTCCCCCCCCTGCGCATCAAGGGCAGAGAGGGCAAGACCAAGGAAGTTCGCATTCCTCTTTCTCTAGAAGCACTTCGAATTGCTGAAGACTGTCGAAGGCGCAGTAAAAATGGTTTCCTCTTCCCTGGGCACCGGAACAAAGCCATCCATGGGAATGCACTCTTAAAAGTTCTCAACGAAATGGGCGAAGAAGGCCGCCCACACGGCTTCAGAAGCAGCTTCAAAGATTGGACGCGAGAGACAGAGGCAGGTACATGGCAAGTCGCAGAAACATCGTTGTCACATGTTGTAGGCGGCACAGTTGAACGGTCGTATCATCGTTCGGACTTATTGGCCCCTAGGCGGGCGCTAATGCTGAAATGGTCACAATTTGTATGCCCTTAGTCTGAGTGGGCGACACACAAGTCTGGGAGTATTTCGAAGATTTTTCTCTGCTTCACGCGACGGTCCGGCTAAACGTCTTCTATATTGACGGGCAAAATGAAGAGGCCTATTCTACAAGAACCATGATGACCGCGCTCAACCATACCGCGTCCCAAAACATATCTGCCTAAGCAGATATGTACCCAATTCTTTGGGAGGGCGCAGGTGCGGTGGTCGGGTTTATACCCCTTCTTCGTCGGCAGCAGATTACTGTGACACATCAGGGTTCGAGTCCCTGCCCTCCTACCATTTACTTCATCGGAGGAGTCTGGAATGCCAGCCAAAGACAAGCATGCAGCGCAAGAAGACGCTAAACCTTACGGAAGCACGCCAGAGAATGACAAAGATCCTCGTTGGATTGAAATGATCGAGCGTTGGTCCAACGGCGATCCGTTTGATGAAATCCGCTTAAGTGACATTTTCGAAAAGCTCGACTACGACGATCTTGAATGGATCAAGTCTACAATTCTTGAAGCTTGCGATCTGACAACGCTGGCTCACCATTTTCATTCGAAATCCGACCAAGATCCATGGGTAGAGTTCGAGAAATCGCACTTCTCAGATAATGATGAGCAGTTGTCATCCAATATCGGATTTGCCATCGCGGCAACAGGCAACCCTTTATCCTGGCGGCGCACTTGGCGTCAGATGATTCGCAAAACTCCTTTGTCGTTTCTAAAGAAGATCGTCGCTGAACGGGAGAGCGCTATGCGAGGCAAAACAGTCATCCCTCTAGATCAGACTGTGTCCGATCTGCAGTTTGAGTTGTATTTGAAAAAACCTGAAAATGAGCTCGAACGCTCTGTGAAGAGAGAACTAAACACCCGCATTAAGCGCATCTTCAAACCACTGGAAGTCGCAAGGCTCCATGGCATTGGCCAGATTAAGGAACTCGAGGCCTTGAAGAATACTTTTCCAAATGCAGAACTTGCGATCATGGGTATCGCATCCCAGCTCCTTCGGCGCTGGAACTTTGGCCAGGACGAAATTCAACTTCGACCAACAATCTTGGTGGGCCCGCCAGGCATCGGCAAAACCCAGTTACTTCAACAGATTGGACAAATTCTCGGCGTTTACATGGCAACTCTCAACGTTGCTGGTATGCGCGATTCAAATATTTTCGGAGTATCTGCAGGTTGGTCGACAGCAACGCCGAGCTGCGTCACTGCAGCAATGGCTGACGGAAAGATGATCAATCCTCTAATGGTGATTGACGAAATTGACAAAGCAGATAGCTCGCACAATGGTGACCTTCACGGTGCGCTGCTTCCCCTTCTTGAACCAAGTGAAAATTCACACTGGTATGAGAAGTTCCTCGCCTGCGAGGTGAATGCAAGCAGAGTTTCATGGATGTTCACAGCGAATACTTTGAACACTATCCCAGCCCCCTTATTATCGCGATGCACGGTGTACTCCATTGATGCTCCGCAGCAGGAACAGGTCCGACCGATCATCACATCAATCATCGGCGATTACGCTAACAACCTGGGAGTTGATCGACGCTTTCTCGACCTGACATCAGGCGACATCGAATATCTCGAAAGCACTTTCCCGCGGCACAAATCGGTTCGGGTCCTCTCTGAACTGATCAAGCAGCTAATCGATGAACGTCACAACGACATGGGGCATGCATAATGAGTGACAAAAAAGGAAGATTGGCCCAGGGGGTAATTTTTCCACCCGGACCAAAATGGATAGATATGTGACTGTAGTCATACCACCAAAATCGAACCGAATAATACAACGGACTACGATGTGGATGCTTACCGTTGGCGGCGACTGGTCAAAAATCACTTCGCAAGGATCAAAATATTTCGCGTTATCACAACGCGTTACGACAACACCGATAGCAGAAATGTCGCAAATTGGAACCTTGTTGCCGCCCTCAGCGCATCAAGACGAATGTCCACGGACCCAAATATGGGATCAAAAAAATTTGAGGAACATCTCAAGCTCCATGACGAACCGCTGGCTGAGATCGAAGCCATTAGAGAGTCCACACTGACCCAACTTGGGACTCCCCCGAAGATTTGGGATAAAATCAAACCACAAACGAAAGAATTTCGCCCCGCCAGGTAGACCGCAGGCTACGGTAAGTGACTCTTCTACAAGCAACCTTCCGCGCCGAAGTAGGGTACAAGAAAATCAAAAAGCAGAACTCAAGCGTCTTTAATACGTGGCGTCGCTGCAGCTGAACACAGCCCCTACACCCTTGATTGTGACACAAGGACCCTACAGGATGTGAGTCAATTTCCTATACCACTATTATCGCGAGGAAAAATTTGTGCTCAACATTAGGAAGTATTTAAGAAAAACAACTATCCCCATATTGATATCTTTTGCAGTAATGTACATTTCCCCAACTTATCTCAATGCACAAGATACAAACAACGGTCTATCTGCAAGCTCCCATCAGGTGTACAAATGGGCCAAGGATTTCAGAAGTCTGTGGAAGGATATCGAGAAAGCTCAGGCATGGTATGGCTGGTTCGAAAGGAGCAGGCATGGGATTGTTTTAGACAAACCAGAAGATGTTATCGATGTAACCCCGCCATTTTACAATTCAAGCCCAACCTCAAAAGAACTCACTAAACAGGCAAATAAAATTAGCGCACACTTTAATAAAGTAAATTTCCAGTTTGCCCCCCTTCCTATAGCACCAAGTGATTTTCCCATCACCCCAAAATCAACTTCCATTTTCCTATGGGACCTGCAAAACCAGATAATCGCTTTGGACGACGCAAGAGAACAACTCAAGAAGCTGAAGAAAATTCCTACAGAACTGCATAAGCGCATAGTATCACTTAGAGCGTTTTCGAAATTTTTCATACCAACCACTGATGACGACTGGTTTTTGAAACTGTACAAAGTTTACGCCAATTTTACGAGAGCTGAATTGGAGCTCATCGTAATACCAACATGGTCGAAAACTAGAAGTAACGTAAATAGAAAAATCAGGTTATTAGAAAAGGAGATCCGCAAACGGGATCTCGAATTATCAGAAATTGTGGGTACACAAATTAAACGTAGTCAAAATACGCTGATTGTAGCGGAACTAATACTCGCGCAGACGATCAAGGATCAAGAGGAACTCGAGCGGGTATTCGGTGAACTTTCCGAGACAATCGAACAACTAGATTCGCACATCACGTTACTTAAGGCTGAAAAGAAAGATTTAAATAGGAATATTTCACTAAGATCGGAAAAACTTTCTGACCTTGCACATCAACGTTCTCAAGCTCAAAAACTCATGAGAGCCGCTCAGTCGGATTTCAACTCCGCACAACGAAGAATACGTGGCCATTTCCCTTACGACTGTGGCGGCGGCGCACACCACAACGACCCATTTAGAATGGTTGATAGTGCATACATTTGCAACACTTCGAAATCAACGACAGCACGCCAAGAGTGGCCGAAAGATCATGACAAAAAGAGGCGCGCCTCTCGATCTATATCCCGATACTCTCAGAAAATCTCAAATTTGGAGTTGGAGATTTCGAGAGTAGAAAGCTCCATCCGCGCATCGCAGACTGCAATCGCAGGCATTAATTTTGAACTAAAACAAACAAATACCGAAGTGTCTACATTGAAAGCACGATGGGGAATTGTTGAAAAACAAATTAGGGATGAAAGTGCATTCGAGACAGCCCAATATAACTACGACAACATTTTCGAAACAATTTCTATCCTCAAGGATAATCTCAATGAACTATAACCTTAAAGCAATTTTATTTTCTGTTCCTTTAGTTTTTGTCTCGACGCTACTACAGGCGCAAACGTCGTTAGCAAATTGGCATACATCGTGTGTACCAACGGGGCCGAATCCAGGTGAACACATCTTCGACTTTTTTGCTAGACACACTTCACCTTTCACTACTACTCAATACTTAGGTTACCCAAAATCTCCATATCGTCCAATCGGGAGATTAGAGGCTAGTGAACTTGATAAGTATGACCGCATTTTGCAAAAATTCAATTGGGACGAGCCAACCTTCATGAAAATTGATGGTCGGGTTTGGACAACCAAGTCCGTCCGATCTCGGTATAATCTATTGAAATCCAAGCTTACCAATCTTGAGTATGCCATGGAATTACTTGTCGTCAGGGAAAGAAAACTTGAAGTTATTTCCTTCCTATCAATCGCCTCGCGTAACTTAAGCGATAGGTTGAAACTCCAGGGTGAATTCGCTGCTCGTGTTCAACACAGTGCTAATGTATCCACTACTTCCCACCAAGCCGGTATTAGCCCAGCGGCTCTTCAATTACAGAATGCGGTTACCAACCCCGGCTCCACCTTCCAGGCAGTCGCTGCAGACCCAATCGAAAGTGCTTGGTCGTCTCACTACCGTGCAATTTCACCTAAATTTGACACTTCATGCAATAGCAATTTTGAAGTAAGAAATGGATTTAGGGATCCTTCAAAATTTCAAGACGCGTTGGACTGGCGCGAATACTTCCTCAAGGTCGGACATGTATTTTCGGATACTGGAACCCCTAACATCTCCAGTGAACTCAGTCACTGGAGCGCACCATTGGATGGCATTCACCCATACACAACGGGGATCAATATTAACACTGGTGGCTTGGACATCAGCCACAAACCCTTTTTTATACGTCACGTACCTTTTAAGGAAAACCAGCCAAACAAAGATAATATTTCAAACATTGCTGACGACATATCAACGGCCTCGAAGCTTGCGGATAATATTGCACGACTATCATCTGAGATTGAAAAATCAGGATCCATGTCGAAATTACGCGGCCTTATAGAGAGTCAATTCAACTTGTTAATGGACCCTGTCACCGCCTTAATACTTGACGCCCGAGAAGAAACTAAGTCACTAGCACCGGCCTTGCTGCACTTATCTGAATCGTTGAAAGATACAGAGGTGCAACGTGACATTCAGAAACAAACCATCTCAGGAATAAAGGAACGAATCTCAAAAATAATGGCAGATCGCCAATCAAAAACCGTCGACCAAAACAAGATGGTGAAATTGATAAACTCAGCCTATCTAGAGCTTGCAAAGCTATATCAAAGCGAACTGAAATTATTAGAAACCATACCAATCAACAATGGCACATTCCAGGCAAATTTGAAGGACCGAAGAATAAGAATGAATCTTCGTCGAGAACTCCGTGAGGCAATTAGATCTCAAAAACTTGAAATCGAAGAGTTGAAGCAGCACCTCAGCACTGCCCGGATGGAACTATTGGATCACACGATTGACTTGGAAACCACTTATGGGACTTTGAGGTTGGCGTCCTTAAAGTACAACAGGGTTTCTGAGAGGCTCGCAATATTGAGAGTCAATCTGGAGGCTCAACAAGCCAAGAAAAGTGATCTAGAACACATGTTGAAGCGTCTCCTTAGCTTTCAAATCCTTTCGGTCAAGTTCGCCCAATCATTACCGTGAGATCTAACGTTCATTCAAACGGAGTTGTGGCGGATGTGAACGTGAGACTTGAGCTTACCTCCCTAAGTTACCCTACCAAGTTCGGACACAAAGTTCCGTCGAAGTCGGCTATCTGTTGCGGTGTGGCTTCGACTAAACCACCCGAGGGACCTGATGCACTGGTAGGCACGGAGTTGTAGACCAATCTTGAAACGCTTTGACTATAGACCGCCTACTTGGATGACCTCGACCTTGCGGGGCCCGTCATTAGGGTACACCCAAACGATAGCCGCCCAGATCCGGAAAAGTCCTACCAATAGGGTCCATTTAAAACTGATAGAAACGTTTATCAGTTAACTTAAGAGTCTAACGGTAAAAGAAGAGCATCAATGGCAAAACTTGGGTACAAGCGCGTTTCATCAGAAGATCAATCCACAGATCGTCAAGAACTACCGGGCGACATTTCTGCAAAGAACATGTACGAGGAGAAGGTATCGGCAGGCAGCAGGACTGCACGGGCGGAACTGGCAGAACTGCTGCGTCGGATTGAACCTGGCGACGAAGTCTATGTTTACAGCATTGATCGTTTGGCCAGGTCACTTACGGACTTGACCAACATCGTGGATGAGATGGTGGAAACAGGTGCTTCAGTACATTTCCTGAAAGAGAATCTGACCTTCTCCAGCGATAAGCAAGATTTCGCAGGTCGACTTATGATGCAAGTACTAGGCGCCATCGCAGAATTTGAGCGCAGTCTGATCCGCCAACGCCAACGTGAGGGGATTGCGAAGGCGAAGAAAGCTGGAAAGTACAAAGGGAAGCCGAGGACAATCGACCGCGGTGCCATTGGTCAAATGCTGTCAGCTGGAGTCGCCCCAGCCCAGATTGCCACGTTCGCCAATGTTGGAGTCGCGTCTGTTTATAGGATCCGTAAGGAACTGGCTGTGGTCCCGTCCGCACAGGTTTAGCTTATTGCGTTCTACTCCAGATCACACAAATGGCCTGCTTTTCCCAAAGATGGTCATGACGTTTGGCTTACTTGATCATCCAAGATACAGTTGAGATTCAATAGATTGACCAATTTGGCTGAACGTAGTTTTTTGCCAGCATAAGAACTTTCAGCCATCACGTTGAGAAAAATCCCTATGACAAGTTACAATTCTATTGATCTAAGTGAGGTCGTTAATATCAGCGACTGGTACTTCCTTGACGAAGGTTTGGCAGGTTCAAGGGCCAAACAAACAGCCGTGAACCCCGAAACTGACACGCTTTTTGTTTTTAAGGAGCCCAAGGAACGCCGAGAAGCTCAAATCTGGTCAGAGTTATTAGCATCATATATCTGCGGGGATCTATTGGGCTGGCCTGTTCAACACTCCCGCATTGCAATGCGGGATGGTAGAATTGGGAACCTACTTGAATATATCTTTGATCCAAAGAAGCAGAGCTTCCTTCCTGGTGAGTTACTTTGCAAGCACTATGACTCAGAATTTGATCCCGAAGTTGGAACACGACATACTTGGCAACTCATTACTCAAATTCACGACGAATTTTTAGGCTCTAAGCGCCAAGAGGGGCCTTTGCACATGGCCAGTAAAGAGTACAAACTATACTGGGGACGAACGATTGCCTTTGATACACTAATATCTAACACAGACCGACACGCTGAAAATTGGGCATTTTCAACATCAATCGATGAGACAGATATCGTCTCAACCCCCTACGACTTCATGGCGCCCTTCTTCGACAACGCTTCAAGTATGGGCTGTGAGGTCGAAGAGATTGGCCTTGAGAAATGGTTCAATTCAAAAGGTGAAATCCAAAATTCTAAGGTCGAAAAATATGCCCGAAGAGGATGCCATCACATCCGAAACGGAGCAAGGCGCTACGGTTTCACCGAGCTTGCACAGATTGTACTGGAAGAAAACCCGACGATACGTGGAGAATTTGAAGCAATTGCCAGCCTCGATATGACACTCTTAGAAGCTGTGTTCGCCGACATCCTCGGGCTTGTTGGTATCCCACCTGAAGCACACATGTCTCATCAGCGAAAAGATCAGATCGCAAGCTTGTTGCGCATTGGACAATCTCGGGTTATCCGATGCTTAGAGGAAAGCCCGTGATCAACAACCCAATCCACACAAAATCTGCACATCTTATTTGGCAAAGTCCTCTTGATGGAGCCGGAAGCCGACGACGGCTGCCCGTCGCGCTTTTGCGCGCGAAGGAAGACGGATCTGTCACATTTAGTTATCTAAAAGATAGTTCCTCGTTTGAAAAAGCTCGCAGCGAAGGTTTCGAGGGATATTACGGTATTCCATTGGACCGGGAAGACACAACCGACGCGATTCACACTCTTGGTCGCAGATTGCTGAATTCAGACAGGCCGGACTATGCTGACTACTTAGCTCGTTTTGGTTTACTGCCTGAGTATAGTCTACCAACGTTAAGCTTGCTCGCTTACACAGGTGGGCGCCAAGTGAGCGATTCCTTCAGCTTTGCTGATACATTCGAGGGCTTCGACAGACCTTTTCAATACATTTTCGATGTAGCGGGTCGTCGGCATAGTTTTGATCTCACTCCAGAGGTATTTGCGGGCGATTTCGCAGAATTCCGCGCAGATCCTGCCAACGAACATGACCAGAATGCAGTTGAAATCGTCGATTTGAACGGTAATCGATTTGGGTATGTCAACACCTGTCACGCTGAAATCGTAAGGCATTGGCTAATACATGGATCTTTTAACGCTAAAGTTTTCCGCGTCAACGGTCGCCCCTCTTATCCAAAACTCTTTGTTGTAGCTGAGATAAACCCTTCGGGGCATTAAACTCTCTCACTCTTTAGCGAACTCAGGAGAAATTTGGGATCAACGCTTTCGCCCATCAACGAACGCCATTTTTGATGGGTTAGGGCAGGCTACTGATCATCACTTGTTGTCAGCCTACTCACTTAGTAATCTGCCGGCTTCTGCCTCGATCTCCCCCAGAATTTTCAAAACATTGAAACTTGCTATTACCGTGTAACTCTTAAATTCAGAGGCGCGAATTGCAGCCGAAATATCAGCCGCCAAAGGGGTTAAAAACTTCTTAAGGTCGAGAGCCTCGCCCGTGTTTTTCTCCCAGGCTACCCGCGCAGTTTCATTGGCATGGAAAAGATTGCGCTGCCCTTTTTTTGCGAACAGTTCATGGAGATACTCGTCATCAAAATTCTGCACCATTCCGAAAGCCAAAAGCCTGCCAGCCGGCGAAGGAGAGGCTGAACTGCTTCCACAGAAGATATTTGTGGCCTTTGGTGATACCGGGTCGGATTTGCCTCTTTCCGGTTCCTGGCCAATGTCTACCACGTCTTCGGGCTCGTCCACTAGATCTCGGTGCCGTTTTTCAACAAGCACCACGCGCGCCTCTCCTGTTTTTTCGCAGTTTAGTATTTTTGCTCGTAGGTCCTTCGTTTTCAGCTGGACCAAGCAAGCTTTCAACTGCTTTTCAGTACGCGTCAGGCGAACACCTTTGGTTGCGTCGTAGTAGGCCTTGAACACCTCGTCGTGTCCCGCCTGAGCAATAGAGACCGCGGTTTCGCTAGGCTTAGTGCCATATCTGACAAAGCGCATTGCATCCACAGCTTTGACCTGTTTCAGCAGGATGCCTGCGTTATCCCCAAGCCATGGCATACTTGCCTTCAAGATCCCTAGTGCATGAAGCCGGTTCGCGTCATATTTACCAATCTCGAGGAAGACATGAAAATGAAGATAGAAAGATCCATCTTCTTCATTGTAGGCCACCTCTAGCTGGCCATACAGGAATTCGCCGTACCCAGATTCCGACAGGCGCTTTTTGACTGTATTGTAGCGTTCAAAAGCCAGCTTGATGCTATCTCTAATATTGTCCACCGTGACGCGAGCCGCCAAAGCTGGGAAAGTGAGTGCTGCTAACTGAGAAGTGCACTCCATCTTGGCCTCAAGGTAGTAGAGGATGTTCGCTGTTGCTTGCTTACAGTCAACCATGGCGGTGGACGGGAGATGCTTGCTGTGTGCAGGAGCGTCATAGATAATTGCAAGGTATTCGCCTTCGGGCAATCCAAGTAAGAACTGAGCGGATTTCTTGGTCACACTTCTCCTGAGACAGATGCCAACCCGGTCTCCCATGTTCATCACGATTTGAGTTTTTTCACGGTGGTTAAGAGAACCAGTGCAAAATTTGAACCCTCCCCTGTATGCAGCTTGCGAGCCAACTTTCTGCAGATTGACTCCACCTTCAACGATTTCATGACCCTTAATTACGGTCACTGTTTCGCCTGGGTCGGCGACCGAATTGCGGGCAGATCTTCCTTGGCCGTGGGCAATACCCCCGTTAGATTGGCTCATGTCCAACATCCTCGATTAGTGGATCGAGGACTGGTCCATGAAGCCTAAAAACAGTGTCTTAGTCTGTTCTGGTGGGGATCCCTCGATCAGATTTTCTGCGAGGTTTTTTGGAATGAATTTTCCCGAATACTACTTTATTGCCCCGCTCCCATTTCATATGACGGGTGGGTTTTCGCAAAGATTTAAATTTTCTGATTATTGAAAATGGCGTCGAAGAAATACCTCGTTGGGGGCTTTCATGAGGGGCTGAACCAAAAACGATTTTTGACGTCCTCCCCCCATTGCTCCCTCCAAAAGAACGAAACTTCCACCAGTGTGTACGAATTTTCCACAGCCGGCTTTTTCACCCTCTCAGTCGTTAGGTCTCCTCCAGTTGTCAGCGGTTTCCTCGGTATCGAGGCCAATCTTGATAAGCCGACGTAATGCTTCTGACCTTCCATACAGCTCTTGTTGGTGTTGGTATGATTTTACATCTGCCAACTCTTCGTCGGTCATTAGTAGCTGCAGTCGATTTGGGGGCTTGTCACTTAGCTTCTTCATAATTTTCCTCCTGCTTTTCCCTCACATCATACACATAGTGTGTCAAATATCTTGACTGCAACAAAAGATAACTATACACACTATACGCATAGTACTCTCAGAAAGAAGCCCCATGATCAAATTTGCCCAAACTCGTTTCCATCAACTGCATGAAGTTTGCGTTGTCGTTTATGTTTGCTCGACCCTAATCGAGCTTGTTCGCAATGCACTTTTGATCTGAGGTTTGCGCTGAACACCTGTTAACCTCGGGTCGCAAAATGCGATTAAAGATTATGGGATATAGGTGCACTCATGATCACTTCATGAAAATCCAATTATTGAAATACTATATCCGAGTGAAAGCACCATTCCGCCTCTCAAAATCGTCAATCAAACAATACTGGGTGTTGAGAAAAAAAATATGTAGGTCCCCAACCTGATGACACAAAAAGTTCAGAGGACCTGTCATTATCGGTGCTAATCGACTGTTCAGGGCCACTAATTTTTAGCAATCAGAGAAACTTGGATAGTCACTTTTCCGGCCAATGTTGCGTGGATGTCACATTGAAGTCACAAGAGAGTGGCACCTATTCTTGGTCTATTCTTGATCAAACCTTGCACTATTCTTGGGCTATCCTTGGACTATCCATGGAAAACTCCAAGGCAGTTCTTGCACTATCCTTGCAATTCGCCTTTTGCCGACCTGCTATCCTTGTCAAGCTTTTTCAATTCTTGCGAGGGCCGAATTGGCGACTATCAGTGATTTTTGAGCTATTTTATTTCGCCGGATTGCCGATCTTCCACGCTCAATTTAGCCTTTAGACATCAACGGCAGCGTTCAAGGAAAAATCGAATATCGCAGACTAACACTGCACAAGTCGATCCCGGCCAAACGCCCAAAAAGTAAGGAAGCCACCATTGATTATAGTACACCTCCCCGCTTTCGCGGAACCAAAAGCTATGCCCCCATAGCACTTCAAATGCTCCTCGATGGAGCTGCATCACCACCACCACCACCAATTGACGCATCTACGGTCATGAACAGGCCGCACTAAGGGTGGGTGTGATCCGAATTATACTGAATACCGCCTCTAGGCGAAAATAACGATCATAGGAAACACAATGCCTACAATTTCCATCCCTCAGCGCAGTGAAGTCCAGAATCCTCCCGAGCAACGATACTTGGATTTCTTGGACTGCTTACCGCTTCCTGACCTACAAGCGGAACTTGAGCGCCTTGACGCCCAAATTGATGAAAATAGCGACGACATGTCCTTTGGCCTCTCCGTACACAAGAGAAGCGACCTAGCCTTTTCAGTGGTTATCGAGCGCTTCACCGACGGCCTAAATAGTTCGTCAAAAATGGATAGGGATCTTAAGATCCTCAGTCTTCATGAAATTCAAGAGCTGCGAGCCGCAGGTAGCCAGATTAGATTTCAGCTTCTGGAGTATACTGTCAGGAAAACACTCCAGAAATACGAACCCGGCGTCGAACCTGACGTCTCACCTATTCAAAATCTGATCTCACTTTTGGTTGCAAGAGCGAGGGCAAGCAATGAAGAAAAGTGAGTTTTTTGTGCCCCAAGACCCAAGCGATGCGACGGCCGAAGTTGATGAGCGTGACATCACTGAAATTCGTGAAGCCGCTAAAGAAATGCCCGAGTTTTCTCCACTCTACGTACCTTTGATCGAAGCTCCAAAATGGTTCGGCATTTCCCGCGACACCGTTTACCGAGCGAGGAAAAAAGGGAGCATCAATATCTACAAGGCGGGAAGCAGATCTCTTCTCAAAGTCACGGAGGTGAATAAGTGGATTGAGGGCTCATCAAACCCCGCCTAACCAATGTGGGGCTGGATGTGGGGCTAGTAACTAGCGTCAACGAGAGAAATGCAATGCGTCAAGGCCTTAGGCCTTGACAATGGTGCGGTCGAGAAGACTCGATAGTCGATGACTTCCACTGCACATAAATTTTACCATGAATATCAATAACTTAGATGAAAGCGCACCTCACCGGGTTGGGATTTGTGCAAAGTTTGTGCAAGTTTCGCGCACACCTCCGGCACAGGAAAGGGCACGCATCACACCCGGAAATTCCAGTGCCGGTGTCACCGCTTAGCAAGCACAGCCCATGGGGCACCAACCAGTTTCCGAACTGTTGCCCACTACAGTTAACCGCGCTTGAAGCCGACAATGTCATTGCCTAATCAACAGTCAACACGACTGGTGAATGGTCAGAAAGAATAGCATCGTCTACGCTGGGGATGTCGAACTCGGACATTTTGTTAACAAAACATCTTGTGCCAAAAAAATGGTCAAGATGATGGTAATGCTTTGAAGGAGAGCGAAATGTTGAATGCTCCGTCTCGGAGCAATCGAGGCCATAGTGTTCATGGTAGAGGCTCATGTAACCAGCCTCCTTAAACATGCTACACATCCTAAGAAACGCTGGCTTGGAAAAGGTCGGTCCAAAGTTCCAATCGCCACCAACTAGGCATGGCTCATCGAGCTGTCGAGTGTATCGGTTTATGGCGGCCCATTCCAATGCCTCTTCACCCTTAGCACCTCTGAACCGACCTTGTTTGCACGCATGGTAGAAATTCCACACTGCTAACAAATTGAAATCAAAGGAAGGACTCCTCACTTTGACCGGAACATAAAGTTCCATCTCTATGTCTCGATCTAACTCAAACAACTCCACGCTGCCAAAGCTCAAAACTCCCAATCCTTTGGGCGTTTTGTTAGTGTGGTTGTTGGTTACCCAAACAGCATTGTTGGGTTGAAGCTGATCGAGATTTTTCTGCTTCAATTCAGGAATGATAGCCAAATCTGCTCTAAGATCTTTGAAGTACTCGATCTGTTTGGGGTCCCCCATGCCGTTCATGCAATTCCAGATCACAATCTTCATGCTCTATCCATGTTTGTCAGTGGCATTCCGCAAAGCCTCACCCTTGAGTAAATTCCATTTCGTGCAAGATGTCCTGATCTGTTCCTAAACGCTCGTAAGGTCGTTCAGAGGAGGCTCATCCGAGAATACTATTATTGCTGCGCACAATTTCCAAACGTTTCCCGACAATTTCCTTCACCGTTTCAAACCACAGGAGCGCTGCTTCACCGTCTTTTTTTGAAATCTCATCGATGGTTCTGCTATGCCGGATTCCATTCCTCATCTCAGCAAGTTGATCGACCCGTTTGGATAGATCCTCTTTCGACATGAAAACATCTACGAAGTAATGCCAATTGGATTTCGAGAGTATGATGTCCTTCAGTTCCTGCAAATCACAATATTCCAACATGCCACCAATGGTCGAATAGCGGTCCTTATCAAACGCTGGGTTCTTCTTTTGCGCTCTACTTAGTCGATGCTGGACCTTGTCCTTAACGTGCTGAGGAAATGGGTTTTCTTCATCTATCAGAGATACCTCAATCCGCGAGCGCAGTCCAATTTCTGCGGTCTCAACTCGCGCATCCAGATCGCGAAGGCCCGGCGACAGATCAAGACGCTCCTTGATTAGCAATGACTCGATTGCTTCAACAAACGTTCTTTGGCGCTCATTTATGAATTCTTCGAAGTCATCCGGTGAAAAATCATTCCGCATAAGAATATCAAAGGCGGCTGGCGATATCAGGTGGCTCTCCAAGATAGAGCGCACACGATTCTCGCCGTTCCTTTCGATCAGGTCAGGCAGATATTCGTTGGGCAGTTTGTCCCCAATGACATGTCTGTTCGTCTCATCCAGAAGCGGTGTTCGGTTCAGGATCGAATGACCTGATCTATCTTGAAGATTTGCCTCAACCCATGACGCAGGAATGATGTGATGATCGTCCAGCGTCTCATTCTCGGGAATATTGCCAGTGATCCAATCTCGAGCGCCATTCAGAACTAGCAAATTAAATATACCGTTATAGATCGACGAGCCGGATTTGGTCTCGCTTCGCAGTTCGAGGTTTTTGAAACGTGATTTAAACTCTTGGATCAACGGAGGTTCTTTTGTGCTATCTTCGATCCATGCTTTCACGTTTTGAAAATCGCGCGCGGCGGTTGACTCGACCGAACCAGAATAGCGTTTTGTGAAAATTGCTGCCCAATACCAGAAGCGCACCATACGTTGCGCATCCAGACGTTTATCTGCTGGCGACGTCCTGACATACTCCTGCAACGCGGAGAACGCAGGCAGGATCGATACGTAGGGTAGGTATTTTGACGAGGTGACCCCAAACTCCTGTGGATGCCGCAGCATTGTGATTGCACGCTCCAACGCTGAAACCGAAGTGTCCCAAAGTTGGACAAACTCCTCTGTGGTCTGCACGAGGATCTCTTTTTCAATCTTACCGTCAGCAGTCCGGATCGTCTTCTGATGACCCGGCATTAGATAGTAAAGGTATTTGGGCGAGCAGTATGCCTGCTTTAGGATAGACATGACTTGCAAGATGTAGACGTTCAACTTCGGACTATCGACAAATTCAAGCCGCCCCTTTGCCTTTCGCCACATAAACTTAAGTTGTAGGTCCCGGGGCTTCAGCAAGGCATTGAGTAGATCAAAAACGTCCAGTCTGATACCTTTGCTGTTGATCTGCGTGAAAATATCGCAAATTTTATCTAGCCCTAATTCCTTGTCCAGTTCGATGTAGGAAACCTGATACTGTTCCGTCAGATCCTTGAGTTCTTGACCGAATTTTTCCGCATTATCAGCGTGGAGTTCACACTGACTTACCGCTTCATTATCCCCCCGTTCCTTCGCTGCGGCGGCCTTGTCCTGCCAGTATTTTGTGTAGCCCTGCACCCAAGTCGGCATTTCCCAACCACCAGCACCGATCACTGAAAGCGGGAAAATGTGCTCTCGGTACTGCAAAGACGGGTCTTTGGTCAGTTTCTCGATACGCTTTGTTTTCCAGTCGTATCCAAATGCATCATCGTACTCTTCCCGCATAAAACGATCGACATTGATGAAATAAATCGCATGGTTAGCACGATCTGGAAGCGGCACGTCGGGCGCAACGCAGGCATAGTAGAGAGCGGTCAAACGCTGCTGACCATCCAACACAATATGCTCAGGGGATCCACCACCTGAATGACCATAGATTGGCTCGCAGGCGAGACCAGCAAAATTCTCTTCTTTGCCTTTCCACAAGAGCAGACTGCCCACGTAGTAATCAAGAAAAATTGAGCGCATGAGGTCACGTATGTCCCATGGCTTCCACTCGAACTCACGCTGAAAGTCGGGAACTACAAACCGACCATCCTTCAGTCGAGAAAGCAGGTTGTTCAGTGTAAATTGGTTTGGTTTCTGTGCGTCTCTCATTGGAAAATCACCCGCTCGCTTGCTCTAAATAAAAGAGGGAAAACTGATACATCTCTATCTGACTATGTGTTCGAAGATCGCGAGGGCATCACCCCCATTATCGCTTTGGTTGCATGCTAGCATGAGATGCCCACCACCGACAACGTGTCGACCCCACACAAAACTTTTTCCTAATGAAGTACTGGGTTGTCGCCCTCACATGCCAATTTTGAGTCACTGGCCGCCTGCCCTAACGGTCGCTATGCCCGATCAATTAGGAGAGTGTGTGACTGCGCTAACACCACGGCCATGGAAGCTTGGGCTATGCAAGAATGTTAAGTGATTTTCAAAATTTTTCAAAGGTCTGGTTTTTCTGAATCATGGGGGCACCCCACTACTCGAAGGGGGTTTTCCCCTTAATATACAAGGGGATAGTTGCACTTGCACTGTGGCGTAGCATCTGCTCGCGTGAGATAACGAGAGGGGAATACCCCTTTTGGGTCCCTCCGCTTTTCTTCACATCCCCCACCTGCACAGGGCAGCCTCAGCGGCTTCTGGCGTGTCGCGGATGAGCAGAATCGCCAGACGGGACAACCCTGTTTCTCGCGCGATGGAAGACCGTGCAGGGAGACGATCGAATGAACACTGATCCGCAGTATTGGCCATTTTTCGTCCGTTAGCGTGTGTAAATTTGGGAGATTATGGGTACACTATCAATTTCCAGTGTCGATTTTCTACTCCCGGCCTCACTCCTTTAACATCAGAAAATCCAACCAGTTCCCACCTTAGTACTTTAACTTTTGTTTCAAACACTTACACATACACCCATTGCGCTTGTTACTCCAAGATAAGGAGACTGACTTTTGCCCATCCTAATCGACAAAGTTAGAATTTTTGGGTTTCGTGGGATTCGAAATTTCGAGATGAACCTCCCGCGGACCACGGTCCTAATTGGCCCAAACAACTGTGGTAAGACATCGGTTATCAAAGCCATGCAACTGGCCCTCGGTGACTACGCACGACGTTTGTCAGATGAAGATTTCAACATCGATGATGCCGACAAACGGACGGAAAAAATACTCATAGACGTTCGTATCGTTCCGTTAGACGTTGTGGGGAAAAGCGAAAAGAAATTTGATGACGATTGGGCAATAGAATTTGGTGACAAAATTCAAGCGGATGCTGACGGCAATCAATTTTTCGGCCTCCGCACCAGTGCCAAACCCCACCCAGCAAAGACTGGCTTTTTGATTGAGCGCTTTTGGTTGCAGGAATGGGTGGATTTTTCGAATTGGACCTCTATTACACCATCGGCATCGCAGAAACTCTCAACACATTCGGACTTGGTGCCGTTCATCTCCATAGACGCGCAGCGTGATATCCATCACGAACTGAATGAAAAGTCATCTTTTGTTGGCCGAGTTCTTTCGCAAGTTCAGTATGATAGCAAAGAGGTCGCCAAGCTAGAAAAAATGATTGCAGGCATCAACGATGAGGCTGTCGCCAAGAGTGTTCCACTTACCCGCTTGAAAGAACATCTGTCAGCTCTCAACGAATCTTTTGGCAGCTCCGGTATCGTAGAGGTCACGCCATTCCCAAAAAAACTACGCGATTTATCAAAGAACTTCAGCGTACACTTTGGCAATTCGAGTGCTAGCTCTTTTTCAATGGAGTACCACGGGATGGGGACGCGGAGTTGGGCCTCCATGCTGGCAGTGAAAGCGTTCACCGAGCTGATGGCAGAGCACCATAAGTCGGAAGCGGAACCTTTTCACCCTATCCTTGCGGCTGAGGAGCCTGAAGCCCACCTACATCCAAATGCTCAACGTTTCCTTTTTCAGCAAATGCAGAGTGTTCATGGACAAACCATCGTTAGCACCCACTCTCCCTTCTTGGCAGCAATGTGTGAATTGCCAAATTTGCGGTGCTTATCAACACGTGGGGGGCACACTGTGTGCTTTCAACTAATGGATGGCCTTGCGCCAAGCGAGCTAAAGACCCTCCACCGGGAGGTTATGAGACATAAAGGGGAAACGCTTTTCGCTAAAGCGTTGATATTGTTTGAAGGGCAAACCGAAGAGCAGCTCGTTCCAGATATGTTTGAAGTTTGGTTTGGCGATTCTGCCTTTGCAAAAGGCGTCAGTATGGTTGCGGTTAACGGTAGGAACTACGGCCCTTATGTCAAACTGGCCGGAAGTCTTGGAATACCGATTGCGATAATCAGCGACAACGACACAAAGAACGGCGTTTCCACGAAAACCATTGTTGAAGGCCAGCTCACCAAGATGGAGGCTGAAACACCACTAAAGCGATCTGCTGACTGGTTTGCAATCCAGTACCTAAGCGATCCGAACGATTTTGAAGCTGAGATCATACACGCGATGGGGCTTCTCGAAGAGGTGAAAGAGGCCTTTCTCAGAATCGCAAAAGAAGTGAGCACCCACCGAGATTACTTGGCCGCCAAAAAAAGTGAACTGGACAAAATGACGGCAGACCAGCTCTTGGAAAAAATGCGAAGCGTGAAGACGGGCTACTCATCTATCCTTGGGGACGTGATCGCCGAGAACAAATTTGGCCGAACCAGAGAAGAATTGGTCCCAACCGCCCTCCAAGAGGCCTTCAAAAAAGTGGAAAGTTGGCTGATATGAATACTCAACTCTCTGATGCTCAACGCGCCGTAGTGGAATATACGACGGACACTGCGGTACAGGTCCTCGCATCGGCAGGGTCCGGCAAAACACGCGTTCTAACGGAACGGATCAATCATATCCTGTCCAACACAAAAAAAGTGGGCGTGATCGGCCTTACATTTACAAACAAAGCGGCGGAAGAGATGTCAACTCGGCTAGATCTTCTCGGCGCGCCTGCTGAACGGATATGGATTGGCACTGTTCACTCAATCGCACAACGTATTCTGGAGCAATACGGTCACACTATTGGACTGCCACCAGAATTCCAGATTTACGAAAAAGACAAAGACCGCATGGAGGTCTTTCTCGAAGCCCTGCGTTCTGATGGCGTGAATATCGACGACTATCTCGACGTCGACGACGCCAAAGAAAAACGAAGCCGTGAACGCAACCTTCAGAACTACATGGATGGCTTTTCTTCCATCAAACGGGACATGTTGTCGGAAGAGGATATCGCCGATAATTTTCCCGATGCTCCAGATGTTTGGCGGGTATTCACAGACTATCAGAGTGCTTTGATCAACAGTGGTGGAATTGACTACGACGATATTCTCAAGTTTGCCCATCGCATCCTTTCGACTCAAGACTGGGTCGGGGATATCTATCGCGCCAAATTCAAACATATCTGCGTCGATGAAGCCCAAGACCTGAACAAAATCCAGTACGAATTTGTTAAGGCGCTTGCTGGAGACACTATCAAGAGTGTCATGATGGTCGGTGATCCCGATCAAATGATCTACGGCTTCAATGGTTCGTCAGCAACTTACATGTGTGATCACTTCGTATCAGATTTCAAACCCGCGCAGTTCCGGCTCACAGAAAATTTCAGAAGCACAAAGGCCGTAGTGCATATCGCGAACAAACTCCGCCCCAACTCCCAGAAAGTGCACGACTATGCCCTTGACGGAGTAGCAAAAGTGTATGGGCATGGCGACGAACATCAGGAAGCTGCATGGATTGTCTCTTCGATAAACAGGCTCCTCGAGATTGGCAATCACCCAGAAATCGAAGGCAAGATTTCTACCGATAAGATGGTCATTATTGCCAGAAACCGTTTCGTTTTCTCTACGCTAGAGAAGGCGCTCGAGGATGCAGAAATCGATTTTCACCTTAGGCAAGGCGAGCGGGCGAAAGACCCAACCTCAAGGTTCGGAAAAACACTAGACTACGCAATTCGGTTTAATCTCAATCCGAAAGATTGGGTGGACGGAAGAAAGCTGTGCCATACTTTAAGCATACAGCCGCCTAGCACTTGGGGGGACAGTGCGCTCCTGCAGCAGTTTTCTGATAGCCTGAAGAACCGGGAAAGCGGTATAGATCATATTCTCAGCGAATTGCTGACAGCAATTGACGGTCTCGACAAAGAGAAACCTAACATCCGCAAACTTGTGTCTACTTTCTCTGCCGAACTCGAAGCATTAGCCGACAAGGTTCACGAGAATGGCATTCAGTCAGACATTGAAAGAAGCCTTGAAGAACTTGAGGAGTTTTCAGCATCATGGGTAAACTTCCGCAAGTTAGGGCTGGGAAGTTCGCTAGGTGCCTTTCGGAACGCTGCGGCTCTGGGTAAACTGAATACCCAAAAGACATCAGATGGGCTAATGTTGAGTACTGTCCACACAATGAAAGGCCTAGAGAAAGACATCGTGTTTCTCATTGGGATGTGTGAAGGAGTGTTTCCAGATTATCGAGCTACGACTCCCCAAAAAATCGAAGAAGAAAGAAACACTGCTTTCGTAGCCGTGACACGTGCAAAACGTTGGATCTTCATGAGTTACCCAAAACAAAGAATGATGCCTTGGAAAACCCTACGGTTTCAGCAGCCCTCGCGCTTCTTAGCCGAGATCGGCATCCCAACGGTGACTTAAGTCTTTTCTTCGGATATGATGCGCCTTCCCGGGTGGCGTCGTAATGCGCAGCCAAATATCAGATATTGCCCCTCTACAGAATCTTGCAACCAACACTCGAGAGAATGAGGCTATGTCAAGAATGGGAGTGCTCGACTTCTAGCCACCCTCTGATTTTGATGCAACCAAGTCCCGCCGTAGCACAGCGGGGCTTGGAAAAACCACCGCGCTGAAATAATCCTAAGCTTTACTCAGCGGCCGGAGCATCTAAACTCCCTTCGCTAGTAGCATATAGAACCCTCTCAATAATACCGTGTCTCACCAAACACTCATGAATCTGGAAAAGTCTAAGATCGCGATCCTCAAACCCCTCGACAGGAAACCGGCTTGCAACCCAGATATCCAAAGCTGAACGCATTATGTCTTCATTTTCTCGCCACAAAACAGCACGAAGCAGACCCCTTAGCAGCTCCCCTTCATTGGCAGCATAATTGTCCGTTTTAAAAATGTTACGATTTGCCCCGGCGGACAATAGAGGTCGGAATAAGCCATAAAGGGGATCACCGTCCTCCCTTGGATCCTCTCGCCTCCCACCTAGCAGCTCAAACCCGACTTTAAGGCCCTGAACATCGTATTCCGTAATCTTCATATCACCTACAATGTAGCGGACCGGGGAGCCAATCGGTGGATCTGCTAGGACCCTTTCAGAGGCGGCACCCTCTTCATTGTTGCCCGCTTCAAGTTTCTCTAAGAAATTTACTGGTGGGACACCATTTCCATGCACGATTTCCTTCTGGACAACGCCTCCCCAACTAGCCCGATCGCCCATTATTGCTTTTGCGAAACAATCTAGCACGCCGTTCTTTGACAGCTTCCCCTCAGTCGCCTCAAAACGCGCCAGAACAGACGTCGCTGCATTTGACAACGCTTCGGTCGTTGTCACTACATATGTTGATTTCTTCATAGAATAAGATCTCCTCTAGGCAGTTGTTATTCTCTAGAAGCGAGGTCCTTGGCAAAACGAGACAACCTGAACTATAGAAGATTCTGTTTGATCTCAGTGGCTTGCGATCCGAATGGACCTAGGATTCGCAAAGCCGATAGTTATCCGGGGCGCATACAGTGATCTCCACGGACACCCTACGGAACCACCACTTGGTTGGGAAATCAAGCATTTTTTCATCCTCTGCTTTGCGCAAGGTGAAAACGATCCAAAGTTGAGTGGCTTGATTAACATCCGTCATAGGGTTCCGCTACTGTGACTGGGAAAACAGCGGGCAATAGGATATGAAACTTCCCCAAATGGGTTCACTCCATCCATTGTGTCATAACAAGGGAATGGACCGGCGGAGAAATTGAGATCGCCCAGCATGGTCCGTTGGGTTGCGACCGCTAGTGGAAGGATTTCCTAGCGTTGTGCGCCAAACGGTATTCTGTTGGGCAAGAATTTTTGAGAATTTCCAAAAGCCATATTGGTTCTAAAACTTGGGGTACCCTGTTTCCCGCCGTGTCCCTTCTCTTCAATATACAAGGGTAAAGTTGCACTTGCACTGTGGCGCGGCACCTGAGAAATTCGGACGAAGAGAGGGGAATACCCCCCTCTGGGTCCCCTCCTACCCTTTGTTACATGCCCCACCTGCACAGGGCAGCCTCAGCAGCGACTGGCGTGTCACGGATGCGCAGATCAGGTCCACTTGAGCAACTTAACGCGCTTTAACTTCCAAAATCGAAATTTCGGCGGATACTGCGTCAATTTCTGGGTTTTGTGCACTTAGCGGATGCCTCTCTCTTAGGCGCTCACCGGGGCGTAGCCCTTGGGGCAGACTACCAGAATAGAATACCTGCAGATCATCACGTTCAACAATCAAACCCTTTGCATCACGCAAAATGATCAGGACTTTTAGAAACTCAACTGTGTACTCAGTTGGGTTCGCAAAAGTGAAAGCAACGTCGTAGGTGCCTTGAACCCATTTGGGGCTGTCCGAGTCAATCGTGACATCGGTAAACACCGCATTCGCCACGACGGTCGCAGTTGCAAGCAACGGATTCACAAGGCTTTCAATCTCGTCAGAACGCGTTGGAAATCTCTTCAACAGATCGTCGCGAAGTGCCATCGCCTCCGCTAAGCTTGGAGACGTACTGTTGGCTCTCGAGAATCGAAGTTTCTCTCGGTTCCATTCATAGCGTTCGGAACCAGTTGATACACTCCAACTTCCCTCTTCATCGAGCACCAAATTGACAGAAAAATCCCGGCTGGACATTGGGACATCCTTGTTTCTGTACGAATCCAAGAATGCTTGATCTATATTGATCGCCCCATAACGCTCTGCCGCTAGAATTTCTATTTCCGGAAAAGCAATTGAGATGTGTGCTTCGGCTTCATCTCCGTCGACAACAACGGAGATAACTTCTGCGTCCCACAGAGATGGGAAAATAGGTTGGAGCTTAACCATGGGCGTCAAATCTCCGAATGGGTATTTTCGGTTTCTATCCTCGTTGGTTATGAGAGACTTCGCATAAAATGATTCCCCAAGAATTGCTTTTTCTAGAAAGAGTTTTGCCACGTCACCAGCTCCGATTTCGTCTGATGTTTGAGCGCTCAAATGAGAGGCGAAAAATGAAACAAGCAGAATAGACGCTACATTTTGAATAATCCGGTATCGAAAAAACACTTAGCACCCCTCAATTTTTCAGCCCTTGATACGTCGGATTCTGCAGTTCTGCGAGCGCCAATTTCCGCTGCAGATGGAATCGCGCTAGCGATCGGGTTGACGTCTTTCATGTGCTGGTCCAATTCCTGTTTGGCGATTGTCAGGGTAAAGTTGCACTTGCACTGTGGCGCGGCACCTGCACACGTCAGATAATGAGAGGGGGATACCCCCTTTGGGTCCCTCCGCTTTTCTTCACATCCCCCACCTGCACAGGGCAGTCTCAGCAGCGTCTGCGTGTCACGGATGCGCAGAACTGCCTGACGGGACAACCCTGCTTCTCGTGCGGTCTGGCTGACCGTGCAGGCATTCTGAGCCAACAATGTTTGAACCGATTCAAATACCGTGCGGTCATATGATGGTTTCTTGCCACGATATTTTCGGTCGGAGTCAGCCGATGCTTTGACGGGGCGATGCACTGCTAGCTTCGGTTAGGGACGCCGCGCTGAGACCACTTACGACTGGCGTCTGCGGGGAATTCTTCATAATCAATCTTGCTCTTGAGATTAATGCCAACTAGGGCGAGTGAACTGGTTATATTTCGCGACAAAGCTGATTTCCAGTTAGGTTCTCAAGTTGCGTTACAGTAGTTGGAAGATATGTTTGCACCACACAACCAAAGAGGCACATATGCAGGTCGAACTTACCGGACGATTTCACCACTACAACGAATTCAAAGATGATCTTATTGATCCCGATGAACTTCAAGAAGGCGACATTTTGATTCAGTCCAAGCTGGACGCGAAGGGCAGAATGGCGGTCAAAGGCGGTAATGCCAACTACGGGTATTCCGGCTACTTCGGTGGCTTTTTGTATGCCGATGGCAATGCACGTAGGTTCTTAAAATGGGTTGATCTATGGCCCATCGGTGAGAATACGTTTGAAGCTCAGCAGGACAAGCGCAGCGCTATTGAAGCAATGCAGCAGGCAATCAAGCGGTTGGCCGGGTGCAAAATGATAAAAGTCAGTGGAGGATGGCAACTTGAACGCGACGTGAACGAAATACTGGAACGAAAGGTAAACGAGTAGCTGGCCTAACCTTGCCGTCCCAAGTACCGATAGACCGATGAGCGGGCGATGCCCAGCTCCTTGGCAATGTTAGTGGGCGTCATGCCGTGCCCACGCAGGCCAGCAACCCTTTCTGCATCGATTGTCGCAGGCCTGCCCTTGAACGGGCTGTCAGGACCTTTGGCCAGCGCTGCGTCGATGCCTTCCCGCTGCCTTGATTTTCGTATCTCGGTTTCAAATTCGGCCACTGCTGAGAGCATAGTAAAGAACATGCGGCCCTCTGGTGTGGTAGTGTCGATGTTCTGTTCGAGAACCCGGAGGCCGACTCCTTTCTCACTCAAGGTGTGGGCTATGTTGTGAAGATCACGGGTAGAGCGTGCCAGCCGGTCCAACCGGGTTACGACAACCGTATCACCTTTGCGGATACCACGCGCCAGCAAGTCTTCCAGCGCTGCACGACCCACACGTTTGGTTCCACTGACCTTCTCTTGATAAAGATGATCCGGATGAACGCCAGCGCCCGTCAGGGCGTCGGTCTGGATGGTCAGGTCCTGTCCACGTGATGAGACCCGCGCATATCCGATCATTTCGCCCATAATCTGTCCTTTCTGTCCGATTTGACTGTCTCATAAACCCTACCTGTCCGATAAGTGATTCTGCAAGTCTAATCGGACACTAATGGACATGTTTCGAGTGCCTCGTGAGAGTGTACACAGTTCGGACACGTTTCGCTCACCTTACGGTGATCCGAACAAGGCTGGCGAATTAGAGGGTGTTCGACCTGCCATACATGGTGCTGATGGTTGATGCCGCCCTATGTGGTGGATTAGTGATACCCGCGTTAGCGGGATACAAAGGCACTATCGAGATATATGAGCTATGATGGAGCACTTGGATCTTCGCAAGAAGCGCACGCCCCATGCAAATGGCCAAACATCAAAACATATTAGTTGGGCGTCAAAAGAAAAAGTACGCGCTGGTCAAAAAAACCAGTTACCTTTGTCAAGGCGGGCAGTGATGCGCTGTCCAGCGTTAGCGGGTGTAAATGTGATGTGATGATGTCGTAATTAGTGTGGCCTGCGATTAGTCCAAAGCCAATGCTAACTTCGCACGAAAAGTACGCTGGAGGCATGGACAGGCGCTGTGGAAGCGCATTTGCGCGTTACATCGCACTTCGCTTGTATCATGCATACTTTTGTCACAACTTCTCGGACCGCCTGATTTGACCCCGCTTGGGTTCTTAAGCTGGGTCAAACACTTCCATATCTCGCAGGAATGTCTTTGATGCGGTTCATCGGCGGGAAGACTCTTTGGCGAACACGTTGCAGGCTCGTCCGTTCCCTGCGTTCATCAAGTTTTTGTGTCCCACTCCCCCAGATAATTAATGTGAGCCTTGCTGTCTCCTTGGTCAGCGTCATTACCAAGGAACGTTGTTATCGCATCTTTCATTTTATGGGACAGATTTCCGCGCCCTTTGACTGTCTCAATCGTCGCTAGATTTCAGGGTTTGCCTGCGCTAGCAAAATCGTTACCATCATCCATGTCAAAACCGACATTGCCTCTCGGATCGTCGATTGTTTTCCTTGTGGCGTTTTATGGTGATGTGGAGAGCACGTATTGCCGACAATTGAAATATCGCCCGAAGCGCTGATCTCACCAGATTTAGAGATACGAGGAAACGGCAGGATAGTCATTGGTCCTTTCGCAAGCATAGAGCGAGGAGTCGTGTTGAATACTGGAAATGGGGAGACTGGTCTCATCCACATTGGTTCTAGATCAAAAATCAAGGCGGGTTGCCTCCTACATGGCTACGGGAACAATATCCGTATCGGGCATCGCGTTTCGATTGGCGAATATTCCATTGTTGCGGCACACGGAGGCGTTTTCATCGGTGATAACTGTATTTTTGGCCCATACATACTAGTAAATGCTGCTTCGCATATCCTTGATGGGGATGAAGCCTTTCGCTTTCTGGGAGAATCAGCACTTGGAATACACATTGATCAAAATGTATGGCTAGGCGCTAGAGTAACGATTTTGGATGGCGTGACCATTTCGAAGAGTTCTGTGATTGCAGCTCATTCCTTGATACGCGAAGATATACCTCCAAGAACTCTTTCCATGGGATCGCCTTCAAAAGTGGTCAGAACATTAACAAATGAACTGTATGAAAATGACGATTTTGACTAACTGCGACATTTTTTCGGGCGACGAAGTTTTGACTCGACAATCCTTAGCACTCAGGGGGGGATTAGTTCATTTATGCGGAGAAGAAATCGTACGCCCCAGCGAAATCGTCATCGATCTTAAAGGAGCAAGCGTTTCTCCCGGACTGGTGGATTTGCAAGTCAATGGCGGAGACGGAATCCTGTTCAACGACGACCCAAGCCTAAATGCGATCACAAGCGTTGTTAACACACACCGCAAGTATGGAACCACAAGTATTTGCCCAACTGTCTTCTCGGCACCCATAGCAACTATGAAACAACTGCTATGGAGCTGCTTAGAATTCAAGAAAAACGACAAAGCCGAAGCAGTCTGCGGAATTCACTTCGAAGGACCTCTTATCAATCCTGAAAAGGCTGGGGCTCACGAACCTCAGACATTCGACCTAGATGAAATAATCTCCTTTTACCTACAGAGCGCGAAGCTAATTCCCACAATTGTCACTCTAGCTCCCGAAATTGTTGGAAATTCAATTATCGAGAATTTGTCAAAATCAGGTGTAATAGTATTCTTGGGCCATTCTGAAGCATCCTATGCCACAGCACTGGAGGCATTTTCCGCCGGAGCTGTGGGTACTACTCACTTATTCAATGCGATGACGCCTCTTTCAGCAAGAGAGCCGGGCCTAGTTGGGGCGACATTGGACTCAAAGTCCCAGTTCTCACTAATTGGCGATGGATGTCACGTTCATTGGAGCAATGTCAAACGAAGCCTTCGCGGTACGAACAGGGGGAAAGCATTCTGGGTTTCGGACGCAAATTCGCTTGCAGGTTCTGAAGCGGACACCGGTGTAATTGCAGGAAAAACAGTGACTAAGAAAAATGGCGTTTGCGTCAATTCTGACGGTATTCTTGCAGGCTCCTGCCACCCACTTTCCACGATGGTCAAACGGAGCGTTCAACAAGGTGGAATTCCACGGACAGAAGCACTAAGAATGGCGAGCCTTTATCCTGCCAATGTGATTTGCCGCGCTCAGAAACTTGGAAGAGTCTCTGAAGGATGTATAGCCAACCTATTGATAACCAACAATGAAATTGAAGTGATTCAAGTCTATTTTGATGGCAAGTTATGTGTTTTTGAGTAACATCCCAATTTTCTCTCTGTCAAAATCGAAGTCTATAAAGTGCATGTTTGGCCAAGGCATTTCGACATAACCACCGCCACTTTCAGGGGTGTGGCCGCTGAGAATGTTCCAAAAGAGCACCAGAATGGATCTGGTACCAACAATCACAATATTTTCGAGGTTCTTGGTTAGATTTTTCAAAGCCAGCAGCCCCACTCTGAAGAACTCTCTCTCATCAGTGGACCCGGGCAGCTTCAACTCCGAAATATCTATTAAGCCCGCCCTCCAGAGCGAAATTCGGCTGGCTTCCTCGGGATGCTTTTGAAGTGCTTCATCCTCAGAAAGCCCTTCCAGAACACCCAAATGGAATGGTGCAATGTTGCCCAAAACGCATGGCTCGGTGCCATAATTTGCTGCTAGTGTGATCGCCGATTGTTTACATTGAGGACGATCGACGTAATAAATATTTTGCGAAGCGTCTTGGAATTGAGGATGAGAATTGAGGACCACATAGTTGGATATCTGAATTAAACCATTCTCAGTCAATCCACTTCCACTACCCCCATGTCTATTTTCCACATTTTTTTGTGCCTCCGCATGTCGCAGTAAACGAATCATCATCGTTAAGCTATATTGAAAGATGTGAATAGCCGTTCAGAAGTAGATCGGCATTAATGAACATCTTATAGTAGTATGGGTCGACCCTCGGAATGAAATCTCTAGGTGACACTTGTTTTGTGATCCTGCCCCATTGGCCATCGTCATCCTTCTCTATGCCAGACACAGACACAGAAGGCACTTTACCACTAAATAGATCCAACCCATCCTTGACAGGCATCATTAGCATTCCATCTAACTCGACAGCATCTAAGTCTAAGTCGTCGATGTCTCCATCAAATTGGTATAAAAATACGTTCGCAAATTGCCTATTGATGATGTTTCCAATCTTTGCAACATCCATTTTTACACCAAGACTTATTAGTTCATCGTACACAACATGCAGACCAATTTCTTCCTCTATCTCCCTTACTCCGTCGGCGACGGCTTCTCCTGTCTGGAGGTGACCTGCAGCACTTATGTCTAAACAGTCAGGGAAGAGAGCCTTCTTGGATGATCGCTTCTGAAGAAGCATTGAAGGAGTTCCTTTAGTAGAGACTATCCAACAGTGGAACGAGTGCACCCAGAGACCTTCGGCCCGGGTCTTCTTTTTCCCGGCTTCACCAACTTTTTTGTAATTTTCGTCAAAGAAATCAACAATCTCTTCTACCATTTTCATCTCCTATACTTGATCAACGATTTCAAAAGGAACTGGTGTCTCGCCAATAAGAACAGCCACTTCTTCTCGGTACTTTTGCGCAGAGCTAGTCTCTCCCTCGAGATCAGCGAGGCGGATGAGGCCATTTAGGTTTCTTACGACCTCATCTCTCCGACCTAAAGAACGTGCTTCTTCTAGCCCGCGAAGGAAATTGCTTCTAGCTTCAGTCCGGGCAGATATGCCACCGGAAGCCAAAAGTATCTTTCCTTTCATAGCATATGATCTGAGCAATCTAGCTTGATCTCCGGTTCTTAAGAAGAGATTTTCGGCGTCTTTAACCTTTGCCATTGCCCCTTCAAAATTTCCCGAGAATAAGTCTGTAACGGCTTCGGCATGCGAAAGCCCCCCCAACATTTCTGTTTTTTGATTGGCATCTTCTATTTGCTCTACCGCATTTCTTGCTTTTTTGATATGTTCCTTTGCTTCCTTAAAATCTCGAGACATTGTAAGAATACCAGCAAGATGGCGGTGCGCTTTGGAAATCCAATAATATTGGGTACCCTGTTCAGCAAGCTTGAGGCCAAATTCGATTTTTTCTTTTGCCTGAGCAAATTCACCTTGGGCCGCCAGCGTCCAACCGAGATCATCAATAAGTACTGCAATTTGTGTGCTTTTGTCCCCAGTCCTTGCAGCCGCAGTCTCTGCTACTCGACCAAGTGACACACGCGCTCTGAGAAGCCCTTCAATCCATAGGTATCTAGAGAGAGTTTCTCTGAGCCGCAGGACATGTGCGTAGCGGCGGTCGTCGATTAGCTTACCTGCATATTCAGTAAACGAATCTATAAACGTTGTCTCAATTGAAGGAGCATCAGGTTGAGCTTCAAATTGCTCAATTTGTAGCATCCTTTCAGCATCACGCTCTCGCAAGTTTCTAATTTCTGGGAGCAACTCATTAATGTTGTGCCTGAGTGAAACCAACCACGATCCAAGGAAGAAGATCATCAAAACGGTCAGCACCTTAACGCTCAGATTTTGCCCGAAACTGTTGTCAAACCAAATCTTAAAGTCACCTGAAGCAGAGTATAGTGAGTAGAATCCGAAAAGAATTGCTCCAAGTCGCCCGATGTGTGCAATCCATGTATCAGAAAGCAGGGCCTTCAATAATTTGCTCATTCATATCCACTCCTTCAGAAAAGGTGGCCTGTGAGATGCACAAAGTCAACTTCGATGTGTTTGGCGTCGAGGGTTTTGAGTTAATGACCCACGAAATGCAGCCTTGGGTGTATGTAGTGTCATTTTACATTCAGCGACTAATCCACTGATACCCCACAGGCAACCTGCGGATCATTTTTCAAATTTATTCAATGAAATCAGCTAAATTCTTTGGATTGCAATTCCGCTGAGTCGTCGCGGCAGTCGACGTGGTCAAAATTGAACCGCTACGGGCCAAAGAATGGCCTTCACACCTTGCGGCGGAATTTGAGCAATCGGCTGTTTTGTAGCACTCCCCGTCGTCCGTGCAGATCGAAGCGCAAGTCTGCAAACCGGCCTTCGTATCAAATGCTGGCGCTCACCAAGATAGTTTTTGGACTCTTTAGCGACCATCTGACCGTATCATTGGGCCGTGGGTACTGAGCAACATCTCCGCATGCATGTTTTCCTATATGAAGAAATCACAACTGTTCGAAACAGCCAGCCATTTGCGTTGAGCAATAGCCAAGATTCCTAGCGGCGGTCGATCTTGTGTCGGAAAGTTGCACGGGCGGTTTGGAAGATGGTCTGCGCCTCCCTCAGGGCTTTTGGTGATTGCCCGCGTATCGGGCTGCTAGTGATATGCAGCGACATTATGGACAGGTTGCACTGTCACAGGCTTGCTGCTCCTGATTTGCTTAATTCTGGCTGTTTTAGCGCGAGTATGCCAAATTTCATGCCTATTACGTCAAGTTGACCGCTGGCATGACAACTCCCAGCGGCGTGGATGTGAAGTGTGTTGTGCAAGTCCGAGCCGGGCGACAGGGTGTGACGGACAAGTCTCTTAAGGCCCCCGACAAGGGACCTCTACTGGTTCAGACGCGTGCTATCTCACCATGTCGTCACATTACAGTTCCAGCTTGGCGTGGTTGATCCGGACATCTGGGATTTTCTGTACGCCTGTACCGCCGCCTGTCTCAACCTCTTCCGGCAGGGACGTATGAGAGTTGCTCACTGAAATTCAAATGCGGGGTTTCGAGGCCGGGTGCATTTGCCAACGCTTACCGACCCGGGAAGCACCACGACCTCTTTCTCAGCATCATTTCGTAAACTCATTAATACGTCTTCCGAAGATACAGTGCCGCTGACCAACAACGGGTTGGACTTTTCGTTATTGAGGGCAAATTGTCGAGCGATGGGCTTCGAAGTAGTCCATGACATTGGGGATTTGTCCTGTGCAAAATTACTGTCGTCTGTTCCTCGGTGAACGGAAATTTCACGAGGAATGCGGAGGCCGCTGCGCAACAAGTCATAAGGCTGAAAGCGGAGAAAAAGTGAGATCACTCCCTCGTTTCCGAACTTCTGCCTAAGAGGCCAGCCGCCCAGTTTCCATGCTGCTGCAAAAATCGCAGCTTCAACCTCGTCAGTGACATCTGTCGGGTAATAAACTTCATGAGTGTGTAAGCGTCCAAAAGTGTATGCATCTGGGTATCGCTTTTTAATAACGTCGCTCAACCAAGTGGGTTTGATTGATGCGACCGTTCCCTGTTCCTTCGTGAGCTGGAGACGGGCGCTGTCTAAGATGTCGTGTGTGTGAGGCATATGTACCGTGTTTCTTTCTGGTGCTGTTCTGTCGCCTCACCCCGCCTCCAAACGCCCCACCAGAGTTGGAGGGCGGCAAATGCCTGAACTGAAGCATAAACGCAGTGTATTCTGGCCCTACCCCCCAGACCTCCACTCGGCCCCTTTGTCGTCAGGATTGGAGATGAGACACACACTACCCATTAACCGACCGGACACGGTGTGTGTGCTTGGCAATCCTGAACCAAATCAGACTCTTTGGAGGTTTGGAGGTTTGGAGGTTTGGAGGTTATAGATAAGAGCGATGTTTTACTGAGGAAAGGCAGGCGTTTCACACTACCACCCATCTTGGGACACTTGGAGGCGGGAGGAGGCGGAACACCCGAAAGGGGAAAGGGCGCTGACGCGCCCAATCCTATTTCAATCTGAAACTGGCTCAGGCCCCGCAACCTTTTCCGGTTGTCCCTCATTTGGATCAATCACGAGCAGCGGCAACAAGACATCCCGGGGTGGGAACTCAAAGAACCATCCATTGGCATCCGAGCCAACCTTTCCTCGCCGCTCACGCACGAGCGGCATGCGGTCGCCTCCAACATCCACCTCTTCGACCTTGAAGAGCTGGAGCATCATTGCGCCGATGTCCCCATCAGCAGCCCTGTTGGAATTGCCCACTGACCGGATATACTCTCGGAACAAGGGCCGAGGGACTCTGATGTTGACCCCATCGACGAATGTGAAATCCTCCGCCACATCACGTTGGCCAAGGGTGACTTCACCATCACGGATCACTTCCAGCAACCGGCGCACAGGGGCACGCAGCGTGTGGTAGGCCATCAGGTCGCGCTCTGCTGTGTGGGGTGCGCAGCGCAAGGCGCTCCAGTCCTGCCCATGATCCGCCGGATTATAGGATTCCAGATAGTCCAACAGGGCCGCCATTTCGTCACCTTCAATCGCTGCATACAGATTCTTGAAGTAGTCCTTCTGGCCTTTTTCAGCCTTCGAGATTTCCATCACGAAATACCGCCGCTCAGAGCCGTTGCCTTCGATCAGAACAACAAGGTCGCCGTTGGAGTCGAAGTATGTCCGCTGATAAGATGGGAGGGTCACAACAGCCATTCCCTTGGCCTCGGCCTGTACCGTGCTGGACGTCACCATCGACTTCAGCTCGCTGGCCACCTTGGGGTTCCCGCCGAACACAGCCTCAGTCACGACTGCTAGGATACACTTACTCAGGTGTTCTCCGGCAAATCTCCCAACGACATGCTCCTCCTTTTCGAGGATTTTCACATGTGGAGAAACCAGCTTGGCCAATATCTCACCGAAGGTGCTCTTACCGCATCCGCCTGCGCCACGGCAGATAATCGCAGTGCCGGGCTTGATCCCCGGATACTGGACCATGTGCGCCATCCACAACAGGGTGAACGCATATTTCATCGGGTCCTTCTTACAGACGATGCGGAAAATGAAGTCCTTGATGGTCGACCAATCCCCGGCCTTACTTTTCAGTGTCCGCCCGGAGTACATATTGAAATCGTTCGGTCCGGCAGTGACGGGATGCGGGGCAAAAACGATGCCTGACTTCCGTTTCTCAGTCCAAAGAAACTCTTTCGCCGGATGGGTGAACCCCGGACCATCGACGTTCGGGATAACACGATCATCATGCAGCGCGATGAAATCTTCCTTGGTACTGACAATGATCGTGCTGCCCTTGTAGTCGGCGTTTAGCGCCGAAAGGTCAGGCTTCCGTACAACGCGGAATTTGCCATCCAAGTCACATAGGGCAAAACGGTTCCCAAGTGTCGCCAGTGCCTCCTCGAGGGTGTCGCCCAAAGGTTCAGCCACGTCCATGGACGGGTTCGCAAGATCAGTCCGGCTGAGGGCTTCCTTGTTCTGCACCACTCGTTCGGCTGCCTGCTCCGCCACCTGAGCGGCCCTGTCGGCCTGCAGCATGTCTTCACCGCGCTTTTTCAGCCGCTTCAGATCATTTGCGTTGAACGCGCCAACGCCTCTCATCAGCTCATCAAGCGTTACCTGTGCTTTTTGCCGTGACCCACTTTTCTGAACCCCTGCATAGAGGGCCGCATAGGCATCTTCAGAAGCTCTCTCAGACACGTTTTTGAATGCCCGTTTGACGGCTTCAGGTGTCTTGAGATGCTCAATCACCGGTGTGAAATCGATGTAGTCTTCCTTGAAGACCTCAGCCCCGATGTCATTCGGATACAGGTAGTCAGCGCATAACAGGTCCGACAACGTCTCGCAGTCATCAGGCAGCGCACAGTTCTCCTCGATCATGCGGGTGAAATCCCATGTGCAAAGCTGAGCACAATGGTCATGGTGGCAGGTGATGACAAACCCGGCGTCATTGTCCGGATCGCCTTCGCAAGCCCACGTTGCGGTGTCCTGTTCACCGGCATTTGAGTGGGCCGCGTCATTGGGACAGACGACGTTGAAACCATCTCCTGCACTGCCGTAGTTGTCCCATCCGATCCAGTCTATGAGATCCTCCAGCAGGAAATGTTGCCCCCAGTCGTCAAACCATGCCCGGACATCAAAACCGTCAGACAGAAAAGCTGGCTTGCCGGTGTCCGCATCATCGTATGTTTTGCCGGAGCGTGATCCACTCCCCTTGCAATATATCGACGCATCACCTTTGGGCATGTCTTCAACGCGCAACCCACGACCTGCGATAATGTAATGCTGGAACTCCGCATCCTTTGATGCACGGCGTGGCATGTACATAAGCTGGGTGGGGCGCATTCCAGCGACGTCAAAGTCAGTCAGGCCGAGCTGCTCGACAAACCCAACATAACGGCTCTTCCACGCGTTCTCCGCCTCTCTGTGGTTGCTATAAAGTGCGTAGTCGAACGGTTCGTCCAAGGGAACAATTATCCGGAACCGATCCCCAGTAGCCGTCTTTTTGAGGGCATGGGAATGTGTCGTGTAGACCAGAGCCAACAACCCCATCTCCTGCAGAACAGCTACCAGCCGACCCACTTTGTCAGTACCGTCAACATCGATTGCAACGGCATGGATGCGGAGCACCTTGTCTTTCAGCTTGTAGACAAATTCAGTGGTGATGATATCAGCGCCGACCTTGCCAGTTTGTGTCTTGCCGGTCAGCTCGGTTTCCGCAAAGAATATTGCGGAACCATCTTTGTTTGGTGAGATCGGATGAAGGGATGTAGTGGCGAACAACTCGGCCCAAGTCCATTCCCGCCGAACCCATTTGTCCGCGCTGATGCGTGGCGCGTACTGGGATCCAGCAACAACAATTGTCTTGTTCAATAGCGCATCACACGCCACGCTTTCTAGGTCACCAAGAACCACGGCGTCATTGAACTTGTAAGGTTCGAAGCCAGTGTGTTGGGTGCCATGTGCGCTATTGGGCGCAACATCACTGTCCGCGCCCTCTGACGCAGCCTGAGCCTTGTGCGCAGCGCCAGCGGCGTCTTCGGCCATGTCACCAGCATTGTCTCGGGCGTTGTGCGCCTGTTCTCTGATGAATGCTTCTGACACGTCGATGACCGTGTCGTTCCGATCAGCAGTCAGGCCGTTGGTGACATTTGGAACACACAACGGGGTTTCGATCTGATCTGACGTATCGGCGCCCAGCGCGCGAGGTTGGATCGGTGTGGTTGTGGAGGCTTCCACAGGGGGTAGGTTTTTAAAACCAAGTGACATCTCAAACTCCTTTGTGACTGGATGTGAGGATGTTGTAGCAACGTAGTTTTGAAAATTAAACTGAACGATTAGAATGAGTTAATCTGTACTTAGTACCGATTAAATCGTACTTTCAGGTTCACCCGAAGCCCTCACTTCTTTGTCCGAGATGTTTTGATCTGCCGCCTTAGAGCAACGAGAAGTTTCGTGTTGTGATCACGCAGCCGTTTTTCCAATGGCTTGTAAGGCTGGGCGGGAGTCTTCGTGGATTTGGCGGTTTTGAGAAGATGTTGGAGACTATACCAAACGTCATCCCAGTTGTTCCAAATCTGCCCAGATTCAATTTTCTTCTCAAGCCATTTTTCAATGACCTTCCAATCTTCTTTTGCTTTTACCCCGGCATTTCGGTCATTTTTCGTAGGCTTTTTGGCACCTCGGAGAGCCTGACCATTGGCCCAACCTAAGGCTTCCGACAAGTTCAACGTAACACCATCGAAGCAGGTCAGTTCCACGAAGTCGAAGGGCCGTTCCGGTGGAAATGGGGCAGTCCGTTCGATCTTGAGGCCGCGCCCTCGGCTTTCCTCGAGAGCCTTTGGATCTACAACCCATAGTATCGATTTCTCCCAGATAGCGCCCTCATACGACCATAAGGAGCGCGGGATATCCGATGGTGCAGCCTCTTCTCCTATTCCAATGATGACATCGTGCCTACTTCGATAGTCGGCGGACAGCAGGGAGAGTTGAACATTGGAATCGCCTTTCTCGAATATAGGATAGTCTAACCGAACACGAGAAAATGTACCTCGAGCTTCGATTTCACCTGTCTGCAATGCCTTTATCAGCGGCTCAGAAAATTCGATATCGTCGGGGAACTCGTAGACCATGCCCTTCTTCGCAGAATCGCTCTCCAAATTCTTACCTTGGAGCAGGCAATGGACCACGTACGACAGTGAAATACGATCCGGTTCCAAATCTCGTCTCCTAAAATCTGACACTCTCAGCGTCGCCCTCGCGGCTAACAGGTCCGCCCACTCATTGTCGATAAACATTGGTGCCCCCGCAGTGAGCCATGTCAGTTTGGCGGCCAGTTGACCTTGCTAGCACTAGTGCCCCAATAGAGGGCCAACCCTTACTTTCAGCCTAGAGGCTTCAGTTGGTTCAAGCTTTTAGCTAACTCAGCAATAGCAAACCCATGACCATACCTGTTTTCAGTGTTGTCAGTTCGCACACCTTCGCTTTCGGCCTCGCTGTCCCGGCCCGCCAATGCACGTCTGTGTTCCGGATTAATACCAGCATTGCGCGCTAGGTCCGTCCACGCATGCCGAAAGCTGTGGAATCCAGCTTTGTGCCCGATGATATTGAGTTTTGCCAATACACCATATTCTTTGTCTGCGAAACGAGACCCATACATTGTACCGTGCCGACCTTGACCATCTGGTTTGATTTCATGTAACGAGCCGCGCCAACGATCGGCTTCCATGAAGAGCATATCACCGCTCGCCTTGCTACGGCGCTCCACAAATTCGCCAAAGCCTAGCCCGATCAAATCTTGATGGATGGGAATAGTACGAAACGAGTTTGAGTTCTTCACCGTCTGAAGTTCACCTGCGTCTGTAATAGTGACGCAAAGGAAACCTTCTTCATTTGGTAGATCCACCGTGCGAACCTGAGAAATCTCCTCCAATCGCAACCCATAGTACACTCCAAAGAGCGGCCCCCAATAATCAATCGTGTTCGGGTCACGGGTCTTGCTGGTAAACGCAATTATGGCCTGCACTTCGTGGCGACTAAACACATGCCGGTGTTTCTCCAGCACCGCACTGACCTTCTGCTTCGCCACAGTCGGCTCATAACCAGCCCATGGGTCAACGCCCAATCGATCACCCTCCTTAAACGCGAAGGCCAGTACAGATTTCAACAAGATCAAATTTTGGTCACGTGTCCTGATTGACGCGCGTGGTAAACCTTCCCGGTCTGCTGCCCGAACAGCTTCCCAAAATGCCAAGGGACGGATATCCTTTCGTGACGATACTGGCAGCTTCAGAAAGTCCATGCTGAAATCTGACAGGTGCTTTCGGGTCAACTCTGAAATCGGCAGGTCGCCATGATACTCTACAAACCGACGTACCGCATATTCATACTGCCCCCGGGTCTTGTTCTTTGCCTTGACAGAATGAACGTACCCCTTGGCGTTGCAGAGTTTGTCCATCAAGGAGCGAAAACCCATGACCGCATTAGCGGATAGCTCAATCACACCAGCGGCAGTCAGTGCTTTCTCGTATTTGCCTGCCTTCTGCTGCGCGCGTTCTATGTCAAAGCGCTCCTGCGCTTCGTCATCATCGCGATCTTCTGGGTCGTACTCTTTGCCGAGTGCTTCCATAATTTCGTACTCGGAACCTGCCCCGGCCTCTAGGAATGCAGCTTCGGTTTTGAACTGTTTTAGCTTCTGGCCCGCCTTCCAAACACCACCTTCGCCCTTCAACAACTTCTTTAGGTCATGAGGTAGTTTGGCAATACGAGCGTCTAGATCGTCCCCCAGCCTGCCCTGCTCCACTTCACTCAGCTCACCAAACGATTTGATCCGAGAAGAAATGGAATCCAGTTTAGCCGCCATCTGGTCCAATTTCGCAAGAACGGCCCTGACATTGCGCTCGGCCTCATCTGGACACTTGGTCCGCATGGTTCCTCGAATGAACCCACCTTTGTAGCTGGAGAAGGCATGGCAGAGGTCATAGGCATCAGACAGCCGCTTTGAAACGCGGATATTGTAATGCCATGTCTGCCCGATTCTGCGCGCGCCTTTTACCTTCTTCTCCACTGGAAATACCCTTTTGTGCAAACTTTGTGCAAAGCATGTGCAAAAAACAACGGCCCAGCGATGCCGGAAAGCCTTGCAATATAGGGATTTATTGTAAATCAAGGAGATACATTGCACAAGGCAATGGTGCGGTCGAGAAGACTCGAACTTCCACGGGTGTTACCCCACAGCGACCTCAACGCTGCGCGTCTACCATTCCGCCACGACCGCACTGTCAGGCTTGGTAGGGCGCCGTATAGACGAGCCGCGCGGTGATGTGAAGCCAAAAATCACCGGCTTTTGCAGTTTCTGCACAGATCCCTGCCGCCGCCAAATTCAGCCGTCCTCTCAGCTTGCCGGCAAGGCCTCAAAACCGGGTGGACAGCACAAAATTGAAGCCGGGAAGAGCTCTCGTCGCGCCCGGGGTCGCGCGCGGGTCTGGTCCTGAGCCTCCGAAAAATGCTCAAACCCGTTTTCGGCTGGCAGCACACCACCCTGCCCCATCTCCCTGCCCCATCTCAAAAAAGACTGGCAACCATCGCCCGAATGCCCCTATCACGAGGAACGAGAAAAAACGCGGGCAGAACATGGTTGAATGGATTACCAGTGATGGGCTGACGGGCTATGAAGCCGCGGTCGACTTTATGGAGGCCCGGGTGGCCGCCATCGCGGCCGGCGAGGCCAGTGAATGCATCTGGCTGGTTGAACATCCGCCGCTGTATACGGCCGGCACCTCGGCCAAACCTGCAGATTTAACCGACCCGGATCGTTTTCCCGTCCACTCCAGCAAACGCGGCGGTCAGTATACCTATCATGGACCGGGGCAACGGGTGGTCTATGTGATGCTTGACGTTGGCAAGCGCGGCCATGATGTCCGGTGTTTTGTGCAGCAGCTTGAGCACTGGGTGATCCTTGCACTGAGCCAGTTCAACGTGACCGGGCACATCCGCGAAGGCCGGGTTGGTGTTTGGGTGGAGCGGCACGACAAGCCTCTGACGCCTGCCGGTGCCAAACCCGAAGACAAGATTGCCGCCATCGGTATCCGGTTGCGAAAATGGATCAGTTTCCACGGCATTTCGATCAACCTGGACCCTGACCTGAGCCATTTCGACGGCATTGTGCCCTGTGGCATTACCGAGCACGGGGTGACCAGCCTGATAGATCTGGGCCTGCCGGTGTGTATGGATGACCTCGACCTCGCCCTGCGTCACAGCTTTGAACAGGTCTTCGAGCCGGGCTGACCAAAGCAGGCTGACCAGAACGGGCCGGCAAAAGCAGGCAAGCCAGCCCGGGCCTATGTCCCGGCCATTTCTTCAAGCGCGGCAAGCACCAGTTCCGGGCGCGAGTATAGCAGCATCGACCCGCTGCCCCGGCAAAGCCGCACCTGCACATTTTTGCGCCCGGCCATAGCCTGCTGCAGCCGTTCAGCCGACGTCACCTGATCTTCGTCGCCATGCAGATAGACAACCGGCGCTGAATGGCCGTCAATGTGACGGCACCAGTCGCTCACAATCCAATGAGCATCCGCCATCAAACCAGCTCCGCCCTGGTGCAAGGTCAGATCGTGGCTGGCCTGCAAAAGCGCCGCCAGCTGGGGATCACTGTGCTGATCCGCCCGTTTGCCGGCAGGCCGCGATTTCTGTCTCAACAGGGTCATCGGCCCATTCCGGCGAACGGATCGCGCCCAGAGTTTGACCGCCAACGGCATCAGTCCCGGACCATAAGCCGCAGCCGATACAATCATCCTGTAATACACTGTCAGCGCCGATAATTCGCTCATTTTCCGCACCGGGCTTACCCCCGAGACGATGACAGCCCCGGCCACCCTGTCCCGCAGCCGGCGGGCGGCGATATGGGTAAATGCGGCGCCTCCCCGATGCCCCAACAGGATAGGCCGTCGCAGGTTTTCCCGCTCGATCAGGGTTTCCAGCTGATCAATGAACACATCAATTCCGCATTCAACCGGTGGCACCGGGCCAGATTGGCCGTATCCACATCGCAGCGGCGCATAGACCCGGAACCCACCGGTTCTGAACTCAGACTGAAGCCGCTGCACCCCGGCGATCCCATCCACCAGCCCATGCAGGAAAATGACCGGCTGCCCGGTTTCCGCGCCCAGCTTGAAGAACTGCATGTTGGTGTCGTCAGAAATTTCAATCTGGCCCTCGGCGGGGGCGACCTCGCCCCTGGCGATCCTTACGTCCGAGGAGACTTCGGCGATCAAAAAACAGAACAGTCGAAACATTTCAGCAAGGCCTGGTGCCCCGGACTTGGCCACGATGGTCTGCAATTGCGCATTGAGACTGGCAATTCCACCATGGGTCGGGCTGGCCATATCACTCAGAGTTTTGCCGTCCAGAAGCCCCGCCAGCAGCTGAATTTCCTGCCGGTGCAGCGCAAAGGTCGCCGACAGCATCTCCTCTGCGCGGCTGGACCAGCAAAAATCCAGAGCTTCAATCATCAAACCATAGGTGGCCTGCAAGCCGACGCCGCATTGCACGGTCCGGCACATCAATTTGCGCGACGAATCCGGGGTCGGCAAGATTTCCGGGACCGCCTCGAGGTTTTGCTGTTGTCTGAGTTGGCTCAGACAGTGCGCGATCCGGGCCTGTGCCGGGCCAGTCAGATCAAGACCTGCCAACCCGCTATCGTCCAGGCCGCTATCGTCCGGGCCGCTCTCTTCGCTGCCACGCCAGGTGGCCCGCGCCGCCCGGCTGGCCCGGCACAGTTCGCCGGAGGCGGTTAACAATACCCAATAATTGTCACTACTCTCAAAAAACTGAGCAGGCTCTGGTCGGCCAGACCTGACCCAGAGCTGCTCCAGGATTTCGGCCGCGCGAACAAAATGCACCTTCAAATCCGGATCAATTGGACGCGGCGACTGCTGAGACGCTGCCGCAGAAAAAGAAGAAGATCCAACCCGTTCATTGTCCGAAGGCCGGGTGAAACGATCACATAACTCAGCTCGAATCACCGTTTCATAGATCGCAGCGATCGTCTGTTCCTGAGACAAAGCCAGTATCTGCCGCGCAGTGGTCACATCGTTCCCCAATATAGATAAAATCGGCCTCACTGTATAAACCAAACGCGCGACAAACTTTTCTACGGCAACAACATCTTACCAAAACAACATCGACCAAAACCATAACCACTCGCCGTCAGTAATCAAACATTTACTGCAATTCGGTAGATTACCACCCCATTACCTTCAGGCTTTCCTTACGTCACCAAACAAACTGAAATTGGTATTTAAATTGCATACCCCCTCCGCGGCCTTACTCAGCCACAGAGAGTGCTGACACATGCATTACACGTCCTTTTTGACCGCCGATAACGCGGCTCGGATTTTTGCTGCGTTTTGCTGGATTACCACCTGGTCACCCAGCTGTCCCGGCGCCCCAAGGCGCTTGCCCTCGTGCCGGGCAAGCAGATGGAAATGCAGATGGAAAACCTCCTGCCCGCCGGCGGCCTCATTGAACTGCTGCAGGGTAATCCCATCCGCATCAAAGGCCACCATCAGCGCCCGCGACAGGTGCTGAACCGTCTTCATCACTGCGGCGATCTGCTCGGCGGTCGCATCCAGCATATTGCGGCAGGCGGTTTTGGGAATGACCAGCACATGGCCTTCGGCGCGCGGCATGATATCCATAAAGGCCAGGGTGTCGTCATCCTCATAGACCCGTGTTGCAGGAATTTCATCGCGCAAAATCTTGCCGAAAATATTGTCCGGATCATACATCTGGTCGTTCCTCACATGGCTGGGGCCCGAGGGCGGCCCCGTTCGGCATTTCAGTATCACACTCTGCCGCCTTGCAAACGGTTTCAAAGCGGCGACCGGCGCTAAAAGTGCTTTTCTGGCATACCATTGGCGTCTCAAAGTGCTTTTTCAAGCGACCCTTTGGGGGGGCGCGTCAATTTTTCTTGATCCAGATCAAACTCCACCATTGAAGGCGCCGCTCAGCCACTCTAAAAACCCTATGAATCAAGGTGCCCGGAGTCCGCTCACGGGGCCGTTATCCATACAACAGGAGGCACCAAATGGCAGACGCAGCCATTCATGGTAACGATCACGCGGACGAGCGGGGGTTTTTCACCCGCTGGTTCATGAGTACGAACCATAAAGATATCGGCATTCTCTACCTCGTCGTTTCGGCGCTCGTCGGTTTGATTTCGGTCATGTTCACCGTCTACATGCGGCTTGAACTGATGGAACCCGGCGTTCAGTACATGTGTCTTGAGGGCGCACGTATGTTCGCCGACTCGACCCTGGAATGCACCCCGAACGGGCACCTCTGGAACGTGTTGATCACCTATCACGGCGTTCTGATGATGTTCTTCGTGGTCATTCCCGCCCTGTTTGGTGGTTTTGGCAACTATTTCATGCCGTTGCAAATCGGCGCGCCGGACATGGCCTTTCCACGGCTGAACAACCTCAGCTTCTGGCTTTATGTGGCCGGGACATCGCTGGGTGTGGCCTCGCTGCTCAGCCCTGGCGGCAACGACCAGCTCGGCTCGGGCGTCGGTTGGGTGCTATACCCGCCACTGTCCACCAGCGAAGGCGGATTTTCTCTCGATCTGGCGATCTTCGCCGTTCACGTCTCGGGGGCCTCGTCGATCCTGGGCGCGATCAACATGATCACCACCTTCCTGAACATGCGTGCCCCTGGCATGACCCTATTCAAGGTGCCGCTGTTCAGCTGGTCGATCTTTATCACTGCCTGGCTGATCCTGCTGTCGCTGCCCGTTTTGGCCGGTGCCATCACCATGCTGCTGATGGATCGCAATTTTGGCTTCACCTTCTTTGATGCCGCCGGTGGCGGTGATCCGATCCTGTATCAGCACATCCTGTGGTTCTTTGGTCACCCCGAAGTCTACATCGTGATCCTGCCAGGCTTTGGCATCATCTCACATGTCATCGCGACCTTCTCGCGCAAGCCGGTGTTTGGCTACCTGCCAATGGTCTGGGCGCTGATCGCGATCGGTGTTCTGGGCTTCGTGGTTTGGGCGCACCATATGTACACTGTCGGCATGTCGCTGAACCAACAGGCCTATTTCATGCTGGCCACCATGGTCATCGCGGTGCCAACCGGCGTCAAGGTGTTCAGTTGGATCGCCACCATGTGGGGCGGCTCGATCGAGTTCAAAGCACCAATGATGTTCGCCTTTGGCTTCCTGTTCCTGTTCACCGTTGGTGGTGTAACCGGTGTGGTGCTGTCGCAGGCCGCAGTGGATCGTGCTTACCATGATACCTACTACGTGGTGGCGCATTTTCACTACGTGATGTCATTGGGTGCGGTGTTTGCCATCTTTGCCGGGGTATACTTCTACTTCGGCAAGATGACCGGTCGTCAGTACTCTGAGAAGTTTGCGCATCTGCACTTCTGGATGTTCTTCATCGGTGCCAACGTGACCTTCTTCCCACAGCACTTCCTGGGTCGTCAGGGCATGCCGCGCCGTTACATCGACTATCCTGAGGCCTTTGCCTACTGGAACTATGTGTCGTCGATGGGGGCCTTCCTCTCGTTTGCCTCGTTCCTGCTGTTCTTTGGTATCGTGTTCCACGCCCTGCTGCGTGGCGCCCGGATTACCCAGAACAACTACTGGAACGAATACGCCGACACCCTGGAGTGGACGCTGCCGTCGCCGCCACCAGAGCACACCTTTGAAATCCTGCCAAAGCAGGAAGACTGGGACAAAGCTCCGGCGCACTAAAGCGCGGTCGCAGCAAACCAATAGGCCCCGGAGCAGCAGCTTCGGGGCCTTTTTTCTGGCAGCCGAGGTCGGCAGCCGATGAGATCAGATTACTCTGGCACCCCAGCCGCCCGCAGGGCGCGGGTCCAGCCACGTCCGCGCGAGGTGATGGCCGCCGGGTGCTCGCTGAGGTAGCGGCTTAGGGTGAAATCCGGTGACACCTGCAACAGGTCCCGCACCACCTGCCGGGCTTCCTCGCCGCGCCCCGATAGCTCCAGCGCAATCGCCTTGGTCCGCAATGTGGACGGATAGGCCCGGTTTGCCATCAGCGACCGGTCGGCCAGCGCCAGCGCCCGTGCAAAGTGACCGGCGGACAGCTGCGCGGTTGCCGATACCGAATCGAAGAAATAGCGCTGCGGCCCCAGAGGGGCCAGGCGCCGGGCCGCATCGGTGAATTCCACCGCTTCATCCGGCGCATTCTGAAACGCCCGCATGGCACCCATCAGCAACAGCGCCAGGGCTTCGTTCGGGTTGTCCTTCAGCGCCAGATCGTAAGAGGTCTGCGCCAGATCAAAGCGGAACAGAAGATGGCTCGAGATCATCCCTTTCAAGGTATGTGCCAGGGAAAATGACGGATCGACATTCAATGCGCTGGCGGCCAGATGGGTTGCCAGCTGAGTGTCCATCTGGCGGTCGTGCGACAGGCCCTTTTGCACCCGCATCACATGCCAGAACCCCATCCAGGTCAGCGCCAGCGGATGACCGGGCTCCCGTTGCAGCAGCACCCCCAGCAAATCCTGGGCGGCGTTGAACTGATCCGGCCGCATATCCTGAATCAGGGAAATCGCCGCCATCAGCAGAGTATGGCTCTCCAGGTTTGCCAGCGGTTTGAACTTCACCTGGCGACCCGCTTCGCCAACCGCCGTTTGGCTAATCTGCTGCGACACATCCTGCAGGGCATCGCAGTCTCCGACCATCAGCTCCGCCAGCGAACCGCTGTATTCACGCGACCACAGGACACGCTCGCGGCGGGCATCCTGCAAATCCACTTTCAGACGGAATTCCTGTCCCGTCACATAGACCAATCCCGACACCAGATAGGTGATGCCAGCAATTGAGGCGACCTCGGTCGGGCGAACCGACAGCGGATCAAACTGACGCGAGGCAAGGTAGGAGGTCACCGAAAACGCCTGGCTGCGGGACAGATGCCGCACCAGTTCTTCCGACAACATGGAGCCCAGTGGCGTGGTGCCTTGGCTGGGGGCGCGGTAGACAAAGGGCAGCACCGCGATGCGGGGCAGCAGATCGTCCAGCACCGCCCGTCGATAGTCTCGGCCGCCACCCATTTGCGCCCGCCGACGCGGCATGTCAAAGCTGTTGCCCTGCCGTTCCTGCGTCAGCCATTCGCGAAACAGCGCCTCATGTGGGAGCTCAAACCCCTCCATGAAGTCACCATTCTCTTGGTTGCCCAGTATTTCGATCCGGTCCAGATCCAACACCACACGTTCTCGGTTGGCGGTCAGCAATTGCGAGGCCTCGCGGCCCAAATGGCGCCGCAGGGTGCTGAGCGCCGTCCGCAGGCTGGCTTTTGCCTGCTCAGGTTGAGCCAGGTTCCACAGGGTATTTTCCAAAAAAGCCCGGGTTCGAATGCCCCCGTCGGCTTTTGACAACAGGGCCATCAGGGCCTGGTGTTTGGCGCCTAAGGGAATATTCTCCCCGCTGGCGACATAGACGCCAAAGGCGCCAAAATGGCTAACTTTCAGTAGCGTAGTCATAAAAACACTCCCCAAACAACGGGATACAGAGAAAAAAGAGGTAAAAAGAGGTACTATTTATTAGTAAATAAGAAACTCATAAAAAAATCAATACGTATAACGCACACAATATGATCTCTACTCACCCTTAACGTGTGTTATCGTCAAATTTCAACGCCTTAGCTTTTATGGTCACAGTGGAAAAAAAACATGTGGATTTTTGGTGCAACACAACCATAGATAGCTATTGCCATCACTCTATAGCAGATTTTTGCCAAGGCGCGGGGACGCAATTGAGATCCTATCTCACCTAAAAAACGCAGCGCGGCGACTGCGCGGGCAAAGGTCGGGCCGTCAGACCCGATCTCTGCAATGGACCGCAACAGGCCGCTATTGACGGCTCAACTCTTTCCACATGCCGCCCTCGACCACCGAAATCACGATGTCATCGGCACCGCGGTGATCGTCTGCTGCATAGGTGATCTGAGTGTCGGTGAGCGCGTCAAAATAGCTCAGGCTTTCCATGCCGGCAAGAAAGGCATCCTGGGTCAGATCCGGGCCCGCCGCATCAAGGGCTCGGATCAATGTGTCGGCGGCGGTATAGCCAAGCATGGCAAAGCCGCTGGCTGGCTTGCCAAATTCAGCGGCGTATTCGGCGATGAACTTAGCCGGTACCGCATCGTCGGCGCGGGCCGCCAGATCCACCCAGCCCGCCGAGGCATACAGCCCTTCGGTGACCCCACCCGGCACCGCAGCAACCACCCCCAGAAAGCCCGCCGAGCTGTTCAGGAACTTAACATCGGTCCAGCCCAGCTTCTTTGCGGTCCCTGCCACGGTGATACCCTGACGCACGCCCAGTGCCAGCGTGACAACATCGCAACCCGCCGCCTTGAGCTTGGTCAGTGAGCCAACAAAATCCAGCTCGTCCGGTTTATGGGTGGTCTCAGCCGCAAAGCTCAACCCCAGAGTGGCGCTGATCTCCTTGGTGCTGTCGGAGATCTCCTTGCCAAAATCCGACGGGATATACATCGAACAGATGTCTTTTGCATCAAACTCGGCGGCCAGATAGCGGACCCCGGCCTGCACCTGGTCCCAATAGCTTGAGAAGCCGGTGAATTTATTGCTGATGGGTTCTTGCAGCATCTGCACCGAGGCCGAAAGCGGGCTGATATTGGGGATCCCCTTGGGGTCCAACAACCTAAAACCCGCCGTATTCATCGGGGTGCCCAGCGACAGCAGCATGGCAAACACCTTGTCGCGATTCAGCAGCTTGTTATAGCCCTGCATCGCGCGGGGGATCTGATAGCCGTTGTCCTCGACCACAAAGCGGATCTGGCGGCCATGCACGCCGCCTGCGGCGTTGATCTGGGCAAACCGCAGGTTGGCGCCGTTGACGGCCGGCACGCCTACGGCGGCAAAAACCCCGCTCAGATCATTGACCGAGCCGATCACCACCTCGGTGTCACTGACCCCCTGGGTCTCGGCCTGGGCCGCCAGGCCGCCGCCAACAGCCAAGGTTGCTGCGGTCACTATGGATGTCATTTTAGTCATTCAAAACCCTCCCGGTGATATCGTCGTCATGCGAATGATCCGCATCTCAATACATCTGGTCTATCAATGCCTTATGCTTTTTCACCACCAGGTCGCGCTTTAGCTTCATGGTGGCGGTCAACTCGTCGTCATGGGCTGTCAGCAGCAGGTTTATCAGGCGGAATTGCTTGATCTGCTCGACCCGGGCGACGGCAGCGTTCACCACCGCCACCTCAGCCCCGATCAGGTCCACCACCTGCGCAGCAGCGCAGAGCGAGGCAAAGTCGCTAAACGGTATCTTATGATCCTGGGCGAATTTTTCCACGTTTTCCTGATCAATCATAATCAGACAACTCAGGTATTTGCGCTGATCGCCGATCACCACCGCATCCGAGATATAGGGGCTGAACTTCAGCCTGCTCTCGATCTCTGCCGGCGTGATATTCTTGCCGCCTGCGGTGATGATGATGTCCTTGATCCGCCCAGTGATGGTCAGGTAGCCGTCGCCGTCCAACTGGCCAATGTCGCCGGTGCGCAGCCAGCCATCGCGGGTTATGGTCTCGGCGGTTTTGTCAGGGTTGCGCCAGTAGCCCTGAAAATTATTCAGCCCATGGGTCTGGATTTCCCCGTCGTCTGCGATCCGCACGGTGACACCGGGCACCGGCAGGCCAACGGTGCCAAGCCGGTTGGCCTCGACTATATTGGTTGCGGTGAGGCCGGCGTTTTCGGTCATACCGTAGCCCTCCAGCAGTCGCAGCCCAATCGACCAGTACCATTTCAGCAATTCCGGCGAGATCGGAGCCGCCCCCGTGCCGCCCCGCCGCATCCTGTCCATCCCCAGCATCCGCCGCAGATTGCGCAGCACAGCAACATCCCACAGCGCGTAACGCAGCGCCACCAGGGCGGGAACCGGTCGCTGCTGCATCAGGTAATCGCTGCGCGCCGCCCCTGCGTCCATTGCCCGCGCAAAGGCCCAGCGCCCCAGCGGTGTGGCCTCTTGTGCCATCACCAGCACCTTGGAATAGATCTTCTCCCAAACCCGTGGCACCGCAAAGAACGTCGATGGCGACACCTCGCGCATATTGTCGAACACGGTTTCCGGGCTTTCGGCAAAATTCACCGTGCTGCGCGCCGCCAAGGGCAGATAGACCGACACATTGCGTTCCAGAACATGGCACAGCGGCAAAAAGCACAGCAATTCGTCATCGGGCATCGTGGCCAGTGCCCGGGCGCCGGATTCCAGGGTGCCGAGGATGTTCTCATGGCTCAGCATCGCGCCCTTGGGCTGGCCTGTGGTGCCCGAAGTATAGATCAACAGCGCGGTGTCATCCGGTCTGGATTTCAGGATCTCATCTTCAAAACTCTGCGGGTTTTCCGCCTCATATTTGCGACCAGCCTCATAGAGCTCATCGAGGAACATGCAGCGCCCATGCTGCAGGTCGTGCAGCCCGTCGCGTTCAAGGATCACCACTGTTTCCAAGGTCGGCACCTGATGCTGAATTTCCAGATACTTGTCCAGCTGCTCGTCATCTTCGACAATCAGGAACCGGCTGCCGCTGTTGTTCAGCAGATAGGCCAGTTGCGCGGCGGAATCGGTGGTATAGACCCCCGAGGCAATGCCGCCGACGCCCTGTATTCCCATATCCGCATAGAGCCATTCCTTGCGGTCCTCGCTGAGGATCGACACCACCTCGCCGCGCTGCAAGCCCAGCGCCCGCAACCCCAGCCCCAGCCATTTTGCATGCGCCCAATAGGCGGCCCAGGAATAGGCCTTCCAGATGCCCATGTGTTTTTCCCGGTGCGCCACCCTTGCGTCCAGTTCAGCGCAGCGCGCGGCAAACAGTTTGACGATGGTGTCACAACCATCCACCCGCAGCGGCCGTAGCCCCGGCGTGGCGTTGTAGGACACACCATTCAAGCTGACCTGCGGATGTTCAACCATTTGCATGTTCATAGCCCCGCCTCCCTATCGCCAGGTTTTCTTGCGTTTCCAACGCCGCTCGCCCCGTTGGCCCGTCTCCTGGTGGCCCAGGTAGAACGCCTTGATATCCTCGCTCTGCAGCAACCGCTCAGCACTGCCGTCCATCACAATGCGGCCGATCTCCATCACATAGCCAACATCCGCCAATTCCAGTGCGATGCGGGCGTTCTGCTCCACCAGCATCATCGTCACCTGTTCGTCCGTGTTCAGCCGCCGCAGGATGGCAAAGATCTCTTGCACCAGCAGCGGCGACAGCCCCAGTGAGGGCTCGTCCAGCAGCATCAGCGCAGGGCGCAGCATCAGCCCGCGGCCAATCGCCAGCATCTGCTGCTGCCCCCCCGACAGGGTGCCCGCCTCTTGACTGCGCCGCTCAGCCAGGATGGGGAAATACTCAAACACCATCTCGCGGTCGCGCTGTATCCCGGCCCGGTCATGGCGGGTATAGGCCCCCAGCGTCAGGTTCTCGTCCACCGTCAGCAGCGGAAACACCTCGCGGCCCTCGGGCACATGCACGATGCCCTGTTGCACAATCCTATGGGGTTCCAGCCCCTGAATTTCACCGCCCTTGAACAGCACCTGGCCCTTCTCCGGCTCCATAATGCCCGAAATGGTCTTTAACAGGGTCGATTTCCCGGCCCCATTGGCGCCCAGAACGGTGACGATCTGACCCGTCTCAACCTTCAGAGAGACACCGCGAATGGCCATGATCGGCCCGTAAAAGCTCTCCAGGTTGCGGATCTCCAGCAGCGCCTGCCCCATCACACCGCCCCCGCGCCCAGGTAAGCCTCGAGCACCGCCGGATCGGCCTGCACCTGCGCCGGAGTGCCCTCGGCCAGCTTAGCCCCATCGGCCAGCGCCAGCACCTGGTCACAGACCGACGACACCAGCCCCATGTCATGTTCCACCATCAGCACGGTGATGCCCATCTGCTTGCGGATGTCGTCAATCCACCAGCGCATGTCCTGGGTTTCCTCCACCGACAGCCCCGAGGCCGGTTCATCCAGCAGCAGCAGTCGCGGCCCCGAGGCAAGGGCACGCCCCAGTTCCACCACCTTGCGTATGCCATAAGGCAGCCCGGCAATCATTTTGTCGCGGTAGGGCTGCAGGTCGAGAAAATCGATTACCTCCTCCACCGCCTCACGGTGGGCGATCTCTTCACGACGAACACGGGCAGTAAAAAACAGCTCCTCAACCAGCGATGTCTTGCGGTGCCGGTGCCGCCCCACCAGCAGGTTCTGCAACACGGTGGCATGGTCAAACAGCTCGATATTCTGAAAGGTCCGGGCGATCCCGAGATCCGCCACCTGATCCGCCTTGCGCTGCAGCAGGTCCTGACCGTCAAAGGTGAAGCTGCCGGAATGCGGCTGGTAGAACCGCGAGATCAGGTTGAAGACAGTGGATTTACCGGCGCCATTAGGGCCGACGATGGCATAGACCTCACCCTCGTTGACCGAGAAGCTGAGATTGTTCACCGCCACCACACCGCCAAACTTCAGCGTCGCGTCTTTGATCTGCAGCAGGCTCATCGCAGACGCTCCGTTTTCAGATAGGATTTCTGGCGGCGGAACATATCTTTGCGCGCGAACGGGAACAGCTCAAACCAGATGCGGATCTTCAGCCAGCGACCGTAAAGGCCCATCGGCTCAAACAGGATAAACAGGATCAGGATCATCCCAAACACCCCGGTCTCCAGCCCCGGAATGGCAACCCCTCCGCCCAGCACCGCGCCCTTCAGGATCGACAGCACCTGCGGCAGAAACGCCACCACCACCGCGCCAAAGAAGGCGCCGTGGATCGAGCCCAGCCCGCCAATCACGATCATCATCAGCAGGGTGATCGAAATCACCAGCGAAAACGTCTCGTTGTTGAAGGCGCCGGCGTAATAGCCCATCAGGGCCCCGGCCCAGCCGGTGATCATGCAGGACAGCCCAAAGGCCTTGCATTTGGTGCGCAGGATATGCACCCCCATCGCGGTGGCCGAGACCTCGCTGTCGCGCACCGCCGCAAAGGCCCGCCCCAAGGGCGAGCGCAGCAGGTTGCGGTAGAACAGGGTGCAGATGACCGTCACCCCCAGCACCAGATAGTAGAACCGCACCGGCATCGTCCAGCGCTCGATCTGCAACCCGAATATGGTGATCATTGCGGGGAATTTGCCGGACACGCCACCGGTCCAGGGATCCAGCAGCACGATGATGTCATCGGCCAGCACCGACAGCGCAATGGTGGCAATCGCCAGATAGATCCCATGCAGCCGCAGCGCCGGGATGGCGATGATTGCACCGACAATGCCGGTGATCACCCCGGCCAGCGGAAAGGCCAGGATAAACGGCAGCCCCATCTCGATCAGGATGGTGTTGCTGTAACAGCCGATCGCCAGAAACGCCGCATGGCCCAGGCTAACCTGGCCGGTCTGGCCGGTCAGCAACATCAGCCCCAGGCCGGCAATGGCCCAGATCAGCACATTGGTGACCTCACCGATATAAAACGCGTCCAGCAGCAACGGCAGCACAAACGCCAGCGCCAGCAGCGCGCCGTAGACCAGCAGCACCCAGCGATCCGGGAACAGGCGGATGTCATCGTTGTAGGAGGTCTTGAACAGGATGCGCATGGGATCAGACCTTCTTGATCCGCACCTGGGCGAACAGCCCATGTGGGCGCACCACCAGCACGATCAGCAACAGGGCATAGGGCGCGATCTGCGAATAGCCCGCAGGAAAATAGCGCGAGGCAAAGGGTTCGATCACCCCGACGATCAGCCCGCCAACCAGCGCACCGGGCAGAGAGCCAAAGCCGCCGCTCACCGCCGCCGCAAAGGCCTTGATGCCCAATAGCCCCACATTAGGGTCTATGGCGCCTTTTGAGGCGAACAGAATGCCCGCCACCGCCGCCGTGGCACCGGACAAGCCCCAGACCAACCCCTGCACCCGTTTCACCGGGATGCCCATGTAATAGGCCGCCATCTGGTTCTGGCTGGCCGCCTGCATCGCCAGACCCAGTTTGGTGCGCTGAAAGAACTGGTACAGCAACAGCGTCAACAGCACCGTCACCACAATCACCGCCACATCAGCCAGCCCCAGCACCACACCGCCCAGCCGGAGGTCTCCAATCGCCAGCGGACTTTCCAGTGTCTGCGGTTCATGGCCCCAGATCACCCCGGCGACAAAGCGGATCACAAAGCCCAGCGCGATGGTCAGGATCACCACCGCGGTCTGGCTCTGGCCAAACAGATGTCGCAGCACAAAAAAATGCAGCAGATAGCCCAGCACCGCCATGATCATGATCGCCAGCGGTGCCGCCAGCCAGAATGGCAGGTGCATGTAGTCCGCGTTAGTCAGGCCCAGGGTGACAAAAGCCCCCAGCATCATGAAATCACCCTGGGCGAAATTCACCGCCTCGGTTGCCTTGTAGATCAGCACAAATCCAAGCGCGATCAACCCGTAAACACAGCCATTTGCCAGACCGCTCACCAGCAGTTGCAAAACATCCAAATTGTCCTCCCCCCCGCCCCAAAGAGCGTTGCGATGTCCGGACAGTGCCGGACGGGTCGCGCCCTATTGGTTTCGGGTCGGGGCTCCTCCACAAGCGCCGACCCAAGGGGCGTCAAAACCAGAGTAACGGGTCATTTTTTTGCCTGTCAACAAAAACGACCAAGCCGATGTACTGTAAAAATGTCGCTGCGCCGTACAAGCATCGGTTGAATGCCCCAATGCGCAAAGCCCTATTTTTCCGGACATCCCCTAAAATCCGTTGTTCTGGCCATGTGGTGAAGATGGTCTATGGACCGGTCAGCAGATCCGTCCGCCGCCAGGCCCCGCAGCGCCCGGGCTCGATTGGACCGAACCATAACAGCGGCGCAAAAACAGTGATTGCACAGCCTGTGGAACCTCATGCTACAACGGTTTTACATTTCGATATCCGCCGTCATGGCGAGGACGACATTGTGGTTACTGACATCTAGGATCAACTCATGAGCACCCCCTGTATCATCTGCGTCGCCATCACCGGCTCGGTCCCGCGTAAGGAAAACAACCCTGCAGTGCCGGTGACCATCGCCGAACAGATCGAAAGCACTCAGGAATCGTTTGAGGCCGGTGCCTCGATCGCCCATTGTCATGTGCGCAATGACGACGAGACCCCGACCTCGGATCCAGAGAAATTTGGCCGCCTGATGGAGGGTCTGCACAAACATTGCCCCGGCATGATCGTACAACTGTCCACCGGCGGCCGATCCGGCGCCGGCAAGGATCGCGGTGGCATGTTGCCGCTGCGCCCCGACATGGCGTCGCTGTCGGTGGGGTCGAACAATTTCCCCACCCGGGTCTATGAAAACGCACCGGATCTGGTCGATTGGCTGGCCTCGGAAATGCGCACATATGAGGTCAAACCCGAGATTGAGGCCTTTGACCTGTCGCATATTCATCAGGCGGTGAAGATGAACCGCGACGGGCGCATTGCCGGCCCGCTGTATGTGCAGTTTGTGATGGGGGTGAAAAACGCCATGCCGGTGGACAAGGATGTGTTTGATTACTACGTCAAAACCATGCAGCGACTGGCGCCCGAGGCCCAGTGGTGCGGCGCCGGTGTTGGCGCCGGACAGATCCTGGTCAATGAATGGGCGATTGCCGCCGGCGGTCACACCCGCACCGGGTTGGAAGACAATATGCGCCTGAACCGCGATACGCTGGCCCCCTCCAATGCGGCGCTGGTCACCCGGGCGGCTGAGTTATGCGAGAAATATGAACGCCCGGTCGCCAGCTGGAGCCAGGCGCGCCAGATCCTGGGGCTGCGCCCCGCCTGACCCGAACTGCCGCCGCCGCCAGTGATGCATTGGTGGCGGCGGTTTGAGTGAGTATTTTTAGCAAAAAGAAGCCTGGGCCCACATGGGTTTTAGGGCTGGGCTTCGGGGCTTTAACCGATTGCCGCGCTGAGACCGGACAGGTCGCTCAGGATGGGGCAGTCGGGGCGATTATCACCGGCGCAGCTTTCAACCAGTTCGCTCAGGGTCGCGTGCATCATCTGCAAATCGCGGATCTTGGCTTCGATCTTGCCCAGATGCTCCTTGGCGAGATCTTTGACATCGGCGCTGGCGCGGCTCTCGTCGCGATAGAGCGCCATCAGGGTGCGGCAGTCCTCGATGCTAAAGCCCAGCGCCCGGGCCCGGCCCAGAAAGGCCAGCCGGTGCACATCTGCGGCGACAAAGCTGCGATAGCCATTGGCCGAGCGCAGCGGTTTGATCAAGCCGATATCCTCGTAGTAGCGGATGGTTTTGGCGGGCAGACCCAAGCGGGTGGAGACGTCTCCGATGTTCATAGCTGGCTCCTATGCTGCGGGGTTTGCCACCAGCACCGCATCGGGGGCTGATGGTGTTTCGGTCAATGCCGGGCGCAAGCGGCGCAGGCGCAGCGCGTTGCTGAGCACAAAGACGCTGGACAGGGCCATGGCCCCGGCGGCCAGTGCGGGCGATAGAAGCGGCCCGCCCAGCGGGTACAGAACCCCCGCCGCAACCGGTATCAGCAGCACGTTATAGCCAAAGGCCCAGACCAGGTTCTGGCGGATGTTGCGCATGGTGGCGCGGCTGACCATCAGCGCATTGACCACGCCGCGCAGGTCGCCGGACATCAGCACCACATCGGCCGCCTCGATGGCGACATCGGTGCCGGTGCCGATGGCAATCCCCACCCCGGCAGTGGCCAGGGCCGGCGCATCATTGATGCCGTCGCCGACAAAAGCCACCGCCCCATGCTCGGATTGCAACTGCTCGAGCACCTCGACCTTTTGCGCCGGGAGACATTCGGCCTTGACCACGTCGATGCCCAGATCGGCGGCAATCACAGCGGCGGTCGCGGCATTGTCACCGGTGATCATTGCCACCTTGAGGCCCTGATCGTGCAGCGCCTGGATTGCGGCGCGGCTGCCCTGTTTGATCGGGTCGGCCACGGCGATCACCGCGGCGATCCGGCCGTCTATTGCCGCATAAAGAGGCGTCTCGCCGCGTTTGGCCAAAGCCGCCCCGATTGCTGCGAGATCGCCGATCTCGATGCCTTCGCGCCGCATCAGCCGGTCGGCTCCGATCAGCAGGCTTTGGCCGTCAACCTCAGCCCGCAACCCATATCCGGGGATCGCCTCGACATTGCTGGCCGCTGCCAGATCCGGGCCAGCCGCCGCCACCAGGGCGCGGGCAATCGGATGCTCGGACTGGCTCTCGGCGGCCGCCACCAGCGGCAAGACAATGTCGCGGCTGAAACCTTCGGCGCAGGTGAATGTGGTCAGGCTTGGCCGTCCCATGGTCAGCGTCCCGGTCTTGTCCAGTGCCACCAGCTTGATCTCTTGCAATTGCTGCAGCGCATCGCCCTTGCGAAACAGCACCCCCATTTCAGCGGCGCGTCCGGTGCCCACCATGATCGAGGTCGGCGTCGCCAGCCCCATGGCACAGGGGCAGGCAATGATCAGCACCGAGACCCCGGCCACCAGCGCAAAGGACAGCGCCGGATCGGGGCCAAACAGCACCCAGGCCACAATGGTCAGCGCCGCCGCCGCGATCACCGCGGGCACAAACCACAATGTAATCCGGTCAACCAGACCCTGCACCGGCAGCTTGGCCCCCTGCGCCCGCTCTACCATTTGGATGATCTGCGCCAGCAGGGTATCGCGACCAACCCGGGTTGCCCGATATTCAATGCCGCCATTGCCATTTACCGTGCCAGCAGTGACCGGATCACCTTTGGATTTGGCAACTGGCACCGGCTCGCCGGTGATCATGCTCTCGTCCACGTAAGACTGACCCGAGGTGATCTCGCCGTCCACTGCGATGCGTTCCCCCGGTAGGGTGCGGATCAGGTCATCGACGGAAATCTGCTCGATTGCAGTCTCTACCGCTTTGCCATCGATGATCACCAGCGCGCTTTGGGCCTGCAGCCCGACCAGCTTGCGGATCGCCGCACCGGTGCGCCCCTTGGCGCGCGCCTCAAGCCAGCGGCCCAGCAGGATCAGCACCACAATCACCGCTGCGGCCTCATAATAGACATTGGCGGTGCCAGCGGGCAGCAGCGACGGCGCAAATGTCGAGACCAGAGAAAAGCCATAGGCCGCCGCCGTCCCCATCGCCACCAGCGAGTTCATATCCGGCGCGCCCCGCATCAGCGCCGCCAAACCTTTGACGTAGAACGCCCGCCCCGGCCCGATCAAAACAGCCGAGGTCAGGACAAATTGCAGCAGGTAACTGGTCTGCTGGCCAATAGTCGCCACAATCCAGTGATGCAGCGCCGGGATCAGATGGCCGCCCATTTCAATCAGGAACACCGGCAGCGTCAGCACAGCCGCGATCAGCACCTGCCGTCCAAGTTGCTGGATCTCTCCGTCCCGGCGCTGATCAGCCTGCGCCTGCTCATCTATCTCGTGGTTTCGCACCTGTCCCGGATAGCCCGCAGCGGTGACAGCTCTGGCCAAATCGCCACCGCTGGTGCTGCCGGACAGATAGCGCACCTCGGCGCTATGGCTGGCCAGATTGACGCTGGCCTCGATCACTCCGGGGACCGCTTGCAAGGCGCGCTCGGCGCGGCCAACACAAGAGGCACAGGTGAGGTTGTCAATCCGCAGCGAGACCTGCGTTTCGACGGCCGGATAGCCCGCATCCGCCAGCGCATCTGCCAGCGCAATGGTCAGCGCATCCGGCGGCAGGTCTGCGGCGCCGGTGACCTGAGCGGTGGCATTGGCCAGATTGACCGAAACCTCCTCCACCCCGGCAACGGCAGCCAGTGCCCGCTCGGTCCGACCGACGCAGCTGGCACAGCTGAGGCCGGATATTTGCAGTGTAATCTGAGTGGTGGCGGACATGGGAAACCCTTTGGCTATCATTCAATCCTCCCCCATATGAGGGTTCCAGTCGCAGGAAGGTCAAGGGGGCGTCGCAAAAAATCTTCCCGATCCGGCACAAAACTGTAGCGACCCCGGTCTTGCGGCTGACCTGTCGCCGCAAAAAATCCCGGCCGCGCCGGTCAAATGCCGCAAGATTTCAGCCAATTGTCGCCTTTGCAGGTCATGCCAGGGCCGGAAAATGCTATGTGCATGGGAGACGAACTTGCGCTGCCGCAGCCGCTTGGGTAGATCGTGGAACAGCTATGAAGGGGCACCGGCAGTCGGCCTCCTTTCATCGACACCTTCAAACCGACACCCTGCGTTTCAGTTGGGTACCGCTAACAATAAGGGATATTGGAATGATGAGAACACGCGCCGCCGTTGCCGTTGCACCGGGTCAGCCCCTGCAGGTCATGGAAGTAAACCTCGAAGGCCCCAAAGCCGGCGAAGTTCTGGTTGAGATCAAGGCCACGGGCCTGTGTCACACCGATGAATTCACCCGCTCGGGCGATGATCCCGAAGGCATCTTTCCCGCTATCCTGGGCCATGAGGGCGCCGGTGTGGTGATCGAACTCGGCGAGGGCGTCACCAGCCTGGAAGTCGGCGATCACGTGATCCCGCTTTATACCCCCGAATGTCGCGAATGTGACTACTGCCTGAACCCCAAGACCAACCTGTGCCAGTCGATCCGCTCGACCCAGGGTCAGGGGCTGCTGCCGGATGGCTCCACCCGGTTCTCGATGCTGGATGGCACCCCGATCCATCACTACATGGGCTGCTCGACCTTTGCCAATCACACCGTGGTGCCGGAAATCGCCCTGGCCAAGGTCCGCAAGGACGCGCCGTTTGACAAAATCTGCTACATCGGTTGCGGCGTCACCACCGGCATTGGCGCGGTGATCAACACCGCCAAGGTGGAGATCGGCTCCACCGCCATCGTGTTTGGACTGGGTGGCATTGGCCTGAACGTGGTCCAGGGATTGCGGCTGGCCGGCGCTGATCAGATTGTTGGCGTTGACCTGAACCCCGGCAAGGTTGAGATGGCGACCCATTTTGGCATGACCCATTTTGTCAATCCGGCCGATGTCGAGGGCGATCTGGTGGCGCATCTGGTTGAGCTGACCGGCGGCGGTGCCGATTACACCTTTGATGCCACCGGCAACGTCAAGGTGATGCGCACCGCACTTGAGGCGTCGCACAAAGGTTGGGGCGAAAGCATCATCATCGGGGTGGCTCCGGCGGGGGCGGAAATCTCTACCCGTCCGTTCCAGCTGGTCACCGGCCGGACCTGGCGCGGCACTGCCTTTGGCGGCGCCTCCGGTCGCACCGATGTGCCCAAAATCGTTGATTGGTACATGGACGGCAAGATTGAGATCGACCCGATGATCACCCACAAGCTGACGCTGGACCAGATCAACGAAGGCTTTGAGCTGATGCGCAAAGGCGAAAGCATCCGCGCCGTGGTGGAGTATTAATCTCCCCCAGACCCGGAACTGAGAAGTTGAGAACGCAGGCCGCGCTGGCCTGCGTTTTTTTGTGCCCGGTTGACTCAGCATACCTCACCATATAACCAATTGGTTATGCAACTTTCCAACCACGCCGCCGCACCTCAAAATCTGGATGCCATTTTTGCCGCGCTGGCAGACCCCACCCGCCGTGCCATTCTGTCCCGGCTGGCGGCTGGGGACGCGGCGGTGAATGAGCTGGCTGAGCCCTTTGAGATCAGCCAGCCTGCGATTTCAAAACACCTGAAAGTGCTGGAACGGGCCGGTCTGATCGAACGCGCCATTGATAAGCAGCGCCGGCCGGCCCGCCTAAGGGCCAAACCAATGGCGGCGGCGGCCAACTGGCTGGAGGATTTCAAAGAATTTTGGGCCGTCAGCTTTGATCAACTGGATGAGCTGCTGGAGACATTGAAACAGGCGGACATAAAGGAGCCTCCAAATGAGTGATTTACCGACCTATATTCTGGAACGAGAATTTGACGCCCCCCGCGAACTGGTCTGGCGCACATGGACCGAAGCCAAACTGCTGTCGCAGTGGTATGGCCCCGGGGTGGAGACGGTTATTCACCAGCTGGATGTGACCCCCGGCGGGGTTTGGCTGAACGAAATGAAATGGGGCGGCAATTCAAATTACGAGCGGATGGACTACACCGTGGTTGATCCCCCGGCGCGTCTGGTCTGGCTGCACTCGGTGGCAAATTCCGACTGGCAGGCGGCGGAAAATCCGATGATGCCCGATTGGCCCCGGGTGTTGCTGACCACGGTCACCTTCACCGCAAAAGGCGACAAAACTCTGCTCAAACTGACCTGGCAGCCCCATAACGCCAGCCCGGCTGAACTGGCCTGTTTTGCCGCAGCAATGGTCGGCATGGACAAGGGCTGGGCCTCGGGCATGGACCTGCTCGCCAAGATTCTGGCCAAGATGCAGGGCTAGGGCTCATCTGCCTCCAGACATCGGCCCATTTGGCCAGATGCACAAGATTTCGACAGCGGGCGCAGTGTCATTGCATTGCGCCCCATCAAAGCTATAATTGCCGGTGAAAAACCTTCAGCACGGGTCAAATACCTTGAAATTTCAATCCGTTGATATCGGCAAGTCAGCCTCGGCGGCGACCATCATCTTTCGCTCGCTCCGCAAATCCATCATCGAGGGCGATCTGAGTGACGGCGCGCCATTGCGGCAGGACGAAATAGCCCGCGCCTTCAACACCTCGCGGATCCCGGTGCGCGAAGCCATCACCATGCTGGAGCAGCAGGGTCTAGTCAAAGCGATCCGCTATAAGGGGGCGGTGGTGGCCTGCCTGTCGATGCAGGAAGCCGACGAGATTTTTGACTTTCGCTGCCTGCTGGAACCCGAGGTGATCCGCGCTGCGGTGCCCAAGATGACAGCCGGGATCCTGAGCAATGCGCGCGGCTTTCTGGAACAATTTGCCGCCGCACAGGACCCGATGGATTACGGCGACCTGAACCGCCGCTTCCACTCCGCACTCTATGGCGCCAGCGGCTTGCCCTATCATATTTCAGTGATCGAAAACTCGATGGACCGGATCGACCGCCACCTGCGGGCGCAGCTGGTGATGACCGATGGTATTGAGCGCAGCAATCAGGAGCATCTGGCCATTCTGAAGGCCTGCGAAAGTGGCGATGCCGATCTGGCAGCCAAGCTCACCTATGCGCATATCCATGATGCCAAAACCTCATTGCAGGAAAAACTGCGGTCCGGCGGCTAAGGCACATTGAGCCCTACAGCGGATGGAAGCAGGCCACCTGATGATCGTCGCCTTCCAGCTGCGGTCGCTGTGCCCGGCAGCTGTCGCGGGCCAGCCAGCAGCGCGGCGCAAAGGCGCAGCCCGGCAGATCATCCAGCGGCGACGGCAGCTCCCCCTCCAGCTTGATGCGCTCGCGCTTGGCCTCGGGGTCGGCGCGCGGCGTGGTCGACAGCAGCGCCTTGGAGTAGGGGTGGCGCGGATGGGCAAACAGCGCGTCCTTGCTGGCCCTCTCAACCGCGCGGCCCAGATACATCACGATCACATCGTCGGCAAAATGGCGCACCACCGACAGGTCATGGCTGATGAACAGATAGGCCAGCCCCAGCCGGTCCTGCAGCTCCACCAGCAGGTTCAGGATCTGGCTCTGGATCGACACGTCGAGCGCCGAAACCGGTTCATCCAGCACCAGGATCTTGGGGCTCAGCATCAGCGCCCGCGCGATCGAGATCCGCTGCCGCTGGCCGCCCGAGAACATATGCGGGTAGCGCTCATAATGCTCGGGCCGCAGCCCCACCAGCGCCAGCATCTCACGCGCCTTGGCATCGCGCTCTTCCGCCGACATGTCGGGGCGGTTGATCACCAGCGGCTCCATCAGGATGGCGCTGATCCTCTGGCGCGGGTTGAGCGAGCCATAGGGGTCCTGAAACACGATCTGCACCGATTTGCGCAAAGACGCCCAGTCACTGGGCTGTACCTCTTTGCCCTCAATCATCAGAGTGCCGGCGGTGGGCTGTTCGATCATGGTGACTAGTCGCGCCAGGGTGGACTTGCCACAGCCGGACTCGCCGACAATGGCCAGTGTCTTGCCGGGGTGCAGGTCAAAATCAATGCCGGACAGCGCCCGCAGAATTCTGGGCTTGCTCAGAAAACCCTCTTTCACATCGTAGAACCGTTGCAGGCCACGGGCGGAAACGACGGGATGACTCATAGCGCGACCTCCTTGCTGGCGATGGCCGGGAAATGGCAGCGGGCCATGCCGGTCTCAATGCCACCGGGCACCGGCGGCGTGCTGTGGCAGATGTCTTGGGCAAAGGCACAGCGCGGCGCGAACAAACAGCCCAAAGGTCGGTCGAACTGCCCCGGCACCACCCCCGGAATGGTTGGCAACAACCGCTCTGTCGCCCGTTCCGGCAGAGCCGCCAGCAGCGCCGCCGTATAGGGGTGAAACGGTGTGCGGAACAGATCCCGCACCATCTGCTCCTCGGCCTTTTGGCCGGCATATTGCACCGAGACCCGCTCGGCCGTTTCCGCCACCACCCCCATATCATGGGTGATCAGCACCAGCCCCATGCCGGTCTCCGCCCGCAGCGACATCAGCAGATCGAGGATCTGCGCCTGAATGGTCACATCCAGCGCCGTTGTCGGCTCGTCCGCGATCAGCAGCTTGGGTTTGCAGGCAATCGCCATGGCGATCATCACCCGCTGGTTCATCCCGCCCGACATCTGGTGCGGAAAGGCCCGCAGCCGGGTTTCCGCCGCCGGGATGCCAACCAGTTCGAACAGCTCGATCGCCCGCCTATGGCAGGTCTTGCGGTCCAGCCCCAGATGCAGCCGCAGTGCCTCTTTGATCTGGAAACCAACGGTGAAACAGGGGTTTAGCGACGACATCGGCTCTTGGAAAATCATCGCCATTTCCTTGCCGATGATATCGCGGCGCTGGCGCGCCGTCACGGTGAGCAAGTCAATGCCCTCAAACATCAGCTCGTCCGCGGTGATTTTGGCGTTCCAGGGCAGCAGCCCCATCAGCGCCAGCATCGACACCGATTTGCCCGAGCCGGATTCCCCGACAATGGCAACAATCTCGCCCTTATCGACGTTCAGATCCACCCCGTCCACCGCTCGGAATGCGCCCGAGGCGGTGGCGAAGTCGACGGTCAGGTTTCGGATGTTCAGCAGGCTCATAGGCTCAGCTCCGCTTTAGTTTCGGATCGAGCGCGTCGCGCAGACCGTCGCCCATCAGGTTAATCGCCAATACGGTCACCAGGATCACCAGACCGGGCAGCGTCACCACCCACCAGGCGCGCAGGATAAACTCGCGCGATTCCGCCAGCATGGTGCCCCATTCCGGGGTCGGTGGCTGTGCCCCCATGCCCAGAAAGCCCAGCGCGGCGGCGTCCAGAATGGCGGTCGAGAACGACAGTGCCCCCTGCACGATGATTGGCGCCAGACAATTGGGCAGCACGGTGACAAACATCAACCGCCGCAACCCGGCACCGGCAACCCGGGCCGAGGTGACATAGTCCTTTTGCCGCTCGGCCAGCACCGAGGCCCGGGTCAGGCGGACAAAATGCGGCTGCAGTACGATGGCAATGGCGATCATCGCATTGGTCAGCGAGGGGCCCAGAATGGCCACCAGCACCAGCGCCAGCAGCAGCGACGGGAACGCCAGGATGACATCCATCACCCGCATGATGATCGAATCCAGCCAGCGCGGTGCAAAGCCGGACAGCAGCCCGAGGATAATGCCGCTGGAGGCGGAAATACTGACCACCACGATGCCGACAAAGAACGAATAGCGCGAACCGCTGATCAAGCGTGACAGCATATCCCGCCCCAACGGGTCGGTGCCCAGAGGGAAAGCCCAGGAGCCGCCCTCCTGCCAAACCGGCGGTTGCAAAATGAAGGTGCGAAATTGCTCGGTTGGGTCATAGGGCGACAGCCAGGGCGCAAAGGCGGCGCAGAAGACAAAGCCAACGAAGTACCAAAAGCCAAAGACGGCGCCGCGGTTTTCGCGAAAGTAATGCCAGAATTCACGCAGCGGACCCGGTCGTGCCGGTCCATTTGCAGAGGTTTGATCTACCATCATCGCTTCCTGATTTTGGGGTTGATGACGCCGTAGAGCATATCAACCGATAGGTTCACGATCATCACGATCACCGCAATCATCAAAAGCCCGCCCTGCACCACCGGGTAATCCCGGCGGAAAATACTATCGACCATCCACTTGCCAATGCCCGGCCAGCTGAAAATGGTCTCGGTCAGGATGGCACCAGCCAGCAGCGTGCCCACCGACAGGCCAATCACCGTCACCACCGGGATCAGCGCATTGCGCAGCGCGTGCAGCCCGTTGATGCGCAGCGGCGACAGGCCTTTGGCCTTGGCGGTGCGAATGTAATCCTCGCCCAGCACCTCGAGCATGGCAGAGCGGGTCTGCCGGGCGATCACCGCCAGCGGAATGGTTCCCAGCACGATAGTCGGCAGGATCAGGTGGCGCACCGCCGATTTGAAAGCCCCCTCTTGCCCCGACAGCAGGCTGTCGATCAGCATAAAGCCGGTGACATCGTCAAAGTAATACAGCAGATCAATGCGCCCCGAGACCGGCGTCCAGCCCAGATTGCCCGAGAACACGATGATCAGCAGCAAGGCCCACCAGAAGATCGGCATCGAATAGCCAATCAGCGCCGAGGTCATCAGGGCCCGGTCAAAGAACTTGCCCCGGTTGACGGCGGCGATCACCCCGGCGGGCAGGCCCAGCGCAATGGCAATGATCATGGCACAGGCCGACAGCTCCAGCGTCGCCGGGAACAGCTTGAAGAATTCGTCCCAGACCGGTTGCTTGGTGACAAAACTTTCACCCAGATCGCCCTGCAGCACCCCGGTGAGATAGTCCCAGTATTGCTGCAACACCGGTTTATCAAAACCCAGCTTCACCACCATCTCCTGATAGCGTTCCTCACTCATGCCGCGTTCCCCCGCCATGACGATGATGGGATCTCCGGGCAGCACCCGGATGAAGCCGAACGAGATCAGCGTCACCCCAAGGAAGGTCGGCAAAAACGTCAGCAAACGGGAGAGTACATAGCGCAGCATCAGCGGCCTACAATCATCAGATCTTTGGGGAATTGGGTCAGCGACCGGCATCCGGTTTCAGTAATCAGCACATCATCCTCGATGCGCACGCCAAAATTGCCGACCTCATAGAGACCGGGTTCATTGGTATAGACGGTGCCCGCAGGCAGGACCTGATGGTTGCCGCGCATGATATAGGGGGCCTCATGCACGTCGCGGCCCAGCCCGTGACCGGTCTTGGTGCGAATTCGGTCGCCGTAGGGTGACGCTTCCAGCACAGCGGTGACAACATCGTCGATCTCATGCGCGGTCACTCCGGCGCGACTGACGTCAAAGCCTGCCAGATTGGCGGCCAGCACGGTGTTATAGACCGCGCGTGCCTCGTCGCTGGGTTCACCGACAAAAACGGTGCGGGTGATATCGGCGGCAAAGCCATCTTTGCGACCGCCAAAATCCAACAGCAGCGCGTCGCCCTGCTGGATTTTGTAACCGCCGGCATGGGCATGTGGCATCGCAGAATTGGCACCGGCAGCAACAATCGGCGAGAACGCCATGCCCTCGGCGCCCTCGGCAAATAGGGCCCGGATCAGCGCGGCTTCGATTTCTTTTTCAGTCTGGCCGATCTGCACGCTGTCCAGCACATGGTGCAAGGCGCGCTCTGACAGCGCGATGGCCGCCTCCAACGCGGCAATATCCGCCTCGGTCTTGATCATCCGCAACCCGGAGATCTCTGCCTCAGCATCGGTGATCTCCAGCTCGGGCAGCGCCTGTTTCAACGCATGATGCACAAACACCCGCATCACCTGACCCTCAACCGCCAGCCTGCGCATCGGCATATGCTGCGCCAGCGCCGCAAAGGCAGCCGCATACCCATCCTGATCGCGCCAGTCGAACACTGCCCCGTCAAAGCCAACCAGATCCCACGAGCTCAGCTCAAGATTGGGCACAATGGCGGCAGAAGGGCCGTCTGCAGCTATGATCAGCACAAAGGGGCGTTCGTGGCTCATGAAACTATGGCCCAGCGCTCGGGTGAAATTGGGGCCTGGAACCAGCGCCAGTGCATCCACCGACAAGGCCTTGGCCAGCTGGCGATATTCGGCCAGAGAATTATTCATAGTTTGGCTCCGGAAAGTACTGTTGTGAACCGGGGCCCACGACGGGGCCCCGGCTCGCCGTGTCGGGCCGTGTTACTCGACGGAAACACCGTAGAAGATATGGCCGCCCAGTGGGTGGACCTTAAAGCCGCTGACCTTTGTGCTCATCGGCATGTAAACCATCGAGTGGGCAATGGTCGCCCAGGGTGCCTGCTCTTTGAACACTTGCTGCGCTTCTTCATACAGGGCAGTCCGCTCACCGGCATCGGTGACGATCTTGGCCTTCTGGATCAGGTCTTCGAATGGCTGATGGCACCATTGCGCCCGGTTTGACGCCTCGCGGCCATCACAGCCCAGCAACACCGCCAGGAAGTTGTCCGGGTCCCCATTGTCACCGGTCCAACCCAGCAGCACCGCGCCATCCCGATCCATAGCCTTGGACCGCGACAGGTATTCACCCCACTCGTAAGTGACGATTTCCACCGTCACCCCAACCTTGGCAAAATCGGCCTGCAGCAGCTCAGCCATGCGGCGGGCATTGGGATTATAGGGGCGCTGAACCGGCATCGCCCAGATCTTCATCGACAGATCGGTGACGCCTTCTGCTTCCAGCGCTGCCTTGGCCGCAGCGGGATCATAGTTGTCGTCCTGCACCGCATCGTTATAGCCCCACATGGTCGGTGGGATCGGGTTCTTGGCGATCTGCCCGGAGCCCTGGAACACCACGTCGATGATCGATTGCTTGTCGATTGCCATGTTCAGCGCCCGACGCACTTTTGGATTGTCAAACGGCGCCATGGTGGTGTTATAGGCCAGATAGCCGACGTTCAGACCTTCCTGCTCCATCATGATGATCGAGGGGTCCTCCTTCATCGCGGCAATGTCAGCCGGATTTGGATAGGGCATCACGTGACATTCACCCGCCCGCAGCTTTTGATAGCGCACCGAGGCATCGGGGGTGATGGCAAAGATCAGATTGTCAATCTCGGCCTTGTCCTTCCAATAGGCCTCATGGGCCTGATAGCGGATCACTGCGTCTTTTTGGTAAGCCACAAACGAGAACGGACCGGTGCCGACCGGCGCAGTATTCAGCGCCTCTGGCGTGCCCGCCGCCAACATCGCTTCACCATATTCCGCCGACAGGATCGAGGCAAAATCCATCGCCATATTGGCGACGAATGGTGCTTCGGGGTGGGTCAGGGTGAATTTGACCGTGTAATCATCTACCTTTTCAACAGACTCCACCAGATCCGGCATCGACATGCTAGTGAAGTATGTCCAGGTGCCCCCCGAAACCTTGTTATAGGGGTGATCGTCCAGCCGCTGCCGCTCAAACGAGAAGATCACATCCTCGGCGTTGAAATCCCGGCTGGGTGTGAAGGCATCGTTGGAATGAAACTTTACCCCCTGACGCAGCGTGAATGTATAGGTCAGCCCATCGTCGCTGGCCTCGACACTTTCGGCCAGACCGGGGATCACATTGGTGGTGCCGATCTCAAACTCCAGCAGCCGGTTATAGATCGGATGCGACGAGGCATCAAAGGTGGTGCCTGCGGTGAACAGCGCCGGGTCAAATCCCTCGGGCGAGCCTTCGGAACAATAGACCAGCGTGCTGGCAAAGGCGGTGCTGGTGCTTAGCGCCAAGGCGCCAGCTGCCATCAAAAACCTAGCTTTCATTTTCAACTCCCTATTTTTGTTTCTGGCCGCCACAGTCCAGAGAGTCGGGGGCATAGCGTCCCCAAAGCCAAGCGATCACCCACAACGGCATGCCCAGCAACTGCGCTTATTTCCCGCACCCGGTTCTGAATTCGGCCACTTCATATTGTATCCAATCTGCAATCCATCATGTCAATCCGCGCGCAAAACGAACTTTTCACCCCAACTCATCCCAACGTGAGCGCTAACGATACCCCATTTTCAACGCCTTACAGCGCATCACCCCCTGTGATTGCGGCGCAAAGACGATGGTTTTTATTAAATTATTTCTGACAGCGCCGCGATTTTGGACCGATACCGCCCTGTAAGATTTGAGCTTGACCGCATCCCCCCCCGGGGGATACATGAACTATGTCGGAAACCACAAAACACAGTTCACACCCCCGCATTTCAACCCGGCTGAAACGGGCCAACGGTCACCTTGCCGCCGTTATCGAGATGATCGCCGAGGGCCGTCCCTGCAGCGAAATCGCCCAACAACTTCATGCGGTCGAAAAGGCAGTGACCAATGCCAAGCGGGCGCTGATTCACGACCACATCGACCATTGCCTTGAGCCTGGCCCCAACGGCGAGATCGTTGACAGCAAGAGCTTCAAGGACATCACCAGGTATCTTTGACCCATGCTAAGCATTCTGAAAAACCGCACCTACCGCCATTTATTTGCCGCCCAGTTGATTGCGGTGATGGGAACCGGATTGGCGACCATTGCGCTTGCCCTTCTGGCCTATGATCTGGCCGGCGACCGGGCCGGGCTGGTGCTGGGGACCGCGCTGACCATCAAAATGCTCAGCTATGTCACCATTGCGCCGATTGCCGCCGCCCTGGCCGAGGGATTGCCGCGTCGGGCCTGGCTGGTCAGCCTGGATGTGATCCGCGCGGCGGTGGCACTGGCGCTGCCCTTTGTCGATCAGATTTGGCAGATCTACGTGTTGATTTTCCTGCTGCAGGCCTCTTCGGCGGCCTTTACCCCGGCGTTTCAGGCCTCGATCCCCGATGTGCTGCCCGACGAGGAAGACTATACCAACGCCCTGTCATTGTCGCGGCTGGCCTATGATCTGGAAAGCCTGCTGTCCCCCGCTTTGGCGGCGGCCCTGCTGACGGTGATGGCCTTTGGCACCATGTTCTTTGGCACCGCGCTGGGGTTCATCGCCTCGGCCCTGCTGGTGCTTTCGATCACCCTGCCGTCGCCGCGGCCAACAGGCCGGCGCGGCATCTATGACCGCACCACCCGCGGGGTGCGCCTGTACCTGAAGACCCCACGCCTGCGCGGGCTGCTTGGGCTCAGCATGGTGGCCTCTGCCACCGGTGCCATGGTGATCGTCAATACTGTGGTGCTGGTCCGTGGCGAACTGGGGCTCAGCGAGAACATGGTGGCCTGGGTGCTGGCAAGCTTTGGCGCCGGTTCCATGCTGGCGGCGCTGACCCTGCCACGGGTGCTGGCTCACACCTCGGACCGGCGGATCATGTCCGCAGGCGCGCTGATAACACTTGCCGCCCTGGCCCTGCTGGCGCTGCAGGTTCAGCTTGCCGGTCTGTCACTGGCTGGCTTGCTGGTGGCCTGGCTGGGAATTGGCATTGGCTATTCCACAATCCTCACCCCCTCGGGCCGGTTACTGCGCCGGTCGGCCCAAGCCGAAGACCGGCCGGCCATCTTTGCCGCCCAGTTCACCCTGTCGCATGGCTGCTGGCTGGTCACGTACCCGCTTTCGGGCTGGTTGCTGAGCCAATATGGCACCGCAGCCGCCCTGTGGGGGTTAACCGCATTGGGCCTGGCCGGGTTGGTCTATGCCCTGCGACAATGGCCCGCCCACGAGCCATCCTCTGACCAGGGAGATCCCGCTGCCGCGTCCAGTAACTGACTGGCCCGTAACGGACTGGCCCGGAGACCATCGACACCTCAGCCGGGTAAAGACAGCCAGGGGGCAGCGCGCCGCCGGGGATTGCGTTTGTTTTTGAGCGGACTTCAGTTCTCCGCTTTGACGGTGATGACAACATTGTAGCCCCACAGCCTGCGGGCATGTTTCAGCACTTCATCCCGGTTGTCCGGCTCCAGCTGAATGCCGTTTCGCGCAAAATGAGTGAGCTTCAGCTCCCGATCACCACGCAGATCGACATCCGTCACCTGAATATCCGGCTCCAGATAGGCCAGATCATAAGACCGGGCCAGTTCACGGCGGATGTCACGATAGCCGACCCGATTGTGGATATGGCTGACCTCCAGATTGGGCCGGTCCGCATCATTGGACAGAGTGAACAGCTTGAACTTGCGGATCAGATGCGGGGACAGGAATTGCTGGATGAAACTCTCGTCTCGGTAATTCGCCCAGGCGTCTTTCAGCACCCCGCGCCAGTTCGGATCACCGGCAATATCGGGAAACCATTCGCGGTCTTCATCGGTCGGCGCCTCGCAGATGCGGCGAATATCCGTCATCATCGCAAAGCCCAGCGCATAGGGGTTGATGCCGCCATAGCGCCCATCGTCATAGTCGGGCTGCAGCACCACATTGGTATGGCTGTGCATCATTTCCATAAAGGCGCCCTGGGTCAGCCGCCCCTGCTGATACAATTGGTTGATAATGTAGTAATGCACAAAGGTGGCACAGCCTTCGTTCATCACCTTGGTCTGCTTTTGCGGATACAGATACTGCGCCAGACTGCGGACAATGCGCAGCATCTGCCGCTGCCAGGACTTCAGGGTCGGGCTGTTTTTCTCAAGGAAATACAGGATGTTCTCTTGCGGCAGGTTGAGCTCACGCTGGCGGGCGCTGATTGCCGGATCCTCGCCTTCGTTGTCGCTTGTTTCCCGGCGCATGGTGGCGTCGGTCCAAAGATCCAGCAGGCTCTGGCTGCTTTCATAGCCGTCCCGCACCCGCTGCATCGCCTTTTTCTCAGCAACCGTCGGCTGCGGCGGCCGCCCGTAACGAAACACCGCCTGCGCCTGCAGCGCATGGGACGCATCCAGGATCTCTTCGACCGCCTCCAGCCCATAGCGTTCTTCGCAGGCTGCGATATAGTTTTTGGCAAAGGCCAGATAATCATGGATCCCCGCCGCATCAGTCCACTGCAGGAACAGGTAGTTGTTCTTGAAGAAATGGTTATGACCAAAGGCCGCATGCGCCATCACCAGTGTCTGCATCGCCATGGTGTTTTCTTCCATGTTGTAGCTGATGCAAGGGTTCGAGTTGATGACGATCTCATAGGCCAGCCCCTGCCGTCCGGTGCGATACAGGGTCTCGTCGCGCACAAAATGCTTACCAAAGGACCAGTGCTGATACATCAGCGGCAGCCCGGCGCAGGAATAGGCGTCCAGCATCTGCTCGGACGAGATAATCTCGATCTGGTTGGGATAAACCTCCAGCCCCAGATCCTGCAACGCGATGTCCTCAATGGCATCGCGGGCTTTTTCCAGCAGTTCAAAGGTCCATTCCGGACCGTCAAACAGCACATCCGAGGAGGTGTTAGCCGCCTGCATTTTGCGCCCCTTTTATCTTGGGAAGAAAGAACTCCCGGAATATTGGGTAAATATGGGAGGGCAGCGACACCCGCTGCATTTCAAAATGCGGAACCGCATCCTTGACCTGTCGATAGGCCTGCCAGAGATCCTCGCCCGCATCCGCGTTGCTGAGCAGCATATCGGCGTCTTCATCGACAATTTCGACATAGGCATAAAACTGACACAGCGGCAGCAGATCCTCGAGCAGCAGCGCCTTGCAACGCAGCGAGTCATTGCCAAAATTCTCGCCGTCTGACGCCTGTGCCCCGTAGATATTCCACTCATCGGTCGGATAGCGGTCGGCGATGATCTCCTTCATCTGTTGCAGCGCCGTCGAGACAATGGTGCCGCCGGTTTCACGGGCATAGAAAAAGGTCTCTTCGTCCACCTCCTGAGCGTGATGCGTATGGCGGATGAACACAATCTCGGTCTGTTCATAGCCGCGGGACAGGAACAGGTGCAGCAGCAGAAAAAACCGCTTTGCCAGATCTTTTTCCCGCTCTTGCATCGACCCCGAGACATCCATCAGACAGAACACCACCGCCCTGGAATTGCGTATCTTTTCAGGCACAAACGTATCATAGCGCAGATCCAGAGGGTCAATGTATCCGACCACCCTGCGCTTGCGTTTCAGGACCTCAAGACGGGCCTGCAAGTCGCCCATCAGCTGCATCTGCACCGCAGTCAGCGGCTCTTTCGCCGCCAGCATGGCAATCTGATCCTCGATCTCTTGCTTGGCCGCCAGACTTGGCCGCTGCAGGGCAATTCGGCGGCCGAGAGAATTGCGCATGGTGCGCACCAGGTTCAGATTATTTGGCGAGCCCGCCGTTGTCAGCCCGGCCCGGCGAGTGCCGACGGTGATCGTGGCAAAGGTGTTTTTCTCGACCAGATCAGGCAATTCCAGCCCGTCGAACAGGATTTCAAGATATTCATCCTGCGACAGGGTAAAGGAAAACTCGTCTTCTCCCTCGCCGCCCTCGGATGCTTTGCGCCCCCCCTGCCCGGCACCGCCCTGGGGGCGCGCAATGGTGTCGCCGACCACATAGTCTTTGTTTCCCGGCAACACATGATGCCGCAGCCCGCCAGTGGTCGAGTGGACCAGTCGGGGTTCCTTTAACCCCCTGGCGGGAATGGTTACTTTTTCACCGTCTTGTGGATCGCCCCCGGCTGGATGCAATGCTTTTCCGCGCACCGACTGATCAACACGCTCTTTGATGTTGTCGCGGGCCCGGCGCAAGAACCGCTGCCGGTTCCCCAGGCTTTTGCCCTTTGGGTTGCGGCGTCTGTCAATAAAGTGATGCATCTGATCGCAGACCTTTCGCTGTTACCCCGCCTTGTTGACCCGCATGTACCATTCGACCAGACGGCGCACCTGTCGGTCGGTATAGCCGTGGCCCCGCATCCGATCGACAAACTCTAGATGTTTGCCTTCGGTCTTGCTGTCCTTCTTGCTGCCAAAACTGATCACCGGCAGCAGCTCCTCGACCTGACTGAACATGTGCCGTTCGATCACATCGCGTAGTTTTTCATAGGAATTCCACGCCGGGTTCCGTCCGGTATTGGCACGGTGGCGCAGCGCAAATTTGACGACCTCATTGCGGAAGTCCTTGGGGTTGGCGATCCCCACCGGTTTTTCGATCTTGCTAAGTTCGTTGTCCAGCACATCGCGGTCATAGAGCTGGCCAGTGTCGGGATCCTTGAAATCCTGTTCTTCGATCCAGGCATCGGCATATGAAATATAGCGGTCAAACACGTTCTGACCGTATTCCGAGTAGCTCTCCAAATAGGCCTTCTGGATTTCATTGCCGATGAATTCTTCATAGCGGGGGGCCAGTTCGGTCTTGATAAATTCAAGATACAGCACCTCGGTTTCCTGCGGGAACTGCTCGCGCTTGACCATTTGCTCCAGGACAAACATCAGATGCACCGGATCAGCCGCCAGTTCCTCGGTGTCGAAGTTGAACACCGAACTGAGCACCTTGAAAGCAAACCGTGTCGACACCCCGGTCATCCCCTCGTCGACGCCAGCCCGGTCCTGATACTCCTGCACCGTCTTGGCCTTGGGGTCGGTGTCTTTCAGGCTTTCGCCGTCATAGACCCGCATCTTGGAATAGAGGTTGGAGTTCTCATGCGGTTTGAGCCGTGACAACACCGAGAACCGGCTGAGGATCTTGAGCGTCTCAGGCGCACAGGGCGCGGTCTTTAGCTCGCTGTTGTGCAACAGTTTTTCATAGATCAGCGCCTCTTCGCTGACGCGCAGGCAATAGGGCACTTTGATAATACTGACGCGGTCGATAAAGGCCTCGTTGTTCTTGTTGTTCTTGAAGTTCTGCCATTCGGACTCATTCGAGTGGGCCAGCACCAGGCCGTTGAACGGGATGGCACCAAAGCTTTCGGTGCCCATATAATTGCCTTCCTGGGTGGCGGTCAGCAGCGGGTGCAACATCTTGATCGGCGCCTTGAACATCTCGACGAATTCCATGACGCCCTGGGTTGTCCGGTTGAGCCCGCCTGAGAAACTATAGGCGTCCGGGTTATCCTGGCTGAAATGTTCCAGCATGCGGATATCAACCTTACCCACCAGGGTGGAAATATCCTGATTATTCTCATCGCCGGGCTCGACCTTGGCAACGCAAATCCGGCGCAGTCGCGATGGATAGAGCTTCACAACCGAGAACTTATTGATATCGCCTTCGAATTCATCCAGTCGCTGCACCGCCCAGGGCGACATCAGCCCCGGCAGCCGATGCCGTGCAATGCCGTATTCCTGCTCCAATATCTTGCCCATGCGCACCGGATCAAACAGTCCCAGGGGGGATTCAAAAATCGGCGAGGTTTTATCTCCGGCCTTGAGCACATAGATCGGCTCATCCTCGGCCAGGCGCTTCAGCCGTTCTGCCAAAGACGACTTGCCACCGCCAACTGGTCCCAGCAGGTAAAGGATCTGCTTGCGTTCCTCCAGACCCTGGGCCGCATAGCGAAAGAAGCCAACGATGCGTTCGATGGTATCGTCCATGCCGTAGAAATCTTTGAAGGCGGCGTATCGCTTGATGGTGCGGTTCTGAAAAATTGGCCCCAGCCGGATGTCCTTGGAGGTATCGACCAATTCTTCCTGACCGATGGCCTTCAGCATCCGCTCGGCAATATTGGCGTATAGGCTGGTATCGTCGCGACACCCGTTCAGGTAGTCCTGCAACGACATTTCCTGTTCGCGCGTTTCGCCGTACTGCTCGGCAAAAAGTTCGGCAAGGTCTTTCATTTGATACTGGCCTCCTAGATTGCGACTGCCCTACGTGGGGAAAGCCATGCACGGACAAACTGCGCCCGACCTGAGGGCCATGCCGCGTCCGCATCATTCTCTCATCTAAATCTGCTCGGTGCCGCGGTCGGCGATCGACGTGCTGAAGACTATGCCATCCAGCAGTGACCTGCGTGCTGAAATGGGTCTTTAGCGTCGCGTTCTGGGCCAAAACATAACACCCTATAACGCAGACCATATTATCTAAAGTTGGTGTAGTTTTCCTTAATTTCCATAAAGTTTTAATAGAACGTTTGTTCACAATTCAGCGACACAAGCCCGGGCAGCCCCAAAGACAGAGAGTATGAGCGGGTTTGCCAAGCCCTCTGGCCAAGCCCTGCGGCCATCTCCTGCGGCCAGGCGATCAAACCCGCGTTGGGCGGAATTAGCCGATTGATCTGGCCCGTTTGGGACGGGGACAGTTTTCAAGCCGTCACCGCCGAAAAATTAACCTTTTGGTAACTGGTGAAGCAAAATCGCTACACTTCCCCTAAAGGTCAACCAAAACGCGACATAGAAACCACGAAGCGGCCTGCGTTGGGTTAAGAAGGCCCATCCAAACTATAGACAATTGACCAAAAATTGTCTCATACTAGACAAAAATAAGCCGCAAAGACGGCTGTTGAGCAAAAAATTAACCAGGCACCTAAGCGGCATTGCTGCGGATATTAGGTATATTAGTGAGCGGTAATACAATGAGCACTGTCGGATACATCGTCCGTGACATGACGGGCACCAAACAGCACGGCAATTTCGCCGAGGGCACCCCTTCTATTCTTGATACAACCTACACAAAGGATGTATCGCTGAATCTCAGCCCGTCAGATGTGGAAAGCTATGCCCGCCGGGGCTCCGATCTGCACATCACCCTGGCCAATGGCGAAGTGCTGGTGCTGGACAGCTATTACAACACCGGCGCAACCGGTGGTAAAAACCTGTTCCTGAGCGAAGAAGGCAACTTCATTGAAGTCGTGCTGGAAGACCGCGCCCAAGGGATGCTGTTTGCCTCGTATGAGCCGTTGGATCTGGCCGGCAAGTGGAGCGCCTATGACGAGATGGTGTTCCTTGACATCGACCGCATTGAACCGGTGATCGCCCCGCTGGTGGCGGCGCCGCTGTTCGGTGGCTTTGGCGCCGGTGCCGCAGGCGCGGCCGTAGTCGGCGGTGCCGCCGTTATCGGCGGCAGTGGTGGCGGCGGTGGTGGTGGCGGTGGTGGCTCCTCTGACACCACCCCTCCGACGGTGGATGTCACTGCGGGCACCCTATCCACGGGTGATCTTGTCAATGCGACGGTGCACAGCAACAACCCCGTCATCTCGGGCACCGGTGAAGCCGGTGCCACGGTATCGCTTGAGATCAACGGCACCACTCGGACCACCACTGTGGGGGGTGATGGCAGCTGGTCGATTACCTTTGACAGCAGCGAGATTTCAACCGGCGAATACAATACCACAGTCACCATTGTGACCACCGATGCCGCTGGCAACAGCACCACCACCACCGATACCCTGGTGGTGGACACAATTGCCCCCGCTATCGGTTTTGACACCGTTGAAGGCGATGACGTCATCAATGCATTCGAAGCCTCGGATGGTGTAGTGCTGACGGGCACCGGTGAGGCGGGTGCGTCAATCCAGGTGACTTTCCAGGGTCAGACCCAAACCACCACTGTGGCCAGCAACGGCACTTGGTCGGCTACCTACGCCGCCGCCTCCATCAGTTCGGGAACCTATGGCAGCACGGTTTCAGTCACCAGCACCGATGCGGCTGGCAACAGCAGCACCGCAACACATTTGGTGCAGGTCGATACCGAAACCTCGGTCAGCCTGGGGGCCACACTGGCCGGCGACAATATCATCAACGGCGTCGAGCAAAGCGCCGGCGTCACCCTGACCGGATCCGCCGAGGCGGGCGCCACTGTGATCGTCGTCCTGGGCGCTGCCAGCCATACGGTGACGGCCGACGCCAGTGGCAACTGGTCTTCCTTGTTCACCTCGTCCGAGATCCCTTCTGGCACCTATACCGCCACTGTATCCGCAAGTTCGACTGATCTGGCGGGCAATACGGCCAGGACCTCAAGCACGATCGCCATCGACACCAGCACCTATGCCAGTATCGACGGAGGCCGTGCGGGTGGCGACAATATCGTCAATCAGGCCGAATCCCAGGCCGGAGTAACGCTGACCGGTTCAACCGAGCCCGGCGCCAGTGTGGTTGTCACGGTGAATGGGGTAAGCCGCAGTGCATCGGTCGATTCATCGGGCAACTGGTCAGCCCTGTTCGAATCCGGTGCGATTGCTGCGGGAGAGTATGGCACCACGGCCAGCGTGACGGCCACCGATGCGGCAGGCAACACCTACACCACAACGGCCCCTCTGGCAGTTGATACATTGGCCGATCCGACTTTGAAAAACGTGACCTTCAACGATGACAACGTCGACGCAATCAAAATTCTGGGCGCCACTGACAGCTATACCGTGAACACATTGGACGGCAGCGGCACCGTCGGCGCCCCGTCAGCAACACAAAGTATCGAAGGTTCGGACACCAGATTCCTCTTTGGGACCGCCATTCCCGATGGCACCCACCTTGTGGTGACCGGCAGTGATGCCGCCGGCAACAGCGCCAGCACCCTATTGATCCTCGAGGATGGCGCCAGCAATGGGACCACCATCGCAAATTCCGGCCTGTCGCAGTTCGATATCGAAGCTCTGGATCTCGGCTATTCAACAGATGTCACGCTGACCCTGAACGAAGCGGATGTCAAAGCTCTGTCCAGCAATTCGGACACCCTGACGATCCACGGCGGCGACACTGATACCGATACAGTCACCCTGGTGAATGCCGTCGATACCTTTGTCGACCAGACCATTGATGGTGATATTTACAGTGTCTACACCATTGGCAGCGATGGCGTGACGCTGGTGATCGAAGACGACATCACCGTGATTATCTGATTATCTGGCCTGACGGCGCGCACTGTGCGGTCAGGCCCAACACGACGCCTATGGGCATACAGGCAAGAGGGCGGAATGCATTTGGGACGACATATCAGCGCGATAGCCCTGTTATGCAGCCTGTCGGCCTGCGCGCAATCCTTGCCATTTCTGAACGGGACAGACTCTGAAACAGAGACGGCCACTGCGCCATCCAGCAACTTCACTCAGGTCGAAGGGGAACCGGGATCAGAGGTGATTGCCGCCCTGCTGGACCGGCGTTCATTTCTGGAGCAGGGCAGCTCTTATGGCACCGTGGGACTGGCGGCCATCACTGCGTCATCGCGATCATCCGAAGCCGAGCTGACCAGTGCAAAACTGCGCGCCGAGGCAAAATCAAAGAACTGGCTGCCCACCATCGGCCCATCGATCAGCCTGACCAGTCTGGGTGATCTGGTGGCCGGTATTCTGATAGAGCAGGTGTTGTTTGACAATGGCCGCCGCAAAGCAGAACGCGAATTTGCCGCCGCCGATGTCGAAGTCGCTGCGGTCAACCTGTCAATTGACATGAACAATCGGGTTGAGACCGCGGTTGCGCTCTATGTCTCGGCGCTGAAGGGCGACGAGAAAGCGGCGCTTGGCAGTCGGGCGCTGCAACAAATGCAAGAGTTCGAGCGGATCGTCAGCGGCCGGGTCGAGGGCGGCGTCTCGGACCGTGCCGATCTGCGGGTGGTGCAAAGCAAGATTGGCGGTATGCGCTCGGCCCGCGCCACAGCACATGAGGCCGCCGCCACCTCACGCGCAGAGCTAAAGGCCCTGACCGGTCAGGAGTTCGCAACGGCGCCGAGCAGACTGTCCCTGGGGACACCGCCAGACAGCACCCGTTTCCTGACCGTTCTGAAAGCCAGCGCTGAAGCCAATAGATCGGTTGCACAGACCAAGGTCGAGCGGGCTGGGCTACTGCCGCAGATCTCGGCGGCGGGATCCGCCACCAACGAAGGCTCTGGGGCCGGGCTGACGCTGGATCTGGCGACGCCTTTGGGACTGGGCACCCCTGCCCTGCTGAAAGCCATCGAATCGGCCCGCGAGACCGCGGAACGGCAAGTCGCCGAAGCCGAGGAAGATGCCCGCCGGAATTATGGCCGCCAAACCCGACGGCTGGCCTCGTTCCGCCGTCAACAGGGCGAAGCGGCGACGCTGGCCCGCAGCAGCTATGAAACCTATCGGCTGTTTCAGGCTCAGTTTGATGCCGGGCAGCGATCGGTGCTGGATGTGGTGGCGATCTACGAAGAATGGGTTCAGCGCGAACAGGCCCATATCGACTCGAAGTACCAAGTTTTGCTGATCCAGCTGGAACTGGGCCGTGATCTAGGAGTGCTGGCCGATGGAGACATGATTTGACCAAGGTCCACGATCAAAAATCAACCACGATAGGTAAAATTGCAGCCGACAGCGCCGGTGTTGTCAAACTGGCCAAGGCGGCCAGCCTGACGATCGGTCAGGTCGGCTCTGCCCCCTCGGATCATTCGGATCAATCTGTGGCCAGTGCTCCGCTTCGCCAGGTTGAGCAGCCCCCGGCCGCCGCCGATGAGGCCGAGGCGCAGGAGGTCAATGCGCTGATCGAGGGCACCGCGGCCCGCATCGAACATCGCGCCACGCTGATTTCGACATTTGCCGCCCTCAAGGGCACCGAGGTCCCGATCAGCGACCTGAGCGAATACCTCTGGGTCAACAGCCCCGGCGAGGTCTCTCTGGAGCTGCTGGCCAAGGCGCTGGAAACAACTGGCATTCAGCCCAGGATCAGCCACAATGTCCGGGTTACCCCCGAGTCCTGGCCGGCACTGACGATGATGAGCGGCGGCCAATGTGTGTTGGTGCTGGCGCAGCATGATGATTTCCTGACCATTTTTGACACCACCTGCCCGGACAACCGGGCCGAGGTACCGGTCAGCGATTTCACCCCGGTGTTCAGCGGCACCACCCTGACCGGGCGCGCCTCGCTCAAGCAGATCGCAACCCGTCACACTCCCAAGCTGGCCAATGATCATTGGTTTTGGGGCGAATTCCCCAAATACCGCCGTCAGGTGGGGGAAATCATGCTGGGCTCGCTGGTCTCCAACCTGCTGGCCGTCTCGGTGGCGCTGTTCTCGCTGCAGGTCTATGACCGGGTGATCCCGCACCAGTCGCAGGCGACCCTGTGGGTTCTGGCCGTCGGCGCCGTTCTCGCCATCGGCCTGGAGGCCACCCTAAAGATGGCCCGTGCCCGTCTCACCGATGCGGCGGGCCGCCAGATCGAACTCTCCGTTCAGCGCAACCTGATGCAGCGTCTGATCGGGATGCGGTCCGACAAGAAACCGATGCCGCCCTCGGGGCTGTTTGCCGCGATGCGCGACTTTGGCGCGGTGCGCGAGTTCTTTACCTCTTCAACCATCGCCACCCTGGCGGATGTGCCGTTTATCACCGTGTTCCTGCTGCTGGTTGCCTCAATCGCCGGGCCGATTGTCTGGGTTCTCATCCTGGGCGGCATTCTGATGCTGCTGCCCGCCTATTTCCTGCAAAAGCGGATGATTGCCCTGACCCGGCAAACACAGGGCGCCAATGCCAAGGCCGGGCGGCTGCTGCACGAGGTGGTGAGCGAGCTCGACACGGTGAAAACTCAGCGCGGCGAAGACCGTATGCTGCGGCTCTGGGACGAGCTGAACGCGCTGTCGTCGCAGTCCTCGACCGAGCAACGCCGCCTGTCCAGCGCCCTGACCTACTGGTCGCAGGGGGTGCAGCAGATCACCTATATCGCGGCGGTGGTACTGGGCACCTACATGGTGTTTGCCGGTGAATTCACCGTCGGCACCATTATCGCCACCGGCATCCTGACCAGCCGCACCCTGGCGCCCCTGACCCAGTTTGCCGGCACCATGGCCCGCTGGAGCAACGTCAAGGCAGCACTGGAGGGGCTGGATGCCATTGCTCTGGCGCCGCAGGAGAAAGACGCCAATCGCACCTATCTGCGACGCCAATCGCTGCAGGGAAAGTTTGAGCTGCGCGACGTTGAATACCGCTATGACGAAGACGGCGCGCCCATTTTGGATGTACAGGGGATTGCCATTATTCCGGGCCAGCGCATTGCCATTCTTGGCGCCAATGGATCGGGTAAATCCACCCTGCTCAAGATACTGTCAGGCCTCTATAGCCCCGATCGCGGCCGGGTGATGATCGATGGCACCGACATGTCGCAGATTGACCCGCGCGACCTGCGCCGCAACATCGGCTATCTGAGCCAGGATGTGCGGTTGTTCAGCGGCAGCCTGCGCAGCAACCTCAACTTGAACCAGCTGGAACGCGACGACGAGCGGCTGATGGAGGCGCTGGATTTTGCCGGGCTTGGCGCCTATGTGCGCAGCCATCCCAAGGGGCTGGATCTGCAAATCGGCGATGGCGGCGGCGGCTTGTCGATTGGCCAGCGTCAGTCGGTTGGCTGGGCCCAGCTCTGGCTGCAAAGCCCGCCCATCGTGTTGCTGGATGAACCAACTGCGGCACTGGACCAGACACTGGAGCGCACCCTGGTCAGCCGCCTGGAGAGCTGGCTGCAAGGGCGCACCGCCATCATTGCCACCCACCGGATGCCCATCCTGTCGCTGACCAACCGCACCCTGATCCTGCAGGCCGGCCGCATGGTGGTGGATGGACCCCGGGATCAGGTGCTGGCGCATCTCGCGGCCGGCAACAAGACATGAGCCTGCTGGAGGACGACCTGGCCGCATCAAGCCGCGGAGCCAGTCGGATCATCTATCTTGTGGCGCTGGCGCTGGTGGTGTTTCTGGTCTGGGCCGCAGTGGCCTGGGTCGATGAGATCGTGCGCGCCGATGGCGAGGTCGTCTCCTCATCGCGCTCCCAGATCGTGCAGAACCTCGAAGGTGGCATTCTGGCCGAACTGTCTGTTCGTCAAGGCGACACGGTGTCTGCCGGCCAGGTTCTGGCCCGCCTGCAAGACACCAAATTCCGCGCCGCAAAAGACGATTTGCAAGACCAGATCGACGCGCTGGAGATCAGACGGCACCGGCTGGAGGCCGAGCTGCAAGGCGCCTATGATTTCTCTGTGCCCGAAGCCCTGCTGAAACGATCCCCCGATATTCTGGCCTCGGAAAAGGCCCTGTTGAATGCGCGGCAGACCGATTTTGTCGGCCGCCGCGATGGCGCCCGCGAAATCCTTGACCAGTTGCTCGACGAGCTCGGCAATATGCAGCAGCTTTATAAAAAGAAGATTGTCGCCCTGATTGAGGTCAACCGGTCCAAACAGGCGGTCAGTGACGCTCGGTTAAAATACAACCAGATCGGCACTCAGGCAGAGCTGGACCTGGCCGAAGAATACTCGCTGACCCTGCAGGAGCTGACCTCCCGCAGGCAGGACCTGCGGCTGGCGCAGGATCAGCTGAACCGCACGGTGATCACCTCGCCGATGGCGGGTATCGTCAACAGTCTGGCGGTCACCACCATCGGTGGCGTCATTCGTCCCGGCGAAGAGATCCTGGAAATCATTCCAATGGGCGAGGAACTGTTTATCGAGGCCCGGGTCAAGCCCGAGAACATCGCCAGTGTGGTGCCCGGTCAGGCGGCAACGATCAAACTGTCTGCCTATGATTATACCATCTATGGCACCCTCAAAGGCACTGTCGATTTCATTTCGGCCGATACCTTTGAAGATGAGCGCAACCCGCGCGCTCCGCCCTATTACCGGGTCACCGTCAAGGTCGACAGGTCAGATCTGACCAAGCGCCAAAAGGATATCGAAATCCGGCCAGGGATGCGGGCCACCGCCGAGTTACAGACCGGATCTAAGACCATCCTGCAATACCTGCTGAAACCGCTCTATAAATCCCGCGAGGCGTTTCGCGAACCATAGGCCGGGCAAAAACCGACAGGGCGCCTATGGGCAGATATAGAAAACGGCCCGCATCCCGATGGATACAGGCCGTTTTGGTGCAAAGCGGTCGGATGACAATGATGGTCTGTTAGCCAGCCCTGCGGATCAGCATCTGCACCGAGCGGTCCAGAGTGGTGCCAATGGACACCCGTTTGTTGCCCATCGCGGCCTTGGCAGAGACCACCGAAACAACGCGGGGGGGCTGGCCGGGATTGACCGCAAGGACCGGTGCCCCAGAGGCGCCAAATTCAACCCTGCAGGTCATCACCAGGGTTTCTGCCTGCTTCGCCAACACATGGCAGGGCTGTTCCAACTTTGGTCGGTTGTTCTGAGCGTAAGTATAGGACAGAATCCCAACAGCATCGCCTCGCTGCGGCGCCGAAGCCATCGCAAAGGGCGTGATCTCGCTGCTGCTGATCGGGCGATCCAGACGCAAAACAGCAATATCATAGCCAATCTGGGCCTGTCCCTGAGGCCGGAACTGATAATCGGGATGCAAAACCACCCGCGACACCATTCTGGAGGCCTTGACCCGGCGCCCATTCAGCCCGGCTTCAAATTTGACCGAGCTGGGATTGACCGCCCGCCCGGTTTTCTGGTCGAACAGGCAGTGCGCCGCAGTCAACACCAGATTTGGTGCAATCAATGCACCGGTACACATGTTCCGGCCGCCGATGTTCAACCGGCCAACGGCTTCCCATCCAGGTACCGACTGTACATTTCTCGACGGATCAGCCGCCGTTGCGCCATCGGCCCCTGCCAGAATAAGGCAAGCAGCGAGCGCTCCAATTAGAAGTCTCATCATCCACTCCAATTTCCCACATCGACATGGTCATTCAGGCGTGGGGCTGGAATGAGGCCCAATGTTGCAAAGGATGGACTAAATTATGGACAGATTGTGACAGTATTAACAATTTACTAACCCCCCCGGTTATTGTTTCCCAATATGCCAGTAAAACAGGGGTGTTGGCGAAAAAAGCACACAATTCGTTAACCTTTTTCCTAAAATGCCAATAAAATATGATCGAATTCCTTAACGTGCCACGCCCTATTTTTAGGGCTCCTGCCCGATTTGGGTAACGAATCGGTGGATCTGCGCCGTCAGGCCGCCAGAGAATCAGACCGCCCGGGCCAAGGTGCGGCAAAATTCTGGCTAGCCCCGGGCTGTGAGACCATTAACGGGGGTTGCATTTCATTAACGCAGACGCCGCCGGATCGACGCCTGAGGATACCTTTGGCCGCAGCCCGTGCCAGACCCGCTCCGGATTGCGGCGCCACCACTCGGTTCCATGCGCACCGTCCAAAAGCCATGCAACGGCAGCGGCCTGCGCCGAGCATCTGGCCAGGGTGAAATCCAGCCCCATGTTATAACTGCAATCGCAGCGACCAGACAGGGGGCCCGGAGCATGGAAAAGCAGGCCGTTTTCGGCTATGCTGTGGATCAGGGAGAAGCGCATGACCCAACGACTTGCTGCCGTTCTTGCTGCCGACATGGCCGGCTACAGCCGCCTTATGCAGGCTGATGAAGCCGGAACCATCGCCCGGCTTCGCACCCACAGACTGGAACTTATAGATCCGGCCATCACCGAACACCGGGGTCATATCATCAAGACCACCGGCGATGGCATGTTGGTGGAATTCGCCAGCGTTGCCGATGCTGTGCAATGCGCGGTCAAAATCCAGACCAGCATGCAGCGGCGAAATCAGGATGTGGCAAAGGATCAGCGCATTGAATTTCGCATCGGCCTTAATCTGGGCGACATCATTTTTGAGGAGGACGATATCTTTGGCGATGGGGTCAATGTTGCCGCCCGGCTGGAGCAGATCGCCGGGGTTGGGCAAATCTGTGTCTCAGCCGCAGTGCATGATCAGGTCTCCGGGCGTCTGGAGCTGAGCTTTCAGAACCTCGGCGAGCAACAGCTGAAAAACATGGACCGGCCGATCCTGGCCTATCAGGTTGACCTGGGCAGTGTTCAGAGCCCGGGTCATCCGGATGAGCGCCCCCAGCATCCCCCCCCTGGAACAGCCATAAAGCCTTCGATTGCGGTGCTGCCGTTCGACAATCTTAGCGGCGACCCGGAGCAGGAATTCTTTGTCGATGGGCTGACCGAGGACATCCTGACCGAGCTGAGCCGCCGCCATGAACTGTTTGTAATCTCGCGCAACTCTACCTTTGTTTACAAGGGACAGGCCGTCAACCTGCGCGAGGTCGGCGAGAAACTGGGGGCGCAGTATCTGGTCGAGGGCAGCGTGCGCAAATCAGGCCAACGGCTGCGGGTGACGGTGCAGCTGATCGACACCGCCAATGACGCGCATATATGGGCCGAGAAATACGACCGGACGCTGGATGATATATTTGCCATTCAGGACGAGATAACAACCGCCATTGTGGCCACCCTGCCCGGCCGCATCGAGGCCCTGCAACAGGATCAGCTGGCCCGCAAAAAGCCCGGCAATATGGCCGCCTACGAATGCCTGCTGGTTGCCAAGGGGCTGCACCACCGCAGCTCTCGCGAGGATAACGCCAAGGCGCTGGATCTGGTCAACCGGGCAATTGCGCTGGATTCAGAATATGCCCATGCCCATGTCTGGCGCGGCTGCATTCTGGCTCAGGGCTGGGGCTATGGCTGGTGCGAGGACAAAGACGCGACATTTGCTCTGGTGCAGGAGGCCTGCGAACGGGCGGCGCAATTTGACGACAATGACGCCGACATTCACCGGGTGCTGGCGGCCATTGATATCATGCACCACAAATTCACCCGGTCCCGTTATCATCAGGAACGTGCCCTGGCCTTGAACCCCAATTACGATCTGGTCGTGGTGCAGATGGGCGAGCTGTACACCTGGACCGGCGATGCCGCCGCCGGGGTTGAATGGATCACCAAAGCCATGCGCCTGAACCCGCATCATCCCTTGCGATTCTGGAGCCATCTGGGCAAGGCTCATTTCACCAGCAAGAATTATCACGCGGCGCTGCAGGCCTTTGACCATCTGCCCTTGCTGGATGCCGCACAGCACGCCTTTGCCAGTGCCTGCCACGGCTGGCTGGACAATCAACTGGCCGCCGAACAGCAGCTGCAGATGCTGGAGGCGCTGGATCCCGACTTCTCGATGGAGCAGTTATTGGCGACGCTTCACTATCAGCATGACGCCGACCTGCAGCACCTGTGCACCGGGTTGCAGAGGGCCGGCTGGCCGCGATAAGCCACCGCCAAGCAAACCCTGCGGCCCGGATAAAAATGGCGACACCCATGTGCAGGGCGTCGCCGTTTTACCATTTTCGGACGAGGAAAGCCTCCGGCCTCAGCGCCGGGCGCTTTTAGTCGATATCGCGGCCTTCGGTGTCCGACATGTCAAAGCCAAGATGCCGCGCCACGGTAAAGACATCTTTGTCGCCGCGACCACACATGTTCATCACAATGATGTGGTCCTTGGGCAGATCGGGCGCGATTTTCATCACATGGGCCAGCGCGTGGCTGGGCTCCAGCGCCGGAATGATACCTTCCAGGGCACAGCTCAGCTGAAACGCTTCCAGGGCCTCGGCATCGGTGATCGACACATATTCCGCCCGTTTGGTGTCATGCAGCCAGGAATGCTCGGGACCGATGCCCGGATAGTCGAGCCCGGCAGATATGGAAAAGCCTTCGAGGATCTGGCCGTCATCGTCCTGCAGCAGATAGGTGCGGTTGCCGTGCAGCACACCGGGGCGACCGCCACTCAGCGAGGCGCAGTGCTGCATCCTGTCATCGACCCCCTTACCGCCGGCTTCAACGCCGATGATGCGGACTGATTTGTCGTCCAGAAAGGGGTGGAACAGGCCGATGGCATTTGAACCGCCGCCGATGGCCGCAATCAAGGTGTCCGGCAGACGGCCTTCGCCCTCTTGCTCGGCCAGTTGCCAGCGGACTTCCTTGCCGATGATCGACTGAAAGTCGCGCACCATAGCCGGATAGGGATGCGGACCCGCCGAGGTGCCAATGCAATAATAGGTGTCATTGACGTTGGTCACCCAGTCGCGCAGGGCGTCATTCATCGCGTCCTTCAGGGTGCCACGCCCCGAGGTCACCGGAATCACCTCGGCGCCCAGCAGGCGCATACGGAACACATTGGGGGCCTGACGCTGAACATCATGGGCGCCCATGTAAACAATACATTTCAAGCCGAACTTGGCGCAGACAGTGGCGGTCGCAACACCGTGTTGCCCGGCACCTGTCTCGGCGATGATGCGGGTCTTGCCCATGCGCCGCGCCAGAATGATCTGGCCCAGCACATTGTTGATCTTATGGGCGCCGGTATGGTTCAGCTCGTCGCGCTTAAGATAGATCTTGGCACCGCCCAGATGCGCGGTCAGACGCTCGGCATGGTACAGTGGGCTGGGACGGCCAACATAATGCGTCCACAGGTCCTTCATCTCCGCCCAAAAACTGTCGTCATCCTTGGCCCGGTTGTATTCGTCCTCAAGGCTGAGGATCAGCGGCATCAGTGTTTCAGACACAAACCGGCCGCCGAAAATGCCAAAGCGGCCTTGCTCGTCGGGTCCGTTCATGAAGCTGTTGAATAGATCTTCGGCCATTGCTGTCTCCGTCATCAGTTGAGACGGTTCTAAAGGGCAAATTCGCCGAGAGGAACCGGTTTTTGCACCGGCGCGGCCCGCAGCCCCAAGTGGCAGTCCCAAATTGGCCGCACCGCGCCTGCCAGTAACGCAATTTCGCCTGGGGCTTTGCCCCAGGCGACCCGCGCCGCGCCCGAAGGGCGCGGCGCGGGGCCCAACTTGGAGATGGGATCCATAGGATCACAAGCCGAGGCGGGAGCCGCATGTTCCGACCCTTAAACAGATGTGGACCTCGGCCTCCCGCGTTAGCCTGGCAACATGCTGTTTTTGTCAGCCAATACTTGCGCCACCACGTCAAGTGCAGCGCGAACCGGGGCGTCGTGGCGTGCCTCGTGGTGACTAACCAGCCATTCCTCATGGGTCAGCGCCCCGATCACTGGCCCGACCTGTTGCAAGCCTTCAATATCCTGTGCGGCAAAACAGGGCAGCACCACCTTGCCCACCCCGGCAAGAGCAAGATCCGCCAGCAACCTGGGCGCGCCCGCTGTTGATACGATCTCGCCCGCATGATGCTGGCGCAACCAGATGGCCGAGGGTGTTTGCACGTCTGTCTGCGACAAGGCAACAAAGCCACGAACTTCGGTTGAGACCGCAAAGGCGGCATATTCAACCGTGCCGGTGCGGCGCGCTGCCAGCCAGTGCTGGTCAGGGCGCTTATTGCGAATACCGATATCCGCCCCACGCCGGGCAATATCGAGCCTTGCGGCCGCTTCTATAAACACCGGACGCCAGATCGGCTTGTCCCTCCAGACCGGGCCTAATCTGCGTGCCACATAGCAGGACGTCCAGCTCCCTGCGGTGATCCTCACATCGACAGGGCCTGAGGTAGATAGCGACCGCCCAAGACGGGCCCTCAGAGATCCAAGGTCGGCAACCTGCTCCAGCACCGAACGGCCCTCGGCGGTCAGGGAATAGCCCCTGGCCCCCCGGGCAAACAGCACCCGACCCAACTGGCGCTCCAGGGCCTGCATCTTGCGGCTCAGCGTTGGCACGCTGACACCGCTGGTCCGCGCCGCCCCGGCAAGACCGCCTGCCTCGGCCACTGTCACAAACAGAGCCAGGTCATCCAGGGATGGGGTTTGTTCCATTTTTGAAAGTCACTTTGCAAAGGGTCGCTCTGCACATCAAACAAAACAAGGCGCACTGTGGTCAAGAGTTTTAAAAGTGGAGTGAACGCATGATCATCGGCTTCTGTTTGCCAAATCACACGGACCTATCTGGCCCCACAGAATGGCAACAGGAAAGACATGCAGCACAGCGAAGGCTGCTCTCGAGACGTAAAAGGCAGCGCCGGTTGCGTTTCTTGCGTCTGCGGCGCCGCATCAGCGGTTGGTTGCAGCCCCGACAAAGGCGCGGATAAGGTCCGGATCCTTTTGGCCCGGCGCCACCTCGACCCCAGAGGAGACATCAACCTGATTGGCCCCCGTCATCCGCAGGGCCTCGGCCACATTATCAGCTGTCAGACCGCCTGCCAGCATCCAGGGACGCTGCCAGTATTTGCGCCCCGCCAACAGCCGCCAGTCGAACGCCAACCCATTTCCGCCGGGCAATTTGGCATTACGGGGCGGCTTGGCATCAATCAGCAATTGGTCGGCCACCGCCGCATAGTCATCGATCTGGCGCAGGTCAGAGGCATCCGCAACGCCGATCGCCTTCATCACGGGCAAGCCATAGCGCGCTTTGACCTCGGCCACCCGTTCGGGACTTTCGGTGCCATGCAATTGCAGCATGTCCAGCGGCACCTTTGCGGTGATGGCGTCCAACTCTGCATTGCTGGCATTCACCGTCAGCGCCACTTTGCACAGGCCAACCGGCGCCAAAGCAGCCAGAGTGGCGGCTGCATCGATCGACACATGGCGTGGAGATTTAGGAAAGAAGACAAACCCCACATAGGCCGCACCGGCCTGCGCGGCTGCGGTCATGTCATCCGCACTGCGTAAACCGCAGATTTTGACCCGAATATCGCTCATCAATCTGGCCTCAGCTGGCGTCGTCAAGAATGGCCAGAACGTCGTCCTTGCCTTCGTTCTTTTGCGTCTTCAGCTTGCTGACTTCCCGTGACAGCTTGCGCACTTCGCGGGCCTGTCCGCCGGCAGCGCGCCGGTGTTTGTGCTCGCGTATCCATTCCCAGATAAAGCCAATGATCAGCCCCGAGGCAATGCCGCCCAGCACCACAACAAACAGCGGCAGCGAGATACTGGGGTTGAAGCCCAGCAATTCAGCCACTGCATCCGGCATCAGTTGCAAATCGACAATGGCCCTATTGGCCAGACTGACAGAAATCAGCAGGATTCCGAGAGCGCCCCAAAAGGCAAAGCGAACATAACGCATCAGTTTATTTTCCGTTCAAACGGTCCCGCAGCAATTTGCCGGTCTTAAAGAACGGGACGTGTTTTTCATCAACTTGAACCGTTTCACCTGTGCGAGGATTGCGTCCCACCCGCGAGTCGCGCTTTTTCACCGAAAAGGCACCAAACCCACGCAGTTCGACCCGATCACCGCGCGACATGGCGCCCGTGACTTCCTCAAACACCGTATTAACGATCCGCTCAACGTCTCGCTGATACAGGTGCGGGTTTTCTTCTGCAATCTTCTGAATCAATTCTGAGCGGATCATATTCCAGGCCCTCCCAAGCCAACGGTAAAAGCTAAGTGATTTGAAACGACTATAAGACAAAAAATATGGCGGCGGGAACAGAAACCGCAGTGTCAGAGCGTCAAATCATGCTGTATCTGGCAAAATTTTGCTTACAGAAGAGCGATTTAGGCCCTGACAGCCTGCTGGCGCGGCGTTTCGGCAGATCCCTGCACAGCTATGGCCAGAGACTCTCTATTGATTCGGAGCCTGGTTTGGCACCGCCGGGCGCCTCGTTCGGATCCCGAACAACCGGATTTTTCCACAAAAAAGCCCCGCCATTCAGCGGGGCTTTTCTATCATTGACGTCTCTAAAAAGAGCTGAAGATCAGTCGCCCGACTTCAGAGCGGCACCCAGGATGTCGCCCAGCGAAGCGCCGGAGTCCGAGGACCCGTACTGCTTGACGGCTTCTTTTTCTTCCGCAATTTCGCGCGCTTTGATCGACAGACCCAAACGGCGGGTCTTGGAGTCGACATTGGTGATCCGCACGTCGACTTTGTCGCCAACGTTGAAACGCTCAGGACGCTGCTCGGCACGGTCACGCGACAGATCGGAACGGCGGATGAAAGACTTCATGCTTTCATACACAACTTCGATGCCGCCTTCTTCGATCGCGGTGACTTCAACAGTCACGATCGTTCCGCGCTTCACGCCGCCAACGGCTTCTGCGAACTTGTCACCACCCAGGTTTTTGATCGACAGAGAGATACGCTCTTTCTCGATATCAACCTCGGAGACAACCGCCTGAACCACGTCGTTCTTGTGGTAGCTCTGGATCGCATCTTCGCCGCGCTCGTCCCAGGACAGGTCGGAGAGGTGAACCATGCCGTCGATGTCGCCTTCGAGACCAATGAACAGACCGAATTCGGTGATGTTCTTGACTTCGCCTTCGACTTCGGTGCCCTCGGGGTTGGCTTCAGCGAAGACTTCCCATGGGTTGCGCTGAGTCTGCTTGAGACCCAAGGATACGCGACGCTTGGAGCTGTCGATATCCAGCACCATAACTTCCACTTCCTGGCTGGTCGAAACGATCTTGCCGGGGTGGATGTTTTTCTTGGTCCAGGACATCTCGGAGACGTGAACCAGACCTTCGACGCCTGGCTCCAGCTCAACAAATGCACCGTAGTCGGTGATATTGGTGACGCGACCGGTGTGCACAGTTTCCAGCGGGAACTTGGCAGCGACCAGATCCCAAGGATCGTCTTGCAGCTGCTTCATGCCGAGCGAGATACGGTGGGTCTCTTTGTTGATCTTGATAACCTGGACCTTAACGGTCTCACCGATTGTCAGGATCTCGGACGGGTGGTTCACACGACGCCATGCCATATCGGTGACGTGCAGCAATCCGTCGACGCCGCCAAGGTCAACAAACGCACCATATTCGGTGATGTTCTTGACCACACCATCAACAGCTTGACCTTCGGTCAGGTTGGCAATGACTTCGGCGCGCTGTTCGGCACGGGATTCTTCGAGGATCGCACGACGCGAAACAACGATGTTGCCCCGACGACGGTCCATTTTCAGAACCTGGAACGGCTGCTTCAGACCCATCAGCGGGCCAGCGTCACGCACGGGGCGAACGTCAACCTGCGAACCGGGCAAGAACGCAACTGCGCCGCCGAGGTCGACAGTAAAGCCACCCTTGACGCGACCAAAGATTGCGCCTTCGACGCGCTCTTCGTCTGCGTAGGCTTTTTCCAGGCGATCCCAGGCTTCTTCGCGGCGGGCCATCTCACGCGAGATAACAGCTTCGCCTTTGGCGTTTTCAGCAGACCGCAGGTAGACTTCTACCTCGTCACCAACAGCGATTTCAGCCTCTTCGCCTGGATTAGCGAATTCTTTCAGATCAACGCGGCCTTCCATTTTGTAGCCGACGTCGATGATGGCCTGTCCCGCTTCAATCGCGATGACTTTGCCTTTTACGACAGTCCCCTCATTCGGGGTGTCCATTTCGAAGCTTTCATTCAGAAGGGCTTCGAAGTCTTCCATAGATACGTTTTGAGCCATGAGGTCTCATGTTTCCTTTTACATTTGTTTTCTGGCCGTGCGGTTGTCTCCGCCGGTCTTGGGGTTTGGTCAATATGGACGCCGCACAGTCGGTCTGAGCAAACAAACACAAAGGGCCGGAGGAAACCCCAGCCCTGCTCAAAATGCCGTGTGTGCGTTAACCGCCTCTATACTGACAGCGCGTTTAATAAGCGGATTCTCTTGCTGGCGCAAGCCGCAATAAAGCCGGTTGGACCTAGTCAAATGAATTGGCGTGACTATTTCAGGGCTGAAATTTCAGTCAGGGCAATCTGCAACGCCTGCTCAATGCTCAGCTCACTGGTGTCGATCACCACCGCATCTGCTGCCGGCTTCAGCGGCGCCTCGGCGCGGTTCATGTCGCGCGCATCGCGCGCCTTTACATCAGCCAGTACCGTTTCCAGCGAGGTCGCCTCGCCCTTGCCCGTCAGTTCCTTGAACCGCCGCCCGGCGCGCACTTCGGCGCTGGCGGTGACATAGAGCTTAACTTCGGCGTTGGGGCAAATCACCGTGCCAATATCGCGCCCATCCAGCACCGCGCCACCGGCGCGACGGGCAAAGGCGCGCTGGAAATCCACCAGTGCGGCGCGCACTTCGGCAATTACTGCCACTTTGGACGCCGCTTGCGCAACTTCGGCACTGCGCAGATCGTCGCGCTCCATGTCCTGCGCCTGCAGGCTCTTGGCGGCCTCAATGGGGTCTGCGCCCGCCAAAACCCGCGCCCCAACGGCGCGGTACAGCAAGCCGGTATCCAGATGGGCAAAGCCAAACCGGGCGGCAATCGCCTTGGAGATGGTGCCCTTGCCCGCTGCCGCTGGCCCGTCGATTGCAATGGTGAAGATGTCAGTCATTTGCGCCTCCAACGTCGCCATGTCGCGCCGATCAGGCCCGCCAGCACAGCCAGCGTGGCAACGGAGGTCAGGACGGATTTCATCACAGTAGAACGAGACGCTGCGGCAATGGCCAGATCACTGGTATCGCCTGCCAGCAGCAGCGCCACCCGCATGTTTTCCAGGTAATCGGCCCCCATACCGGCCAGCGCGACAAAGACCAGTAAGCTCAGCAGCCAACCCTTGGCATAGAAATGCCGCAGCGCGCCGATCAGCACAAAGCCCAGAAGCGCCGGATAGGCCATATCCAACAGCCGTTGTGGCCCGGTGTAAAGCGCATGTCCTTCGGTGCCCAAAGCGGCCAGAAAGGCACGCGCCTCATCAGCGGAATACCCCATCGGGCGCAGATCAAAGGGCAGCAAACCACCTGCGGATTGCGAAATGCCCGGCAGGGTCCAGACGATCATGGTGACGTAAACGCCCAGGGCGGCTGCGAAGACGCCCCAATATATCTGACGGTATTTTTGCCGGGCACGCATCAGCCGTGGCTCAACTTGGCACCCAGAGCGCCCATTAGCGGTTCAAAAATCGGGAACGAGGTGGAAATTGGGCCTCCGTCATCCACCGTGACCGGGTTTTGCGCCGCCATGCCCAGCACCATAAAGGCCATCGCGATGCGGTGATCCAGCTCGCTGGCACAGGTGGCGCCGCCCGGCACTCCTTCGGGGCCCAGACCGGTGACCTGCCACCAATCCTCGCCCTCATCGACACTCACACCGCAGGCCCGCAGCCCCTTGGCCATGGCGTCGATGCGGTCGCTTTCCTTGACCCGCAGTTCCTTGACGCCTGCCATCAGGGTGTCGCCGGTGGCAAAGGCGGCCACCACAGACAGCACCGGGTATTCGTCGATCATCGAGGCCGCACGGTGGGGCGGCACCTCGATACCCTTCATATTGGGCGAATAGCGGGCGCGCAGATCGGCCACGGGTTCGCCGCCTTCGGTACGTTCATTTTCATAGGTCAGATCGGCCCCCATGTCGCGCAGGGTGGTGAACAACCCGGCCCGGGTTGGGTTCAACCCAATGCCGGGCACCAGCACATCAGATCCCGGGGTGATGATTGCAGCGCAAACCGGAAAGGCGGCGCTAGAGGGATCGCGCGGCACCACAATCACCTGCGGCTTCAACTCGGGGCGGCCGGTCAGGGTGATCACCCGGCCCTCATTGGTCTCCTCAACAGTGATCTCAGCGCCAAACCCCGCCAGCATCCGTTCAGAATGATCGCGGGTGGCCTCTTTTTCAATGATGACGGTTTTGCCCGGCGCGTTCAGCCCGGCCAGCAGCATCGCCGATTTCACCTGCGCCGAGGGCACTGGCACCACATAGCGCACCGGCACCGGATCAGCGGCGCCGACGATGGTCATCGGCAGACGGCCGCCCTTGCGGCCAACGGTCTGCGCCCCAAACAGCGCCAGCGGATCAGTGACGCGAGCCATCGGGCGGCCATTCAGGCTGGCATCGCCGGTAAAGGTGGCGGTGATCGGCTGGGTCGCCATCGCGCCCATGATCAGCCGCACACCGGTGCCCGAATTGCCGCAGTCGATCACATTGCCCGGCTCGGCAAAGCCGCCAACGCCTACGCCAAACACCGACCAGCTGCCGCCACCGTGGTTCACCACCTCGGCGCCAAAGGCCTGCATCGCCTTGGCGGTGTCCAGCACATCCTCGCCCTCAAGCAGTCCGGTGATCTTGGTCTCGCCAATCGCCATCGCCCCAAGAATAAGCGAGCGGTGCGAAATCGACTTGTCGCCGGGAACTTCGGCCACCCCGCTCAGCGGGCCGCAGCGGTTTGAGGTCATAGGGGTGGGCGTGCCGTGTCCAGACATACAAAAACTTTCCTTATGCGAGCGTTATCATTTTCCTACCCAATCACCCCTGCCCGGTCCAGAGCGATTTATCCTCTGCACGTTCATCCAGCCAGACTTCGGGGTTGATTTGCGCGATCTGCCTGAACAGAGCCTCGCCCAAAGCGACACGCAAGCGGATGCTGACTGCCCGTTCGCTCAGCTCTTCCTGCCGGGTCATGTAGAAGTCTGATCCAAACAAAACCCGCCGGCGCAGTCTTTGGCTGGCGTCCCCTTCGCCGCTCAGCAACAGCCGCAGGATCGGCGCGAAATCCTCAAATTGGAACAGGGTGTAGGAAATATCGGTCCACAGGTTGGCGTATTGGCCGCCGCCGATCATATCACGGATCTGCTCCATCCAGTTTTCCCGACCGCGGGTTTCGCTGGCATTGAGGTAGGCTCTCCAATCCGCCTGACCGCCAAAATGAGCCAGACACAGGCGCAACTGCGGGAACTGGTGCAAAACGGAGCGATAGGCATAGGGCCTCGTGAACCCATCGCCGGTGTAGTCGCAGACCTCTTTGCCCTGCACCCCGCCGCGGGAACAATGGGTCATGACGGGCAGCCCCAACTGCGCCACGCGCGGATAGATCCGCTGCATCAGAACCGGGTGATCCGGTGCAAACCCAAGCCGTGGGTAGATCTTCAATCCGCGAAATCCCAGCTCGTTTATGGCGCGCAGGCATTCCTGAATACTGCCTTCGTCACGCGGATCAACGGTGGCAAAGGGCAAGATAGAGCCCGGCGGGTTGGCCTCGTCCCGCAACCGGGCCAGTTCATCATGCTGGTCTTTCAGCCCCACCGGCACCGGGCCGCGACCGATCTGTTGCATATCCATCGGCAGCACCACAAACCGTGTATCATGCGGATAGTGACTGACCACATCCGACAGGATCTGCGCCTGGCTCGGCAATGATCCCTGGATCATAAACTGATGTAATCTGCGCACTTGGTCCGACAGATGTTCCTGGCCAATGAACCGCAGCCCCCTGGCCAGTTTTTTGACCAGCCCCGGTTCCCTGCGCAGAAACCGGACCGCCGGGAACGGAAAGTTCCGTGGAACATGCTGCGAGGTAAACGTATGGATGTGACAATTGGTGATGCGAATATCTGACATGAAAAACCCCTTACAATATGGGATCAGCATGACATGCCAGGATCGCAAATCAAAGGCGTTTGAAAGTCAGGTAATGCGGCTTGCGCCCCTCGCGCAGGGCTTTTTTCTCGTATCGTGTCGACAGCCAGTCGCTCCAGGGCTGATGCCAGTCCTCGCCCTCGACGGTCAGCCGTTCAAATCCGGCTTTTGGAACTTCCTCAAGCGTTTGGCGCACATAGTCGGGAATATCTGTGGCCACCCGGAAGATGGCACCGGGCTTTAGCACCTGCGCCAGTGGCTCCAGATGTTCCTGGGTCACAAAGCGGCGGCGGTGGTGGCGGGATTTGGGCCAGGGGTCGGGATACAACAGAAAGGCGCGCGCGATCGACGCCTTGGGCAGCACATCCATCAGATCACGGGCATCGCCGGGGTGAACGGCGATATTGTCACATTCGGATTGGCGGATCTTACCCAGCAATGTGGCGATGCCGTTGACGTAGGGCTCGGCTCCGATAATCCCCACATCGGGGTTGTTGAGAGCCTGATGCACCAGATGCTCGCCGCCGCCAAAACCAACCTCAAGCCAGGTATCACGGCCGCCAAACAGCGCCTGCAGATCCAGATTGGTGCGGTCAGGGTTTTCCTCCCAGGTGACGGCGCCGGGGCTGAGGGCATCCAGATCCTCGTCCAGATAGACCTTCTGGTTGGGCTTTAGCGTCTTGCCTTTGAAGCGGCCATAAAAATTGCGCCAGGGGGCACCGCTTTGATGGCCCACGCCGGTGGGCATGTCACTGGATGTATCACTGGATGTATCACTGGGGATCTGATCGTCGGACATCTGGCAGGTTTCCTGTTGGGCCGCAGCGGCAATATTGGCAGTCCCTGTGCCGCACCTGCCCAGCCGGGTCAAGTCACAGCGGTCGGCTCAGTGCGCCACCGGATCTTCGCGCAGCACGCCAGCGGCGATCAATTTCAATCGCGAGGGGTACCATTCCCCGCCCGAATCAACCCGCAGCGTTTCGATTGCAAAGCCGGCATCGACACCCCGGTCGACCAGATAGCTGAGATGCTGATAGATCTCGGTCTGGGTGTCCTCATAGATCCAACTGCCAAAATCAAACGGCGTCTTCCAGCCCTCGTCTTCCTTCCAGTTTTCATAGTAGCTTTTGACTGACCTGGGTGCCCAACGTCGCTGATGAAAGCCCATTTTTGACCCCAAGGTCATTCTGCGTCTGCTGCCGGCCAGGAACAGATCCACACAGGCGCTGACACATTCCCCCGAGACCGTGGTGTCGAGCCCAAAGCCCATGACGATCCATGCCATTTCCTCACCTGCGAAGACGCTGCCGCCACTGCTGTTCAGTCGCAGTTCGGTCACATCAGGGTGCTTGTGCAACATGTCTTTCAAAGCCTCGATGTCATCGACTGTCATCTCGGCATCTTTGTCCAAACCCTGTGTTTCGGTGTCATAGATCAGCACCTGCCCCTCGATAGAGAATTTCTCGGGCTTGGGGCCTTTGGCGGCCAGGGGCAGCGCCAGAACACATAGAAATCCGGCTATAACAAAACGAAACATTGGCGCTCCAGACAGGGGATGGCTGCAGGCAGAATGCTAGGCTCAGATCCTGACGCTGTCCAACACTCAAATAGCGCGGATGAAATACCGGAACACTGAACAACAAAAAGGCGGACACCTGGCCCGCCTTTTCAATCTTCAGGGAATTGAGATCAAAGTGATTTTCTCAGGGCCTCGATCAGATCTGTCTTTTCCCAGCTAAAGCCACCGTCGGCCTCGGGCGCGCGGCCAAAGTGACCATAAGCTGCGGTGCGCTGGTAGATTGGCCGGTTCAGAGCCAGATGCTGGCGGATGCCGCGCGGCGTCAGGTCCATCACCTGGTCGATGGCCCGCTCAAGGGCAGCGGGCGCCACTTCGCCAGTGCCATGCATGTCAGCATAGATCGACAACGGTCTGGAGACGCCAATGGCATAAGACAGCTGAATGGTGCAGCGTTCGGCCAGACCGGCGGCAACCACGTTCTTTGCCAGATAGCGGGCAGCATAGGCCGCCGAACGGTCAACCTTGGTCGGATCTTTGCCCGAGAAGGCGCCGCCGCCATGGGGTGCAGCGCCGCCATAGGTATCGACGATGATCTTGCGTCCGGTCAGGCCAGCATCGCCATCGGGGCCGCCGATGACAAATTTGCCGGTTGGGTTGACGTGCCACTGGGTGGCTTCGGTCAGCCAGCCTTCGGGCAGCACCTCGGTGATATAGGGCGTCACCAGGGCGCGAATATCGGTCGAGGTCAGGGTTTCGTCCAGATGCTGCGTCGACAACACAACCGAGCTGACGCCAACCGGTTTGCCGTCTTCATAGATCACCGACAGCTGCGATTTGGCATCGGGGCCAAGCGCCGGCTCGCTGCCATCCTTGCGCACTTCGGCCAGACGCCGCAGGATCGCATGGGCATACTGGATCGGGGCTGGCATCAGTTCCGGGGTTTCCGTGGTGGCATAGCCGAACATGATGCCCTGATCGCCGGCCCCTTCGTCTTTGTCGCCTGAGGCATCGACACCCTGGGCAATATGGGCCGATTGCTCGTGCAGCAGGTTGGTTATTTCCACCGTTTCGTGGTGGAACTTTTCCTGTTCATATCCAATGTCTTTGATACAGGCGCGGGTGATGTCTTCGATGCGGCCCATGTAATCGTGCAGTTTGTCCTGGTCGGAGAGGCCGACCTCACCGCCAATGATCACACGGTTGGTGGTTGCAAAGGTCTCAGCCGCGACGCGGGCCTCGGGTTCTTCGGCCAGAAAGGCATCCAGAACAGCATCCGAGATGCGGTCGCAGACCTTGTCCGGATGGCCTTCGGAAACGGATTCCGAAGTGAAGATATAGTTCTTACGGGTCATGAAAGTGCTCCAGTGGGGTTCGCCTACCACGTCAGGAAGCCGTTGTGGTGGGTATCGGGTTGAAATACGCGCCCTTTGAGCGGTGGTCAATCACTATCCGGCAAAGGTTAAGCGCCCGTTAGAATGCCCGATGACGCCTTTGTGTCATCACGACTAAGCCAACCAGCAGCAGCAACAGCACAAAGACAGGCAGATCGCCGGTGCGGCTATACAGGGTTGGCGGCAGCGGTTGCGGCAACCTCGCATCGACAAAACCCGCCTCGCCCAAAGGCAGGCTCTCGCGGATGCGGCCATGGCCGTCGATCATCGCCGAGACACCGGTATTGGCCACCCGGATCATCGGCAAGCCCTGTTCAGCCGCCCGCATCCGGGCCTGCACCAGGTGCTGATAGGGACCGGAGTAGGTTCCGAACCAGGCATCGTTGGTGATCTGGATCAGCATATCAGCCCGCTCGGGTGCCGCGTTCAGCAGCTGCGGAAACACCGCCTCGTAGCAAATCAGCGGCAGCGCTTTGCCGATCGCAAGATCCAGGATCTGTGGCCCCGGCCCTGCGGCATATCCCGATCCGGTTTGCGAGGCAAAACCGGTAATGCCAAACCGCGCCAGCACGTCGCCAAAGGGCACATATTCGCCAAAGGGCACCAGATGGGCCTTGTCGTAGATCTGGCCCGGCACCCCAGACGCATCCAGCACCACCAGGGAATTGAAATACCGCTGGTCTTGGTAACGCTGGATGCCGGTGATCACCGGAACCCCATCCGCCGCCTCCGCAATTGCCGCCAGGATATCATCTGCCGTGTTGAGCAATTGCGGCACTGCGGTTTCGGGCCAGACAATCAGATCCGGCCGCGGTTGGGCGCTGGTATAGGACAATTGGCGGCGCACAAAACCCCAGCGATATTCGGGATGCCATTTCTGGTCTTGCGGAGCGTTGGGCTGCACCAGCCGCACCGTTTTGGCCGTCAAAACTGCGGCTGGCGGCACTGGCAGCAGCCACAGCAGCGCCAGCGTCGCCAGCAGCGGCGCAATGGCCAGCAGTGGTTTTTGCCGGATCAGACCCAGCGGCAGCACTGCCGCCAGCGTCAGCATCGCAATCCCATGTGGCCCAATCCAGGGCAGCAATACGGCGGCTGGACTGTCAATCCAGAACTGACCAAAGGCCGCCCAAGGCAAACCGGTGAACAGATAGGCGCGGCCAAACTCGGCCAGCGACCAGGCTGCAATCAAGGCCAGCAGGCGCAGACCGCGCTGCGGCACTCTGGCGGCCAGCCCAAAGGCCAGCCCCCAGAACAGCGCCAGTCCGGCGGCCAGAAACAACAAGGCAAACGGCGCCATCCAGGCATGCCGATCTGGATCAATCTGAAACGGCTCGACGATCCAGGACAGCGCAAAGCCAAAATAGCCAACCCCAAAGAGCCAGCCGAGCCCGGCGCCAGTCCAGGCCGAGTTCACCCGCAGGAGCTGCCCCGAGATCAGCCCCAGTGCCAGCGGAATGCCCCAGAGGAACTGTACAGGTGCCAGGGCCTGCGCCAACAGCGCGCCCAGCGCCAAAGGCAGCAGGGCAGAGCCGTACCGCAGCAGGGCTGGCGCGCGAATCCGGCGCAGCGCTAAGCTCACTCAACCTCGTCCGGCAACCGAACCCGCAGCCGCTTGATACGGCGCGGATCTGCATCCATCACTTCGAATTCCGGGCCATCGGGATGGATCACCACCTCACCTCGGGCCGGAACCCGGCCGGACAACATGAACACCAGCCCGCCCAGAGAATCGATTTCCTCTTTGTCGACGTCCTCGTGGTTGGTCAAAGAGCGACCAATTTCAGCCTCGAATTCATCCAGCGGGGTGCGGGCCTGGGCAATGTAGCAGCCTGATTTTTCTTTGAACCAGGTCTGGTCTTCGCCAGCATCATGTTCATCTTCGATCTCGCCGACGACCTGCTCAATCAGGTCCTCGATGGTCAACAGCCCGTCAACACCGCCGTATTCGTCAATCACCAGGGCCATGTGACGTCGCTCGGTCTGCATCTTGGACAGCAGCACCCCAATGGGCATCGACGGCGGCACAAACAACAAAGGACGTATCATCAGGGCCAGATCAAAGGCACGATCATCATTGCTGAAACCATGGGTCAGGGCAAAGTCTTTCAGATGCGCAAACCCCAGCGGCGTGTCCAGAGTGCCCTCGTAAACCGGGATCCGGGTCAAGCCGCTGTCGCGGAACACAGTCACCAGCTCATCCATCGGAATGGAAATCGGCACCGCAATAATTTCTGCGGTCGGGATGGCCACGTCCTCGACCCGCATCCGGGACAGGTTGATGATCCCCCGCGGCGGCACCTGCGGCACCGCGTGGCCGTTTACGGCAGCCGCAGGGGGCACCTCCGATCGGCTCATCATTCCAAAAAACCGGCGCCAAAAACCGGTCTGTTTCGGGGTTTCAGGTGCTGGTGCCGCGTTGTTATCGCTCTGCTGCGCGCTATGCGCCGCGTTAGAACTACCGTCTATGTCGCCCATTTGTCCAATCCGTTGTGCCCCGTTTGGAGGCCATCATTTTCTATATATGGGTTATCAACACCCATATTATCAAGTATTTCGACCTCAATAGTCTCCATCAACGTGGCGTCGCGGTCACGCAGGTGATCATAGCCCAAAAGATGCAAGACCCCGTGCAGGATCAAATGGCGCACATGATCATCCATTGATTTTGCTGCCGCCACCGCCTCGCGGGCGCAGGTGTCATAGGAGATCGCAATGTCACCAAGGGAGATTTCACCGGTGAAATCCGGTCTGGGGCACTGCGGCACACCGCCGGGAAGATCCGCGGCCAGTTCCTCGGCCGGCCAACTCAGGACATTTGTCGGCCCCGGTTTATCGCGGAATTCACGGTTCAACTCCGTGATGCGCTGGTCATTGCAGGCCAGCAGCGACAATTCGCAGGCCTCGGGGTCGAGCCCGAAGTGCTGCAGCGCCCGGGTGACCACCTGGGTGGCCAGGCTGTCGAGCTGTGGCTGCTGCCAGCGGGTGTCGTCTATGGTGATGTCCAGCGTCATGTTCTGCTTTTACAAGATGGGGGCCGGCCCCCATACCCCCGGGATATTTATGGCCCGATGAACAGGGGCATAGCCGAGAATTCAGGCTTTGTCATCTGCTTCATAGGCCTCGATGATGGCGGCGACAAGCGGGTGACGGACCACGTCGCGCGCGGTGAAGTAATTAAAGCTGACTTTTGCAATGGAGCTCAGCAGACGCTCGGCATCCTGAAGGCCGGACGGCACATTGCGCGGCAGGTCAATCTGGGTCCGATCGCCGGTGATCACCATGCGTGAGCCCTCGCCCAGCCGGGTCAGGAACATCTTCATTTGCATGGTTGTGGCATTCTGGGCTTCGTCCAGCACCACATAGGCATTGCTCAGGGTGCGCCCCCGCATAAAGGCCAGCGGCGCAATCTCGATCCGCTTTTCCTCGATCAGTTTGGCCAATTGTTTGCCCGGCAGGAAATCATTCAGCGCGTCATAAAGCGGCTGCATATAGGGATCGATCTTGTCTTTCATATCGCCTGGCAAATAGCCAAGTTTCTCACCTGCCTCAACAGCCGGACGCGACAGAATGATCCGGTCCACATGGCCGTTGATGAACATCGACACCCCCACCGCCACCGCCAGATAGGTTTTGCCGGTGCCGGCCGGCCCGATGCCAAAGGCAAGCTCGTTGGCAAACAGCGCCTGAACATAGGCTTTTTGGGCATCCGTGCGCGGCTCGACCAGTTTCTTGCGGGTCTTGATCTCCACATGTCCGCCTTTGAACATCTCCAACTGGCCGCCGCGCGGCGGCGGCGCCTGCAGCGGCGTCATCCGCAGTTCGCGATCAACATCGCCCGGTTCGACCGTTCGGCCATTTTCCAGTCTTTGGTACAGGGATTGCAGCACGGTCACCGCCCGCTGGCGCACTTCAGTCTCGCCAATCACCACCAGCTGATTGCCGCGGTGGACGATCTGCACCTCGAGGTTCTGTTCGATATCGGTCAAATTGCGGTCGTATTCACCACAAAGGTCGATCAGCAAGCGGTTATCGGGAAATTCCAGCAGCTCTTCAGGATCTGCGGGCTGTTCTGGCGATGTGTCTAGGGCACCGAGGGCCAAGCTGACCTCCTGTATTGGGCGTTACCTGAATACTGTGGCCCTGGCGGCGCCCCTATGCAAGCGCCGTAGAGAAAAATTTACCTCCAATCACCAACGGCCGCCGGTTCAGGGCGGCCGTTCAGAGTTCGATGTGACTGATGCTACAGGCTATCCGGGAAGGTTGAGCCGCTTTTGAAGGGGCCGGTGGCGGTGTTGCGCGGCAAATCACTGTTGCAGACGGGCATGCCATCGGGGGTGCGGCGCAGATCGGCGTAGCCTTCGAGGCCATCGTCGATCAACCAGTGTTCGCAGCCCTCGGGGTCAACCCAGATGCCAGCGGTCATCTGAGACAGGCCGCTGGAACTGCCATCCCCAAAATGCTGGTCAACAGTTTTATCGCCGGTCTCGGAACAGGCGGACAACAGGGCGAAGGCCGCGACAAGCGCGGCGGCTTTGGCAATTTGCATGAGTTATCTCCCTCAGCGCAGGCAATAAATTTCGACACGGCGGTTCTGCGCCATATTTGAGGCACTGGTATTTGGCACGCTTGGATCGCGCTCACCATAGGCCCGGACGTCAGAGATTCGCGCCCCAACAGACCGGCCAACCCGCGCAACCGCATTGGCGCGCCGTTCGGACAGCCGGATGTTATACTCATCCGAGGCCCGGCTATCGGTATGACCCACAACGACAAAACTACGCACACTGACCGATTTGAAGAACTCTTGCAGGCGCTGCTTACCAGCCGAACTGATCACGTGCTGGTTGGTGCCAAAGAACTGATCGGTGGGCATGACACCGCAGATGTTACCGCGGCGGCAGACGGGTTTGCCATCTGGCGTCACATGCGGCGACATGAAACCTTCGGCGCCATCGTCCATCACCCAATGTTCGCAGCCATCCGGGTCAACCCAGATTGTCGGCACATAGCGCTCGCCGACAATTGTACGCTGCGCTTGCGCTTGCAGCGGCGCCGTCAGCAAAGTCAGAGCGGCGGTGGCAGCAGCCAGCCTGACAAACACAGCTTTCGCTTTGAAATTCAACACAACGAGTTTTCCTTCACCTAAATTCCCCAGAACGCCGCCAAAGCCCCAAACGCAACGCACACCAATAAATTTAATCTATCCAAGTTTTAGGCATTTAACTTGAGTTTTCATATGATTTTTTATGCGAATTACACCGCATTAGGGGACACTCGGGCAATTCCGGAGGGATTGTGCCCGATTTCGCACACTATCCCCGGCCCTACCCCCGTTCCAGCCGCCCCAGAATTAACACCGCACAGCCGGGTCCTTTAGCGGATAAGCTCTCCGGCCAGAGAATTTGTCGAGGACGACACGATGCGAACCCGGGCCAATTCACCGACCGCCCTGTCGCAGTCGCCGACGTGAACGGAATGCAGGTAATCCGACTTACCAACCATCTGCCCCGCGAGACGCCCGGTTTTTTCGAGCAACACACCCACCTCACGGCCGACCATGCTGGTCTGAATCTCGCGTTGCTGACGGGTCAGCAAGGCCTGCAGGCGCTGCAAACGCTCCGAGGCCTCGGCCTCGTCCACCTGGGGCCGCTCTGCCGCAGGGGTACCGGGGCGGGTGGAGTATTTGAAGGAATAGGCAGTGCCGTATTTGACCTCTTCGATCAGATCCAGCGTGGCCTGAAAATCGGCTTCGGTCTCTTCAGGGAAGCCAACGATGAAATCCCCCGACAGCAGAATGTCCGGGCGGGCCGCGCGGATCTTCTCGACCACCCGCAGATAGCTCTCGGCGGTGTGGTTGCGGTTCATCCGCTTCAGGATCTTGTCCGAGCCGGACTGCACGGGCAGATGCAGATAGGGCATCAGCTTGGCACAGCTGCCATGCGCCTCGATCAGGTCATCACTCATGTCATTGGTATGCGAGGTGGTAAAGCGGATCCGCTGCAGCCCGTCGATCTTGTCCAATTCCCAGATCAACTGGGCCAGTGTCAGCTCCCCGTTGGCGCCAGCCCCGTGATAGGCGTTGACGTTTTGCCCCAGCAGGGTGATTTCGCGTACCCCCCGTTCGACCAGCTCACGCGCCTCGGTCAGGATACGATCGGCGGGGCGACTGACCTCGGCACCGCGGGTATAGGGAACCACACAAAACGCACAAAACTTGTCGCAGCCCTCTTGCACCGTCAAAAACGCGGTCGGGCCCCGCTTGACTTTTGGACGGCTCTTCAGCGCCTCGAACTTGTCTTCTTCGGGGAAATCCGTGTCCAGCGCCTTCTTACCCTTGCGGATCTGCGCCTCCATTTCCGGCAGCCGGTGATAGCTCTGCGGCCCAACCACCAGATCCACCGCCGGCTGGCGCCGCATGATTTCTTCGCCTTCGGCCTGAGCAACACAACCGGCCACACCGATTTTCAGATCTGGCTTGGCAATCTTCAGCTTCTTCAAGCGCCCCAGCTCGGAATAGACCTTTTCAGCGGCCTTCTCGCGGATGTGACAGGTGTTCAGCAGGATCAGATCCGCATCATCGGCGCTTTTGGTTTCCACATAGCCCTGCCCGCCCAGCGCCTCGGCCATACGCTCGCTGTCATAGACATTCATCTGGCAGCCATAGGTCTTGATAAACAGCTTCTTCGGGGCGCTCATGGGGTCAGCCTTCCAGGACGGGAGAATAGCCGTTTGCCATAAGGGCAAAAGCGACGGCTTGCAATATCGGCGCGATTAACCGATTTTGACCCGAAACACCAGCCAGTCGGGGACAAACGGGTATGATGTATACGTCGCTGGACGATTTTCTGAAGCAAGGCAAGCCCCTGCTGGCCAAAGGGCCGGTGGCGCTGATCTTCATCGAAGACGACGTCGAGATCGCCACCACCCTGCGCCACCACCTGCAATGTGGCTTTGAAACAGTGGTGGCGCTGATGCCTGACGCCTTTGATATGCCCAAGGATGTGGAAACCCGCGTTCACCGGGTGCCCTTCGACTGCGCCCCGTCCGGAGCGGTGATCACCGCCATCAACAAAGTCATCGCAGCGGCAAAACCTGGCTGCTGGCTGTATTACTGCTACAACACTGAATACCTGTTCTACCCGTTTTGCGAGACCCGCAGCGTCACCGAGATGCTCAGTTTTCACGCCGAAGAACGCCGCGACGCGATGCTGACCTATGTGGTCGACCTCTATGCCGGTGATTTACACCAGACCCCCAGCGCGGTCTCGCTCGAGCACGCCCACCTGGACAGGTCCGGCTACTATGCCCAGGCACGCCCAGACCCCGAGACCCAGACCCCCCGCGACCGGCAGCTTGTTTTCTTTGGCGGGCTGCGTTGGCGATACGAAGAACACATCCCCGCCCACAGCCGCAACATCGACCGCATCTCCCTGTTTCGCGCCAAACCTGATTTGCAGATTTTGGACAGCCACAGCTTCACCGATCAGGAATACAATACATACGCCTGCCCCTGGCACCATAACCTGACCGCCGCAATCTGCTCGTTCCGCACCGCCAAGGCGTTAAAACGAAACCCCGGATCGAGCTTCGACATCGACAGTTTCCGCTGGCGCAACTCAACCCCGTTTGAATGGCACTCCCGCCAATTGCTGGACCTGGGGCTAATGGAGCCGGGGCAATGGTTCTGAGCCCCCGCCTGCATCCGCCTTTCATCTGGCCCTAAATATCCCGGGGGAGGCCGCCCAGCGAGCGGTGGGGGCCGCGCCCCCTCTTTCTCTCACCGCCTCTCACCGCTGCAACAGGACCGGGAACCAATCGGCGCGCAGGCGTTGGCCCGGCACCATGTCATGGCCCGGAAAGGGCGGCGATGTCGGACCGGGACGCTCGACATAGCGGGCGTCATCACCCACCAGCCGCAATGAAAACGCCCGGCGGCGCGTCGTGCTGGTATTGCCGCGCGCCCCGTGCAGGGTCTTGAAGTTAAAAGCAACGGCATCGCCCGGCTGCATCGGGTATTCCACAATGGGCATCCCTTCGGCCTCCGGGTCGGGCACCGGCATATACTGGCCGGTGTCGGCAAAGAACTCCTGCTCCGAGACCCAGCGGATCGGCAGCACTTCTTTGTCCCACTTATGCGATCCGGCAACACAGCGCAGCGTCGCCTCGCTCACCACATCCAGCGGCGACCAGAAACTGACGGTCTGCGCCCCCTCGACAAAATAATACGGCCCGTCCTGATGCCAGGGTGTCGCCATAGAGGTACCCGGCTCCTTGACCAGCACATGGTCATGAAACATCTGCACCATATCCGAACCCATCAAATCAGCGGCCACCTCTGCCACCGGCGAGGTCTCGATGGCCTCCTTGAACTGGGGGATTCGGGTCCAGTTGCAATAATCGTCAAAAAACCGACCGCTTTCGCCTGCCTTGCCATTGTTCGACGCATAGGGGCCAGGGGTTGCCATATTCTTCGCCACCCCGGCGCGCAGCAGCTCTACCTGATTGGCGAACAACCCGCGGATCAGCACCACCCCGTCGCGCTGATACTGATCAATGTGGTCTTGGGTGATAAGCGGGTGAACCATGGCGGAGATCCTCGGGATAAAGATGCATTTTTGCTAGGCTCTGTTTGCGCCGCATTAAACATGGTTTCAAATAATATATTTCGAAGATAGCATTAAGCTCATGTTATACCTAACCCTGCGCCACTATGAATATGCCGTCGAGGTTGCGCGTCAGGGTAGCCTGACGGCGGCGGCCGGTATTTTGAATGTCAGCCAGCCCGCACTCTCCACTGCATTGACCCGGATCGAGGATCACCTGGGGCAGAAGTTGTTTTTGCGGCGGCGCGGCGCCTCTCTGGTGTTAACCCCCCAGGGGCGTGAGTTTGCCGCCCGGGCCCAGAAACTGCTGGATCAGGCGGCGGCGCTAGAGACCCCGAACATGACATCCCCCGGTCTGCAGCGCCTTAGTCTTGGCTGCTTTGCCGACCTGGCGCCGTTCCTGCTGGCGCCAGCGCTAAAAATCCTGCGCCGCGCATTGCCCAATGTTCAGATCGACTTTCACGCCGATCACTTTGAGCCCCTGATTTCCGCCTTGACCAAAAGCGAGATCGACCTGGCCCTGAGCTATGATCTGGGTCTGGACAGCAGCTTTTACCGCCATGAGCTGGGCCGCGTTGCGCCGCATGCGCTGATGGCCCCCGATCACCCGCTGGCATCGCAAACCTCACTGAGCCTTGCGACCTTGGCCGCGCACCCTCTGATCCTGTCGCAGGAGGGGCTGTCGGTGCAGCATATGCTGGCCTTATTCAAGTCAAAGGGGCTGGTGCCGCGCGTTGCCCGCCGCGCCGCCTCGTTGGAACTGCTCAGAAGTCTGGCCGCCAATGGCGAGGGGATTGGCATTAGCTATAGTCTGCCGCCCGGCAGGCTCAGCTACGATGGAAGGCCACTGATCACAGTGCCGGTCTCTGATCCGCAGGCCGAAGAGCCGATTGTGCTGATCAGCCATGTTCAGGCGGCGGCGGGCACAGTGATCGGCGCCGCGCAAACCGCGCTGGCAAGTCACTTAATGGCAGAGGGAGAGAATGGCGGAGGGAGCGCGCCTTAGATAGAACGCAGGCGGATCACCACATCAACCGAGGCGATCTCAACCCCATCCGGAGCGTCTGGCAGCCGCTGGATAACCAACTGATCCGCCGGCGCATCCGACAACCGGCCCTCATCCTCCCAGTAGAAATGCGGGTGGTCATGGGTGTTGGTATCAAAATAGCTTCTTGATCCATCCACGGTGATTTCCTGCAGCACCCCCGCCTGGCAAAAAGCGCGCAGCGTATTATAGACAGTGGCAAGCGACACCACCGCCCCTTCGGATTGGGCGGATTCGTACAGGCTTTCGGCGGTGACATGACGATGGTTGCCATCGCCAACCAGCAATTCGGCCAAAGAAACTCGCTGTCTGGTCGGCCGCAACCCAGCTGTTTCCAGCCAGTTGGTTGCGATTTTCACGCTGTTTGGCGTCATCTGCAAATCCTGCGTCATGTAGCTAAGGTCCTTATAGGGGAAAACCCCGGCCAATTTCAAATGAATTTCATTCGCAACTACAGATGTCTGCCCCGCCCCGCCGCCAAGGCCCGCTCTTGCAGGATCCTTTGGCGGGGTGCTACATGAGGCCAGAAACCAAATGATACCTTCAGGCAGGAGATGCGCCCGTATGGCCGATTACCCGAGCAGCTTTGACAAAGACGACTTGCTGAAATGCGCCCGTGGCGAGCTGTTTGGCCCCGGCAATGCGCAGCTGCCAATGCCGCCGATGCTGATGATGGACCGCATCACCGAGGTCAGCGCCGATGGCGGCGCGCACGGCAAAGGTCACATCGTCGCCGAATTCGACATCAACCCGGAGCTGTGGTTTTTTGAATGCCACTTTCCCGGCAACCCCATCATGCCCGGCTGCCTGGGACTTGACGGTCTGTGGCAGCTGACCGGCTTTAACCTCGGCTGGCGCGGCTGGCAGGGACGCGGCTATGCCTTAGGTGTTGGCGAGGTCAAACTGACCGGCATGGTCCGCCCCGAGCGCAAAATGCTGACCTACAAGATCGACTTTACCAAAGCCATCCAAACCCGCCGCCTGACCATGGGTGTTGCTGATGGCATCGTCGAGGCAGATGGCGAAGTGATCTATCAGGTCAAGGGCATGAAGGTTGCGCTGAGCGAAAGCTGAGTTGCGGCTTCAGGATTGAAAAATTGGAAAGAGGCCTTGAGGCCTCTTTTTTAGTTTCTTACTTTCCGAACAACTTTTCAAACAGGAAACCAATTGGATGAACCCAGCCAGAACGCCGGCTGGCACTACGCCACTAGCCGCTGGTTCGTCTGCCTTCCCCCATGGGCTCTGAACCGACACACTTGAGAAAAGTCAGGCGTTGCCGTCCCACTGATGATCTCCTTGATTGAGATCAATTCCGATCGGCGTGAAAAACTCTATACGAAGCCGGCTCATGGGCTCAATGAGCCTAACACTAAAAAGCGGAGTATCGTTCCAATCGTGTCACTCATTGAAAAACTCAGCCAGCCCGTTTTCATAGATGGTGCGTGGATACGTCCCCTTATCCAGGGGGGGAAGGGAGTCGGCGCTACAAACGGTGTAAGCGCTGGGGCCTGGGCTGCGGAAAATGCAGCGGGCACCATTGCGGCCATTGGTGCAGCCATCGGCTACGATAAAGATGGCCGCGAGTTACCTTACTCTTACGGGTCGAAGACACGTCATGGGCGCTTTGAAGAAATGCTATCAATGTCCGTAAAGGGCTGCCAACTACAGGTCGAAATTGCCCATAATGCCTGCAACGGCAAAGGGCGAATCCGAATAAACTTTCTCAAAATGGCCGGTGGCTCCATGCGCATTATGCGCGAGGTTCTGACGGCAACCCGTCTGGCCGGTGGTGGCAATAAAATTCACGCCGTAACTATGGGCGCGGGCCTAGCCTCTGAAGAAGATGCCCGGATTTGCGCCGATGAGGGTGTATATCTGGATCCGATCATTTCCAGCGTTATGGCATTAAAGGTTCTGTTAAACCGTACTTATAGAAACTGGGCAGGCAGATATAAGGATGTCATCGGAGCCGTGGTCTATGAAGATCCATGGCTGGCCGGTGGACATAATGGCATCACCAGCCGGGAAAAGCCCGACGAGCCACAAGCCCCATATGAACGCGTCAAGGCTTTGCGTAAAATCATGAATGATAATGGCATGCAGGATGTTGCCATTATCATGGCCGGGGGTGTTTGGCATTTACGCGACTGGCAAAATTGGTTGGACAATCCGGAAATTGGCCCGGTAGCCTTTCAGATCGGCACGAGGGATCTGTTGACCAAAGAATGCCCCATAAGCAACGAGTGGAAAGACCTGTTGTTCGATATGAACGAAGAGGATGTGGTCCTCAACAAGTTCAGCCCCACCGGTTTCTATTCATCCGCATACAAGAATGGCATGATGCGTGAACTGTATGAACGCTCGAACAGACAGGTACCTTTTGCGAAAAAAATATCCAGTAGCATGAACATGCCTGTTGAGGGCCCCGGTGTACCCATCAACAGCTATGGTGTTTCGCCAGAAGACAAAGGGAAAGTTGATTCCTGGATTGCAGAAGGGTTTACAATTCCCTTGCGTACACCTGATGACACACTGATTTTTGTAACTAAGGAAAAGGCGCTGGAGATCAAGTCTCACAGGACCGAGTGTGTCGGTTGTATTTCCACTTGCAAACTTAGTACGTGGTGTGAGGACGCCGATAAGAAATATTCAACGGGCAAGTTACCCGATCCGCGTGTTCATTGTATTCGCAAAGGGCTGCAGGAGGCTATTGCAGGCAAGAATCTGGATAAATCCCTCATTTTTTCTGGCCACAATGCGTATAAAGCGGGTGATGATCCGTTCTACCGTGATACAAACGGCAGCATTTTCATTCCCACAGTAAAGCAACTTATTGAGGGTCTGACAGCAGGCGATTAGGAGCTGCCCCTACCCTATCGAGATGGGAGGTGGATGTCCGCTTCGAAGGACCGCAGCGCAGCACTGCAGCGCCGAGGAGAACGGCAGGTGTGGGCAGACGACAGCGCCAATTGACCTAGTGACGACTAAGGTAGGGTTGTCCGCTTAGCAGACATTCGACCTAGTTTTTTTGTCGACCACCTCTGTGCCCCCCCTCGCCAATCCCCAACCCACCTTGCACCCTTCCCCCGCAATGCATAGTAAGGCTTAAGCAAACAAGGGAGTGCACGTATGCGTCGTGTCGTCGTCACCGGACTGGGAATTGTCTCCTCTATCGGGAATAACGCCGCCGAGGTTTTGGCCTCACTGAAGGCAGGTAGATCTGGCATCGAAGCCAACCCCTCAATGACCGAACACGGCTTTCGCAGCCAGGTGGCCGGTACGCTGAAGATCGACACCAAGGACCACGTGGACAAACGCACCCTGCGCTTCATGGGGGATGGCGCTGCCTATGCCCATATTGCGATGAGCCAGGCGATTGCCGATGCCGGTCTGAGTGAAGATCAGGTCATCAACACCCGCACCGGTCTGGTTGCAGGCTCTGGTGGCGCATCCACCAGCGCCATGTTGAAAGCGCATCAGGTTGTTGCCAAAACTGGCGCCACCAAGCGCATTGGTCCCTTTGCGGTTCCAAAATGCATGAGCTCGACTATCTCGGCCAACCTGTCGACGGCGTTCAAGATCAAAGGCGTCAACTACTCGATCACCTCGGCCTGTTCGACCTCGCTGCACTGCATCGGCAATGCGGCGGAACAGATCATGATGGGCAAGCAGGACGTGATGTTTGCCGGTGGCGGCGAAGAGCTGGACTGGACCCTGTCCTGCCTGTTCGACGCCATGGGGGCGATGTCGTCCAAACGCAACGACGATCCGACAACCGCCAGCCGCGCCTTTGACGCCAACCGCGATGGCTTTGTCATCTCGGGCGGTGGCGGTATTGTGGTGCTGGAAGATCTGGACCACGCTTTGGCGCGTGGCGCCAAGATCTATGCCGAGGTCACCGGCTTTGCCGCGACCTCTGACGGTCACGACATGGTTGCACCGTCCGGCGAAGGCGGCGAGCGTGCCATGCGTCTGGCGCTGGAAACCCTGCCCGAGGGCCGCAAGGTCAGCTATATCAACGCCCATGGCACCTCGACCCCGGTTGGCGACATTGGTGAAGTCGAAGCGGTGCGCCGGGTCTTTGGTGAGGGCAACACGCCGCCGATTTCCTCCACCAAGTCGATGACCGGCCACGCACAGGGTGCGGCTGGCGCGCTGGAGACAATCTTCTGCCTGCTGATGCTGAAGCATGACTTCATCACCCCGTCGATCAACGTCGACGAGCTGGACCCGGCCATCAACGAAGGCGAAATTGCCACCGCCTATGTTGAAAACGCGGGCCTGGACAGCGTCATGACCAACAGCTTTGGCTTTGGCGGCACCAATGGATCGATGATCCTGAGCAAGTACAAGGGATAATTGATCATGTCTGGAGCATTGCAAGGCAAACGCGGCCTTATCATGGGTGTCGCCAACGAACGATCCATCGCCTGGGGGATCGCCAAGGCGATGGCCGAGGCTGGCGCCGAACTGGCCTTCACCTATCAGGGTGAGGCCTTCGGCAAGCGACTGGCGCCCCTGGCCCAGCGCGTTGGCAGTGATTTCATGGTAGACGTCGATGTCACCGACGATGCGTCCCTGGACTCGGCATTCGAGCAGCTTGGCGCCCGCTGGGACAGCATTGATTTTGTGGTTCATGCGATCGCGTTCTCTGACAAGAACGAACTGACCGGCCGGTTCCTAGACACCAGCCGGGCCAATTTCAAGAACACGCTGGATATCTCGGCCTATTCCTTCATCGAGATCGCCCGCCGGGCCTATCCACTGATGAAAGACAACGGCGGCACCCTGCTGACCCTGACCTATCAGGGCTCAAACCGCGTCTGCCCAAGTTACAACGTGATGGGGGTAGCCAAGGCCGCACTGGAATCAGCGACTCGCTATCTGGCCAATGATCTGGGCCCCGAGGGTATTCGCGTCAATGCGATCTCACCCGGCCCGATGAAGACACTGGCCGGAGCGGCCATTGGCGGTGCGCGCAAGACCTATAAGCACACCGACCAGAACGCGCCGCTGCGCTCAAACGCAACGCTTGAGGCTGTGGGGGGCACCGCTGTCTATCTGGCCTCAGAGGCCGGCGCCTGCACCACCGGTGAGATCCTTCGGGTCGATGGTGGATTTCACGTCTTGGGCATGCCGCAACCCGATCACCTGTAAGATCACCACGTAAAGTATCAGACAAGGGCGCCTCAGGGGCGCCCTTTTTTGTGGACCAGAGCCCGAGATAACCACCCCATCACGGTTTCTGTGGCCGGACTTGCGCCCTTCGACGGGTGGGTATCACCGCCAATAGCACATGTTTGGCCCGCTTTAAATCCGTGGCACTTGCCAGCAGTGCCGACCCTCCTTAATTTGCGGAAAGGTAAAAAGGAATTTTTATGTTGGATTTTGGTTTGGTTTTGTTTGGGTTATTGGGCTTGGTGATTATCATCGGCGTGCCTTACCTGCTGGTGTCTCATGCGCGATTGAAGGCGCGGGTGACTGCCTTGGAACTCCGTCAAACCCTTGCCAAACCGGCGACGGCCGCTGCCCCCGATACGGCTGACAGCGCCGCAACCCCCTGGGGCGATGCACATGCGGATGACCAATCAACACAGGTTTCCAAGCCAGAGCCACAGGATCTGGCTGCGCGCCATGTCTCGGACGCTGCCCAGAGCAAAGGTCCTGACCAGAAACCCGCGACTCCGCCGCGCCCTCAGCCAGAACCGCAGCAAGCACCCCGAGCCTATGTGTTCAAACCCGCCACCTATGACGCCCTCAGCCAGTGGCTGCGCGAGAACTGGGTGCTGGTTGCCGGAGCGGCATCGCTGGCTTTGGCGGGTGTCTTCATGGTGCAATACGGCGCCGAAAACGGCCTTCTGACGCCATTTTGGCGGGTGATGGGTGCCGTGGGGTTTGGCGCCGCTCTGATCTTCGGAGGTGAGGTGATCCGCCGCCGCTTTGGGGACGAGACCGCGGGCAGCATGATATATCTGCCCTCGGCGCTGGCTGGGGCGGGGCTGATCGCGCTGTTCTCGGGCGTTTTGGCAGCGCGGGCGATGTATGATCTGATTGATCCTGGATCCGCCCTTGCGGTGCTCTGCCTGGTGTCGGCCCTGGCTATGGTTCTGGGCTGGGTCTACGGGCCATTCCTCAGCGCGCTTGGCATCATCGGTGCCTCGGTGACGCCGTTTCTGGTGGGCGGCCAGTCCGACGCTCCTTGGATGTTCTATTACTATTTCACCCTGATTGCGCTGGTCGGGCTGGCGATTGACACCCTCAAACGCTGGGCCTGGGTGTCGGTGCTGGCGCTGATCGCCACCCTGTCGGCAAACTGGCTGCTGTATCTTTCTGGCGCAAGTGAGCTGCATTTTCTGGTCGCGACATTGCTGATTGCAGGGGCTGCGATTGTCATCCCCGAGCGCCGCCTGTGGCCGCGCCACAGCGGTTCTTCTGTGCTCGATATGCGCCGCGTCATCGCCGGCAAGCGGCTGTTTCCTGAATTCACCACCCGGTTGTCCGCAGCCGTCACCCTTGCCGCCACAGCGGCAGCGCTGCTGGTGGCGCTGGATGCGGGCAAGCCTGAGCAGGTCTATCTGGCCCTGGCCAGCCTTGTGGTCCTGCTGATCGCAACCCTGCTCTGGATGCGCCAGGCACCGGCCCTTTATGATCACGCCCTGGTGCCCGGGCTGGCCATTCTGGCTGTGCTGGTGATTGAGGCGACCTCTTTTGGGCCGCTGTATCGTGAATTTCTGGCCGGAGCCCAGCGCGCCCCGGAAACCGCAGCGCCGGCAACTGCTTGGGTTTTGACTGCCATTGGCGCCCTGGGCTCTGTGCTTGCCTTCCTGCGGATGCAGCAGGCCGAGGGAACCGGGGCGACAAGTGACAACACGCCGGTGGTCTGGGCTCTGGCGGCCGCGGTCTTTGCCCCCGCCACCCTGCTGGTGCTGGAATTTCTCTGGCAGCCTGGCGCAATTGTCGGGGCCTACCCCTGGGCGCTGGCCAGCCTGGCGGTTGCCGCTTTGATGACCCTGCTGGCAGAGCGCACAGCCCGGGGGCCAGACGCGGACCAACGGGCGCTGCGGATTGCGCTGTTTGGCATCGCCGCGCTGACGCTGATGGCACTGGCGTTCTTTTTGCTGCTGGCCAAGACCGCCCTGACGCTGGCGCTGGCGGTGATGATATTGCTGACGGTGCTGATCGACCGGAAATTCGACCTGCCGGCCCTCGGCCTGTTTGCCCAAGTGGGCGTCGCGGTGATAACCTACCGGCTGGTGATCGACCCTGGATTTTTCTGGGCCAGCGGTTCCTCTTTCGTCGATCAGATTTGGGTCCCGAGAGCCGCTACTACCCAAGTGCTGCTGGCCTATATCGGCACTCTGATCCCGCTGGCCGGAGCCTGGTATATCGCCCGCGACACCAGACCAAAAACCGGCATCATCCTGGAAAGTGCCATCGCCACAATCGGCGCTGTGTTCATCAGCGTGATGATCCTGCGTCTGATTGCGACTCCCGGTGACAGCTCACATGCAGATCTGGGGATCCTGGCAACCGTCTGGGCGGCCTCGATGGTTAATCAATTGTACCGCATGCAGAGCAGCAGCCGCTTCAGCCTGTTGGCGCGCGCCGGATTGGCCACCGCATATGGGGTGGCCGTGCTGGTCCTGCTGGCCGAGCTGTTTGGCGATGCGAACCCGCTGACCAGCCACAACGCGCTGGTAGTCGGACCGCCGATCCTGGATTCGCTTGCCGCCGCCTATTTGCTTCTGAGTGCAGTCTTTGCAGTCGCCGGGTGGAAAGTGACCCATTTTGGCCGCGAGGTTCAAATCGCGTTTGCGGCTTTGGCCAGCCTGCTGGCGGCCTGGTATGTCACCCTCGAGATCCGGCGTTTGTGGCGTGGCCCTGACCTGACGGTTGCCGGCATAACCGACCCCGAGCTGTATTCCTACACGCTGGCCCTGCTGGCGTCCTCGGCGATCCTTCTGATCATCGCATTCTGGCGCCGCTCTGACATTTTGCGCAAGTTGGCTATGGCCGGGGTTGTTGTGACCATCGCCAAGGTGTTCCTGGTTGATATGAGCGGGCTGTCGGGGCTGACACGGGTGTTTTCGTTTATGGGGCTGGGACTGGCGCTGGTTGGTTTGGCCTGGCTGAACCGGGTGATGACCGCACAATGGGACAAGGGCATGCCTGCCGCCGCAGCGGAGGGCGAGTCTGAGGCCTGAGGGCTGAGGGCTGAGGGCTGAGGGCTGAGGGCTCGCTCTGGCCCTCGGGTCTGCTGTCACGGTTTCCCGCAACAGCGCCGGCCGTGCGTTTACTTCTTTTCTTGAAAGGTTCGGAAAATGAAGTATATCGCCTTGAGGCCACCATAGGAAAAGAGATGAACTCGGACGAAACGGATAATGCCTTTCAAACGCTGACGCCTGAAATTCGGGCGATCATGGGTGTTTTTGCGCTGTATTGGAAATTGGACGACTGCATCGAAAAGATGAACGACGATCCAAAACTAACCAAAATGGAATGCCGGATGATCATTTGGCTGGAGCGCCCCAGTCGAATGGGCTTGCTGGCGCAAATGATGCTGGCCGTTCCGTCAACAGTGACCGCCACCGCCGACAGCCTGGAAGCGCAGGGTTATGTGCAACGCAGCAGAGATCCACAAGACCGGCGGGCCTGGCTGTTAGAGCTGACTGAAACTGGCTGGAAACGACGCCACAAGATGGAACATCTGGCCAGTGAGATGTTCCGCGACTCCTCAGGGCTGAATGATGAAGAAACGCTCATTTTTTCGGAACTGGCCGGCAAGGTCTACGACAATGTACTGCGAACCGGCGTTCCAGAAGGACTAAAGAAATGCAATTGATGACGATACTCCCGGCACTGTTGACCGCTGTGCTGGTGCTGGTGCCTGTGGCCTCCAGAACTGAACCGCTCCCCAAGCCGGTAAAACTGATGACCACAAAATCAGGCGACGCGCGGCTGGAACGTCAGTTCTTTGGACAGGTTGCGGCCAAGCAAACGGTTGATCTGGCGTTTCAGGTTGGCGGGCAGATCCTGAAATTTCCGGTCGTGCAGGGCTTTCTGGTGCCCAAGGGGACGCTGATTGCCGAGCTGGATTTGGAACAGTTTGAGCTGAAGCTAGAGCAGGCCCGACTACAAAAAGGTCAGGCGGATCGCACCGTTGCCCGGATGGCAAAGCTGGCAGGCACTGTCAGCAAGGTCGCCATCGATGATGCGGAAACACAGGCTGGTCTGGCTGAGATTGCGGTGCGCAATGCTGAATATGCGCTGCGCCATGCCACCCTGCAGGCACCATTCGACGCCCTGATTTCCAGCCGCGAGGTGGCGATATTTACCACCGTCAGTGCCGGCACGCCGATCGTCCGCCTGCACGACATGTCCGAATTGCACATCGAGGTGGATGTCCCTGAAATCTTGTTCCAGCAGGCCGAGAGAAACAATATTCTGGAAATCACCGCAACCTTTCCCGGGCGCGACGAAGCGTTTCCACTGCGCATTCTGGAATTTGATGCCGAGGCAAGCAATGTCGGTCAAACCTATCAGGTGACCTTCCTGTTTGAGCCACCAGAGGGCATGCAGGTGTTTCCCGGGGCCTCGACCACGGTCAAGATTGTGGCGGATGCCGGGGAAAACATCATTTCGCTGCCTGCAACGGCGCTGATCAGCAATTCATCGGGTCAGGTGGGGGCAATGGTATTTACGCCAACCGGAGCAGACGCGGGAACCGTGACCTGGACGCCGGTAGAGATTGAGCCAACCCAGTTCGGCGATTTCCGGGTGCTGTCGGGGCTGCAGGGCGGCGACGAAATCGTGCTGACCGGCGGCGGTGCCCTGACCAGTGGTCAGCCGGTCCGCCGGTTCACCGGCTTTGCGAACTGAGGGCCGCGTCATGAACATTGCACGCGCCTCAATCGACAAGCCTCTTTATACTTGGCTGATCATGGTGATCGCCCTGTTGGGCGGCATTTGGGGCTTCATGTCCCTGGGACGGCTGGAAGATCCGGCCTTTACCATCAAGCAGGCGGTGGTTTTGACATCCTACCCCGGTGCAACCGCCGAACAGGTGGCGCTGGAGGTGTCAGAGCCGCTGGAATCCGCCATTCAAAAGATGTCCGAGGTGAAACTGATCACCTCGATCAACCGGCCGGGGTTTTCACTAATCGAAGTGGAAATGAAGGATATCTATGACGGTGCCGAACTGCCTGAAATCTGGACCAAGTTACGGGCCCGGATCCGGGATGCCTCACGCCGATTGCCGGAGGGGGTTGGGCAGCCCTTTGTGAACGATAGTTTTGGCGATGTGTTCGGGTTGTTTTACGCGGTGACAGCCGAAGGCTTTACCGATGCCGAAAAGCACGAATTGGCAACCTTCCTGCGGCGCGAACTGTTGACCGTCAGTGGCGTCGCAGATGTCGAAGTTGTCGGGCTGCCGGATGAGGCGATTTTTGTGGAACCGGATCTGGCGATTTCCGTGAACCAGAATATCGCCATGTCCGCCGTTGCCAATGCCATTGCCACATCAAATTCCGTGCGGGCAGCGGGCACCTTGGATGCCGGTCCCAGTGAAACCCGATTACTGGCCCCGGCCGGATCTGACAGTGTGAGCGAAATTGCCGGCCTGTCGGTGGGGGCGGAGGGCGAGGTCATCAATATCATTGACATGGCCTCGGTGCATCGAGGCCGCATTTCGGACCCGGACCTGATCATTCGCTTCAACGGAACCGAGGCGTTTTCCTTTGGCATTGCCGGGCTGGCAACCGAGAACATTGTCGAGGTCGGCAAACGCGTCGATGCCAAGCTGGCGGAACTGGACGCTGAAATCCCCTACGGGGTTCAGCTGGAGCCGATCTATCAACAGCATGTGGTGGTTGAGAACGCCTCGAATGATTTTCTGGTCAATCTGGCGATGTCGGTGGCCATCGTGATTGCAGTTCTGGCTCTGTTTATGGGCTGGCGCGCCGCCATTGTGGTGGGCACCACGCTGCTGCTGACGGTGGTTGGCACGCTGCTGTTCATGAAACTGTTTTCGATTTCGATGGAACGGATTTCGCTGGGCGCGCTGATCATTGCCATGGGGATGCTGGTGGACAACGCCATTGTGGTGGCCGAGGGCATGCAGATCTCTATGCTGCGCGGAAAATCTTCGCGCGACGCGGCGGATGAAGCGGCTGCCAAGACACAGATCCCGCTGCTGGGGGCGACAGTGATCGGCATCATGGCCTTTGCCGGCATCGGCCTGAGCCCGGATTCGGCGGGTGAATTCCTGTTTTCACTGTTTGCAGTGATCGCAATTTCCCTGCTGCTCAGTTGGTTGCTGGCCCTGACGGTGACGCCGCTGCTGGGTCACTACTTCTTCAAACAGGGCAAATCCGGCGGGGCCGATGCCTATGGCGGGCGGCTGTTCCGCGCCTATGGAGGCCTGTTGCGACTGGCGTTGAAACTGCGATGGCTGGTGGTGGTTGGTCTGGTGGGTATCACAGCTGTCTGCTTCATCGGCTTTGGCCAGATCAAGCAACAGTTCTTCCCGGACTCCAACACACCGCTGTTTTTCGTCCACTACAAATTGCCACAGGGAACATCTATCCACACCACCTCTGAGCACCTGAAAGTGTTCGAAGACTGGCTGGCAGACCGGGATGACGTTGTCTCGGTTGCCAGTTTTGTGGGCCAGGGGGCGTCGCGGTTCATGCTGACCTATCAGGCACAAAAGCCGAACCCCAGCTATGGCCATCTGATCATCCGGATGCCGGATCTGCACGCGATTCCTGCGATACAGGCGGATCTGGAGGCCTTTGGACAGGCCCGCTTCCCCGAAGGCGAATTCCGCACCAAACGGCTGGTTTTTGGCCCCGGTGGCGGCGATCCGATTGAGGTGCGGTTGTCGGGGCCGGATCCAAAGCTGTTGCGTCAACTGGGCGAAGAGGCCGCAATGCGATTGACAGAGGCCTCGGCCAATATCCTGAATGTCCGCAACAACTGGCGGGAACAGGAATTGGTGTTGAAGCCAATTTATGCCACCGACAGGGCGCAGACAGCCGGGGTCACCCGAGAAGACATCGCCGATACCCTCATGTTCTCGACAGACGGTATCACCGGCGGCGTATTCCGTGAGCGTGAACGGCTGATCCCGATCATTCTGCGCCGCCCCTCGGATGGGGTCTACAATCTGATGGATCAAGTGGTCTACTCCAGGTCGACGGGGAAGTTTGTGCCGCTGGAACAGATGATCGACGGGATCGAGGTCGAGGTGCAGAACACGCTGGTGCATCGCCGGGATCGGGTGCCGACCCTGACAGTCAGTGCCGATATCCCCACAGATCTGACGGCCGCGACAGTGTTCAAAGAGGTTCAAGAGGTGATCGAGGCGATGGAGCTGCCCCCCGGCTACAAGATGGAATGGGGCGGCGAACACGAGAGCGCCGCAGATGCCAATGCCAGCCTGGGCGGCCAATTGCCCCTGTCGGGGCTGATCATGGTGCTGATCTCGGTGTTGCTGTTCAATGCCATTCGTCAGCCGATCATCATCTGGCTGCTGGTGCCGATGTCGGTGAATGGCGTGGTGATTGGGCTGCTGGGCACTGGCCTGCCCTTTACCTTCACCGCCTTGCTCGGCCTACTCAGCCTGTCGGGAATGCTGATCAAGAACGGCATTGTGCTGGTCGAAGAGATCGATCTGGTCCGCGCCGAGGGCAAGACGGTTCGCGACGCGATTGTCGAGGCCTCGGTGTCGCGCCTGCGACCTGTGATGCTGGCGGCGGTGACCACCGTACTGGGTATGGTGCCGCTGCTTGGGGATGCCTTCTTCAAGTCGATGGCAGTGACCATCATGGGGGGGCTGACCTTTGCCACCGTGTTGACCCTGATCGCCGCACCGGTGTTCTACCTGATCTTCTTTGGCCGTGAAGCCCGACTTGAGGCCAGGCTTGAGGCCAGACTAGAGGCCAGACTAGAGGCCGGCGCAGCATAACCGAACCTGACGGCAAGACCTGCAGGTGGGGGAGGCGTGAAAGCGTCTCCCCCACCTGCATAGCCGCTAGATTTGGAAACGCCTTGCTTGGTAATTTTGGAAACAGGGAGACAGTGATGTCAGGCATTAGATTTATGGAATTGGAGTGCGACCCTGGCCCCGGTGGGGCGCTTTCCAGATGAAGGCCACCGCCTAGTTCGCCAAGGATGCAAGTATTTCGCCAGGGATGCAAAGTGAGCTAGGCGTTTATCCCTTGCCCGGCTAGGTATTGCGCAGCAATGTCCCGAGTATTTTATTGGTCAAGCCGGTGTCTGGGGCACAGACATCACTTGTATCAAAACTGACGAAGGCTTGTCGTAGCTGGCGGTCGTGATCGACCTCTTTTCCCGCCGCGGCATCGGCCCGCTCTCGGTGATGCATGCATCACCTGCCGGTCAACGGGATGCTGTCGCCAGCAGACTTGGAAAGACAGCAGGCGCGGAAGCTGCAAGGCGTCTAGGAAACTCGGGGCGATTCAGCCCGTGGCAACGCGGCACAAACGAAAACACCAACCGCCTGCTGCGACAGTATTTCCCAAAAGGCACGGATTTGTCGATACATAGTCAAGCAAAGCTGAGTGCCGTCGCCAGACAACTCAACGAACGACCTCGAAAAACGCTGGAATACGAAACTCCCGCAGAGCGTTTCAATGCATGTGTTGCGTCGATCCGTTGAAACCGCCGCTTCCAACGAGCGTAGCGGTCTTTTCTGCGTACAACTGCCTGGTTGGTATCTCAATTGCTCATATTGGCCCTGGCGTCGGCTACATCTATAAAATTGCGGCAATTGTGTTTGCATTGCATTTTTTCGAAGTCAGCCGGTAGTCCTTCAGTGAACATAGACCCAGAGAACGCCGTCAAACGGCTTTGTTGCACAAACTGGCCTGAGCTTGGCCTCCCCCTTACCCCAGACGGATTTATCCTACGGTAACAGTTTCGGGTGTGCCAAGCGCAGTGAAGCCGTTGAGGATCGCGGCGCGGATTTGGATCCCGGCAACCTGGCGATCGAAGTCCCGCGCAGAGAGGCGCTGACCGAGCAGCTTCACACAATGCATTCTTGTCTCAATGCGGCTTCGATGCTGCTATTTGTCATTTCTATCGCCCGTATCTCCAGCGTTTCCTCGTTGATCCGCCTCTCAGCGAATGTTCCATTCGCTTGCCGGGCAGTGGGCGGCACAGTGTGCTGAAGTCCGGCACCGCCCATTCCAACCCGACCAATTCCAGCAGGCTTTCCACAAACCCGGTCGCCTGCCGCAAAGGCAAACCAAAAGAACTTTAGTGGTCAAGTATGCTTGTATGGCCGCATCCGAGATCCTTTCCATGCTCAAAGGCCTGTTCCGCGATAGTTGGGCGAGTGGCAGGAGTACCTTTTAAAGCATAGGCTGATGGCACTCCTGCACATGCGCAAAGGCGGCGTATCGCTGGTAAGCTTTCAACCTATGCTCGAAAGTGAACCCTATCGAGAATGCCTGTTCAACCCCGCGCTTAAGCGCTTTTGGCTGCGGTACATTGCAGAGCTCAGTAATCGCGAAATGCTGAACCGCATCAGCTCGACGATGAACCAGACGGGCACATTTGAATTTTCGTCGGTGCTTCACATCATCGTCGGGCAGAGCAAATCAGGATTTTCAATAAAGGAGGTTTTGGACAGGAAGCAGATCCTTTTGGTGAAACTGTCCAATGGACAGATTGGCGATGAAAATGCGGATTTCCTTGGATCGCTGATTGTGTCGATGATGGTTGGTCAGATTATGCGCCGTGGTGCTGTCAGACCAATTCGAACCAGTCTCAGTTTACCGCCAAGGACGGGAACCTATGCTGAACAAAGTAGGCGCCACTCAGCGAGAGCGGCGGTGCGATTGAGCTTGAAATTTTCGCGTGAATAAAGGTGACGTTCCTGGTTGAAGTGATTGCAAACCGAGGCGTGTACGGAGACGAATTTCTGCAAACTTCGCATTCGGCGGAAGCGTAGCATGGCTCGCTCTCGTCGTCGAAATGGCAGATGTGAATTCTCAGCCCGGTTATTCAACCTACGGCCGGTTTCTTGTCGGGCAGCATTGCCGATGCCCTTCATCGCGGCGCCGTAAGACCGCAGTAAATCGGTCACGATG
>JABSSD010000199.1 GCA_013214575.1 Paracoccaceae bacterium | reverse complement strand
CATGCGGCTGGCAAAAGAGCATCCGGTTCCGGTCGGGGATCGGATTGGTAAGGCACGGTCTAGGTATCGGCTGACGTGAGATCGGAGAGAAGGCGGTTGCGGGCTTTCGCTGCGGTCAGCACCGATGGCGGCTATGCGCAGGTAGTGACATTTGCAAAGTTCGCGGACTTTCCAGAGCCGAAGTTCGATCTGGTCGCAGCGAACGGACAGGATGAGACAAATCGTCGATTTTCCGAATTGCAATGAGTGTTTTCTAACACTGAAGCAGAAAATCTTGACGAGATCAGAAATGGCAACCGGCAAGAGTTTGTGGCTTTGATCCAAAACAGATCATCGGAGATGCCCTACCACTTCAGCTTCTCACTTTGCCACGGTCAGTTCCTTGTCTTGCAATTATTGAGTGCCGGTCTGTTCTCTCGTCTTGGTCAACTCACCGGGCACACGATAAAATTTCAACAGGCAGATATTGAGAGCACAGCTCAAGCGTCGACTTAATCTGTGGTATTTGACGGCCAAATCAAATATTTTCCACCTATTCCCTTGAATAATTTTCAAAAGGTACAATTCAAAAACCATAGCACTAATTAGTATATTCTTAAAACCAGTGAGGTTGTAATATATGGTTCGTTTTTGGTTTAGTTTTACTGTTTTGATTATTGTTTCCGCCTGTGGTGGAGGGCACACTCCGCCTAGCACAGGCAGTGGTAGTACCAATGACTCTCTTAGCAATGATGTGCCGACTGCTTTGGCCAGCGACTTGGATGGTATCAGCTACGATAGTGCCACTGAGACGCTGATCATTACAGGCGTAGGGCTGGATGAAACCCCCTTCTCAGCTACATACCTCCGCAATGCTGCGCTGGATCGTGTCGGATACGAGGCCTATACTGTTCAAGACAGCTCATTGGACCGCCACTCCACGGCTTATGTGCGTCAGATCGATGGAGCCTATGCTGTAGCCGTCGCCACCGGAGGCCAGTTTGCCTATTACATGGCTGGTACCAGTTTCGGCCGCACTGATGCGTACACAGCCCCGACCACTGATCAACCTTCGGGTGGTATCGTCAGCTATGCGGGAACATACGTCGGCCTGCTGAATATTTCGGGCGATGGCGGTGATCTGCTGCCTGTCACCCCGGGCACACCTGGAGATGTTCTGCCGGTTCAAGCCGCCGAAATTACCGGCCTGGTTCTAATCAACGCCGATTTTGCCGATAACCGGATCAACGGTGCAATCTACGATCGCGAGGTGACTGATGATCCAGCGACCACCGTGGAAACGCTGAACCTGGCGCCGACTGACATTGCAGAAGGCGGCACCTTTGAAGGTGTCACCTCCTTGGGCTTCAACCCTGTAGGGGTATATGGAGGAATATTTTCAGGCACAGACGCGGCGGTAGTGGCTGGCTCCATATTTGCCGAGGATCACATTGGTATCCAGGACATCGAAGAATACGGCATCTTTGTTCTTGGCCAATGTGGTGGCGCCCACAGTGCCCCGCTCTGCAACCAACCGGTGCCCTAGACCATGCGGGCGGCTTTTGCCGTCTGCGCACTGGCGCTTAACCTATTCGCCTCAGCGACTGCAGCAGAAGAGATCGAACAGCATCTGACCCTGGACCAGGGCCGCGCCCTGGCGATGCATGCGCTGAAAACTGGCAAACCGCAATTGACGCTGCAGTTATCCGAGGCGTTGTTGCAGGCAGATCCCAAGGATCCCCTTGCTCATCTGCTGCAGGCCGCCGCCCATGCAAAACTGAGTGATGCCATAGCCGCCCGCAAATCCGCTGCCCGGGCCTATCGCTTTTCCACCATCGACAGCGACAAATTTCAGGCCGCGCAGATGGCCTCACGCCTGGCGCTGGCCAGCGGCAGCCCCACCCTGTCGCAAGTCTGGCTACGCCGCACCGCCATCCATGCGCCAGACGAGAAATCAAAAGAGCTGATCGCCAAGGATTATCAGACCCTGCGCCGGATCAACCCCTGGGCTTTCCGCATCCGCACCGAGCTGAAACCCTCGAACAATGTCAACAACGGCTCGGACACGACACTGGAAATCATCGACGGCACCCCCAGCCTCGGCAGTCGGTTCGGGCCGCGTTCGGTGGCGCTTTCTGGTCTGATCGGCACACTTGATCTGGCGGTCAGCCGACGCCTGCGCCAGAGCCAGCGCAGCCTGACCACTCTGAGCGGACGTCTCTATATCCAACGAGTAGCGCTCTCCTCCAGTGCCAAGGATCTGGCCGCAGCTCTGGCTGCTGCAGCAGGCACCACGGTGCCCAAAAACTCAGAGTTCGGCTCCACCTACGCCGAGTTCTCTCTTAGCCATGCGTTTGCAGTTGGGCCAACGCAAAAGAGAGGATCGGCCTCAGTCGCCTTGACCACTGCAACCTCGTGGTACGGTGAGCGAAAAAACTATAACATGGCCAAGTTCACTGGCAGCCGAAGCTGGAAATTGTCTCCTTACACGGGCTTAGTGATCGACGGTATGGTCGAAGAGCGTTTTGCTGCCCGCAGCACCTCTTACTCCGCCACGGTTCTAGGTTTAGTTGCCAGCCTGAGCCACAGGCTGGACAATGGCGACAAGCTAAAGCTGACATTGGGCCTTCGGGACACCGACTCTGGCCATGTGAACTCAAGCTATAGTACTGCTTCGGTACGGCTGGGCTATGATTTTGGCAAGAGCTTGGGCCCCGCCCGCTTTAACGCCGGATTGATCTTGGGATATTCCGACTATCCAGTGTATTTGGCGGGTTTCCCCGTCACGTCTCTGGCTAACGGGCGTCAAGACAAGTCAATCTATGCCGACGTGAATATGTTTTTCGAAAGATATGATTATGCCGGTTTCGCACCCGTTCTACGTCTCAGAGCGGGCCGAAAATCATCCAATCACAGCCGTTTCGAAACCAGGGAGTTCTCACTCTCTTTGGGGATCGAGTCAAAATTCTGAAACTATTCCCCTTAGCCTCCGCCTTTGCAAAATCAGGTTTCCGCGGCGGTTTCAACGGGTCGGCGCAACACTTTAGTCTTTATGGAAAGATGGAGTGTAAATCATGGCCTATCGCCGCAGACATTTTTTTACAGATAAACAGAAGTCAGAGATCTGGGATCGTTGGCAACGCGGAGAGTCGAT
>JABSSD010000198.1 GCA_013214575.1 Paracoccaceae bacterium | reverse complement strand
GGGCTTTGCGTGGCGCCACGCCCAACGAGAGCGGGTATCTCTGATACCCAGCGACGGGCGGGAGCTGCGATCTGTCAGCGCTTTTCGCCTCTGTGCGAACAGGAAACACCGGCGGCTGAAACCCAAATGACCGCTTTTCCCTTCCCCCTGAGGCCAGCTTGTCCTAAAAGGCGCCCACATCCAGCCATCCGGGGACAAATGATCAATGCAGGAACCAGCCATCACATCCGAACTGATTGAGAGCCACGGACTAAGCCCGGACGAATACGAGCGCATCCTGGAGATCATCGGACGCGAGCCGACCTACACCGAGTTGGGCATCTTCTCGGCGATGTGGAACGAGCATTGTTCCTACAAATCCTCCAAAAAATGGCTGCGCACGCTGCCGACCACAGGTCCACAAGTCATCTGCGGCCCCGGCGAGAATGCAGGCATCGTCGATATCGGCGATGGCCAATGTGTGGTCTTCAAGATGGAGAGCCACAACCACCCCAGCTATATCGAGCCCTATCAAGGCGCGGCGACCGGTGTTGGCGGCATCCTGCGGGACGTGTTCACCATGGGGGCGCGTCCGATTGCCTCGATGAACTCGCTGTCCTTTGGTGAGCCTGCCCACCACAAGACCACCCAGCTGGTCAATGGCGTGGTGGCGGGTATCGGCGGTTATGGCAATTGCTTTGGCGTGCCCTGCGTCGGCGGCGAAGTCCGTTTTCACCCCGCCTATAACGGCAACTGCCTGGTCAATGCCTTTGCCGCCGGGCTGGCTGACACCGACAAGATTTTCTATTCAGCCGCCTCCGGCATCGGTATGCCAGTTGTCTACCTTGGCGCCAAAACCGGCCGCGACGGCGTTGGCGGTGCCACCATGGCCTCGGCTGAATTTGATGACAGTATCGAAGATAAACGCCCCACCGTTCAGGTTGGCGACCCCTTCACCGAGAAACGCCTGATGGAAGCCACCCTGGAGCTGATGGCCACGGGGGCAGTGATCTCTATCCAGGACATGGGCGCTGCGGGTCTGACCTGCTCGGCGGTGGAAATGGGCGACAAGGGCAAGCTGGGCGTCAAGCTGAACCTCGAGGACGTGCCCCAGCGCGAAGAGAACATGACAGCCTATGAGATGATGCTGTCGGAATCTCAGGAACGCATGCTGATGGTGCTCAACCCCGAGCTGGAGGCCGAAGCCCGCGCCGTTTTTGTGAAATGGGATCTGGATTTTGCCATCGTGGGCGAAACCATTTCCGAAGACCGTTTCCTGATCCTGCACCACGGCGAGATCAAGGCAGACCTGCCGCTGACCACTCTGGCCGGCTCGGCGCCTGAATATGACCGCCCTTGGGTCGCCACCCCTGCCGCAGAGCCCCTGACCGATGCCGACGTCCCCACCATTGACCCGATCGACGGGCTCAAGGGACTGATCAGCTCGCCCAACTACGCCGCTAAACAGTGGGTCTATGAGCAATATGACACCACCGTCATGGGCGACACGGTGCGCCGCCCCGGCGCCGGTTCCGGCCTGATCCGGGTACATGGCACCGACAAGATGCTGGCCTTCACCTCGGATGTGACGCCGCGCTATGTCAAAGCCAACCCCGTTGAGGGTGGCAAACAGGCGGTGGCCGAGGCCTATCGAAATCTGACCGCCGTCGGCGCCACCCCATTGGCGACCACAGACAACCTGAACTTTGGCAACCCGGAAAAGCCCGAGATCATGGGCCAGTTCGTCGGCGCCATTCAAGGCATCGGCGAAGCGGTTACCGCACTGGATATGCCCATCGTTTCCGGCAACGTCTCACTTTACAATGAGACCGACGGAGTGGGTATTCTGCCAACCCCGACCATCGGAGCCGTTGGCCTGATTGCCGCCGGTGAAGAGCCGATCATTGGCCAGGCCCGCGACGGCCATATCGCCCTGCTGGTTGGCGAAACCCTTGGCCACCTGGGCCAGTCGGCGCTGCTGGCCGAGGTCTTCAACCGCGAAGACGGTGACGCCCCAGCGGTGGATCTGGCTGCCGAAAAGCGCAATGGCGAGTTCATCCGCGCCAACCGGGACTATATCAAGGCCTGTACTGATCTGGCTGATGGCGGTCTGGCACTGGCGGCCTTTGAAATGGCCGAAGAGGCTGGCGTTGGGGTGCAGATTGACGCCGGTGACACCCCCACTTTGTTTGGTGAAGATCAGGCGCGGTATTTGATAGCCTGCAACTTTGACCAGGCCGAGGCACTGATGTTGACGGCTGGGCAAGCTGGGGTGACCCTCACCACTGTTGGCCGTTTTTCTGGCGACACGGTGAAGATCGGCGGCAGCGAGGCCCCCCTCGCCGAACTGTCCGCCATTTACCGCAGCAGTTTTGCCGCCGCAGTAGCCTAACTGAGGCGTAGCAGTGGCCTGGCTGTGGCCTGACAGCACCGCTGCCACAAAGAAAGCCCCCGCCCCCCAAGGGCGGGGGGACGGCAAAACGCCGCTGTGGTGGGCCCTGCCCGACCTGCCATCACCACGCCCCCTTGCGGCCCCGCCCCGGCACATCTACATCTAGAGCACAAAGACAGGAGACGACCCCAATGGCCATGACAGCCTCAGACATTGAAACACTGATCCGCGAAAGCTTCCCCAACGCCGAGATCACTGTGATGGGGGACGACGGGGTGCATTTCTCGGCCCAGGTGATCGACGAGAGCTTTCGGGGCAAGAACCGGGTGCAGCAACAACGCGCGGTGATGGCGGCGCTCAAGGGCAAGATGGATGGCGCCAATGGCGAGATCCACGCTCTGGGCCTGACCACCAAAGCGCCTGAGTGACCACTGGTCCTTGGATCATAACTGGAATTGTTGCACTTATTGTTGCGGCAATCGGCATTGAAGCCTATGTGAAGCGCAACAAAAGGCGGACACTGTCACAGTCGCAACCCAAAATGCGCAGCGGAAATCGCAACAAGGTTGCGCTGGGACAAGAAGCAACGGATCTGGATCTGGTTGAACAGACCATAAAACAAAACCAGCTGTTAGAAGACGTCGGCAGGCGTATGAGCGGCCGTAACATAAAATGAAGCGCCACGGCGCGGTAGACTAAGGAAACGCGACATGACCGACGCAAAAACCCGTATCGACGAAACCGTCAAAGCCAATGACGTGGTGCTGTTTATGAAGGGCACCAAAGAGATGCCGCAGTGTGGCTTCTCCTCCAAGGTCGCCGGGGTGCTGAACTACATCGGCATCGACTATACCGACGTCAACGTGCTGGCCGACGAAGACATCCGGGCCGGCATCAAGGATTACTCTGACTGGCCCACCATTCCACAGCTTTACATCAAAGGTGAATTTGTTGGCGGCTGCGATATCATTGTCGAGATGACCCTGTCCGGTGAGCTGGACGGTATGTTTGATGCCAATGGCATCGCCTATGACAAAGAGGCCTCCAACAAGATCCGCGAATCCAACGCCTGAGCTGATCTGCCCAGAAACGACTAGGCCCTCAGAGCGATCTGGGGGCCTTTTGTCGTTCAACTGAGGCAGAGATACCGAGATACAGGGCGGTTACTGAGCCAGTTTTTCTTCGATCTGCGCCGCCATTGCCTCGGCCCGGGCGGCCAATTCGCTCAGCGTATCGGTGACTTGCGGCGGCACCACCGGAATCTCGATGCGCTCGGGCTCGGGGGCTGGCGCGGCCCGCAGCTCGGCCAGTTCCGCGTCCCGCGCAACCAGCTCCGCATCCCGCGCCGCCAGCTCGGTCTCGACAATCTTGATCCGGTCCTCAACCGCCGCGGTTTTATCCGCCAGCAGCAGGCCGGCCATCAGCAACATTCGGGCCTCGGGCATCCGGCCGATCTGGTCCGACAACACCTGCGCCTCATCGTCCAGCATTTTGGCTGCCGATTGCAAAAAGCTCTGCTCGCCATCCTGACAGGAAACTTCAAAATCACGACCGCCGATATGAATGGTCAACTCGGGCATCAGACTTCCTCCCCTTCTGGTAGATTTCGCGCATGGGCCAACAGCGGTTCCAGCTTGGCCAGCACCACATTGACCTGCGCCTGATCGCTGGCCTGTGCGGCGCGCAGACCTGCAATCTCGGCTTCCATCGCTGTATTGATCAAATCCGCATCGCCAACCCCGGCGGCATTGGCCTCACGCAGGGCGGTATTGGCGCTGCGCAGGCTTTCGTTGGCGTGGCGCAGTTGCTGCAATTCAGTGTCCAGCCGAACCAGCATATCATTCTGCCGGTCCAGTTCCTCGCTGTGGTTGGACGCGACGTCACCATCCGCCAGTGCAGCTGCGGGTTGGGCCGCTGCGGATTGGGCCGCCGCCAATTCATCCTGCGCGGTTTGCAGTTGCGCCTTCAGATCATCAATTTCCGCGCGCAGCTCAGCAGAGCCGCCATCCGCAGTGTCCGCGTTCCGTTCGGCGACCTCGGCCTCTAACGTCGCTTTGCTTTCGGCCATCACGGCTGCAGTGTTACCCGCCGCTTCCAAATCGCCTGTCAGCCGCTCAATCTCAGCCTTCAGGGCATCTTTTTCGATGGGGTTTCCGACTTCATTGCGCAGCAATTCAACTTCGGCCTGCAAAGCCTCAAGATCGCCAGAGGTATCCGCCGCCAGTGCCACATCCGCCAATTGCGCCTTTAGCGTTTTCAGGCGCTCTGCGAGCTGAGCATTGGCGAGTTTTTCATCGTCCAAAGCCTGGGTCAAATCGTCTTGTGCAGCCGCATCCTGAGCCGCGACCTGAGCCGCCTCGAGAGCGCCCAATCCGGTCCCGATTCTGTCCATCGCGGCCGTTATACGGCCTTGCAGTTCCTCGATTTGACTCATGCCCGTTCCTCACCAATCCGCACTATCTGCTTAAACCCAACCCCACAAGCGAATCGCAACTGCAGCCCGGTTTGCGCCAGCTTACTCAAAGCAGGAGTAAATTACCCCATGTTTGCTTTCAACCACTTGCAGGCCAATCTTGACCTTGGGCGGCGATGTCACGCCCAGCAATACTTGATCTTTGTCAAATCACTGCTATTGAGCCCTCTATCTGCGTGAAAACCCAAAGGAATGACCCAGTGGACCTGACCGCCCTGCGTACTGCAAACCCCGAACATTGGGCCAAGGCTGCCGCGATCCGCGCCCTGACCCTAGATGCTGTTGCCGCTGCCAATTCGGGGCACTCTGGCATGCCGATGGGCATGGCCGACGTCGCTACCGTCTTGTTTGAAAAGCATCTAAAGTTTGATGCATCTGCGCCTCAGTGGCCCGACCGCGACCGGTTCATCCTGTCGGCTGGCCATGGCTCGATGCTGATTTATTCGCTGCTGCACCTCTGTGGCGATGCCCAGGTCACCCTGGACCAGATCAAGAATTTCCGCCAGATGGGCGCCCTGACCGCCGGTCACCCGGAGAATTTCCTGCTGGACGCGGTTGAAACCACCACGGGCCCGCTGGGTCAGGGTCTGGCCAACGCGGTTGGCTTTGCCATGGCGGAAGAAATGCAGCGGGCCCAGTATGGCCGCAAGATTGTCGACCACTACACCTATGTGATGGCCGGCGACGGTTGCCTGATGGAAGGCATCAGCCAAGAGGCCATGGGTCTGGCCGGGCGTCATAGCCTTGGCAAACTGATCCTGTTCTGGGACAATAACAACATCACCATCGACGGCCCCGTCGAGCTGTCCGATCGCACCAACCAGGTGCAACGCTTCAAGGCCTCTGGCTGGCAGGTCATCGAAATCGACGGCCACGATCCACTGGCCATCGACGAGGCGATCACTGCCGCCAAGAAATCGAAGAAACCTTCGATGATTGCCTGCAAAACCCATATCGCCCTTGGTCACGCCGCGCAGGATACCTCTAAGGGTCACGGCGCCTTGACCGACCCCGACCAGATGAAGGCGGCCAAAGAGGCCTATGGCTGGACCGCCGGTCCGTTTGAAGTGCCTGCCGAAATCAAATCCCAGTGGGAAGCCATCGGCAGCCGTGGCGCTGCGGATCGTACTGAGTGGGAAGGCCGCTTTGCTGAGGTTTCACAGCAAAAGCAGGATCGCTTCAACCGCGCCTATGCAATGGACGCGCCGAACAAGCTGTCGGCTGTGGTCAAAGCCCTGAAAAAGCAGATCAGCGAAGAGCGGCCCAAGGTCGCCACCCGTAAGGCCTCGGAAATGGCGCTGGCGGTGATCAACCCGATCATGCCGGAAACCGTTGGTGGCTCGGCGGATCTGACCGGCTCCAACCTGACCAAGACCGGCGACATGGGGGTGTTCGACCTCGACAACCGCAAGGGTCGTTTTGTCTATTGGGGTATCCGCGAGCACGGCATGGCCGCTGCGATGAACGGTATGGCGCTGCACGGCGGCATTCGCCCCTATTCGGGCACCTTCTTCTGCTTCACCGATTATGCGCGCCCGGCGATGCGTCTGGCCGCACTGTCAAAGATCCCCACCGTGTTTGTGATGACCCACGATTCAATTGGTGTGGGCGAAGATGGCCCAACCCACCAGCCGGTGGAACATCTGGCAATCTGCCGTGCCACCCCAAACACCTATGTGTTCCGCCCCGCCGATGCAGTTGAAACCGCCGAGGCCTGGGAAATTGCCCTGACCACCAAAGACACGCCATCCGTTCTGTCGCTGACCCGTCAGGGCCTGCCGACTGTTCGGGTTGAGCATAAGCTGAGCAATCTGACCGCCAAGGGCGCCTATGTGCTGGCTGAGGCCGAGGGCAAGCGTCAGGCTATCCTGATTGCCACCGGCTCTGAGGTGTCGCTGGCGATGGAGGCCAAGGCCAAGCTGGAAGCCATGGGCATCGGTACTCGCGTTGTTTCCATGCCCTGTATGGAGCTGTTTGCCGCCCAGGACGAAGCCTATCGCCGCAAGGTGCTGCCTGCAGGACCAGTTCGGGTTGGTATCGAAGCCGCGATGCGGGCCGGAGGCTGGGATCGCTGGCTGATGGGCGAGCGTGGCCAGGATAAGAAGGCCGGTTTTATCGGCATGCAAGGCTTTGGCGCCTCGGCCCCTGCGGGCGAGCTGTACCAGAAGTTCGGCATCACAGCGGACGCAACCGTTGCCAAGGTCAAAGAGCTGCTGGGCTAAATTGAGCGGTGCGTGCAAGCACGCACCCTACAGTGCCGGAACAAGATTGGGCGCCCTTGGGCGCCCTTTTCTTTTGAAACAGCCGTTGAGACTGAAAAAACCGGCGTCCGGGTCGAGAAATGGGGTGCAAAGCGCCCTCGCCGCGGGGTCGGTCAGGGGGCTGCCCGTGATTTGCACGGACAATTTACTACGACGCCTTTGTCTCGACTACCGCCTTAAGTGCATTATACGCCTTGCGCACATAATCCAGCCGCAGTTCATATTGGCCTGCTGCAACGACAAAATCAGGTGGTTGAATACCAGCAACCAGGAAGGCCTGTCGTAGCTGCGTCCCAGAAAGAGGGATGTAATCAGGACTTTCTCCACTGAATTTATTGTACATCCGGCCTCCAAACCAACCACTACGGCCTTCAGCTCTGCTTGCTGCTTCAACTCGAAAGTGAAGAAACCCATAAAGCTGTTCGGAATCCATTGGCGCCAGGTCCGCTGCTGTACTCAACGCCGAAAAAAGGGGGGATAGGCCGCCGGATGCTGCCCCGGTTACCCCTTTCATTGTCGGCGAGGGGCCGGAAATAATTTTGATAATTGCTGTTGTCTGTTGTTTCGTCATAATATCTCGTCCTGTTAATTTGTGTTCAATCAATTGTCGTTGTGCCTGATTATTTGGAGCCTCTGAAAGAGCCCCAAATAGGCCCAATCACCCGCGTCGCCACCGGGATAAGCACAAACCCCAGCACCAGACCCAACAGCCCGTCCATCGCCGCCTTGGCAAACCATTCAGTGATACCCAGCCATGCCTCGGGCACCATATGGCCCACCGCAGCGGCGTAATCGTGGATATGATGGCCCAGCCAGCCATAGCCCAGCTGCTGCAGCCCGTGGATCACAATGGAGCCGCCAACCCAGAGCATCGCCGCGGTGCCAACACCCATCAGCAGGTTGAGGAAACCCGGCATCATCCGCACCAGCCCACGGCCCAATTTACGGGTCACCGCGAAATAGCCATTCTGCGCCATGTATAGCCCCACATCATCGGCCTTGACGATCAGCGCCACCGAGCCATAAACGGCCACGGTGATGCCAATGCCCACCAGGGCCAGGGTCGCCGCCTCCATCCAGATATTACTGTCGGGGATAGCGGCCAATGCGATGGTCATGATCTCGGCTGACAGGATCAAGTCAGTCTTGATGGCACCAGATGCCCTTTGCTCTTCCAGATGCGCCGGATCGCCGGGTTCGGCCTGCTGCACCACATGGGTCTCGTCATGGGGCACCAGCAGGTGATAGATCTTCTCGGCGCCCTCAAAACATAAATACGACCCGCCCAGCATCAACAGGGGCGAGATCAGCCAGGGGGCGAAATTGGACAGCAGCAAGCCGATGGGCAACAGGAACAGCAGCTTGTTCTTCAGCGAGCCCTTGGTGATCTTCCAGATCACCGGCAACTCGCGGCTGGCGGCAAAACCATGCAGGTATTTCGGGGTCACCGCGGCGTCGTCGATCAGCGCACCAGCAGCCTTTGAGCCAGCCTTGAGGGCCTGCGCCGCCACATCATCAATTGAAGCCGCCGCCACCTTGGCAATCGCCGCCACATCATCCATCAGTGCCAGCAATCCGCTCATCACAAGTCCCTCTCAGCCTGTCCTTATGCGGGCCAACCTAACCGATACCACCGGTGGTACAAGCGTTAGCGCAATCGGCCACAATGTTACCGCCACCAGTTGATTTCCGTTATCGTTAACATGAACATTTTGCGCTAACAGTATGGATTTATATCCGTTTTCTCCCTTTCGAAGGGACCGGCACCGCATTATATCCAGCACAAGGATTGCTCGCTTGGAGAGATACACATGACCATCAAAGTCGGGATCAATGGATTTGGCCGTATTGGCCGCTGTACCCTGTCACATATCGCTGCCTCAGGCCGTGATGACATCGAAGTGATCAAGGTGAACGCCACCGGACCGCTGGAAACTGCGGCCCACCTGATCAAATACGATTCTGTGCATGGCCGTTTTCCAGGCCAAGTGACCATCGGCGACGGCACCATGAACCTGGGGCGCGGCGACATGCAGATGTACTCCACCTATGACATGAATGCATTGGACTGGGACGGCTGCGATGTTGTTCTGGAATGTACTGGCAAATTCAACGACGGCAACCTGGCCAAGGTGCATCTGGAGCGGGGCGCCAAGCGGGTGTTGCTGTCGGCGCCGGGCAAAAACATCGACAGAACCATTGTCTTTGGCGTCAATGATCATGAGCTCCGCGCCACCGACACCATGATTTCAAACGGCTCCTGCACCACCAACTGCCTGGCGCCACTGGCCAAAGTGCTGGACGAAGGCATCGGCATTGAACATGGCATCATGACCACGATTCACGCCTACACCGGCGACCAACCGACCCTGGATCGCCGCCATGAGGACCTGTACCGCTCGCGCGCGGCTGGCATGTCGATGATCCCGACCTCAACCGGCGCCGCCATTGCCCTGGGCGAGGTTCTCCCCAATCTAAAGGGCCGACTGGACGGCTCTGCCATCCGGGTGCCGACGCCAAATGTCTCTGCGGTGGATCTGACCTTCTATGCCTCTCGGGATGTGACCGTAGACGAGGTCAATTCAATCGTCGCCGAGGCCGCAAGAGGCCCGATGAAAGGCGTTCTGGGCTACGAGCCGGCGCCTTTGGTGTCGACCGACTTCAACCACTCGCCGGAAAGCTCGATTTTTGCCCCGGATCAGACCCGAGTTGTGGGCGGCCGTATGGTCCGTGTTCTGGCCTGGTATGATAACGAGTGGGGTTTTTCTGTGCGCATGGCCGATGTTGCCTGCGCCATGGGACGTCTTTCTGTCCTGTCCAAAGCTGCTTGAGCTTGAGATATCTCACCCGGTCAGGCATATCTGCCCGGGTGAGGTATCTTAACGAGGCGACATGACCACCAAAATTTCAATCGTTCTTGGTCTGATCATCATCGCCTCCCTTGTGGTTGATATCGCCCTGTTTGGAACCGTCCATGTGGTTTTCCTTGGCAAACGTTTTTTGGAATTGATCGACTGGGTGGCTTTCTGGCGCTAGGGCATGGCAGTCGTAAAACCCGCGCTGTCACCGGGTTCTGCACTCCAGGCATGCTGATTTTGGTCTTGGTCAGACAGGGTTACGGGGCGGATAGAAGGCCTGCGAAACACCTGCATTGAGCGGGCTACTGTCCAGATGTGGCGCCAGGATAACGCTGGCCTGCCGCCATGCATCCGCCAGCGCTGCCGACAGCGGCACAGGACCGAGCGCCGCTGCCTCTATCTCCTGCATGCTGAGGCGGAGCGCCGTGAGCCCCAGCACAGCAGATGAGCCCGCCAGACGGTGCGCCTCGCGTTGATGGGCCTGGCTGACCTGCTCTGTTGCCGCCAGATCCTGACAAAACAAAGCAACATCCCGGCAAAAACCAGTGAGATAGCCCTGCGCCTTCTCATGACCCAGCGCCTCAACAAATTGTCGGATGTCCGAACCCTCATGATTTATTTCAATCGGTGTTTTCTGGCCCGTGTAGCGGTCGATCACCATTGCCAATCTCGCCAGTGTCACAGGTTTGATCAGGATTTCAGTGAATCCCGCATCCAGAATGCGCCTTTGATCATCGCCTGCACCATGAGCCGTCAACGCGATGATTTCCACACCTTCGGCCAGTTTTCTTGACCGTATCTGCCCAAGTGCTTCGATGCCATCCAGACCCGGCATGCTTATATCCATCAAAATCAGATCATACCGCTCATGCTGCAGCGCCTCGACACCCTCTGCTCCGCCGACCGCACAACTCACCCGGTGACCTTGCCGCACCAACATGTCCTCCAGCAGCATCCGGTTAATATCGTTGTCTTCGACAACCAGAATCCGGCGGGCGGCATCGTCATCGGGAGACATCTTTGGGTGCGGCTTTTGACGCGAGGACACAAGCGGCAACGACAATGTGAACCAGAACATACTGCCCTCTCCCGGTTCACTTTCAACGCCAAGCTCGCCGCCCATTTGCTCAACAATGCGACGGGTGATCGCCAATCCCAGTCCGGTCCCTTCTTGTTGGCGGCTGTAACTGGTGTCCAAAGTTACAAAGTTGTCGAAAATCCGTTCCAGATCATCGGCAGCGATCCCCTCACCCGTATCACTAACACGAAACTCAACCGTATCGCTGGGCGCACGACGTTCAACATCAATGGTCACTTCTCCGTGCTCGGTGAACTTCAGGGCATTGCCAATCAACCGCAGCAGCACTTTCTGAATGCACTTAGAGTTACCGATGCAATGCGCATCCTCAGGCAGGCGGCACCGCAAACGTATCAGGTTGCCACCCGATTGAGCAGTATGAGAGAGGCCGTCAATCAAGCCCGTTAGCATTTCCTGCAAATCGAATGGCTCACTGCGTTCGAGTTCTGCAGCAGACTCGAGCCGGGACATTTCCAGAACTTCATCGACATGATGCAGCAATAATTCTCCGGACTCCCGCATCGCCCGCAGGTATTGCCGTTCTTGGGGCCGCATGTCAGCCGTCTCCAACAGTTCAATCGAACCCATAATTCCGTTCAGCGGCGTTCGGATTTCATGGCTGAGTACTGTCAGCAGTTTATCCTTGGCCCGCTCCCCTGCCTGTGCATCATCGCGCGCACGGAGCAAGGTTTTCTCGCCTTCAATACGGGAAGTGATATCACGTATGAAGCACACAAAAACCAAATCATCGCCATCCTGACTGGCTGTCACGTTGAGCTCGATGGGGAAAATCTCCCCGGATTTCCGCTTGGCCTCCACCCGCGTCCGCCCCTTGTTGATCAACTCACCATCGCCGGTTTTCAGGAAACTTGCGGTGTTGTCTTCGGAGAATTGATGCAAGTGTTCTGGAATGATCACATCCATCAGGCGATGGCCGACCACCTCTTTGCACAAATGGCCGAACATTTTCTCGGCCGCGCCATTAAAGCTCAGAATTCGGCCCCGTACATCAACCGATACAATGGCTTCCAAAGACGAGTCGACGATAACGCGCAACCGCTCAGCCGTGGCCAGATTCGCCGCGATCAAACCCTGACTGCGGTGGAACAGGCGCTGGATCATCAGCGCCGTCATTGCCAAGGCCGCCACCAGCGTCAACAACACCCATCCCAGCCGCCTGATCGTCAGTGACACGCGCTGTTTGCTTTCGGCACTGAGCAAAGTTTCCATTTGCAAACCAAATCGAACCAAATCGCGAATATCGCTGCCATTTTGTTGAAACTTGATGATCAACTCGGGCAGTGATTTGACCAAGTCCTTATCCGGCCCGGCGACGATCGGCGCAAAATATTCCAACCGATTTTGGATCCGGATGAGCTTTTCAGCCACAATCTCATCTGCCCGTACCTCATCAAACATCGGGTCATCATGCAATATGGCGACGCGAGTGTAATATTTGGCGAACTCAAGGCGATAAACATTCAGATTGTCGCCTGCCCTGGCCCGATAGGCCATTTCCGTCATTTTGATGTGGGAAACCTGAACCTGTGCCAGGTTCCAGGTCAATCGCTCGGAGGCATTGGTCCCAACCGTATCCAGCTCATCCAGAACGAGCCGTCCAAGTCCCAGCGAAAGCGTCCCAAGGCCAACAAGACATGCAATCGTCAGCGTGAGCACCAGTCTTGTGCGTGCTGTGGCGCGTTTGGAGTTCAATTGGCAGACCTTCCTAATTTTTGGGCCTAATTATCGGGCCTAATTATCGGGTTGCACGACGAACCGCAGCACCCAGCGTTTTGGTCCCAGGATCAAAGGTGACGACAACGAGGCGTGGCCAAAATAATATATATGACAGCCTTGTAAACCTATTTGGAAAATCAAAAAGTCAGTGTGACGCCCAATAGCAGACGCCCGGCCGAACCTGACATAAAACCGGCTGGGATATACTTGGGCCGCCGCCGCCCTAGCCAAGCTTATCAGGTCTCAAATGAGCAGCCCCACCCCGAACATCGAGGGTGATGTCCGAAAAAAATCGAAATATTTCGGGCGGAAAAACGCTCTCCATTTCACAAAATTGGATGGTATTGGCAAGTCTACCACTATAAGGGAAAATGGGGGAACTTAATCCAGTAAGTGAGTTTCATGCGCATATTACTTGCCGACGACCACGACATGGTTCGTGACACCATATCCGCCTACCTGCATTCCGTAGGCGGCGCCGAAGTAACCACGAGTGTTAACCTGGCAGATGCACTGGACCAGATCGAAAAGACCGGTCCGTTTGATCTTGTTCTGCTCGACTATAACATGCCGGGGATGTTTGGCCTCGAAGGGCTGGCGCGCGCGCTGAAAAGCAATGGCGGCAAGGGCGTGGCCATCCTCTCCGGCAGTGCCCCCATACACACCGCTCAGGATGCGCTGGACGCCGGCGCTATTGGCTATCTGCCAAAGACCATGGGCGCTAAATCGCTGCTGAACGCCGTCCGTTTCATGGGCGCCGGCGAGGTTTATGTCCCGGTTGAGCTGCTCAGAGAGCCATCACCTGCAAACGTTCACCCCTTGGCTGAGAAACTTAGCCCGCGCGAGGTGGAAGTTCTGGGCGGTCTTTGTCGCGGCCAATCCAACAAGGAAATTGCCCGCGATCTGGAGTTGCAGGAAGTGACCATCAAACTGCATGTGCGGACCCTGTGTCGCAAACTGGACGCAAAAAACAGAACTCAGGCTGCGATCACTGCAAAAGAAGCCGGTCTGTTCTGATGTGTCCTGACACCGGCGGTCACAACACAGCCGGAAGCTTGGCATAGCCGCGAAATCTCATCCGACCTCCGCCTATGCGACCGGGCAGGATCTGAAAACCCGGGAACCGCGCCAAAAATCGCCCAATCGCAATCCAGCCTTCCATTCGGGCCAGCGTCAGACCGACGCAGACATGGGGACCACCGGCAAAGGCCAGATGGCGGTTCCGGGCCCGGGAAACGTCAAAAACCTCAGGTGCGTCGAACACATCGGGGTCGCGGTTGGCGGCGCCAATCAGCAGATGAAAATTGGTGCCCTTGGCGATGATCCTGCCGTCGATCTCTACCTCTGCCGTGGTTTCGCGGTTGCCCAGCTGATTGGGAGAGCGGAACCGCAACATCTCTTCAATGGCTGGTTTGATCAGCTCTGGCCTGTTCAGCAACCTGTCCTTTTGATCCGGATGATCCTGCAACAGGGCCAATCCGTTGCCAATCAGGTTGGTGGTGGTTTCATGGCCTGCGTTCAGAATGAAGATACAGTTCTGGATCAGCTCGATTTCGCTTAATGTGCCGTCACCCCCCTCGCCCTGTATCAATCGGGTCAGCACATCATTTTCCAGATCCCCCGGCTGTGCCCGCCGCCGCGCAATCAGGTCCGACAAATAGGCTTTGAACTCGGCAACGGCCACCTGACCGGAGGCCAACTGCTCCGCGCTCAGTGTGGGCTCTAGCGCCCCGAGGATCGCCAGCGACCAGTCCCGCAGCGGTCCGCGCTCCTCCATCGGCACGTCCAGCAGGTTGCCAATGATCTGGATCGGGATCGAAGAGGCAAAATCTTCGATCAGATCCACCTGGTCGCGCTGCGCCATTTCCTCCAGCAAATGATCGACGGTTGCGATCAACCCCGGTTCCATTCGAGCAATAGCGCGCGGTGCCAGTGCCGAGGTCATGATCCGGCGCACCCGCGTGTGCAGCGGCGGGTCAGAAAACACCAGCGAGGTGGTGTGATGTTCAAACAGCGGCGAACCGACCCCGAACTTGGGCCCAAAAGCCGCCTTTTTATCTGACGAATACAGGCTGGTATCGCGGTAGATTCGGTCCAGATCCCGGTGACGGCACAGCAGCACCGATCCATCCGGCTGCGGCAGCACCGGAGCCTCGGCCAGAAGCGCGTCATAGTAGGGAAACGGATCGTCAACAAACCCCTGCGGCGGATTCGCCAGATCAAAACCTTCAATATTCACCTTTGCTTGCAACACTCTGTTTGCTGGCATTCCCGTCACCCTCGCTCAATTTCACAGAGAGGGTGAATGACTGTAAGTACACTGTCAATTCCCATGATGCGCAGAGGGCCCCCGTCCGGGCGTTTCTATGGATGACAACCGCGCCTGGCCCGGATAGAAACGAACCATGAACACACCAATATCCTCGATCCGCAATCTCGGCCCCGCATATGAAGAATCCTGTGCCCGTGCCGGCATCCAAACGGCTGAACAGCTGCGGGAGTTGGGCGCTGATGAGGCCTATGCTCGGCTGCTGAAAACCGGCAGCAGGCCCCATTTTATTGGCTATTATGTGTTGGTGATGGGCCTGCAGGGCCGGCCGTGGAATGACTGCAAGGGGGAGGAGAAAAAGGCGCTTCGCATCCGGTTTGACGACATCAAGGCGCGGGCCTTTGACAAAGGCCTGTCAGAGCTGGAGGCGACGCTGAACCGGATCGGTGTCGTCGAGAAACGCCGCTAAGCGCCGCGGCAGATAAAAAGGCCGCCTGCGCGAACAGACGGCCCAATCAATTTTCAAAACCAGCTAAGGTTTAGCCGACCAGTTCAAGACCGGAGAAGAAGTAAGCGATCTCTTCAGCAGCAGTTTCCGGAGCGTCGGAACCGTGAACCGAGTTTTCGCCAACAGATTCAGCAAAGTCAGCGCGGACAGTGCCGGCGGCAGCGTCTGCAGGGTTGGTTGCGCCCATGACTTCACGGTTCTTGGCAATGGCGCCTTCGCCTTCCAGAACTTGGCAAACGATCGGAGCCGACGCCATGAATTCACACAGTTCGCCGTAGAACGGACGCTCGGCGTGTACTTTGTAGAATTCACCCGCCTGCGCGACGGTCAGGTGAATACGCTTTTGTGCGACAATGCGCAGGCCAGCGTCTTCGAATTTGGCGTTGATCTTGCCAGTCAGGTTACGGCGTGTTGCATCGGGCTTGATGATCGAAAATGTGCGTTCCAGAGCCATCGGGCTTCTCCTGTTATTGGGGTCGGGCAAAACGCCCCACCGCCAGTGATCCAATTTGGCGCTCGGGTAGCACGGCAGCCACCGTTTGGAAAGGGGACAGTCGGCGTCTGACCGCCGGAAATGCCTCAACAAACAGATCGCATCGAACCCCATAACAGAGGCTGGCGCACACCGTCACTGTCTGCTACGTCCCGCTTTATGTTACGCATCAAAGATATCACATACGCGGTCGAAGGTCGGCCCCTGTTCGAAGGCGCCAGCGCCACCATTCCCAATGGGCACAAGGTTGGCCTAGTTGGCCGCAATGGCACCGGGAAAACCACTCTGTTCCGGCTGATTTACGGCGAACTGGCGTTGGAGTCTGGCGAAATATCGCTGCCCAACAAGGCCCGTATCGGCGGCATCTCGCAAGAGGCCCCGTCATCGAATGTGTCGCTGATCGACACCGTTCTGGCGGCCGACACCGAACGCGCCGAGCTGATGGCCGAGGCAGAAACCGCCACCGACCCGCACCGGATCGCCGATGTCCAGACCCGTCTGGCCGATATCGACGCCTGGTCCGCCGAGGCCCGTGCCGCTTCGATCCTCAAAGGCCTGGGTTTTGACGTCGAAGCCCAGCTGCGCCCCTGCTCGGATTTCTCCGGCGGCTGGCGGATGCGGGTGGCTCTGGCTGCGGTGCTGTTTTCCGAGCCTGACCTGCTGCTGCTGGACGAACCGACCAACTACCTCGACCTCGAAGGCGCGCTGTGGCTGGAAGCCTATCTGGTAAAATACCCACATACCGTGATTATCATCAGCCACGATCGCGAACTGCTGAACCGTTCGGTCGGTGGCATCCTGCATGTCGAAGAACGCGGCTTGACCTATTACTCTGGCAACTATGATCAATTTGCCCGTCAGCGTGCCTCTAACCGGGCGGTGCAAGCCGCAGCTGCGAAAAAGCAAGACCTGCGTCGCGCCCATTTGCAGGGCTTTGTCGACCGCTTCAAAGCCAAGGCCAGCAAGGCCAAGCAGGCGCAAAGCCGGGTCAAGATGCTGGAGAAGATGGAAACCATCCGCGCCCCGGAAGATGCCGCACGTACGGTGTTCACCTTCCCCGAGCCCGAAGAGATGTCTCCCCCGATCATCGCCACCGAGGGGGCCTCGGTTGGTTATGATGGCAAAGTGATCTTGAGCAAGATGGACCTGCGCATCGACCAGGACGATCGCATTGCCCTGCTGGGCAAAAACGGCGAGGGTAAATCCACCCTGGCCAAAATGCTGTCGGCGCGCCTCGAGGTAATGTCGGGCAAGATGACCCAGTCGAACAAGCTGCGCATTGGTTTCTTTGCCCAGCACCAGGTCGACGAGCTGTTCATCGACGAAACCCCGCTGATGCACCTGCAACGGGAACGCCCCGGCGAGGGCCAGTCGAAACTGCGCGCCCGTCTGGCAGGCTTTGGTCTGGGTGCGGATCAGGCTGACACCGAAGTCGGACGGCTGTCCGGCGGCCAAAAGGCGCGGCTGTCCTTGTTGCTGGCAACTATTGACGCGCCGCATATGCTGATTCTCGATGAGCCAACCAACCACCTGGACATTGAATCCCGCGAGGCCCTGGTCGAAGCCCTGACCGCCTATAGCGGCGCGGTGATTCTGGTCAGCCACGACATGCACCTGCTCAGCCTGGTGGCGGATCGTCTGTGGCTGGTCTCCAAGGGCACAGTGACCCCCTATGAGGGCGACCTGGCCTCCTATCGCGACCTGCTGCTGGCCAAGGACAAGCCAGCCCCCAAAGCGGCCGCACAAAAGGCAAAAGTAAAACGCCCCACCCGGGATGCCATTCTGGCGCTGCGCTCGGAAGCCCGCAAAAGCGAGCAACGGGTGGAAAAGCTGACCCAGATGAAGGAAAAGCTGGACACCAAACTGGGTGATCCCGAGATGTACCAGCCCGAGAACAAGGATCAGGCCAAGGTCTGGCAAAGCAAGCACGCCGAAGTCATGATTGCCCTGGGCCGCGCCGAGACCATGTGGATGAAGGCGCTGGAGAAACTGGAAAAAGCGGCAGCTCTATGATCGACACGGCCTTTCTGATCACCTCGTTTGTGACACTGTTTGTCATTGTGGATCCGATTGGCCTGACACCGGTATTTCTGGCACTGACTCAAGGCATGAGCCCAGCCAGACGGCGCTCGGTTGGGCTGCGATCTTGTTTCACCGCGGCCGGACTGCTGGCGCTGTTTGCCGCCTTTGGCGAGGCGGTGCTGGGATTTGTTGGCATCTCGATGGCCGCCTTCCGGGTGGCTGGCGGCGCCCTGCTGTTTCTCACCGCACTGGACATGCTGTTTGAACGACGCACAAAGCGGCGGCAGGATCAGGGCAGCGACGACGACATTGAGGATCCTTCGGTTTTTCCAATGGCAATGCCGCTGATTGCCGGACCAGGTTCGATTGCTACGGTGATCTTGCTGGCCGGGCAAAGGCCAGGTATCGAAGGCTTTGCCATGGTGATAACCGTTATGCTGGCGGTGCTGGCCGTTCTGGTGGTGATGTTCCTCGCCTCTGGCCACTTTGAGCGCATGCTGGGTAAAACCGGTATCAATGTGATCACCCGGCTTCTGGGAATGCTGCTGGCCGCGCTGTCGGTGCAGTTCATTCTCGACGGGCTAAAGGACTTCGGATTTGCTGGCTAGCAGGTTCCGCATCAGCGCCTAAATGGGACCGCAGGAGGATGTTTGATGACAGATGTCGATTACGGCCGGGTGATCTACCTTGTGCTGATGCTGGCGGCTGTGGGGTCTTGGGTGTTTGTACAAAACCGCCAGCAGCTGGGAAAAACAATACAGCAGCTCGCCATTTGGGCCTTTATCTTTCTGGGCGTGATTGCAGGTTATGGGCTCTGGGATGACATCCGCCGCACGGTCCTTTCGCAACAATCCGTGATCCGCAACAGCGGCCAGATCTCGGTACCACGCTCAGCCGACGGTCACTATTATCTGACTCTCCACATCAATTCCGTGCCCATCACCTTTCTGGTCGATACCGGTGCCACCGATGTTGTATTGAACGCAAAAGATGCGCGCAGGGCCGGAATAGACCCTGATACCCTGGCCTACCTGGGCCGCGCCAACACCGCCAACGGAGAGGTGCGCACCGCCTCGGTCTGGCTTGACAGTATTTCACTGGGCCCCATCACTGACAAAAATGTCCGGGTCTGGGTCAACCAGGGCGAGTTGGACCAATCGCTGCTTGGTATGAGCTATCTTCAACGCTGGTCCAGCATTGAAATTCGCAACGGCTCGTTGGTCTTGACCCGCTAACCAAAAAATGCGCCTGTTGGCGCAGGCCTCCGGCGGAGGTATTTGAAACAAGAAGAATAACAGGCGGCGCCCACATCGGTGGCAAGACACTTTAAGGCTAATCGCTAGGCACCCCGCCACGTGACGCAGATGGGTCGCGCAGCGAGGCTTCTCCTTGTGCGGTCATTGGCTCCTCAGCCTGTACCGCACAAGGAACAAGATCAGATCTTGGTTAACGTTCGGTTAAGGGAAGAGCCAGCCCGGCTTCTTCTTGTCCAAAATACCTCAGGGTGAATTGGCCGCAGGCCAAGAGGGGCAGCGCCCCTGCCCTCAGGTCTCTGCCTTTTTTTCCCACTGCCCCGAGTCCTCGGACCAGTATTGTGCCGAACAGCCAGCCTCCGTCAGTGTCTTCCACTGGCTGCGCGCGCGTTTAACGGCATCTGCGTCGGTGCCGTCAAACAAGACACAGACCCGCTGCAACGCCTCGACCTCATCCGAACTCACCGATGCACCGTCGACAGCCATCACGCAATCCGGGGTATTGGCAGCCATTGCACCAGTTGTCAGCAATACCGGCTGCAGCGCATCATTGGGCCCACCCTGCACCCCGTGTGGCAGAAAACTATCCTTAGCGCCCTGCCAGAGATGTTCGTCCAACCACCCCATGCGATCCGGATCACGACCGCGAACCGCAACCCACCAGCCCGCTCCCCGTGCCTTTTCCAGCAGCATGGGTAAGGTCTGTTCCAATGGCCTGCGGGTGAGGTGATAAAAGAAGACTGCGCCCATTATCGCCTCACTCCGTCTCGGTCTGCGTCTCGGTCTGCGTCTCGAATCCGGTGTATACCAGCCGGTTCAGCGCAGACACTCCCCAGCCGGTGGCCCCCTTGGGCGCATAGGTGGTGTCTGATTTGACCGAGGCAACGCCGGCAATATCCAGGTGAATCCAAGGGGTCTCGTCCGTGACGAACCGCTTCAGGAACTGGGCTGCGGTAACGGAACCCGCGGCGCGGCCGCCGGTGTTCTTAATATCCGCGATGCGGGATTTAATCAGATCATCGTAGCCCTTGCCCAGGGGCATCCGCCAAGCGCCTTCATCTTCGGCAGCCGCGGCTTTGAGAAAGGCATTGCACAGCGCGTCATTGTTTGAAAACACGCCGGCATTTTCATGGCCCAACCCAACGATAATAGCCCCTGTCAGGGTCGCGAGGTCAATCATCGCAACCGGGTTGAACCGCTCCTGCGTGTACCACATCACATCGCAGAGCACCAAACGACCTTCGGCATCGGTGTTGATCACCTCGATGGTGTCCCCCTTCATCGAGGTCACCACATCACCGGGGCGGGTGGCATTGCCAGAGGGCATGTTTTCCACCAGCCCAACCAAGCCAACCACATTGGCCTTGGCGCCACGCAGCGCCAGCGCCCGCATGGTGCCGGCCACCACGCCCGCACCGCCCATGTCCATGGTCATATCTTCCATGCCGCCCGCCGGTTTCAATGAGATACCGCCGGTGTCAAACACCACGCCCTTGCCGACCAGCGCCAGCGGAGCCTCGCCCTCAAGGCCGCCATTCCACTGCATGATCACCACTTTGGAAGGGCTATCGGACCCCTGCCCCACACAGAGCAGCGAGCGCATCCCCAGCTCTTCCAGCTGCGGCTCGTCCAGCACCTCGACCTTCAGGCCGATGGCTTCCATCTCAACCAGGCGATTGGCGAATTCGGTTGTGGTCAGTACATTGGCCGGCTCATTGATCAGATCGCGGGTCATGTGGACGCCTTCGGCCACCGCCAGCATCGGTGCAAATTTCGCAGCAATCTCTTCATGCGCCTTATGCGCAATCACCACGGCCTCGACTGTCTTGCTGTCCTGGGCCGTTTTATGCTGATCGAAAGAATAACTGCGCAGAGCAATACCAAGCGCCAGATCCGCCGCTTTGGGCATTGATCCAGCCATCACCGTCATGACCTTACCGGCCCCAATTTTGGCCAGGGCCGCACCGGCCTTGCGGGCTTCGATCGGAGTGACCCGGCGTGGCAATACCAGCACATCCAACGCTTCGACCTGCAGGCCCGCAGGCCAGCCCAGCGAGATGATCTGACCGGTCTTGGCCTTTGTAAAACTGTCGCTGGCGATGAGCCGCGCCACGGCGCCTTTGCTCAGACGGTTGGCGCTGCGCCCAGCGTGATCCATGATGCCCTCGGGGGTGATCAGGATCACCAGACGCCCGACCTGTTCTGACAGTGACTTGGGGTCGTAATCGACAAAACGGATTGGTGTCAGATGGCTCATGAAGCGGGCTCCAGCTTAGGTTGATGCGAGGTGCCGCAACAGCTAGCCTGCGACACCGCAATTGGCTAGGGGCAGTCGAACGCGAAGGATCTGCGTTGACGTTGAAATTGCAGTTTTACCCGGCCTCAATCTACGCTAACATCGGCGACAATAAATTTGGCTAGATCTGGGGGGGTCGCAGTGTCACGATTCGACAGATACCTGCTGTCCCAATATCTACTGTTTTTCGGCTTCTTCTCGCTGATCCTGGTGGCGGTGTTCTGGATCAACCGGGCTGTGGTGCTGTTTGACCGCCTGATTGGCGATGGACAGTCTTCGCTTGTGTTTCTTGAATTCACCGCATTGGCGCTTCCTAATCTTGTGCGGATGGTGTTGCCGGTTGCCGCCTTTGCCTCGGCGGTTTGGGTGACCAACCGGCTGAGCAGAGAAAGTGAGCTGACCGTGTTGCGGGCCACCGGCACCAGCCCCTGGCAAATGGCGCGGCCAGCGCTTGTTTTTGGTGTTGTCACTGCGCTGATGATGTCGGTGCTCACCCATTTTCTGCTGCCTGCATCGATTGGCCAGCTGAAGGACCGTGAATCCGAAGTCACCCGCAATATTACCGCCAAGCTGTTGAACGAAGGCAGTTTTCTTCACCCCGCTAAGGGCGTGACCGTTTACATTCGCAAAATCGACCCGGACGGAACGCTGAACGATGTATTCCTGTCCGACCGGCGCACCCCGGGTCAAAGCGTCCTCTATACCGGGGCGCGGGCCTTTCTGGTTCGAGATCAGGATCGCTCCCATCTGGTGATGGTGGACGGAATGGCGCTTCGCATGGATCTTCAGGGTCGTAGGTTATCATCAACTGTTTTTTCTGATTTCTCATATGACATCAGCAGTTTGACGGACAAAAGCGGTCAGAAAAACCGCGGCATTCGGGTTATTCCCAGTTATGAGTTGCTGACGCGCCTGGATCAGATTGCCGAGCAGGAAAAATTCAGTCGCGGCCAATTGACCGAAGAACTGCATCTGCGCTTTGCCCGGGCGCTTGTCTGCGTGGCGGTTGTGTTGATCGGGTTTTCGTCACTGATGCTGGGGACATTTTCACGGTTCGGAGTGTGGCGTCAGGCGCTGCTGGCCTTTGTGCTGTTGGTTGTCATCGAAGGCCTGCGCGGCGTGGTGGCTGGGCCGGTCCTTGAGAATGCCGATCTTTGGCCACTGATCTATCTGCCCTCGGCAATTGGGCTGGTGATCGCAGCCATCTTCCTTCAACTTGCAGCACATCCGATCAAACTGTTTAGACGCCCCTCACAACCGGCGACAAGAGAGGCTGCCCAGTGACGCTAGACCTCTATTATGCGCGCCGCTTCCTGCAATGGTTCGCCATCATTTGCATTGTTTTGCTTACTCTGGTGATGTTGATAGACCTCAACGAACAGTTCCGTCGTTTTGACGGGCTCGGTCTTAGTTTTGGTCAGCTGGTAAACCTGACCTTATTGACGGCGCCGGCCGCGTTGGACCAGTTTCTGCCGCTGATCATGATTCTATCCACCATTGTGTTGTTTGTCGGTCTTGCACGCAGTAGCGAATTGGTGGTGACCCGGGCCATAGGCCGGTCAGGGCTGCGCGCCTTGGCCGCACCGCTGAGCATGGCTGCGCTGATTGGCGTGCTGACAGTCACCACGCTGAACCCTATTGTTGCAGCCACCTCAAACCGGTATCAGGATCTGGCGGATTCCTACCGCACCGACGGCTCAGCGGCGGTGTCGCTGTCTGGTGAGGGCCTTTGGCTGCGCCAGGGAGGGGCTCAGGGACAGTCCGTCATTCATGCCGCTGGCTATGGCGGTGAGGCCGGCAATATCAGCCTGCATGATGTCACCATCGTTTCTTATGCTCCCGACGGAGGGCCCGTGCGCCAGATCATCGCTGAAAGTGCTCAAATTCAAGGGGACGTCTGGCTGTTGAAAAATGCCAAGGCCTGGCCTCTGACACCGGGTCTAAACCCTGAAACAAACTCGGCCATTCATGACGAACTTAAACTGCCGACAACCCTGACCCAGGATCGGATTCGCGACAGTATTGGCTCCGCCAGCGGGATTTCGATCTATGAGCTGCCAGAGACAATTCGGGTCCTTGGCCAGGCCGGGTTTTCAACCAAGCGGCATGAGGTTCGGTTTCAGGTGGAACTGGCGCGGCCGTTGTTTCTGATGGCCATGGTTCTGGTCGGCGCAGCGTTCACCATGCGTCACGCGCGGTCGGGAGGCACCGGGCTGGCGGTTCTGATGGCCGTGTTGTTGGGCTTTGGCCTCTATTTCATCCGTAATTTCGCTCAAATCCTCGGTGAGAACGGCCAGATCCCGGTCAGCCTGGCGGCCTGGGCGCCGCCAGTTGCCTCGCTCATGCTGACCCTTGGCCTGCTGCTGCATGCGGAGGATGGCTAACATGCGTCGCACTCTATACGCATTGACCTTTGTTCCCTGGATGATCCTGGCCTCAACGGCCGGTGCCCAGCAAACCTCGGTGTCAGTGGAGGACAGACGGCCGGCATTGCTGGTTGCCGATACGGTCTACATCACCCCGGACCGCACCTTGATCGCCGAGGGCAATGTCGAAGCATTTCAGGGCGACATCCGCCTGCGGGCACAGAAAATCACCTTTGACCGCGACAAGGGCACTCTTCATATCGAGGGCCCTATTCGCATAGATCAGGGCGGCGAGATCACCATTCTGGCAAATGCTGCCGAGATGGACAAAGACCTCCGCAATGGCATCCTCCAGGGGGCCCGCATGGTGTTTCAGCAGCAGCTTCAACTGGCCTCGGTGCAGATGACCCGGGTCAGTGGTCGCTATACGCAACTCTACAAGACATCGGCCACCTCCTGCCAGATCTGTGATGATGGCTCGCCGCCGCTCTGGCAAATCCGGGCCGAGAAGGTCACCCACGACCAGCTGGAAAGACAGCTCTACTTTGAGAACGCGCAATTCCGAATCCTGGATGTGCCAGTGTTCTATTTCCCTGCTCTGCGCCTGCCCGATCCGACACTGGAGCGCGCCTCGGGTTTACTGGTGCCGTCGGTGCGCACCACGTCGGGTTTGGGCACCGGGATCAAAGTGCCTTACTTCTTCACTCTGGGCGATTCCCGGGACCTAACACTGGCCCCCTACCTGTCGTCCAAAACACGCACCCTTGACGCCCGCTACCGACAGGCCTTCAAAACGGGAACCCTGGAAGTCGAAGGCGCCTTGACCCGCGATGACCTGCAGCCCGGCGATACCCGCGGTTATCTGTTTGCCGATGGCGCCTTTGATCTGCACAAGGGCTATAATCTTAAATTTCAAATCAGAACCGTCTCGGACGATGCCTATCTTGCCGATTACGGGCTGCCAGATCTCGACCGTCTGCGCTCGCAGTTGACGCTGACAAAAGTCAATCGCGACAGCCTGTTCATCACCAGTATGATTTACTACAAAACGCTGCGGGATTCCGACGAGCAGACTGAAATTCCGTCCTCGATCGGTGACATTTATTATCAGCAGCGCTTTCATCCGGCGCAATTGGGCGGTGAGTTGCAAATGACCCTGCTGGCCCATGCCCACAACCGCTCTTCGAACACTGATGTTATAGGCCGCGATGTCGGCCGCACCACGGTGGATGCCAACTGGCAACGCGAATGGCACCTGCAGAACGGAGTTGTCACCCAAACCCAATTTGGCCTGTCCGCCGATGCGTTCAACATTCAGGATGACAGTACATATTCGTCAAATGAATCCCGTCTGACGCCACGCGGCGCCATTACATTTCGGCTGCCAATGACGCGCCAGACCACCTCTGGGGGCTCGGAATTCCTGGAACCGATTGTGCAGCTGGGCTGGAGCGATACCATTGGCAATGCGGTGCCCAATGACGAAAGCAATTTCGTCGAGTTTGATCAGGGCAATTTGCTGGAAATGTCCCGGTTTCCGGCAACCGATGCCCGCGAGGATGGCGTGACCTTGGTTTATGGCATCAACTGGGCTCGGTATTCGCAAAACGGCTGGCAGGCCTCCGCCACCCTCGGCCAAGTGTTTCGCAGCACGGCAGACAGCCAATTCACCAAATCCTCGGGCCTTAGCGGCACCTCCTCCGATATATTGATGGCCGGGCAGCTCAAGCTTAACGACGGTATCGCAATCACAACACGCGGCTTGCTAAATGGCGCGCTGAATTTTTCCAAGGCCGAGCTGCGCGGCGATTGGTCCAACCAGAACGCCCAGATTTCAGGCAGCTACCTATGGCTGGGCACCGATGCGGCCGAAGGCCGAACCGAGGAAACCTCGGAGTTCTGGTTCAATGGCCGGTATCAGATTCATTCGAACTGGTCCGCCAGCGCCAATCTGCGCTACGATATTTCCGATTCTCGTGCGTCACGCGCCGGTATTGGATTTGTCTACACAAACGAATGCGTCAAGGTCGATCTTTCAGTTAACAGGCGCTATACTACCACATCAAGTGTTGAGCCTTCGACCGATTTCGGCTTTACCATCGCATTGAACGGGTTTTCCGTTGATAGCGGCACACAAAATTACAGGCGATCATGCAGCAATTCCTAAAGTCTTGGTTCTCTGCCCCGGATCTGGTCCGCGGCACAGCCCGTGTAACCTACACGGCCCTCTTTCTTGGTACGGCGGTCATTGTGCCGCAATCCACGTCAGCACAGGGGTTATTTTCGCCAGCTATCACCGTCAATGAATCGGTGATCACAAATTATGAACTGGAACAACGGACCCAGTTCATGCGGCTGCTTGGCACCCCAGGCGACCCCAATAAACGGGCGCTTGAGGATCTGATCAACGACCGGCTGCAGCAAGAGGCCACGGCCCAGGCGGGGATCACGATCTCCGAAGAGGCGATTACCCTTGGCATGACCGAATTCGCCGGTCGGGCCAACCTGACCCTCGAGGAATTTCTCAAGGCGCTGGCGGAAAATGATGTGGCCCCCGAAACCCTGCGCGACTACACCATTGCCGGCCTGAGCTGGCGGGACTATGTCGGCTCGCGGTTCCTGTCCCTAGCGCGCCCCAGTGAAAGCGAAATCGACCGGGCCATGGGCCGGGCCGGCACCGGTGGCGTGCAAGTGCTGCTGTCCGAAGTGATCATCCCGATCAATGAACAGAATGTGGGTCAGGTTAAAGAACTCGCAGAACAAATCAGCCAGCTGGACAGCTTTGCAGCCTTTTCATCCGCCGCGACACAATATTCCGCTGCCGACAGCCGCAACAATCAGGGTCACCTGCCCTGGGTCTCGCTGACCAAGCTACCGCCACAACTGCAGGAGGTTGTGTTGGCTCTGAACGCAGGCGAAATCACCTCGCCGCTGCAAGTACAGGGTGCCATTGCCCTATTTCAGATGCGCGACGTCCGGGAAGTCGCCGGGGCCGTCCCTCGCTTTGCGGCTATCGAATACGCCAGCTACCTGATTGCCGGTGGTCACAGCCCGCAGGCGCAGGCAACCGCGCAACAGGTCGCCGCCCAGATCGACACCTGTGACGACCTCTACGGCATCGCCAAAGACCAGGATCCCGCGGTGCTGGAGATCCAGAGCCTGGCCCCGGCGGAGATCCCGCAGGATGTGGCGCTGGAGCTGGCAAAACTTGACAGCGGCGAGACCTCAGCCGTGCTGACCCGCAACAATGGCCAAACCCTGGTGCTGCTGATGATGTGCGGCCGCACCGCTGATCTGGGCAGCGGCGAGGACGACGGCCGTCAGGGGGTCGCAAATGCGCTCACCCAACAACGGCTTGAGGCCTACTCCGACAGTTTCATTGAACAGCTGCGTGCTGACGCCGAAATCGTGATAAAATGAGCCCAATCCCCCCCATTGCCCTCAGCTGTGGGGAACCCGCCGGAGTGGGCCCTGAAATCGCTGCCAAGGCCTGGGACAAGCTGCGCGACAGTTGCCCTTTTTTCTGGATCGGCGATCCCCGTCATCTTCCTGAGGGCACTGCGTTTGTGGAAATTTCCACCCCTGCCGAAGCCCTGACTGTCTGCGCCACCGCACTGCCGGTTTTTCCCATGGCTTTTGACGGTGCCGCCATCGCAGGACTGCCTGTTGCGCGGCACGCCGCAGGTGTCATCCAGTCGATCGAAACCGCCGTCAGCCTTGTCCAAAGCGGCCAGGCCTCGGCGCTCTGCACCGCACCGATCCATAAGAAAGCCCTGATCGACGGCGCAGATTTCGCCTATCCGGGCCACACCGAATTTCTGGCGGCGCTGGCCGGGCGCAACCGCGTGGTGATGATGCTGGCCTGTGAGCAGTTGCGGGTGGTGCCTGCCACCATTCATATTGCCCTGGCCCAGGTGCCCCGGCGTCTGACCCCGGTTCTGCTGCGCGAAACCATCGAGATCACCGTCAAAGGTTTGCAAAACCAATTCGGCATCCCTCACCCGCGCATCGCAGTGGCCGGCCTGAACCCTCATGCGGGCGAAGGCGGCGCCATGGGTTCCGAGGAACTCGACTGGATCAATGCCCTGCTTCAAGACATGCAGACTGACAGCTATGATCTCACCGGTCCACATCCCGCCGACACCCTGTTCCACGCCGCCGCCCGCGCCCGCTACGATGCGGCCATCTGCATGTACCACGACCAGGCGCTGATCCCGATCAAAACACTGGATTTTGACCGCGGCGTCAATGTCACCCTCGGCCTACCCTTCATTCGCACCTCCCCGGATCACGGCACCGCCTGTGATATCGCAGGCTTGGGACAGGCCAATCCCAGCAGCCTGATCGAAGCGCTCAAAATGGCGCAGACCATGGCCAAAACCGCTTGATCCTTCATCTGGCTGCAAATATCCCCGCCGGAGGCATAAAATTTTGAAGCCCTCCCCAAAAAAACGCCCAGCCCCAATGTCCTGCCCCAACGTCCAGCCCCAAGTTAGAAACAATATGACCACCATCGACAGCCTGCCTCCCCTGCGCGAGGTTATTGCAGACCACCAACTCTCCGCCCGCAAATCTCTGGGCCAGAACTTTCTGCTGGACCTGAACCTGACGGCCAAGATCGCCCGCCTGGCCGGTGATCTGTCCGGTTGCGACGTATTGGAAATCGGCCCCGGCCCTGGTGGTTTGACCCGAGGCCTGCTGGCCGAGGGGGCCCGACGGGTGCTGGCCGTCGAGAAAGACGCACGCTGCCTGCCCGCGCTGGCCCAGATCGCCGCCGCCTACCCCAATCGCCTGCAGGTGATCGAAGGCGATGCGCTGGAGATCAATCCACTTGAGCACCTGACCTCGCCAATCCGGGTTGCTGCCAACCTGCCCTATAATATCGGCACCGAATTGCTGGTGCGCTGGCTGACCCCCAAACAATGGCCGCCGTTCTGGCAGAGCCTGACCCTGATGTTCCAGCGCGAAGTGGCCGAACGCATAGTGGCGCAGCCGGGCAGCAAGAAATATGGCCGCCTCGCCCTGTTGGCACAGTGGCGCGCCGAGCCGCATATCGTGATGTCGCTACCGCCCGGAGCCTTCACCCCACCACCAAAGGTGTCCAGCGCAGTTGTCCATCTGACGGCGCTGCCCGAACCTCGGTTTCCGGCCGATGCGGGCACCCTGAATCAGGTGGTGGCCGCCGCCTTCAACCAGCGCAGGAAAATGCTGCGATCGGCGTTGAAAAGCGTGTCTCCGGACATCGAAGACCACCTGAAGGCTGCGGGCATTCCTCCGACCGAGCGCGCAGAGCAGGTTGGTCTCGAAGCGTTCTGCGCCCTGGCGCGCAGCTTGAACCCTGGGACCTGACGGCGACACCCGCCTAAGGATTTTCCAATCCCCAGTTCGCGAGAACCTCTATGGCTTTGACATTCTGCGGGGCGTCACCACGGCGCCCCAAATGCAAAAAGCCCCGGTCCAACTGGACCGGGGCTTTTCTCTGTCTCTATTAAACAGGCTTACTCAGCCGCTTCAGGCGTATCGCCAGTCTTACGGTCTGACGCCGCTGGCGCCTCAACCTTGGGTGCGACCGGCGCAACCGGCGCCTCAACCTTGGGCGCGACCGGCGCCACTGGTGTTTCAGCCTTAGCTGCCGCAGGTTCCTCTACCGCTTTGATGGCGACTGGTTCCTGAGGTTTTGGAGCGGGTTTGCGCGTCCGCGGGCGGCGTGTGCTGGTTTTCTTAGGTTTGCTTTCCGGCGTCTCGACCAGACCGGAATCCGCTGCCGGTTCGACCGTGTTGCTCACCTCCAGGACATCAGGCTGTGGCGCCCCTGCCGGATCATCGCGAGGGGCGGCTGCCGGTTCATTCCGGGCCGCAGCGTCACTGCGGGCCGCGGCATCGCGCTCCTGACGCTCGGCGCGTTCCCGGTCGCGCTCAACCTGGCGCTCGCGATTTTGCCGTTCCTGCTCTTCGCGGCGGGTATCCTGCTCGCGCTGAGCCTCTCCCAGCATTCGCATATAATGCTCTGCATGCTGTTGGAAGTTCTCAACGGCGACCCCATCATTGCCCAACTGGGCATCGCGCGCCAGTTGATTGTATTTGTCGATGATTTGTTGCGGGGTGCCACGCACCTTGCCCTCTGGGCCCGAGCTATCGAACACCCGGTTCACAACATTACCACCACCAGTGGGGCGATTGCGGTTCGATTTCGACCGCGAACGTGTTTTAGACGATCTCATTTGTTTAACGTCAGCCTTGATTCGTTGCGTCGCAGATCCCAAAGTGCACCTATTAGCGCCGGATCATCGACCATTTTGGGCTTGGTGTCGCCGGTAAGGATTTTAAACCGAACACTCTGCGACACCTATGTGTAACCCTGTCCAGCACATCCAGACAAGGGGCAGGATGGGATTTTTCCACTTTTTTCGATCAAAAATGCTGATTTAGCGGCCAAACGCATCCCATTTAGTCGGCTTGCGCACAAACCACTCGATTCCGGCCATCCAAATCCTGAACCACCCGGATCTGACGCAGGCCGGCCTGCTCGAACAGACCCGCCACCGCCACCGCCTGGGTTGGGCCGATTTCAACCAACAGGCGACCGCCCGGGGTAAGAAAATTCCCCACCTCGCTGGCGATACGGCGATAGGCGCCCAAACCGTCACCGCCATCAGTCAGCGCCATTTGCGGTTCGTGGTCGCGCACCTCGGCCGACAGACCCGGCATTTCAGACAGCGCGATATAGGGCGGGTTGGAGACGATGAGATCAAATTTTCCATCCACGGTCTGAAACCAGTCCGATTGGCGAATATCAGCCCGCGCTTGCACCCGCTGCAGCACCGCATTGGCGCTGGCCTGCAAACAGGCGGCTTCGCTTAGATCCACCCCAAGGCCGGTGGCCAGCGGTTGTTCCGCCAGCAGCGTCACCAGAATGCAACCCGAGCCGGTGCCCAGATCCAACAGCCGCTGAAACGGCAATGCAAGGGCCGCCTCGATCAGGCATTCGGTTTCCGGACGCGGATCCAGAACATCACCCGACACTTTGAACCGGCGACCATAAAACGCGCGCTCGCCCAACAAATGCGACACTGGCACCCGAATGGCCCGCAGCGCAATCAACTGTTCATAGCGGTCGGCAATATCAGGATCCAGATCCTCAGGGGCGATCAGGGTGACCCGGCTGGCCTCGATCCGGGCCGCATGGGCCAGCAACACGCGGGCATCACGGGCCGGGTCCGGCACCCCGGCGGCGCGCAGCCGTGCGGTGGCGGTAACCATCGCCTGCGCTGCGGTCCGGGCGCCGCTCATTGGCCCATTTCGGCCAGAAGCCGCGCCTGATTGTCCGCCAGCAAGGCGTTGATCACCTCGTCCAGATCCCCGGCCATCACCTGATCCAGCTTGTAGAGCGTCAGGTTGATACGGTGATCGGTCATCCGGCCCTGCGGGAAATTATAGGTGCGGATGCGTTCCGAGCGATCCCCCGACCCCACCTGCGCCGCGCGGTCCGCCGAGCGTTCACTGTCCACCCGCTGACGTTCCAGATCATACAGCCGGGTCTTCAGCACCTGCATCGCAATCTCACGGTTGCGGTGCTGCGATTTTTCCGAGCTGGTGACAACGACTCCAGTGGGCAGATGGGTGATGCGCACCGCAGAATCGGTGGTGTTCACGTGCTGACCACCGGCACCGGAGGCCCGCATGGTATCAATGCGCAGGTCCGTGGCGTTGATCTCGATATCCACATCTTCGGCCTCGGGCAGCACCGCGACAGTTGCAGCCGAGGTGTGGATACGGCCGCCACTTTCAGTGGTCGGAACCCGCTGCACCCGGTGCACACCAGATTCGAACTTCATTCGGGCAAAGACATTTTCACCTTTGATATGGGCCACAACTTCCTTGATGCCGCCCAATTCGGTGAATTGTTCCTCCAGAACCTCGAACTTCCAGCCACGCGCTTCGGAGTAGCGCTGGTACATGCGCAGCAGGTCTGCGGCAAACAGCGCCGCCTCGTCGCCGCCGGTACCGGGGCGAATTTCCAGCATGGCCGGCTTGGTGTCTGCCGCGTCTTTCGGCAATAACGCCAGTTGCAAGGCAGTCTCGGCAGCCGGTATCGCCGCCTTCAGCAGCGGGATTTCCTCTTCGGCAAGCCCCTTCATATCCGGGTCCGACAGCATCTCTTGTGCGTCACCCAGATCGGAAATGAGCCGTCGATAGGACATGATCTGTTCCACAACCGGGCGCAGGTCCGAGTACTCCTTGGCCAGCTGGGCAATATCGCTGCCACTGGTGCCATCGGACATCAAGGCTTCAAGATACTGAAACCGCTGAATGATCTGTTCAAGACGTTGTTCGGGAACCATAGGTGGGTGATCCGCTTGTGGTGAAATTTGGTCTGGCCTGATCCTTGTGATATGCTAGCGCCATGCAACATGCCAGAGCCGTTATCGCCGCCACCCTTGCCCTGTGGGCCCAACCCCTGCTGTCTGATGTCGTTGTCCCCGGTGGCAAGACCATCGAGTGCTATTGCACCGACCGGTCTGGATCACGGGTGGAAATGGGCCAGACCATCTGTCTGCAGGTTGACGGACGCATGTTCATGGCGCAGTGCCAAATGTCGCTGAATGTGCCGATGTGGCGCGAGGTGCAGCAGGGCTGCCTGTCCTCCTCGCTGGATCAAAACCAAAGCGACGACAGCCCGGTCGCCTCATATCTGCAGCTGTAAACGCCGATTGCTAGTCGATCGACGTCGCCTCGGGAACCGCCTGAAGTCCCATTTGCAACAACCAGTCGGCAATCCGCGCCCCGTTCACGCCCAGATCTGACCGTCCAAATCGCAGCCGGGCATAGACTTTCAGAAAATCCCCGTCTTGTCGTGCCGTGGTATAATCGGGAAATCCCATAAATTTGGTCCGGGTCACATAGGTCGCCAAGCCGTCCTCGACGGAGCCTGCCAGCAGTTTGGTCCGCGGTGCGGCACTGGCCACCCGATCAAACCGGGCCAACCCGCTTGGGCCAGTTTGCACCACCCGGAACACACCACCGCGAAACCTCTTATCCTCGGAAAACTCCGGTTGGATGTTCCAGTCAATCGGGTCAACCGGAGCCAGCCGGATCAAGCCCAGCACCACCACAACAGCGGCCAAACAAATCCAGCCAAATATCATAATTCGTCCCATACCTCAGCCGCCCCCCGCTGTGATGCGGCCCCAAAGCCACAATTGGATTTGGGGAGCCATCTTATTTTGTTGTCACACCCGGCAGTATGCACAGCATCTCATACAACAGGTTGGCGCCCGTCAAGGCGGTGTTGCCGGTGGTGTCATACGGCGGCGACACCTCGACCAGATCACAGCCGACAATATTCACCCCCCGCAAGGCCCGGATCAGTTCCAACGCCTGTGGAGTCGTCAAGCCGCCGATCTCGGGAGTTCCGGTGCCCGGTGCATAGGCCGGATCAAGACTGTCAATATCATAGGTCAGATAGGTCGGCCTATTGCCAATATCGCGCCGTATTTCCGCACCCAGATTGCTCAGCGACCGATGCCACAGTTCAGCCGCCGGGAATTGCTGAAAGCCCCAGCCCTGCGCCTCGGTGAAATCGCTGGCCGCATAGCCGGTTCCGCGCAGTCCAACCTGATAAGTCTTGTCCGCCTGTATCAGACCTTCCTCATAGGCCCGGCGAAACACGGTGCCATGAGTTTCCTTTTCGCCGAACATCTCGTCATTGACATCCGCATGGGCATCCACATGCACCACCGCCACCGGGCCATATTTCTTGGCGATGGAGCGCAGGATCGGCAGGGTGATCGAGTGATCGCCGCCCATCGCCACCGGCACCACATTGGTGGCCACAATCGCGTCATAGCTGGACTCGATGATACGCAGGCTGTCCGGCAACGAGAAGGTGTTGATCGCAAGATCACCGATATCGGCGATTTGCAGGTAATCAAATGGCGCCGCCTTGGTGGCCATATTATAGGGCCGGATCATGGCGCTCTCGGCCCGTATCTGTTTGGGGCCGAAGCGGGTGCCGGATCGCCACGAGGTGCCGATATCCATCGGGATTCCTAACACCGCCACATCCAGACCCGCAAGGGACGCCGCCTGCGGCAATCTCATAAAGGTCCCCGGGCCCGAAAACCTAGCCAGGTCGTTGCCGCTGATCGGTTGATTATACTCAGTCATTGTTTCTCATATTCCAGCCCAACAGGCAGATAATTTCAGTGGCCACATGGGCTGCGGCAATGGCCGTGGCCCCCGTGGTATCAAATGGTGGCGACACTTCAACCACATCACCGCCCATAATGTTGATGCCGGCGATGTCGCGCAGAATGCGCGCCGCCTGCGCCGAGGTCAGCCCGCCCCAGACCGGCGTCCCGGTTCCCGGAGCATAGGCCGGGTCCAAGCCGTCAATATCAAAGCTCAGATAGGTCGGGTGGTCGCCCAGGATCTCTGTGATCCGGCGCGCCGTTGCCGCCGCGCCGATCTCATGCACCTCGGCGGCGTCAATGATATTCATTCCCATTGTGTCTTCGTTGCTGGTGCGAATACCAACCTGAACCGAGCGCGCAGGATCAATCAGCCCCATCTTGATCGCCTTGTAGACAAAGGTGCCGTGATCAACCCGGTCCATATCGTCATCCGCCCAACTGTCACTATGTGCGTCAAACTGCAACAGCGCCATTGGTCCGTATTTCTCGGCATAGGCCTTGAGGATGGGAAAGGTGATATAGTGATCCCCGCCCAAGGCGACCGAGGCCACATCGGCGGCCAGAATGCGGTGAATATGCTTTTGCAGCGCATCTGGAAAGCCGGCAATATTCGCGTAGTCAAAGGCCAGATCACCATAATCAATAATCGCAAACTCGCTCAGCGGGTCATAGCCCCAACCATAAGGCGCATCCGGGCTTTGCAAGGCGCTGGCCTCACGGATGGCCCGCGGCCCCAGACGGGTTCCGGGACGGTTGGTCACCGCCTGATCAAACGGTATTCCGGTAACCGCGATATCAACGCCGGTCAGATCCTTACGATAGCGGCGCCGCAAAAACGACGTGGCGCCGCCAAAAGTATTCTCAAAGCTCAACCCCTTCAGGTCTTCGCGCGTAAAGGCCTCATCGACCAAGTATTTTGCATCTTCCAATGCCATTTTCTCATACCCTTCAGCCTGCGACTGCGCTCTGGCATAGACCAGCGCTTGCCGCCTGTCACCTCACCTGTTGCCAACCCCGTCAGCGCAGGGCTTGCGACCGCTCAACCAGCCGGGCAAAGAATGAGGCTCCAATCGGCGCGATCTCATCATTGAAGTCATATTTCGGGTGATGCAGGCCCGCGCTCTCGCCCTGTCCCAAAAACAGATAGGCCCCCGGACGCGCCTGCAACATATATGAGAAATCTTCAGCGCCCATTTCCCGGCGCCCCTCGGCCTCCACATGGCTGTCGCCCGAGACCTCCCTGGCCACGCCAACCGCAAACGCCGCTTTGTCGGCGTGATTGATGGTGGCAGGATAACCAATTTCATAACCCAACTTGGCCTCGACCCCGTAGCTCGCCGCCTGACCGTCGACAATCTCCTGCATCCGCCTCATCACCATCGCCTGCACCTCGGGGTCAAAGGTACGCACGGTGCCATTGATATAGGCGGTATCGGGAATCACATTGTCAGTGGTGCCGGTGTGGATCTGGGTGACCGAGATCACCAGATCCTGCAACGCATAGTGATTGCGGCTGACAATGGTCTGGATCGCCTGGGCAATACCACAGGCCGCCATCACCGGATCACGGGTCTCATGCGGCATAGCACCATGGCCACCAAGACCCTGAATGTTAATATGAAACTCATCCACAGCCGCCATCAGAGCACCAGAGGTGGTCAGGAAGTCCCCCACCGGCAATCCCGGCGCATTGTGGATGCCGTAGACTTCACCAATGGAGAACCGGTCCATGATCCCCTCATCCACCATCACAGCAGCGCCGCCGCCATCTTCCTCGGCCGGTTGAAAAATCAACGCCACCCGACCGCAAAAATTCCGGGTCTCAGCCAGGTATTTTGCCGCCCCCAACAGCATCACCATGTGACCGTCATGACCACAGGCATGCATATTGCCGGGTTTGGTCGATGCATAGTCAACCCCGGTGCCTTCGGGTATCGGCAAGGCATCCATATCCGCACGCAACCCGATGGTCGGCCCAATCCCCTGGCCGTTGATGATCGCCACCATGCCAGTCTGCGCAATACCCTCATGCAGTTCGTCCACCCCAAACGCCCGCAAACGCTCGGCCACAAATGCGGATGTTTCCGGCAGATCGAAACCCAGCTCCGGGATTGTATGCAAATGCCGCCGCCAGGTCTTCATGTCTTCGGCAAAGTCGGCGATACGATTGACAACGGGCATGGGCTGGACTCCTTAGGTCAGACTCGGGATTGATGTATCTGACACTGGAACGAAAGCCGCCGCAATGCCCGAAAACACCTTGATCCACGACCAGACCGCCGGCATCGAACGGCTGCTGGAAATCATCCGCCAGCTGCGGCATCCGCAAACCGGCTGTCCCTGGGATATTGAACAGGATTTTACCAGCATCGCCCCCTATACAATCGAGGAAGCCTATGAGGTTGCCGACGCCATCGAGCGGCAGCAATGGCAGGAATTGAAGGGCGAGCTGGGCGATCTGCTGTTTCAATCGGTGTTTCACGCCCAGATGGCGGATGAGGCCGGGTATTTCACCTTCCAGGATGTGGTCACCACCATGTCCGACAAAATGGTCAGCCGCCATCCGCATGTGTTCGCAGACGAAAGCCGTGACAAATCCGCCGCGCAACAGACCCGCGACTGGGAGGCCATCAAGGCCACTGAGCGCTCCGGCAAAGACCAAAAAGGCAGCCTCGACGGGGTTGCCCTGGGCCTGCCTGCACTCTTGCGCGCCTATAAGCTGCAAAAACGCGCCGCCCGTGTTGGCTTTGACTGGCCCTCGGCGCAGGGCGTGCTGGACAAGATCGCCGAAGAAAGCGCCGAACTGGTCGAAGCCCGCGATGAGCTGACCCAGGATGCCGTCGAAGAAGAATTCGGCGATCTGATGTTTGTAATGGCCAATCTCGGCCGCCACCTTGGGGTAGAGCCCGAGGCCGCGCTGCGCCGCGCCAACGCCAAATTCACCCGCCGCTTTGAAGGTATTGAAACCCGGTTGGCGGCGCAGGGAAAATCCCCGTCAGACAGTAATCTCGATGAAATGGAGGCCCTGTGGAACGCGGTAAAAGCCGCTGAACGCAGCAAGCACCCAACTGAGTAAGGGCGCGTTTCAGACGCATCTTTTTGCCAAAAATACTCAAATCCCGACCTGTCGGCGCCACTACCGCTGGACAAATCACCATAGCCTTGCAAATCTCCGTCCCTGCAACACCTAGAGGCCTTTTATGACCGCACGCAAAATCATCATCGATACCGACCCCGGCCAGGACGACGCTGTCGCTATTTTGCTGGCCCTCGCCAGCCCCGAAGAGATCGATGTGCTCGGCATTACTGCCGTTGCGGGCAATGTTCCGCTGCCGCTGACCCAGAAAAACGCCCGCATCATTTGCGAGCTGGCCGGCAGGAGAGACATCCCGGTCTATGCCGGCTGCGATGCGCCGCTTCGCCGGCCACTGGTCACCGCCGAGCATGTGCATGGCAAAACTGGCCTCGATGGTCCGGAGCTGACAGAACCAACCATGCCGCTGGCCGCTGGCCACGCGGTGGATTTCATCGTCGAGACCCTGCGCAGCCAGCCCTCCGGCACGATCACCCTATGCCCGCTGGGGCCGCTCACCAATATCGCTGCTGCCTTTAACAAGGCCCCGGACATCATTGAAAAGGTTCAGGAAATCGTCCTGATGGGCGGCGCCTATTTTGAGGTCGGCAATATTACCCCGGCCGCCGAGTTCAATATCTACGTGGACCCCGAGGCCGCCGACATCGTCTTCAAATCCGGCTGCCCCATCGTGGTGATGCCGCTGGATGTTACCCACAAGGTCCTGGTCACCAAACCGCGCTGTGATGCGTTTCGCGCTCTGGACAGCAAGGTTGGCACATTTGTTGCGCAAATGACCGAGTTCTTCGAACGTTTTGATGTCGCCAAATACGGCTCTGCCGGTGCGCCCCTGCATGACCCCTGCGTCACCGCCTACCTGATCCGCCCGGCGCTTTTCACCGGCCGCCACATCAACGTGGAAATTGAGACCCACTCCGAGCTGACCCTCGGTATGACCGTCGCCGACTGGTGGGGGGTCACCGACCGGCCCGCCAATGCCACATTCATCGGTGAGGTCGACGCTGATGGCTTCTTTGACCTGCTCACCGAACGACTGGCCCGGCTATGAGTGCGGCGCTACATCTGGCCAAGCCTGACGACCTGAATAAGGTACTTGCGCTGATGGCAGCCTTTCATCAGGAAATGGGAATTGCCAGCACCGAAGACAGCCGACGCGCCGCCATTGAACCGCTGCTGAATGGCATCCCATACGGCGCCGTCTATCTGGCTGGCCCAACCCGTGCACCGATCGGCTACACTGTTGTAACCTTCAGCTGGTCGGTCGAATTTGGCGGCATGGATGGCTCTATCGACGAGCTTTACGTGCGGCCAGCGGTGCGCAGACGCGGCATCGCCACCGAGGTTCTGAGCACCCTGCCAAAAACCCTGGCCGAGGCGGGGATCAAGGCGCTGCATCTGGACGTCGATCGCGAGGACCAAAGCGCACAACGGCTGTATGCCCGCAGCCGCTTCAAACCACGGGACCGATATATGCTGATGACCAAAGAACTTTGAAACAGCAGGCTCCGCCCAAAATCGCCGTCACCGCCGACAGATCACCTGCCTCTTCCGGCGCCAAATTCCAGTCTCTTTGAGTCTCTTGCGTTTCAATCGCGCAGCTGTCGATGGCGGCTGCCGTCTGAGCAACCTGAACCCTGTGTCTGTGTCTGTGTCTGAGTCTGTGTCTGTGTCTGTGTCTGTGGTCGGGCACACCCTTCCCCAGGTTTGCAATGCCCTGGCCGCGCCCAGATCAACCTCAGATCTAATTAAACTAAAATGCGGTGCTCTTTTTTGAATTAAAACATCATGAAATGGGCGGGCCTTTGGGCCATCTTCTAAACCACGTATCCAAATTTATTCCATATACCATGACCATATACAGCTCCGTTATGGGCCTCGATATACTTGGCATTTGTATTCCTAAGCTGTGAAAAACGTGTTTCGAGACCAGCCGCCTCTGAACGTGGTGTCAGAGATAGGAATGTTCCGAGCCGCGTTAACGCGTCTTCAGGCCGATCCACCAAGTCTTCGTATCGGCTAATTATGCAATCACTTTCCCCAAAATCTTTATCCTCTTGCGAATATGCAACATTCCAATGCGTCATTAATTCTGGCAGCGATGCTTGCGACAGTTTTTTTTGGGGGGGGGGATTTTTCAACAAGAACCGGCGAGGTTCCTACAACAAATTGCCGCCATTCCCTTAAGATTTGAGCGCGATAGGCAGGGTAGTCAACTTGACTTTTCAACTCTTCCGACATTTCCTGATTAATGCGAAAGCGCCGGGGCCAGCAAATTTTCTGGCCGTCGAAAACACAGTTTGCATGTGTTGACCTTCGCTCTCCGGGACTGACGCTTGCAAATGGGACGAGTCAAACCGATCCACAATCATTCTTTCAAGCAGTGTTGTGCCGCTGCGATAAAGGCCGCATATGAAAACGAAGGGTTCAATGTTCGGATTGTTCGCGTAATTTTCTTTTTTTCAGACGGGAGATGCCATTAGGGGAATTATTTTTGGTAAATCGGCCCGGCACTAATTCTATCAGTTTTTTTTGGCGGCCGGTGACGTGAGCATTCTCATATTGTTCTCCTGCTAGAGCATGCCCATCTTAATGACATATATTCCATTTCCTGAGTGTGGTGAACCAAACCGATCTCAGGAAAGCCATGTCATCGGGCCTATATCTACGGGGATCGCTCAATTCACAAGGCTGGTTTGGGTTGGCAGTGTTGCACAATTTTGGCTGCGGGGGAGTCATATCCGATATCCAGCCGAGCTCAGATCATAGGTGTTCCAAGACCATTTCGACGGTTTTCTTCACGATTGCCCGCGGGTGGCGTTGATGCGGCTGGCAGACCGCCTGGCTTGGCGCGGAGTGACCCGCGCAAAGTCAACGCCCGGCGTTGTCAGGCCCGTTGCAAGCAATCGGGGATCGGCTTCGCCCACCGCCCCCCAGAGCCATCGCCGCTGTGGGCCACCAGGGCCATCGCCACTGTGGGCCAAAGATCCGGCACCAAGGTTCAGGACCAGCTAGGTGGGATTGCTCTGCCCCACCTGGGCACATCAATGCCTATGCGAACCAATCGCTTGAAATCTCCTCCGCTGCATTGACCCGTTGGAGATACGCGATCTGGATTGCGTCCTCGCCGCCTGCACCATCGGCATCAAATTCCAGCCATGCGGCAGACCTTGTACCATTTAGGCTTAGCAAGTCCGCTGCCAGAGCGGTCACCAGATCACTGCCCATTGCCTCGAGGAAACCTGAAATCTCCAGCACATCCCCGTCGCTGAACGAAAAATCTTTGATGGTATCGCCCAGTTCATCCAGCCCGGCGAAGACAAAGACATCCGCTCCCGAGCCGCCGGTGAGGATATCGGCATCGATGCCGCCGATGATCCGGTCGTTGCCGGTACCGCCATTGATCAGATCCACACCACTTCCGCCGGCAAGGGTATCGTTGCCTGCGTCTCCTGCGATCCGGTCCATGCCGGCGCCGCCATCAATCACATCATCGTCATCGCCGCCGTAGATGCTGTCGTTGCCAGCGCCGGCGTTTATGGTGTCATTGCCCTTGCCGCCGTAGAGCTTGTCGTTGCCAGCCCCGGTTTGGATCCAGTCCTGTCCGTCACCGCCTTTGATCCAGTTGTGCCCGCCATCACTGGTGATGCTGTCGTTGCCATCACCGCCGTCAATCTTGTCGGCACCAGAGCCCGTGGTGATGGTGTCGTCACCACCGAAAGTCTTGATCTGGTTGCGCCCTTCGCCAGCGCTGACCAGGTCATCTCCCAAGCCGGCGTCGATCTTGTCATCGCCCAATCCCGAGAGGATCGTATCGTTGCCGCTGCCAGACTTGATCTGGTTACTGCCGTCACCGGCATTAATATTGTCGTTGCCGTCACCGCCGTCGATTTTATCGGCACCTGAGCCGGTAGTGATGGTGTCGTCGCCACCGCCAGACTTGATCTGGTTAATGCCGCCAGTCTTCCAGCTCAGCGACGATATTGTCCTGGTCTTCATCAGACAGGCGGGCTTCAATTCAGAGCTCTCACCCCTCCTTTTAACCTTCAGGCACCGGGCAGGCGTCAGACCGCAGGATACCGGGCCAGGCCTGCACGTCGGCGACGGTCAGCCCAGAGGTG
>JABSSD010000197.1 GCA_013214575.1 Paracoccaceae bacterium | reverse complement strand
CCCTGCTTCACCCGGCGTCGCAATGCGCCATAGTGCAGTTGTCACAAACTGCTATGAGAGGAGCCACCCAATGATAGTTAAAACAGTTGGCCTGGATTTGGCCAAGGACGTCTTTCAGGTGCACGGTATATCTGAGACCGGTCGCAAGGTTTTCAACAAGACAGTGGTCAAAGCCACCGTCAAATTATCCAATGTCTTTTCATCTGAGATTCTGGCTAGGCCAGTCAACCGAAACATCAGGCAATGAAGTTGGCTTAGCAGCGTTCTGGGGATCTCCGGATCAGGTCGTCAACTACGGCAATCGCACCAGTATTGCAGAATTAATGAGTCCTGACCCGGAACAGTTGGCTTGCTATTTCACGAGTTCAAATTCACCCGGTTTCCAGGTCTTTTCGAACCATGGCTCCAGCGGGCCATAGACCCGCAACAAGGTGAACCAACCCTTGCCGGGTACGGTCTGGGTCCAGTTTGCTTCCTTGCCTGCCGGGGCTTCTGGCCCGAAATACAGATCGACAGACCCGTCGACGTTGGTGTCAAACCCACCACGTGCGCTGTTCTTGCTGGGGTAAAGCTGACCTGTCTGAAGCTCGGACCGGGTTTGCGGATCATAGATCACAATCGACCAGAAATTCTTGACCGGCGCATCCGCAGGGATGGTCATCTTATAGTTATTGCCCCCATCCAGGAAATCACCATTGCCGTCACGCTCGGCATAGGCATAGTTCGACCCGACGCCGGGGATTTGCAGCGCCATCGCCGGGGTGTTCACCGTTGCCTGATAAAAGAACAACGTGCGAGCATCCAGATTGCGCCCGCCCATGCCATCATCCAGCAGCCAGCGATAATCCCGACCGATGAATGCGGTCTTCCACTGGCTACCCTCATAGAGATAGGCATTGGGGTCGCGGGTGTCGAAGGTTATCGCGCGGGCGGTGGCGTTGCCGACCTTGATGGCGTCCCGCAGAATCGCCTCCATCCGTGCGTCCGGTGCAAAAGGCTTGCCTTTCATGATGCCGATGGACGCAAATAACCCGCGCAGTTCCGGATCAAGAAAGCCCACCGGTTCGCGGTGGATCACCGTGTGAAGCTCTTCGTAGAACTCATATGTATTGGCGTGGATGGTGTTGAAAACCTTCGTGGAGCCGCTGATGAACTCCATTTCCGGCGGATTATTGGCCTGTGACAACGGATAGATTTTCAGGCCATCGGTGAACATCTTGTTGGCGGCATCCGGCTTGCCGTCCTTGATCAGCCCTCGCAGGATTACCCAGTTGGCATAGCTGGGCGAGGTAGAAACGAAATAGCCTTCTGGCACATCCCCGTCATAGCCCGGCGGCAGGATCAGATACTTGCCGCCCTTGCCCTTGTCCGGCCCCGGTCCGCCCATGTCGACAACGAAACGGAAATAGGCATCATTTACCGTGCCTGGCCCCATACCCGCAGGTATTTCCATCACGGTTGGCCCGTCGCGCTTCAGATCAAGGAAAGAACTGATATAGACCGTTCCGGTGTTTCCGGTCAGGAACAGCGGGTTGGCGTCCATGAAGTTATCCATGATGATCACCTGATGCGCCTGCGTCACGCCCATCTCGACGTTGCCAAGGCGGATCGCCTCGACCGATGCCGCAGGGATGCCGTTTAGAAAGGTTTCAACCCCGCGCATAAAATCAAGGTTGTCATAGACCAGCCGTGAAGTTTCCTTAGTCGGCATCCCATCGTTGAATCTCATAGTCCCCAGCCGGGTTTCCACCTCGTTGGGGGTCATGATGCCCTCGGGAATTTTGTTGTTGAAGCCCGGGGTCGGTTCTTCGGCTGCAACACCGACGGCGGTCAGCGAAGCCGAAATCACCCATCCAAAAATTGTTCCAAATCTCATACGATAATCCTTTTCCAAAATTCGAGTATAGACGACTCCGAAGATCGTATAGCGAAACAAAGTGCCTTTCCACATTAGTTAGCAACCTGGTGTTGTCTCTCTCTTGGTTGTTTGTCAGGTCCTGTGCAGGTCGTCGTATGCTCCAAGGAGCCCACACAAGCCGTTCGCCACGACGGGTCTAATGGTCGGCTCTGGGCCGTTTGTTACCTGCTGCGCTAGCGAAAGGTTGTGACTGGGGCAATGGCCAGTGAGGGCTCAAAGCAACCGGCATGCCGTGTCTTCCGAAAGTCGGCTTTGAAGTTGTGCCCAGAGTTTGCAAAGTACGCGACCTGCGCATTGCTGCCGTTGGTGGTGATCGCGTCTAATGGCCGGTTCCAGCCCTTCTACGACATTCGTGCCAGGCGCAGCATGACGCGGCAAAAGGGGTACTAAGGGCGGAGAGCCGACTTTCGCTGCGATGTGCACCAACGGCAAAGTTGCGGACTTAGCGGTTATTCACCAAATGTCCGCTTTCAAGGTCAATCCGTGTGGCGGACCCCCACCCCCATCAAAACGGGCATTGCCTGCGCGTCGGCTTCAATTTCGAAGACCTGTTCTACACGGATTGAGCTAAGTTGCGCCGCCTTGAGCGCTTCCCTCATTTGATGTTCCGTCAATCCAAAGCCGTCGTTGCCAGACGACTGCCAATCCCATTGCACAAACTGTCCGCCCCTTCTGAGGAGACCAGCTAACGCTGTCACCGCACCACTGTAGTCCGGCAGAAAGCCGCAAACGGAGGACGCGCAGATCAAATCAAAGTCCGAAAACCAATCTCCTACGTCCCGAACGTCACCTGTCAGAATGTCCCCGTGAACGGCCCTGACGTTGCACAGGTTCTTTTCCTTTAGGACCGCAATCATCTTGTCCGAGGTATCAACTGCAATCACTTCCATTACATGCGGTGCAATTTTTTCCGTCAGCAATCCCGTGCCGCATCCAAAGTCGAGAATCCGACTTGATTGCCAATTTTTCCCACGCATATCCACATGCGCGTCCAGCGCGGCAAAAGCCTGGGTTGCATAGAGTTTGACGTCGCTGTTTTCGTCCCATCCATCTGCATAGTCGTTCCAGTCGTCAGTCATTTTGCAGGCGTTTCCTCATGGATTTGCCACGATTCCAGTACACTTGCCCTGAGGCAGGAACGATCGTGGCGATACCGGACATTGGCTGCGTTGCGGAAAACAGTCAATATAGGCTCTGACCAGCCATTCGCTGCGGTGGTCATGAACGGCAGCAGTGGGCCGTTTGTGTCGCTTCAAGGCATCTGGGGCGGCCACTTTGCAAAGGTCGGTATCTGCGCATAGCCGCCGTCCATGCATGGCGCAGCGAGTGTCCGGAAACCGCCCTTTGTGTTGAAATGTGCATGGTGCAGCAATTGGGCCACTTCACTTGCCCATCACTGTCGAGAACGACCCATTGCGGACCTTGACCCGACTTTAAAGCTGCCGCGCCGCCGCATGAACAGCGGCCATTGGTGCAACACGCAGCGAAAGTGCCGCCCGAAGGACGTCCAAGCGGGACCAAACGGACGATGGGGTCAAGGAACATTTTCGGCTCCACCGGCTCTTTGTGCTATTGGAAATGAGCCGTTATTCCAGTGGCTTCACGATGGCCGTGGTTTTTTCCGGCTAGTTATGCTATGAATGGAAAGGGTATCTTTGGGGAAGTTCGTTGCTTTCATGGACGTGAATGCTGCTCTTCCAGCCATTTTTTTTAGAATTCGGCAGGACTTTCATATCGTCGAAGATCCGCTTATCGATGCACAAATCGGGGAAGCAATATGTCAAATGCGATTTCCTATCCGCGAAAGACACGGGAGATGCACAACCACCATTTCGACAGTACTATTTGGAATGATCTCGTATTCCGCGACGATGACATCGTGGTTTCGACATATGCCAAGTCCGGCACTACTTGGATGCAGCAAATTATTAGCCAACTGATCTTTGACGGCCAGGAAGGCTTGCCGGTAGCTGAAATGTCACCTTGGCTGGACCTTCGGATACCTCCTAAGGAGATCAAACTTCCCGAAGTTGAAGAGCAATCCCATCGAAGGTTTCTTAAAACCCATCTGCCGGTCGACGCGCTCGTATTCTCTCCAAAAGCGAAATACATTTACATCGGGCGCGATGGTCGGGATGTTATGTGGTCTATGCACAACCATCATATCACCGCCAACGAAACATGGTACGATGCCCTGAACAATACTCCCGGACTTGTTGGAGCACCCATAGGAAAACCGCATATAGATCCAGGTGAATACTTCTCGGCTTGGCTGGACAACGAAGGCTTTCCGTTCTGGCCTTTCTGGGAGAACGTCATTTCATGGTGGTCGATACGAGATCTTCCCAATGTCTACTTAATCCATTTTGCGGATCTAAAGCGCGACATGGGGCGAGAAATCGAGAAGATTGCAGCCTTCCTTGAAATCTCGCCCTCTGCCGACAAGTGGGATGCAATTCTCACTCACTGTAGTTTCGATTACATGAAGGCCAACGCGACAGCCTCGGTGCCGCTAGGCGGCGCGTTCTGGGACGGGGGTGCGAAGACATTCATTCATAAAGGCACTAACGGCCGTTGGAAAGATCTGCTCGATCCGGAAATTTCGAAAGCGTACGAGGAAAGGGCCGCCGCGGAACTCGGTGAAGAGGCCGCGCATTGGCTTGCGCATGGGAATGGTTGACCCTGCTCCGCGATTGCATCAGTCCGACTTCGTAAATGTGTGGTGTCGGAAAAACCTCGTTTTGTCCGCAGTCAGCTCGGAGCTACCTTCAGTAGTGCAGCGCTCCTGTCCTGCTCTTGAGTGGGTGCTCTGTCGCGAACGGCCCAACCGGCCGTTAGTTGAAAACCTCGATGCCGCAGTGCGGTCCGCGGAACCTGCCATTCACGCAGTGCGCAGCATGACGACCGTGGAAAGGACAGTAGTGCGGGACAAGTCCGACTTTCAGGATATGCGTAGGGTGGGTGAAATCCACATATTGAGCGTGCTCAAGTTGGGGCCAAACCATCCTGCCTCAACAACCTTATTCCAAGCTCGAACCAGTCTATTTTTGGCGGTGTTCCTGAATTCTGGCGCTAGTTTCCCGGAACTCCGGCCTTTAACAGGCCATCGAAGAACTTTGTGTGCAGTTCGCGTACCGTTGGCGGCATACCATCTATGACCCGCTGGATCGTAAGATTTGGATAGGATAACAGAAGTTGCCTGACGGCTTCCTCTGCCTCTAGCTGTCGGTCAGCATTGGCAAGAAAACTAGCCAAATCGCGATAGGCCCAAGTCACTCCTGGCCCGGCCACCAATCCTTTTTTGACCAGTCGAATGGCGTCTTCATAATTACCACTGGCACCTGCCGCAAAGGCGCGACCGAATTCGATATTGAACAAAAACGGGTCGCGCGGACTGAGTGTCTGAGCCCTGTCAAAATCGGCAAGCGCACCATCAAAGTCTCGTTGGTAAGTTTTACTCCATCCACTGCGAAGCCAACCCCAGGCGTTGTTGCCGTCTATGGCCAATGCCTGGTCGATTTTGGATTTGGCGCGGGATTGATCCAAAGTAACCATGCTTATGGCTGCGCCGATTGCAACCAGCGATGGCGCGTGTTCGTTCACCGACAGTTCGGCCTCTGCGGCATCCTGAAAGGCCTGTTCCTTCGAGACCAATGGTGTCTTCGACCACATGTATGTAGCTTGCTGCGCGAAACACCAGGCTCGTAACGCGCGCGCGCGGGATTCAGCGGGGTTTCGATCTCCTTCAACGCCAGCTTCACGACTTTGCGCCGGACTTCGTCAGGAATACGGTTCCAAACGTGTTTGGTCTTCGGCGACTGATCCTGTAAGCCAGCCTCACCACGCTGCAGATACCGGTCATACCAACGGTAGAACGTGG
>JABSSD010000196.1 GCA_013214575.1 Paracoccaceae bacterium | reverse complement strand
TTTTGCCGCCTGCTAAGCGTACTGAAATCCGGCACCTCCCAGTCGAGATCAATCAGCTTCAGCAAGCTTTCAACAAACCCAGTTGCCTGCCTCAAGGGCAGCCCGAACAGCACTTTCAGCGTTAAACAAGCTTGGATCGCAACGTCGCTATAGGCTTGCTGCCGCCCCGGCTTGCCTGAAGGCTTGGCCTCCCAATCCATTCCAGCGCCAAACCAGATCGATAGCGAACCGCGTCGCTTCAAGGAAAGGTTATAGTGCGACCAGTTCTTGGTCTTGTATCTCGTCGGTGACCAGCTGCTCATGGCAACCAGCTACCATGCTGGATTCACAACATGAATCCCTAAACTGAGTTGTGCAACAAAGCCCCTCGTAGGCGCCTGCCACTGCCGTCTTTTGGAATAGATATCAATTTCTGTAGAAACCCTCAGTGCGCCCTCTTTGCGGAGGCGCCGATCAGTCGTCCGGCCGGTTCACCGGCACCGCGTCGAATTCGAAAGGGCCGATCCCAAGGTCGAGGTTCACGGACAGATGGTGCGCTTGCTGCAGGATTACATCCGCAAGTCCTTTTCCGCTTGGGCGCGGTAAAGTCGCTGATGCTTCAGTGAGTGCAATCACAAGTTCTTTGATGCGCTTTAAAAGTGGGGATGTCAGAGACCGGTAGCCGAGCGCCCGGCAGAAATCGCGAAGATCATCACGTGTCACATCATCTGCCATTCGCGCCTCACCAAGTCGGAAAGACATTTCGTGATTGACGTCGTCGAGCACTACGGGGTCGATATCATAGGCAGGGGCCAGGCCGGGTTTTCCTTCGCGATAGAGAAGGGCATGGTTCTTGGCGTGATTGTCTGAGTTCCCAAGGAGCATGTTTGTCAAGGTGATTTCGAAGAACGCCTGACGTGCCGTGCCCGGCGCCGCAGTCAATTGCAGTAACCGGCCGACCGATCGCGCATCAAACCGACGGCCCGGCTCGCCGTTGCGCTCGTATTTCAGCTGATGGCCAAGGCCGAGGGCCTGACAGAAGTCTTCTTGATGGATCCGGTGAACATAAATGCCGTCGATGCGCCGGTCAAAGCGCTCAACGAGCAGCCCGCGTATATCGCCTTCACCCAGAATGCGCGTGCCGGCAACAGGATGACCCTGGACGCAAGCCATAAGTCCCATTGCCAGATGTTCTCGCGGAACTGAACTCATAGCCCCCGCGCGCGGGACTTTCAGGATATGCGTTGTCGGCGCGCCGCTGCCGGGGCGGGGAAACCCCAGCCGGCCGTCTGGCAAACGTGTCAATGCGATCTTGCCCTGCACGCCAGCGAGAGGAGAGGGATCCTTGGTGTTGCCCTCCGGCAGTTTGCGGTGATCGCGGAGGCTCTTCATGATGCACCCGAGTTCGCTGTCGGGGGAAACGGGAAGCGGGTCGAGTGCGAAGCGGTTGGAGGCGTGATCTGCGGGCACAATGGGGCTGCCGTCAAAGGCTTCGTAATCCACCTCAAGGTTGCCCGGCCTTTTGCCAGGTGCGGCCCCGATTGGAACGCAGCTGATGGAGCCCGGGCAGTCCGTTCCGAGGTGGTATAGCAACCCAACGATGTCGCGCTCTTCAATCCCGTGGCGCTGCATCACCTGATCGCGCATCTCGTTTTCAAACAGGAGATTGGAGAAATAGCCGCGGCTTTCCACATCACCATAAGGTGTATCCCGCAAAGGCAGGGAGGCGGAAATTGGATGAGGCACACTGTCGACCGTGTAGCGAAAGGAGATGTTTCCATCGGGAGCCGACGAGAGTTCGCCGACCGGATCTTCGGATGCCTCAAGGTAGACGTCGAGAGTTGTCATGCCTCAGTCCTTTGAATGGTAGAGCTGAGGTTGATCGAAATCCCGAGATCCTGGCACAACTGAAGAACCAGGCCTACATGTGCGGTCTCTTTTCCTTTCTCGATGCTTCGGATTGTGGGTCTCGAGATGCCGGTTTGGAGAGAGAGCTCTTCCTGGGTGATCTTCATGGCCTTGCGCGTCTGGCGCAAAACGGTGCCCAGAGAGGCGGCATCTGATATCTGAATTTGCTGCATATCCCACTCCATCTGGAAAAGAACGTTTCCTTTTGAGGTGAATATAGGTGTCAAACCCAGAAAAGGCAACGATCATTGCCTTTTGCGCTCAGGAGGCCGTGATATCAGCAAAAAGAAAATGATCGTTTCCAAAACGAAGCAGGTTCTGGCAAGAACTTCCGCCGATGATAGCTCATCGACGACTGCAACACTTATGGTAAAAGGCTGGGCTCCACTGCCAGCCCTTTACCATAAGTGTTGCAAATAGTGACTTTGGTTGGAGCAGGAGCCATCCACCCCATCAGCAATCTCAAACACGGATCACCGGCACACAGCTGAAGACGTGGCGGCTTGAGATAGAGGCGTTTGGTTCAACAGAAGCCAAACGCCGTCAGAAGGCGGATGCGATTGAACTGACCCGCCTTCGCAAAGAGAACAAGCGTCTTGCTGAGGAAGTGGAGATTTTGCACAAGGCATCCGTTTTTTTGCAACCAGGGCGGTGAAACCATCCCTCTCGGGACATCGCCTTGCAATGCCCTGCCGGGCAGCGGACGAACAAGCACAGCTTCGTCACTGCCCATAAAGCCAATATGCGGTTTCCACATTGTGTCGGCACCTCAAGATATCCCGGGATTGGTTCTATGGCTTTCTGGCCAGTCAGGACGCCCGCGATCAGCGGCAAGTTGGTCGCGAGGCCCGGGATATGGAGTTGCTTCCAAAGATCAAAACCTTCTTCAGGGCCAGCAAAAAACGCCACGGATCCAAGCGCATCCACCAAGACCTTCGGGCCGACGGTGAGGTTGTTTCCGAGCGGCGCGTAGCCAAAATAATGTGAGAAAACAAGGTGTCCCCGCTTCTGCGCAAGCGTAGAAAGCCGGTCACAACCGACAGCAGTCATAATTTAAAGCCATCACCAAGCTTGTTAGAGAAAAACGTCCACTGCCAGACGCCCAACACAGTTTGGTTGGCGGATATTACCTATATCGACACTCACTCTCGTGCATTGCTGCGCAATACCCTGCCGGGCAGTGGATGAGGGCTGGCTTTATCTGGCGGGCATCAAAGATATGGCCACGCGAGAAATTGTCGGCTGGGCGATAGAGGGCCACATGCGCGCGGAGCTCTGCTGCGACGCTCTGAAGATGGCTCTGGGCCGCAGAGGCCCCGTTCCCGGATTGATCCACCATTCCCCCTCTCGGGATCATGCTGCGCATAACCCTGCCGAGCAGTGGACAGGGGAAGCCAATACGGTGGTGGAAAATATCGAAAATTGATCAAAAAGGCGTCCTTCACGCAATCCATGAGCCGCAAGGGCCAATGCCTGGATAACGCACCGATGGAGAGCTTCTTTGCTTCATTGAAAAAGGAACTGGTGCATCGCAGGAGGTTCAGAACCCACGCTCAGGCTGAGGCCGCAATCTTCGAATACATCGAGGTCTTCTACAACCGCCAGCGCCGCCATTCCAGTATCGGCTACAAAACACCGCTACAAGCCTTTGAAGATATGGCTTGGAAAATGGCCGCATAGGGTCAATAATGAAACTGTCCGGGATCAGGGACGAACTTCACTTGCTGGATAACTGTGTCCAACGAAACGAGTCATTCCGTCGCGCGACAAAGTTTGCGACGGAACCGCCTCAACCTCAAGGTGCCCCGGTTCCGATATCCCAAAACAGGCCAGCCATGACGCGCAAGGAATTCTGGCACACCGATTTGAGAACATGCTCGTCTGGTGCGTGTTGCGAGCACCCCAGATAGCTGTGTGGCACCCAAACTGTCGGCAGTCCGAGGATGTCAGCGAAACAATCATTGGGCAGCGATCCGGCAAGGTTGGGCAGGACATGGGGTTTTTGGCCGCAGGTCCGGGTCAGTGATTGCTCGACATATTTCACCCAAGGGTGGGCCGGGTCGAGCCGGGTCGCGTGAAAAAACCCCCGCTCATGCGTCTCAATCTGCACCTTTTGAAATCCGTGGGTGTCGAGATGCCGGCGCAGAGCTGGCAAGATATCTTCTGGCGTGGTCCCCACCACATAGCGCAATTGGCAGGTGGCCCGTGCTTTGGCCGAAATCGCATTCACTGGCGCTTCGGGGACGCCGCTGGTCATTGCCAGAATTGCAAAGGAATTCCAGCCATAGACCCGCTCGGTGGGGGTCAGACTTTCCTCGCCCCAGTCTTCATCCACCTTTGGATTGGTACCATCATTGACCGGCAATTCGCTCAGCGCGGCCCGGATATCATCGGTCAGGCTGGTCGGGCGCCATTCAGGAATTTGGATCTGTCCCCGCGCATCGCAAATCGACGCAATCGCATGCGACAGGATGATTGCAGGGTCGGCCAGCAGGCCACCCCAGTTGCCAGAATGATGTGCGCCCTCGCGCAGGTCCAGGGTCAGGTCAAAGGACAGCCCACCGCGCGCGCCCATGAACATGGTTGGCCGCTCAGGCCGCAGTCGGGGGCCGTCCGAGGCAATCAGAACATCCGCTTTCAGACGCCCCTTATTAGCCTGCATAAATTCAGCCAAGCCTGGCGAGCCGATTTCCTCGCTCATCTCAATGACGATTTTCACGTTGAAGCCCAGGGTGCCACGCACCGCCAAAACAGCTTCGAGTGCGGCAATATTGATCAGGTGCTGCACTTTATTATCAGCCGCGCCGCGACCGTACAGGCGATCCCCTTCTTCAACCAATTCAAAGGGATGCAAGCCTTCGCGCCATTGCTCGGTCTGGGCCAGAATCACGTCGCCGTGGCCATAGGTCAGAATGGTCGGCAATGCCGGGTCCTCGATCCGGGCACCGGTCAGGATTGGCCCGCCGCTGGGGTCCGGGTTGTCATTCAGCACACAGTCAAACCCTAAAGCCTCAAGCCGAGGCTGCATCGCTTCACTCAGATACAGCCGCAACATCGGCGCCTGATCCGGGTTCTGGCTTTCGGTCTCATAGGCCACCAGTGCAGCCAGATCAGCGGTGAAATCCCCGCTCTCGAAATAGGCCTCTACCTGCCCCAATGCATTTTCGCGGCTCATTGCGCTCTCTCCTGCTCATGTATTGCATCGCCCCATGGCGACATGATTTCTGTACAGCCCGAGTTCATGCCCCGCCGACGCATCACCCCGGCAGGGCAACCAAAGGCATAGGGAAACACGGTGCGGCGCGTGGTGGTCACCGGATGCTCAGCCGCAAGTGCGGCAATCACCTCGGGCGGCAGGCTCTCGTCGACAACCACCCTTTCGCCACCTGACACATCAATTCTGGGTTGATGAAACGCGGCGGCCAAATCCATGTCATAATCGACGGCAAAACTGCTGAGCTGGGCCACGGCCGAGGCAATTTTCCGCCCCCCCGAGGCGCCAAAGGCAAAGCGTGTCTCGCCCGTTTCGCCAATCACCGGGCAGACGTTCATCAGACAGGGCTTACCGCCGGCAAGCGAGTTAGGACGCCCCTGCACCGGATCAAACCACATAATGCCGTTATTCATCACAAAACCAGTAGACGGTGAGACAACCCGACTGCCAAAAATAGACAACAACGTCTGGGTCTGCGACACCATGTTTCCGTCCCGGTCCACCACTGAAAAATGCGTGGTGCAGCCTTCGACATTGGGGGCCTCACCATCGTGGCCCATGCTGGAAATCCGATCTGCATAGGCTGATTTCAACCCGGCGGCGTAGGCGGTATAGGCCCCTGCCCCGGGCACTGCGCCCTGCAAACTGGCTTGTTCCATTAGCCCCAGCGCGTGACAGAATGTCGGCCCAGCCGTCAGCCCCGGCAGCGCATGCAGCTGTGCATCGTGATAGTCAAAACTCAGCGGATCAGCAAAATGCGCATGGTAACTGCGCAGGTCCTGCATCGACAGACAGCCGCCCTTGGCCTGCACATCCCTAACCATGGCCTCAGCCAGATCGCCCTCATACAGGTCGCGCGCGCCCTTGGCTGCCAGCTGTTGCAAGCTGGCGGCCAGGGTCGATTGATCCAGTCGTTTCTCGGCCAACGCCGTCCAGCCAGTGATCGTCGGCCACTGGCCATCCTCCAGGAACAGCCGTGCCGCGTCTGCATCCTGAGCCAAAGCGCGCGTGGTTGAGGCAATGATCAGGGCCGCATACCAATCAACCAGCAGCCCCTCTTGGGCAAATTCGATGGCCGGACTTAACAATTCAGACCACGGCATTCGACCATACCGCGCATGCATCTTGCCCATGCCGTCAACCAGCCCAGGCACCGCGATGGATGTTGCGCCTTGCAGGTTACGGTCCCCCTCAACGTGCTCCCAGGGGAACAGATCTCCCGCCTGCCCTGCCCCGCTGAGGGGGAAATCAGCGGGGTTCAGCGCCGCAGGTGAGCGCATGCCGTAGTTCAACGCCTGCGCCTTGCCACTGTCTGCATGCCACAACATCAGTGCACCGCCGCCTGCCGGACCGCTCATCCAGGGTTCCAGCACGCCAATGGTAAACGACGTCGCAACAGCAGCGTCCACCGCAGTGCCACCAGCCGCCAGAACCTCAGCCCCAACTTCAGCCGCCAGGCTATGCTGAGCCGCAACGACACCGTATTTGGTCTCAATAACGGTTTTGGTGGTGGTCTGGCTGCGGGATAGGCTGGAGCGCATAAAGCGTCCTTTCTTGGGAATGAAAGCAAGGTGGTGAAGTAGGCGGCGTCTGATGCCTCACGGGCTAAACAGATGGCATTCAATCCTGCCAGCGGCATCAAACAGTGGCGTCGGCCGCTGTGACTTGCAAAGATCCATGGCCGAGGGACAGCGCGGGTGGAAATGGCAGCCGTCCGGTGGGGCAATCGGGTTTGGATAGGTCATGCCGAGGTGCGTGTCCGGAATGCCCAACCCGGGTTCCGGCGTGAGCACGGATTTCAGCAAGGCATCGGAATAGGGATGGCGCGCGGCGTCAAACAAGCTTTCAACGCTAGCTTCCTCGACGATACGGCCCAGATACATCACCGCCACCCGTGTCGCCAGATGCTCGATCACCGCCAGATTGTGGCTGATGAACAGATAGGTCAGGCCAAATTCCTGGCGCAACTCGTTCAGCAGGTTCAGGATCTGGCTTTGAACAGACACATCCAGGGCCGAGGTCGGCTCGTCGCAGATCACAATCTCGGGCTTCATGATCAACGCGCGGGCAATGGCAACCCGTTGACGCTGGCCGCCGGACATCTGGCTGGGATAGCTGTTCATCACCCGCGCCGGCAGGCCGACAATATCCAGGATCTCGCGGACAGATTTCTGTCGGCTGACCTCATTGCCAATGCTATGCACCCGCAGGGGCAGCGCAATGATATCATAGATGTTCTTGCGTGGGTTCAGCGAGGAATACGGGTCTTGAAAGATCGGCTGTATCCGCCGCGCCAGTGCCAATCGGTCTTGCCCGCCCAAGGCCTGACCATCGACCAGAACCTGACCCGAGCTCGGAGCTTCAAGCCCCAGCAGGATCTTGGCCAAGGTGGATTTACCGCAGCCACTTTCGCCGACCAGACCCAGTACCTCGCCACGCGCCAGTTTGATCGAGACATCATTGACCGCAGTCAGCGGCTTGGGTTTCCCGAACAACCCCTGTTTGACCGAATAGGTCTTGGTCACATTGCGGAGTTCAAGAACAGGTGTGTCTAACTGGCTCATACGCTGGTTCCTGTGGACAGAGCGGCTTCGGCTTGGAGGCTTCCGGGCTTATAAATGCACCGGAAGGAGTGGGTTCCCTCTGGCGAGCTATGCAGCGGAATGGGGCCGCGACAGGCAGGGGCGGCATGCTCACAGCGGGTGCGGAATGTGCAGCCTTCGACATCGCCCACAAGCGAAGGAACAATGCCGGGAATAGTGCCCAGAACCGAGCCGCGTTTGGTTTTTCCGGGCAAGGGAATGCAGCGCAGCAGACCGCGTGTATAAGGATGAGAGGGGGCCGCAAAAATCTCCTTCACCGGCCCGGTTTCGACCAACTCACCAGCATACATAACCGCCACTTTATCCGCGACCCGCGCGACGACACCCAGATCATGGGTGATCAGGATCATCGCCATGTTCATCTCGCGCTGCAGGTCCGCCAACAGCCGCAGGATCTGCGCCTGAATGGTCACATCCAGCGCCGTTGTTGGCTCATCCGCTATGATCAATTCCGGTTCACACATCAGCGCCATAGCGATCATCACCCGCTGGCGCAGCCCCCCGGACAGCTGATGCGGATACTGCGACAGGCGGCTTTCAGCGGCTGTGATGCCGACCTTTTCCAACAATTCAATGGCCCGCGCACGGGCCTTTTTGCGACTGCTACCCCCATGCAGGGTCAGCGCCTCCATCAGCTGGTCGCCAATGGTATAGGCCGGGTTCAGCGAGGTCATCGGTTCCTGAAAAATCATCGCCATACGGGCGCCGCGCAACTTTCGCATGGTGCGGGCACTGGCCGTGGTCAGCTCAATACCGTCAAACTCCATGCGGTCAGCCCGCGGCACGATACGCTTGCCCAACAGCCCCATCAGCGCCAGCGAGGTCAGCGATTTACCTGAGCCGCTTTCGCCAACGATGCACAGCGTCTCGCCGCGTTTCAGATCCAGGCTGATGCCACGCACCGCATGCAGCGTGCCTGCGCTGGTGGGAATATCGATGGTCAGGTTGTCGATCGACAAGATGGGGGTGTCCTGGCAGGATTTACTCTGGCACATGGGTCAGCTCCGGTTTTCGGGGGCAGTGACGTCACGCAGACCGTCGCCCATCAGATTGATTGCCAGCACCACGACAAACAGCACGGTGCCGGGGATCAGCACCAGCCAGGGTTCAAACAGCATCATGTTCTTGCCCTCCGAGACCATCAGCCCCCAGGACGGTGTTGGCGGCTGCACCCCAAGGCCCAGAAACGACAGGGTCGCTTCGAGCAGAATGGCATGCGCCATCTCCAGCGTGATCACGACAATCAGATTGTTCATAATGTTGGGCATAATCTCGGACAGCAGGATCCGCGGCGTCGAGGCGCCAATGGCCTGCGCTGCGGCGACATATTCGCGGCCGCGCACCTGTAGCGTCGAGGCCCGCATGACCACCGCAAACCGGTCCCACAACAACAGTCCCAACACGCCAATGACCACCTGCAGAGATCCCCCCAGAATGGCGACCACCGCCAGCGCCACCAGCACCACCGGCATCGCCAACCGCACGTTGATCAGGAAGGTCACAACCATATCGACCCGGCCACCAAAGTACCCAGCTGCAACGCCCATGGCGGTGCCAATGGTTCCGGAAATCAGCGCTGCGACAAAGCCGATCAGGAGCGAAACACGGGCCCCGTATATCAGCCGTGACAGATAATCCCGGCCCAGATGGTCCGTGCCCAGAATATTCTCCCAGGTGCCACCCAGAAACACGGGTGGTTTCATCCGCGCCATCAGATCCTGCGCATAAGGGTCATGTGGGGCCACAACAGGCGCCAGCACCGCAATCACCAGCAGGAGGCCCAGCACCGAGGCGCCAATCATCAGCCCACGATGGCCAAAGAACCGCCGCCGCAACTGCTGGCCCGGTGTTGGTCCGATAATGTCCTGCAGCAAAGGGTCGACGCTGTTTGCCGAAGTTGCAAGGGTCATATCAGCTGCTCCTCATACGGGGGTCAAGCCAGGCGTTGAGCACATCGGCAAGAAAGGTGAAGGTGATATAGAACATCGAAAAAATCAGGATTAGAGCCTGTACTGTGGGCAGGTCATTGCGCGAGATGCTCTCCCAGGCGAGATATCCTGCGCCATGTAGTGCAAAGATCGACTCGACGACGATAGATCCGCCCAGCATGAATCCCATCTGCACTGCCGCCAGGCTGACCACCGGAATAATCGCATTGCGCAGGGCATGTTTGAACATCACCCGCATTTCTGACGCGCCCTTGGCACGGGCAGTCCGGATGTAATCCGAGGACAATACATCCAACATGCCAGCGCGGGTCAGCCGCATGATGGCCGGCATTGCGTAATAACCCAGAACCACGGTTGGCATAATGAAATTCCGCCAACTGTCTGTGCCCGACGGCGGCAGCCAGCGCAGCTTGATCGAGAACGCGACAATCAGGATCAGACCAAACCAGAAGGATGGCATGGCCTGCCCGGCCACCGACAGGAACAAGGCAATCCGGTCGATGATCGAGTTTGGTCGAATGGCCGCAATTACGCCCAAAGGCACCGCAGTAAGCAGCGCAAAACTGATGCCGCAGAGACCCAGTAGCATCGTCACCGACAGACGATCCGCAATCAGCGACGAGACCGGCAGCTTGAAGTAATAGCTTTCGCCAAAATCCCCCGACAGCGCGCTCAGCAACCAGCTTGCGTATTGCATCAGCATTGGCCGGTCAAAACCATACAGCTTACGAATGGCCAAAACGTCCTCATCGGTTGCGCCCTCGCCGGCCAAGGCGATAGCTGGATCCCCCGACAGGAACAGCAGGATAAAGCTGATGAAGGAGACGGTAAGCGCCACCAAAAGGGCCAGCCCCAGTCTTTTTAGGATGAAATTAAGCACAGGGAAGCAGGCCTCCGGTTGGCAGCGTCAGAATCGTCCAGCTAGATCTGCGGCTCGCCAAACGGGCGGCGGTCAGACCTGGCATAGTAATGGGAAAGCAGCCCGGTTGCGCATGCGCAACCGGGCTCTGACGTTGGATCAGTTCCAGGTCATCGTGGTGAACCGCAGAACTTCGTCCGGAGTTGGAGTATAAGAGACGTCGTTGCCGTACACATAGTTGGTGTTGTACGAGAACATCGGCACCCAATAGGCGTTGTCCGCAATCTTGTTCAGCGCCTTGGAATAAAACTCCTTGCGGGTTTCCGGATTTGTGGAGCTGTCAGCAACGTCCAGCCAATCGCGCAGTTCCGGATCACGCGCATCGTCAAGCGCCCCGAATTTAAAGAACTGACTGGTGATCGCCGAAGTATCGTTGATCGAATAAGATCCCCAGGTCTGGAAGGACACCGGCGTCCCTTTGGCTGTGCGCAATTCCCGCAGGGCCGAGTATTTCATCATCTTGAAGTCGGTCTTGATGCCAACTGCATTCAGATAGCTCGAGATCGCTTCAGCATAATCGCGGTTGCGGTAGGCATAGAATTCAGTAGTGAACCCATCCTCATACCCGGCCTCGGCCAGTAACATCTTGGCTTTCTCGGGATCATACTCATAGCTTTTGACGTCTTGGTCACAGCCAAACTGGCTGGGGAAACACGCGGTCGAGATAACCTGGCTTTTGCCTTTGAGCAAAGCAGCAACCAGAGCCTCGCGGTTGATGGCGTGGGCGACGGCCTGCCGCACCTTCAGCTTGGTAAAGGGATTGTCCTCACCGGTCCGGCCGGCGGCATCCAGCGACAGATAGCCAATGCGCATGGTGCTTTCATTGGTGACGGTAAACTGCTCCATCTCGGCCAGTTTCTCGGCCTGATCGGCGGGGGTCTGCCAGATCATGTCCAGCGTACCGTTGAACAGCTCTGCAATCTGCGTGTTGATGTCAGGGATGGTGCGGATCTCGATGCGACCAATGCTGGGCTGACCCTTGGGGCTATCGTGATAACTGGTGTTCTTCTCCAGCACAAAACGCTGTCCCGGAATGACCTCTGCAACCTTGTAAGGCCCGGTGCCAATTGGCTTCAGACCCATGCCCTTTGGCCCAACTTCGGCGTAATATTCGTTTGGATACATCGAAACCGGGCCAGACAGAAACTCGATCGCTGCCGGGAAAGGCGCCTTGAGGCTGATGCGAACGGTATAATCGTCGATTTTCTCAGCCGATTTCATCCAGCTCACATTGCGCTGGGTTTTAACGCCATTTTCTGCGTCAGCGACAAAATTAACGGTAAAGACCACATCATCGGCGTTGAACACCTCGCCGTTGTGGAATGTGACCCCTTCACGGAGCTTGAATTCCAGTGTGACGTCGTCGATCCATTCCCATGCAGTTGCAAGGTTGCCCTTGTATTCATTGGTCACCGGATCGCGATACACCAATCCGTCCCAGACTGCCCGCTGCAGCACAACGCCTTCGCGCGACGAGTTGAAGTAGCTATCAACGTTCTCAAGTTCTTTGGTGAAAGCCACTGACAGGGTGTCATCCGATTTGTCGGCATAGGCCGCCCCTGCGGCACATATCGACAGTACCGCGACGGCCGATTTCAATTTGGTATAAACCATGTCTATTCCCTTGCTGGTCGGCCGGAGCCTTTAAGTTGCTGATTGACTAGATATCATAATATGATACTCTTTATTGTTATATAAGTTAAGTAATCATTTTTCACATCATCCCGTCAAGTCCGTTTCGCCCGGATTTTGGAGGTGCGTCACAGTGCAGAGGGTAACCGCATGAAAGAAAAACAAAATACGTTGTTCGTGGGGTCTCTGGCCAAGGGCCTAAAACTGTTGCGCGCCTTTGATGAAACCGCAACCGAGATGTCATTGACCGACCTGGCCCGCCGCACAGGTCTGGACAAAAGCGCGACTCAGAGATTGGCCAATACGCTTCATGTCGAAGGCATGTTGGACAAGGACCCGGAAACCAAACGCTTCCGCCCGTCGCATGCCTGGCTCGAACTGGCCTATGCCTATTTTTGGTCAGACCCATTGGTCAAACAGGCCATGCCTCAATTGATAGACCTGTCACAACGGCTTGGATCAACCGTCAATCTGACCGAGCTGTCGGGGGATCATATAATTTATGTCAGCCGTCTGCCCAATGGCAGCAGCCAGTTTTCAGCCACGCTTGTTGGACGACGCTTGCCTGCCCTGAATGCCTCGGCTGGCCGCGCCATGATCGCAACCTGGTCGCCCGAGGAACGGCAGCACGTGGTGGACACTTGGCCGATCCAGCAATTCACGCCAAAAACAACAACAGACCGCGACGTCATTCGCGCCGGTGTCGAAGAGGCGGCGCAAATGGGCTACGCCACTACCCAGAACCAAATGATCCTGAACCAAACCGGCATTGCGGCCCCCATTATCGGACCGGATGGGCGGGCCCATGCCGCTGTACAATGCTCCGTATCCTCGCATCACTGGAGCTTTGACCGCATTCAGGAAGAGCTCTTGCCCTATATCCTAGATGCGGCCCTCACCATCGCGCCGCAGTCGCGTGGAGGATACTGACGCGGCCAGGCCCCCCTTATTGTTTCTGCAAAATATCACCGGATTTGTGGTTGGCCCAAAATACGAGGCGGGTGGCATTCTTCGGCCGCCGCCGGTCCCGGCTGGCAATCTTGCCGTCAATCAATAGCGTTTCCAATTGTCTCTCTCCAACTCCAACTCCAAACACATCTTAGCACCCTGTCCGAATTCGCCGGACCGTGTATGAACGGCCCTTCCCTGCAAGTGTTTTTTTGAGATGTGCCTTTGACACTGCTTCTATGTATTTGGCCTGTTCATGAGGCGTGATGTGTTTGCCTCTGGCCAAGATGGGGAAGCCGCGCGTTTCGTGTCTCATTACTTCATCGGCCACTAGTGGCCATGGTCCGGCCCAGACTTACAAAACGCCAATCAGTCGTTGGTCCATCTCTCTTTCACCCGCATCTCCCGCTGGCGCTGTTTGATCGCGAAAATATAATCCTTCACGATCGTGATGCCGCCCGTAAAACGATACTCCTTTCGCAGTCGTTCAAAGACACGCTTGGAAGTATGCCGCTGCTTCTTTGGAACCAGCTTATCCGCTTCGAGGATCTGATCGATTATCCCTGTAAAGGCATCCAGCTTCGGACGACGTACCGGTTGGCTGCGCCGGTATCCGGGCGGAACAGAAAGCTTATCATCGATGGAGTTTTGCTCCGGCCAACCAGACAATCTGGCCGCTTCAGTGAGGGATTATTGCACCGGCGTTCTCATCTCTGATCGTCGGCCAATTTATGCTTTTGTTGGCTCCATTTGGCTGCAAATAAAGGATGTGTAGGCAAAAACTCCTCTCACTTGCCGTCTCAATTTGACCAAATAATAACCTTTCTTATGGCACTCATTGATCAATGAGTGCTTGGAGCAAGGGGTTTCAGATGGCAGTATTGAGCGCAGAGACGGAATTTGAACCCGAATTCGGGGGTGCGATGGCTTGGGTTAGCTTTGCAGTTGGTGCGGTTATTGCCATGGTGATGGTGCTATTGGCCTATTGCATTCTGGCGCTACCATTATGGATGATAGTGCTGATTTACCCTGTGATAGGCACGGTGGTTGCCCTGACTGTTCTGATGATTCTGTACTTGCGCAGTGAAGATTCGGATGGTGATCAGTAATTTGGGCGAGAAGCGCTGGCCAACTAAATTTCCAAAAATGGATGCACAGGGACATGGTCTGAACGGATTAGAAGCGATAGGCGTCCCGCCGATAGCGCAAAATGACGAGGTTTTCACAACCTTTACGCACATTTATGGAGCTGGTGGCGTATCCTAACGCCTTACGTCAGGTGCACTGACCTGTTTCTGTCGGCGATCTACAGCGCCGCTACGGTCCCGATTTGGGTCTGAACGCAGCGCATAGGCAAGACACTCTGCATCCACCTCTCTATTCGTGTAAATTTATGGATTCTCAGCTAGCTAAGGTGCTGCACAGCGAAAAATTAACCATGCTTCAAGCCTAAAGTCTGTATCGTAGACTGTGGCTCCAAACGCATTTCTGAGCGTAAGGCATTGTATTCTCTAGATAAATTTACGGCGACGTGCAGGCTGAATTTTTTTTACTCACTTTTTAGTAGAAATACCTTTATGTACACACGTATCAACTGTTAAGTTTCGATTAAGATTTTAGTTTATTTTAGGCTGGCATTGTCATGTTCGATTTTGAAAATACCGCACAGCGTGTAGCTTTGCACAACCAAATTTTTCTGACCAAAAACGCACAACAAACCCACATCTTCAAATTTTTCAAACGAGGCTTTGATATCCTCTTCTGCTTGGCACTGCTGCCGCTCGCGGTGGTACTTGGCCTTGCCTTACTGATTGTTAACCCGTTTCTAAATCAGGGAAAACTGATTTTTGCTCAAATTCGTATGGGCCGAAACTGCAAACCTTTCGTTGCTTACAAGTTCCGATCTATGCGGGATGTCTCCAAAATCACTCGCGGTGCCCACGACCCACTGGAACTGGATCGGATCACCAAATTTGGGTCATTTCTACGCAAAACCCGGATTGATGAGCTACCGCAATTGATTAATGTCCTACGCGGCGACATGAGCCTAATCGGCCCCCGCCCCGACTATTTCCCCCATGCGCGCCAATATTTGCGCCACATTCCGGGCTACCGTGCCCGCCATGTCATTCGCCCTGGAATCAGCGGCCTGGCACAGACCGAAGTTGGGTATGCTGAAGGGGTCTCAGCCGTGGTCTCCAAGGTCAAGGCTGACATCTACTATATCAACCATGTGGGCTTTGCGTTGGAGACCTGGATTTTTTGGCGCACTCTGACGACCGTTCTTGGGCGCAAAGGGCACTAAACAAAGCACAATCTACTTCCCGGAGCAGCTTGTTGCATCGCCCAATTTATGGAACAAACGCCGGTGAATTACTTAGTCGGTGGAAATTGAATGAATGACCTTGGAACTCGACGGACGATTGAGCCGCGTTCAAATGTATCTGCCATTTCGCCAGGAAATGTGGTCAGCGATACGGATGATGAGATCGACCTGATCGCCCTATTTAGCGCCGTTTGGCGCGGCAAATGGATCATTATCTTCTGTGCCACAATTGCCCTTCTCCTTGGGGGTTATTATGCTTTCGAGGTCGCAGTTCCAAAATACCGGGCAACGACAACACTTGCGCTTCAGATCCGCAACGAGCAAGTTGTTGACTTGCAAAGTGTTTTATCTGGTGTGTCGACTGAATCCGCTGCTCTAAACACCGAGTTGGAAGTTATGCGTTCGCGCAGCTTGATGCTAAAGCTGGTGAATGAATTGGATCTGACAGCAGATCCGGAATTCAATGCAACTCTGCGACCCGCACCCCAATTTTCAGTGCGCTTGCTGATAAACAAAGCTCTTTCACTTGCCGGGAAAGCGGTTCCTAAAGAGGACATCCCAACAGCGGCTGGTATTTTGAACGCGGCCATAGGCGCTTCTGGCAATGCAATTGCGGTGAGCAACACCCGCAATACTTACGTTTTCAACATTAATGCGACAACGGAAAACCCTGTCAAATCAGCTCTGATATCGAACACTTTGGCCAATCTCTACATTCAGGACCAGATCGACATCAAGTTCCAGGCCACCGAAAACGCCGTTGCCTGGCTCTCAGATCGGGTGACCAGCCTTGAGATTGAGCTGCGCGACAAAGAAGATGCGATCAAACAATTGCACAAATCGTCCGAGCTGGTGAGCGCCGAGGCCTTGGTGGCCTTAAACCGGCAAGCCAGTGATGTGCGAAATCGTCTGGAGGAAACCCGATCTGCTTTGGGGACGTCTCAAGTGCGCGTTGGTGAGCTGCAGGACTTGCGCGCAGCCGGTGACCCAGCAGCGCTGGCCGCTGCGGCGAATGACCCGGCATTGACACGGCTATTGAACGCTCTCGGCGTCGGCGGACAAGATGCGCTGAACCGTTTCAACATGCGAGCAGACCTGATTGTGCGGCGGGCGGGCACCGATATGAAGCGCAACCAACAGCAGTCCGATGCGCTGGCAGCCTCCTATATAAAATTACAGGACCGTTCAGAAGCGCAGGCCGCCGGTCTGCTGCAGTTGCAGCAACTGGAACGCGAGGCCACCGCAACAAAAGTGCTATATGAGACCTTTCTGACACGTCTGAAAGAGACCACCGTACAGCGCGGGTTGCAGCGGGCCGACAGCCGGATCCTGTCTGAGGCAACACCAGGACGCTATGTGGAGCCGCGTAAATCGCGGATCCTGGCCCTGTCGCTGATCCTGGGTGCCATGTTTGGTGTTGCCATCGTGCTGGGGCGGCAGTTCCTGCACACAGGATTCCGCACCGCGGACGAGCTGGAACAGTATACCGGTACCACCGTTCTGGGCCAGATTCCCAAAATGCCGGTCCGGACACGCCGAGGGCTGATTAAATACCTGCGGGACAAGCCGACGTCAGCCTCCTCTGAAGCAATCCGTAACCTACGCACATCGGTGCTTCTGTCGGACATCGATTCACCGCCCAAAGTGATCATGTCGACCTCCTCGGTGCCGGGCGAAGGTAAAACCACCCAGTCGATCTCGTTGGCACACAATATGTCCGGACTCGGCAAAAAGGTGCTGCTGATCGAGGGCGATATCCGCCGCCGGGCTTTCACTGAGTATTTCGACCAAAAGCCCAAGGGTGGGTTGTTGTCTGCGCTGCAGGGTGAGGTGCCAATCAGCGACCTGGTATTTTTTGATGAACGTCTCGGCGTAGATGTGCTGATGGGCGAAAAAACCAGCGTTAACGCGGCGGATATTTTCTCCTCTGATCGGTTCAAAGAGTTCATCGACCGGGCCCGCGGTTCTTATGATTTTGTGATTATTGACACCCCGCCGGTGCTGGTGGTGCCGGATGCCAGGGTGATTGGGCAATCGGTGGATGCGATCATCTTTTCGGTGTTTTGGGACAAGACAAGCAAGTCACAGGTGGTGGATGCGCTGCGCCAGTTCAGCAGCGTGAACCTTAAAGTAACAGGCCTGGTGCTGGCCCAGGTCGACCCCAAAGGCATGAAGCGCTATGGCCATGACGGAAAATACGGTGCTTATTCACGTTATGGCAAGAAATACTACGGCGCCTGACCCGTTGCGGTTTTAACAAACAATTTGGCCAGCCCGGGGTCTCCAGGCTGGCCATTTCTTTGCTTGGAGCTGTCGGCCTGGTTTGGCAAGATCTCCTGCGGTATCCCCCTGCGCAATCTCGTTCATCACAAGACCGGGTGTCTGCGGACACCGAGAAACCCAGTCCCTGCCCCGCCCAGTCCCTGTCCCGTCCTGTGCAGCAGTCACAGGCAGAGACTTGTGTGATTGGCTAGGAGAGCTTGTTTGATCGCGATACAGGGCTTGGGCTGCCAGGGCACGGGACACAGATCCCGGCCCCGGCGGGGCCATCACTAGAGCACTGATTCCGCGGTCAGGTTGGTAACGACCGGGAAGAACTGACCTAGGGCACGGGCCCAGGTGGTAATTGGCTGTTCAGCGATAAAGACAATGTCGTTGGGGCGCATTTCCAGGCGGGTGGCCAGGGCGATCGCAGCGGCGTTTTTGGCGTTCAAATGCCAGGCTGTAACAGCGCCGAAGGTCGCCGGGTCCTGCGAGGTGCGGATCACATATATCTGCGAGGCATCCGCGGTTGTGGTCACATAACCGCCACCGTCATACAAAACATCCGCCAGTGAGACATGCTGGCTATAGGGCATCTCAAAACGGCTGTGCTTGCGGAATTCGCCGGTGACATAGATATAATCTCTGTCCTCGGCCCCCAGCCCTTCGCGGACACTAAACACCTCACGCTGCTCATCTAGGGAATCGCGGCGTAGGCCGATTTCGCTCTCCAACTCGCTCAGGGCCTCGCCTCGTGCACCGCGCTGCAAAGCAATCACATCAATTCTCTGACGATAGAATTCCAAGGCCCGGTCCAAGTCATAGGTGGTGTCTACATACACGGCATCGCCATCCAGCAATGGTATGCGTTGCAACTCTCGGTTGGCCAGATAGGTTTCCAACGGGATCTGATATAGATCGCCAGTGCGATAGATGCGGATCGAAGCAAATTCCTTGTCGCGCAGTTGAATGCCACCCGCGACAGTGATCGCCTCACTCAGGTTCAGAGTGTTGAGGGTAATTGGCACCAGCGTCGGATTGCCAACAGAGCCGCCGACGGCCACGCGTTTGGAGTTGAATTCAGACACTTCCAAAGAGAATGCCGGGTCCAATCCGCGATCAACCAGGGCGTTAAACACGGAAGCCTCGGCATCCTGCAGTGTCAACCCGACCAGCTCCACTTGACCAATGTCAGGAATCGAGATCATGCCGTCATCGCGTACAGTATAACCTTCGCGCTGGTTCTGCGCCGCCAAAAGGCCGGTCAGCTCTTCCACAGTGGAGCCTGAACTTTTGGTGGCCAGGATCACCACATCGCCGACGCCAATCGTGTAGCGCGGCGGGGTGGCCACAGGCGGTGCGTTCAGCGTCAGCGGTTTGCGGCGTGTGGCTGGAACATAGGGTTCAGCAGGCAGGCGGCCGAGATCTCTCAGATTGCCCCCCCCTGCAGTGCTGTAAAAGGCATTTGGTAATTCTTTGGGCGTGTAAGAGGACATCTGGTTGGCCACCAGAACGTTCTGTGCGGTCAGTTCAACAGTCCGCACATTTAGACCCTCGGTTTGCTCTCTCACCGAAGGGCTGGTGTAGGTGATGCCGCATCCCGCGAGCAACAGCGGAACCAGATTCAAAACCAGATATGTAAGATGCCGCGCTTTCATTTAGTTTTCCTGCTCTAACAATTTGATATTCCAGTTAAAATCATGCTGCATGTTTATCGAAACAATTGCTCAGTCACTAGATACTTCAGTGATGGACTAAGCCATTGTTGTGTTTTCCACAAAAAACCGTCCGCCCCCTGCCAATAGACATTGGTGATCTCATAGCCTGGAGTGACACAGAGCTCTTCGATCCGGGTTGTGGCGTGTCGGCGCTCAAAAATCTCAATGGATTCTTGCCGCAAACCGCTGCGGCGGCATTGAAAGCTGCGAAAGGCGGTCTGGTACTCACCGTCCAGGTAGCTGTGCAGCTTTACATAATACTGATCAGCCAGCTGTCCGGCCAACATCATCTTGGTGCCTGAGTTGTCGGCTGACATCAGGTCCTCTCCCAAACCGCGGGTAGCGGTGACAAGACCTTGATCGAGCGACAGGCTCACCTGATCTCCGGTCTGCCAAGTTTCAACCGTCTTGTTGAGTGCCACCTTGGCAAGGGTAGCAACCGTTTCGATTTCCTCGATCTCTGCCAGCAGCAGTGGAGTGGCGGGCGCGTCGATGCGTGCCCGTGTCAGGATCTTACGTGGATCCTGTGCCTCCTGTTTTGAACAGGCCGCTAGCCCCAAAACCAGACCGATCAGACAGATATGAAATCTCATCGCCAGAACCGCCCCCAACCATCGCGCAGCCCAGCCCTGTGGGTGCCGCGCACGGTTTCATACAACCGACCCGCCATCTCTACCCGTGCGCCACCATCTCGGACAACCGGGCGTATCGTTGTCGCGAACTGTTGGCGGTCCGGTTCGCCGGAAATCCAGTTGATTGGAATGCTGAATCGAAGGCCTTTGTCAAAGGAGCCTTCGCCAAAGTCCTCCGCCGAAACATCGGTAAGGGTGAAAAATGCACCGACCTTCCAGCCGTTCTTAAACTCACGGTCCAGAGTAAAGGTCGCGCCCAGATCCTCTGCCAGATATCGCCCGACATCCACCTGTGCATGATAGCCATTTGCCAGTTGCCAGTACCCTGAGACATGGCCGGTCAGCACGGAGTAATCGCGAAACCCAAAGCGTTGGTCATAATCGCGCTGTTGGACATAGTTCAATTCAGCGCCAATTGCGAAGCGGCTTTCGATCGGTTTCCACAACAGCTCCGTCGAGAGGCCGCCAAACTGGGGTTCTAGGTAGCCAAAGGTGGCGCGGCCATAGAGGTCCGGGGTAAACTGGGTGTAGGCGGATACGGTCAACTCGGTCAGTGCTGGATCCCCCTCGCGGTCATAGATGTTGGTTTCGCTGCGCACCTTTGGCAGCACCGAGTCTGACACACGGTCGGATTTATTGAGGTTACCAATCACTTTCTTGCGCACGGCGCCTCGAAATACCACGCCCTGAACCGGCTCGTAGGTGGCGCGGGCCTCCACACCGATGTCCAGCAAAAGCGGGTATTCGGGGTCGAAAAACGATGGCTTTAGATAAGCGCCTATCTGTGGCTTAAACCGGGGATAAAAACCTGCAATTGGTGCAACCGGATCAAAGGCCGGCTCAATCAAGGCCGCGGCATAACTGTTCCAGGCCCCATCAAAACCATATTCAAACCGCTCCAGGTCGGAGCGTTGCAGGGTGATTTGGCTGGTCCGCACCCCGTTGACCACCGGGATCAGAACAAAAGTTTCGATCGATGTCGGCAATACACTGGTCAGGATCCGCGCCACCCGTCCCAAGTCCTGCGCTGATTGCACTGAGGAAGTGCCTACATAAGCCACATGCACCGTGGTGCCGCTGACCTCAAAGCTCTGCAACTCAAGGTCCTGTGCTATCAGCGCGCTGGCCAGGGCGCTTTGAACCTGCGGTTTGCGCTCTGGCGGCAGATCCCACCCGAGTTGCTCTGCGGTCTTGGGCCCCCGCAGCACAATGGAGGGTGGTGCCGCGCCAAAGCCACCAAAGGCCGGCGGGTTCTTGGGATTCAGCGCCATCGACAGCTGCACGCCCAGCTCTGAGCCATAGAGATAATTTGCACTCAGCCGCACATTTGGGCGGAATTTATAGGTGACACCAAAGTTGAACGGGGTTTTTCGGTCAAAAGACGCGCCGTCTTCCTGTGGGTAGGCATCCGAGGAATATTCCGCCGTCAGCAGTAGCTTGGGATTTGCCTGATACTGCATCCCGCCAAACAGCGCTGCGTCGCCGCGAAACCAGTTCTGCGCCTCCAGGGTGCCCCCTTGCGCTCCTTGGCGCCCCGGTCGGGTGAAAAAACCATCGTGGATATAACCCAGCGGGTTTTTGAAATTTCCGACTCCAGCCAAACGTCCCCAGCCGATACCACCGGTGGCCCGAAACCTGGAGCCAAAGGTCTTGGTCGCTACAAAATACTCGGACTGATAGATTCCCGTGCCAAAAAAGTCATTCAGACCAACGGCAATTGCCGGCCATTTATGATTTTCGTCGACAAACCGGTAATGTACCGAAAAGCTGCGGTCAAAAATGAACTCATTAATTGCGGACCCTGGGTCAGTCCCGCCACGGATATTGTAGAGGTTGGAATACCGAAAACTGCCGGAGAATCTCGGGGTCATTTGAAAGGTCAGCGTTGAGCGGCGGGTGTTTTTAAAAGAGCTGACGGTGAAGGCCAGTTCCGCATCGGGACGGCTGTGCGCCGATGGCATATCAATCAGGCCGGGCGACCCGTAGCTATTGTAGTTGGTCTCGATCAGAGGATCTGCGAGGGCCTGCCCGGCACTCAACGCAAAACCCCAAATGAAAACTGATCGAAGTGAAAACAACGTGACCGCCAAATATTATGAAACCTGCCGTCCGGCGAGTCAGGACAGACTTTAGCGGATAGGCGCGGGGCCGAAACGGGCAATACAACCAAACCGTGCTAATTCGAGGGGGATGTGTTCCAGCCGCCACGGTTTTTCCTGAGCTTGGCACTAGCGTGAACGGTGAGCAAAATGGGACATGCGCAATCCAAAAACGTCAAGGCAAGAACTGGCGTATTTTGCTGACATTCTTGGCAAACAGCACCCCAGCCCCGCCAACGCCATTTTTCTTGAGAGCGCGGTAATCCTCGCGGCTTTTTTGCAGGATCCGCCCTAGGGATCGATTGCTTTCGCCGCCAACCCGCATTTTCACCATGACTTCCGGGATGTAGGACAGCCGGATTTGACCGTCCCAAAGCCAGCGCAGAATGGCATCGTAATCGGCGGAGATGCGATAGGAGGTGTCATATGCGCCCCAGGTTTCAAAGACGTCTCGCCTGACAAAAAGTGTCGGATGCGGCGGCATCCACCCCTGGGTTAATTTCTTGCGTTCAAATGGACCGGAACGCCAACGCCGAACTATCTTGTTGGTATCAAAGGCAGAAACATAGTCGAGGTCACCATACACACCCTGGATCTCTGGGTTGTCAAACTGCTTGGCAACTTTTGCCAAGACATGATTGTTTGCAAAAAAATCATCCGAGTGCATCAGCCCGATGATGTCGCCACTGGAGTTTTCCACGCCCTGATTGAGAGCATCATAGATGCCGGTGTCGGGAGCGCTGATGAAGACAGTGTCCGTCCCTGCAATACGGCTTTCCACTTCCTGTATTGTGCCATCTGTCGAGCCGCCATCCTTGATGACATGCTCAATCTCGACCCCGATTTGGGACTGAACACTTTCAATAGCCTGCCCGATGGTGTCGGCGCGATTATAAACCGCCGTGACGATCGAAAGTTTCATAAGGACAAACCTTTTCTGGGATCACTCATTCGGCGCCAAACAACCACATCATCACAACTTTAACTAGAGTGAATTTGTCGATGTTGAGCACGTGGGGCCCCAAATGCCGAAACTGGGCCAGCCGACGCGGTCAGCTGCTGTGAAGGCATTGCAGGTATTTTCCGCCTCCAACATCCCAGGCACATGGAGGCAGCGCACAGTGAGAACGGTTGATAGCCGCCCTGATCGGACCACCCGGCGGCAAAAGGCGCTACAACCAAGTTGTCGGCCCGCTCCATCACCGCATAGTAGATCGAAATGTCGTCCACACCAGCCCAGGATTTCGGGGTCCAGACGCAGAAAACCCAAATCAGGCTGACCCAAAATCCACAGCCGCCTGCACCGGCGCCATCAGTTCCGGCGCATGGGCGCGAAACGCATCTACGATGGTAACCACCGAAAACAAAAAGATCCCGGCGTTCCACCGGAAATTACCCGCCGCCAGCATGTGCTCTGTCGCCGCCTCATCCGCCTCTAAACAAAAAGTACAGACTGGGAAGATAGCCTTTGTTTACATGGGCGGAGTGCACGGTGCGGCCCTGCTACCATTGATCGTCATCGCCCGATTCTGGATCGTCGTCGCCATGGCTGACAGTCGCAACCGTATTATTGGTGGCTGGCTGCTGTTGTCCCTGATCTGGACGGCTATCGGTTTCATTGTCCTGTTGGCCCTGTTGGGGGCTTCTGGTCATATCAAAAAAAGTACTCAGGGACTTTTGGACGATCCACAATCAAGCGGAAACACCGCTGAAGGCGTGGCATTCAATCGCCAGCAAAGCGCGATGGGAAACGCCGCAGGATGTCAGGGATATGTTCGGCAGTGTAGATTTTGTGGGTGATAACCGGGCGATATTCAATATCGCTGGTAACAAGTATCGCCTTATCGTCCGCATCATTTACGGCCCGTATTATCGGGTCATGATTAAGTGGGTTGGTACCCACAAGGACTATGACGACATAAACGCGGAGACTGTGTAATGGAAAACATTCGGCCAATCAAAACTGATGATGACCTTGCGTGGGCCATCGCTGATGTCGATCAGTATTTTCACGATGTACCGGAACCGGGCACACCTGCTGCTGACCGGTTCGATGTTCTGCCTGCGCTCATTGAAGATTATGAAAACAAGTACCATCCGATTGCAGAACCGGACCCCATCGAATTACTTAAATCATTCATGGAAACTACCGGACGAACTCAAGCGGAATTTGCCAAAATTCTTGGATCACGCTCCCGCGCGTCCGAGGTGTTGAAGTGCAGGCGGGCGCTGACGCTAACAATGATCAGGAATATCACGCGCGAGTGGCTCATTCCGGCGGATAGCCTGATTGCGCCGTATCACTTGGAGCAATGACCTTCAGAGTGAGCCTCCCCCCCCAAAAAAAGTGGCCCGCCCTTATGACTAGTAAATCGGAGGACCATAGATGGCAATTAGGAGACCCAGACCTGAGGAGATTATCGTGAAGTTACGCTAGGTTGAAGTACTGATGGGGCAAGGTATGCCCCGGATAGACGCAATCAGATCGAGACCTGCCCAAAGCGCACCAGCGCCATGGCGTTGATACAGACCATCTCTGGCATTGGTGCTATTATCGCCAATTCGATCCTCGTCCAGCTTCCCAAGATCTGAACCCTGCCAAGGAAAGCCGTTGCCAGTCTCGCAGGGCTGGCGCGCCTCTCGGCAGGTTGTTGTACAATCACCTGCCGGGCAGTGAATGACGCGCCAATCGGGCCGCTGGCGTGGGAAGGCCTACATTCAAGACGGCCGCAAACCTCTGCTATGTGTTGGCGCCTGACCGTTGTCACATCCAGGCAGGTAGTATGGCTGTTTCTTGAACAGATCTGGCTTGAGTTTGTGCCAGTCTTTCATCGCTTGCAAGGGCGACTTACTGCCCAAAGCTGATTGCGGCAGTTGCTGGTTGTAGAGCCAGGCGTAACGATGCAGCGTGGTTTCCAGTTCTTCGCCTGAACGGAAATGATGGCTTTGAAGCACGTCTTCGATCCGACCATTCACTGCCCGGCAGTGCATAGAAAATGCATGAGAGGGGAATCGTTCGACCATCCCGTTGGTTTGCGGCGATCTTGGCGGGGTCAGGCGGTGCTCGATCCCGAGTTCTGTGCAGAGTTTATCGAACTCATGCTTCCCGCTCTGTGCCCGCTTGCGCAGACCAAAGAGACGGTCGGTGAATTCCTTGCCGTTGTCGGTCAATATTGTGCGGATACGCATTCACTGCCCGGCAGGGCATTGCAATGCAATGTCCCGAGAGGGGGCAGGCACGCTCAAAACCGCGCAGAAAGCGGCGCGCATTGGCCGCCGACTTTCTGTTGTAAATGCGAATGAAGACCCAGCGGGTGGCCCGATCAATAGCAAAGAACAGATAGCGCCGCGAGGTCTCATCAGCCATTCATTGCCTGGCAGGTGAATGCCTGCATTCGCCGAGAAGGTGGGGAAGGTATTTTACGTCCACTTGTAAGTATCCCGGCTCATAGGCTTTGAAGCCGCTGTGCTTCGGTCGCTGTGCTTTCGCCTTCAGATCGCGCAGATTACCCACGCCATGCCGCCGCAAACAACGATCCAGTCCTGAGCGCGAGGCATCCGGGTTCAAAAACTCACGCACCACGGCCAGAAGATCATCCCGCGAAACAAGCAGGGCCTTGCGAAGGGCAACCGCAACGGCCTCTTGCGCCACCTCTCATGGTTTGCGGGGCAAACCATGAGAGGGCAGCGGGTGTCAGCGTCGTTTGCAGCCGGTGCGGTGTGTGGCTGAGATCATGCACACTGTCACGCTTGCGCCACTTCCACACAGTCTGCTCGGTGGTCCCGAACCGTTCCGCCAGAACCCACGCAGGTTCGTCACTGGCTTGGATTTCAGCCCGCACCTTCGGCGTCCCCTCTTGTCTTACAAATAGCCAGGCTCTCATGTGATGGTGGAGCCACTGCCCGGCACGTCATTTATGACGGGTAGTGGCGGGGGTCGGACCGTTCCCCTCTTGGTCATAGTGGACCGTTGCCGAGTATGGTCGCCCCCG
>JABSSD010000195.1 GCA_013214575.1 Paracoccaceae bacterium | reverse complement strand
GCTCATCGTAACCACTGAGGAGTGGAAGATGAGACAGACAACTGGAACACGCAAAAGCCCTGGCGAGAAGATCGTCAAAGATATCAAACGTGCAACCCCTGCCCGGCAGCACATGCGCAGCATGTGTGAGAGGGGCGCAAAGCTTCGGAAGAGGGGCGTACAGGCGTTAGAAGAAGAATTGGCTCGCCTGCGCGAGGAGGTGGCCGCTGCACGCAAAACCAACCAGGCAGTGCCGGACGCTCATGACTATGATGAAGCGGCAACACGAGATGCCTTCATTGATTTGCTGTTGGCGGAAGCTGGATGGTCCCTCGACAGCCCAAGAGATCGAAAGTTTCGCGTCGAAGGGATGCCGAACCAGTCTGGCGAGGGGTTTGCCGATTACGTTTTGCGGGGAGACGATGGCAAGCCGCTGGCTGTGGTCGAGGCCAAGCGAACCAAAAAAGATGCGCGTGTTGGGCAGCAACAGGCCAAGCTCTATGCTGACTGCCTGGAGAAAATGTATAGCACCCGACCAGTCATTTTCTGCACAAATGGCTATGATCATTGGATTTGGGACGATCAGATGTATCCCCCAAGATCCGTCTCTGGCTTTCTTAAGAAAGACGAGCTCGTTTTATTGCATCAGAGGCGTCAAACCCGGAAAATCCTTGATGATGTATCTGTAGACGAGGAAATTGCAGGTCGATTTTATCAGCAGCGAGCCATTCGTCGTGTTGGTGAGACCTTCGAAAGGGATCGGCAACGCAAAGCCTTGCTTGCAATGGCAACTGGGTCTGGGAAAACACGAACCGTTATTGCCCTTACTGATCAGCTGATGCGCGCCAACTGGGTCCGTCGGGTCCTGTTTCTTGCAGACCGCGTTGCTCTGTTGAAACAAGCGCATGGCGCCTTCAGAACACACCTTCCATCTGCTCCCAGTGCAAACTTGCTGCAAAAACATGATCCGGCCAAGAACGACCATGCTGGCGCACGTGTGTTCGTTTCAACCTATCCAACTATGATGGGCCTGATTGATGAGACCAAAGGTGGTGAAAAGCGGTTTGGTCCAGGGCACTTCGATCTAATCGTCATCGACGAAGCACACCGCTCAGTTTACCGTAAGTATCGCGCAATATTTGAGTATTTTGATGCGATGCTCATTGGCCTGACGGCCACTCCCCGAGATTAAATCGACAGGGACACCTATTCTTTATCCCAACTCGAACGAGGCGTTCCAACAGTTTCCTACGATCTCGAAGACGCCGTTAACGACGGCTTCCTGGTTCCGCCCAAAGCGATTTCCGTCCCTCTGAAATACCAGCGAAGCGGAATCTCGTATGATGATTTGTCAGACGAAGAGAAAGAAGAATGGGACGCGCTGGAATGGGACGAGGAAGGATCTGTACCAGATCGCGTGGAAGCCGGTGATCTGAACAAGTGGCTGTTCAACAAGGACACTGTCGACAAGGTGTTGGAACACCTTATGGCGAACGGCATCAAAGTTGCTGGGGGAGATCGGCTTGGCAAAACCATCATCTTTGCTAAGAACAGTCTGCATGCACAGTTCATCACTGAACGGTTCGATGCCAATTACCCGCACCTCAGAGGCGAGTTTGCTCGCCTAATCGACTACAGTGTGTCCTATGCGGGATCTCTCATCGACGATTTCTCAGAGGCCGAGAAGACCGCTCACATCGCGGTATCCATGGACATGCTTGATACTGGCATCGACATCCCTGAAGTCGTGAATCTTGTGTTCTTTAAGATTGTTCGCTCAAAGACCAAATTCTGGCGAATGGTAGGGCGTGGCACTCGGCTGTGTCCCGACCTCTTTGCTCCAGGAGAGGACAAAGAGGAGTTCGTTATCTTCGATTTTTGCCAGAATCTTGAGTTTTTCAAAGAGAATCCAGCTATTGCAGATGGCACCGTCGCCAAGCCGATTGGAGAGCGGCTTTTTGCAGCCCGAGTAAATCTTATTGGGGCGTTACAAGATGGAGAGGACGACAACGATGATCTTTCATCTTCCCTGAAGTTCCGCCTGCAGGATGAAGTCTCAGGAATGAATTTGGAGAACTTTCTTGTTCGGCGAAAACGGCGCTCCGTGGAACGATTTCAGTCTGCTAATAACTGGAACGCTCTCGATTTGGATGCTCGGATGGCGCTTCTCGAAGACGTTGCCGGACTTCCGTCTTCATTCAAAGATGACAGTCTTCCAGCGAAACAGTTCGATCTACTGGCCCTCAATGCTCAACTGCTGTTGCTTAATGGCGATGCCAGCTTCACGGGCTTGCAGGATCGGATTAAAAAGTCCGCGGCAGCACTTGAGACACTGTCGAATGTACCGATGGTGGCAAAGGAAATGGTGCTCATCCTCGAGATCCAGACGAACGACTACTGGGCTGACGTTACTGTCGACATGTTGGAAGAGATCCGAGTTAAACTTCGTAATCTCGTGGAGCTGATCAAACCCATTGAGCGGAAGATCGTTATTACAGATTTTGAAGATGAAATCGGTCCTGAAGCAAATGTTGACCTGCCTGATGTTGGCTCAGGCGTCGACAAGGGCCGCTTCAAAATGAAAGTTCGTAAATTTTTGGACGAGCACGCGAACCACATCGCTCTTCTAAAACTGAAGCGCGCGGAACAACTTACTCAACAGGATCTGTCTGAATTGGAAAGGATGTTTCTTGAAGAGGGCATCACGGACCCTGAGAAACTGGCAGAGCTAAAATCCGAACAGGGCCTTGGGATTTTTCTGCGCTCTCTGACCGGTTTGGATCGAGCCGCTGCCAAGGAGGCCTTCAGCTCTTTCACCAGTAACAACAGACTCAACGGCAATCAGACTGAGTTTTTAAACCTGGTGATCGACTACCTATCAGAGTCCGGGATTGTCGAGCCAAAACGCTTCTACGAAAGCCCTTTCACAGATTTCGACGACTTGGGGATTGCTGGAGTATTCTCAACAGATCAGGCCAAGCGCATCATTCAAATTGTCCGGGATATCAACAACGCCGCAGCGGCCTGATCGTGTCGCCGTCAAGGCAGCCAACGATCATAAGCCATCTTCAGTGCTGATTAGGTTGAATGCTGCCCCAGCTGGCTTTGTGCAGACTTATGGGGCAACTGTGCAAACTTATGGGGTTAGTGCAGGCTTATGGTGACCTCTACACAGGTTTAGAAATCCAGATTTTCCACGCTCAATGCGTTTTTCTGGATGAACTCGCGACGCGGTTCAACCACATCGCCCATCAGCTTGGTGAACAGATCGTCGGCTTCGACCAGATCATCCACCCGAACCTGCAACAGAACGCGGGCATCCGGGTCCAGAGTGGTTTCCCACAGCTGGTCAGGGTTCATTTCGCCCAAGCCCTTGTAGCGTTGCAGCGACAGGCCTTTTTCGCCCTCGTCGAGGATCGCCTTGAGCAGTCCCAATGGGCCATGGATGGCCTGATTGCGATCCCGGCGAACCAGGGTGGCTGAAGCGGAGTAGGTCTCCTGCAGGCTTTTGGTGAAACTGCCCGCCTTGCGCGCCTCGCCCGAGCGCAGCATCGGTCCGTCCAGGGTGCGGACCTCTTCGACACCGCGCAAAATGCGGGCCAGCCGGATACCGTGGTCCTGAGTGACACGGCCGTGCCAGCCTTTTTCGTATTCAAGCGCGATCTGGTCCAGCCGCAGCGCCACCCTGTCGGCGACGCCCTGCAGGTCGGCATCCACCGCGCCGGGCACAAAGGCGCCAGCCACTGCCGCCTGCTCCAGAATATGGCGCGGATAATGGGTTGGGAAAGCATCCAGTACCCGCTTCAGCTTGCGGGCATCGTCGACCACTCGGGTCAGATCCTGAGCCGCAAGCTCCTCGCCGCTGCCCAACCGAAATACGGCGCCTTCAACCCCCTGGCTGACCAGGTAATCGTCCATTTCCGCCTGATCCTTGAGGTATCGCTCGGACTTGCCGCGGCTGACTTTATACAGCGGCGGCTGGGCAATATAGAGATAACCACCCTCGATCAACTCGGGCATATGCCGGAAGAAGAAGGTCAGCAACAGGGTTCGGATATGGGCGCCGTCGACGTCCGCATCGGTCATGATGACGATCTTGTGGTAGCGCAGTTTGTCGATGTTGAATTCGTCGCGGCCAATGCCGGTGCCCAGTGCCATCACCAGATTGCCAATCTCCTGGCTGCCCAGCATGCGGTCAAACCGGGCCCGCTCAACATTCAGGATCTTACCTTTGAGCGGCAAAATCGCCTGTGTACGACGGTCCCGGCCCGTCTGCGCCGAGCCCCCAGCTGAGTCCCCTTCCACGATGAAGACTTCGGTTTTGGAGGGATCTTTCTCGGAACAATCCTTGAGCTTGCCAGCCAGGAAGTTCACATCCATCGCCGTCTTGCGCCGGGTCAATTCGCGCGCCTTACGGGCCGCCTCACGGGCATGGGCTGCCTCAATGATCTTGCCGACGATCTGTTTGGCCTGCGCCGGGTTCTCTTCGAACCACTCGGCCAGCTTTTCGTTGACCATACCCTCGACCGCCGGGCGCACTTCTGAGCTGACCAGCTTGTCCTTGGTCTGGGAGGAGAATTTCGGATCCGGCACCTTGATTGACAACACACAGGTCAGGCCCTCGCGGGCATCATCACCGGTGAAGCTGATCTTCTCACGCCGGGCAATGCCGGTGGCCTGGGCATAATTATTGATGGTGCGGGTCAGCGCACCGCGAAACCCGGCCACATGTGAGCCGCCATCGCGCTGCGGGATGTTGTTGGTAAAGGGCAGCACCGTCTCGTGGTAGCTGTCGTTCCACCACATGGCAATTTCCACCACGATATCGTCGCGCTCGCCCAGAATATAGATCGGCGTTTCCAGCACTGGCGACTTGTGACGGTCCAGATATTTGACGAATTCCTTGACCCCACCGTCGTAGATCAGCGTCAATTCACGCCGCTCAGCCGGGCGCTCGTCAATCAGCACAATTTTGACTCCCGAATTCAGGAAGGCCAGTTCCCGCAGTCGCTTTTCCAGGGTTTCAAAAATATACTCCAGATTGCTGAAAGTATCGGTCGAGGCCATGAACCGCACTTCGGTGCCGGTGCGATCACCACAATCGCCCACCACCTTCAGGTGATCCACGGTATCGCCATGTTCAAACCGGGCCAGGTGCTCTTTGCCATTGCGCCAGATGCGCAGTTCCAGCCAGACGGACAATGCGTTCACCACCGACACGCCAACCCCGTGCAGACCCCCCGAGACCTTATACGAGTTGCTGTCGAACTTACCGCCCGCGTGCAATTGGGTCATGATCACTTCGGCAGCGGACACGCCTTCTTCTTTGTGGATATCAACCGGAATTCCGCGTCCGTTGTCGCTGACCGAAACCGATGAATCTGCGTGAATTTTCACCGTCACCGCATCGGCATGACCAGCCAGCGCCTCATCGATACCGTTGTCGACAACCTCATAGACCATGTGGTGCAGACCAGAGCCATCGTCGGTGTCGCCAATATACATGCCCGGACGTTTTCGGACCGCCTCCAAGCCTCTGAGAACCTTAATAGAATCCGCGCCATATTCTTCTGGGGCTTGCTCGGTTCCGGACATTCGCGTCTTCCTTTTGATCTTTGCCAATTTATACGGAATCCGAGCCGGGTTGTCACGCAATTCGCCCGCTTTTTATGGACAGGATCATGCTGCTTTTGCCGCCAGCGCCGCGGCCTGTTTCAGCCGCAGAAGGTCCGGCGAGGATTTCGCGCTCTGAGGCCGCAGAGGAATTCGAAAAGCGGCCTGGTTTGAGGCCCCCGCAGCAAAATATACCGGGCCAGGCGCAAGCACCCCGGTGCCTAAAACAGCGGGATCGCCAGCCCGACACAGATCAGCAAACCAGCTGAGATCAGATTGATTCGCCGCAGCGTCCCGGGCGCAGTTATGAACCGGCGCAAGTGGTGGATGGAGGCCGCCAGCGCCAGATTCCCCAACAGCGGCACCAGGAACGACAGCGTAACAATTGCAGCCACATCACCCCGGGTAAGCTTTGACAGATCGAAGAATCCCGGCAGCAGCCCCATGTAGAACAGGATCGCCTTGGGATTGCCCAGGATCACCGCGATCCCAGCCAAAAATCCCGCCCAGGCACCGGGTCGGGTCAGGGTTTTGTTTTCCTGCACTCCGTCTGCTGCATGGCGGATCAGCAGCAACCCCATGGCAACAAACATCAGACAGGCGGTCCAGCGCATTACCACCATCAGACCCGACACCTCGGAGGCCAGCCAGGACATGCCAGCAACCGCCACCAGCGGCCACAGAATATCGCCGCAGGCCACCCCCACCGCCAGTGGCCAGGCGGCGTGAAACCCGCCCGACAGCGACCGTGCCACCAATGCCATCCAGACCGGCCCCGGCGTCAGGAACAAGACAAACAACGCGCCGCCATAAAGCAGCAGATCCCAAACCGAGATACTCATGCGCGGCGAACCTGCGACAGGCCGTTGGCCTCGGTCACCTGCAGCATCTGCGCCCGACCGCGCAGGGCATCAAACAACTCTGGCCCGGTTCCCGTCATCCAGGCCTGCGCTTTCAGACCACATATCTCGTCATACAGCGCCGCACATCGATCCGCATCCAGATGCGCCGCAACCTCGTCCAGCAGCAACATCGGCGGCGCACCTTCGCGTGCGGCCAGCGACCGTGCATTGGCCAGGATCAGCGAGACCAGCAGCGCCTTTTGTTCACCGGTCGAGCAGTCTTTCGCGGGCACGCCCTTGGCGGCAAAGGTGCCGATCAGATCACTGCGATGCGGCCCGACCAGCGTGCGCCCCGCCGCCAAATCCCGAAACCGGCTCTCGGCCAGCGCCTCCCGCAGATCCTCTTCACTGCCGGGCATGCTGCCCTCGCTCTGGATCAGCTCCAGCTCAACCGTCGGAAACGCCGTCTCGGCCTCGGCCTGCGCCCGGTGCAGATGCTCCAGCGCCCGCACCCGCGCCTGATGCAGCCGATTGCCAGCCTCGGCCATCTGCGCCTCAAGCACCCGATACCAGGCCGGATCCCGCACCTGCTCCTTCAACAGCCGGTTGCGCTCGCGCATGAATTTCTCATAGGTCAGTGAGGCCTCGGCATGGGATGGATCAAAACTCAGAACAATGCGGTCCAGAAACCGCCGCCGCCCTTCAGCCGCTTCGATCCACAAACGATCCATCGCCGGGATCAGCCAAACCACCCGGCAGATCTTGCCCAAGGCAATCTGGCTGGCCGCCTTGCCATCAATCCGAACTTGCCGCGCCGCGCCAGCCTCGGACCAGGTGTCAATTTCAAAAATCTGATTTGGAGCCTGCAACTGGCCGCTCAGCTTCCAGCCCAGCGCCGCGCTGCGCAGCGCCATATCCGCCGCACCCGCCCGGCGCAATCCGCGCCCCGGTGAAAACAATGACACGGCTTCCAGAATATTGGTCTTGCCGGCGCCATTGGCGCCGTGAATGGCCACCGGGCGCCCATCCAGCGCCAGCTCCGACCGCTTGTGCGAGCGAAAATGAGACAGGGTCAGGGCGGTCAGAGCCAACATCGCCCGGCCTCATTTCTTTTTGCTAAAAATACTCCCGCCGGAGGCATCGCCGTCAGGCGATCAAACCCGCATCGGCATCACAACATAGACTGCGCTCTGGTCATTGCCTTCGCGCATCAAGGTCGGATCCCCCGAGGAGTTAAACATGAACACCGCATTCTCGCGATCCACCTGATTGGCAATTTCCAGCAGGTATTTGGCGTTGAAGCCAATCTCCAGCCGCTCATCGCTATAGGCCACGGCCAGTTCTTCTTCGGCGGCACCGCTGTCTGGCGCATTGACCGACAAAATCAGCCGGTCATCCTCCAGTTGCAGCTTCACCGCTCGCGAACGCTCCGAGGACACAGTCGCCACCCGGTCCACGGCCCGGGCAAATTCCTTGGCGTCCACTTCCAGGCGGCGGGTGTTGCCCTGTGGAATAACCCGGGTGTAATCGGGGAAGGTCCCATCGATCACTTTTGAGGTCAGCGTGATATCAGGCGTTGCAAAGCGCACTTTGGTCTCGCTCACAGACACCGCGATTTCCATCTCATCATCATCCAGCAGCTTGCGCAACTCGCCGACAGTTTTACGAGGAATGATGACACCGGGCATATCCAGCGCGCCGGCCGGCAGATCCGCATCAATGCGGGCCAGACGGTGACCATCGGTGGCCACACAGCGCAATACCTTGCCATCCGCCCCATCCGCCGTGTGCATGTAAACACCGTTCAGATAGTAGCGGGTCTCCTCGGTCGAGATCGCAAACTTCGATTTATCAAACAACCGACGCAGCATGCCGGCAGGGGCGGTGAAATTGGACTGGTATTCAGATGACGCCATCACCGGAAAATCCTCACGCGGCAGCGTCGCCAGCGAGAAATTGGACCGTCCGGCCTCAACCGCCAACCGTCCGGTGGCCGCGTCCGCGGTCAAGGAAACCAAGGCCCCATCGGGCAGTTTGCGGACAATTTCATGCAGGGTGGTGGCAGAGACTGTGGTGGCACCCGCGCGTTCTACCTGCGCAACCGCTTTGTCGACCACTTCGATATCCAGATCGGTGGCGCGGAAAAACACATGCTCGCCTTCGGCCTCGATCAAAACATTGGCGAGAATCGGGATGGTGTTGCGGCGCTCCACAACTGACTGGGCCTGTGACACTGCCTTCAGCAGGGCACCACGTTCGATACTGATCTTCATTCCCTCAATCCTCTTCGAATGGCCGGGAAGGGCAAACTACCGTTTTACCCAACCGACACAAGGCTTTTCATGGATTTGTTCAGTGGAATGACCACCCCGTCAAGGGGGCACCGCGTCGATGCCACCTCATTGACGGCCAATCGTTGCCTTACCGCACGAAAAAACGGCCCCGGATCTCTCCGGGGCCGTCAAATCAAAGGATTTTATGCTTCCAGCGCGCGGCGCAGCATTTCGACGTCTTCGGCAATCTGACCATCCGTTTGCTTCAACTCCTCGATGCGCTTGACACCATGCATCACCGTGGTGTGATCCCGGCCGCCAAAGCGGCGACCAATTTCCGGCAGCGACCGGCTGGTCAGCTGCTTGGACAGATACATCGCCACCTGACGCGGACGGGCAAAGGACCGCAGCCGTTTGGGGCCAATGATGTCGGACATGCGGATATTGTAGTAATCGGAGACCTTGCGCTGGATCTCTTCAACGGTGATTTTTCGCTCGGAGGCGCGCAGCACGTCGGCCAGGCAATCCTGAGTCAGATCCATGTCAATCTCGCGCCCAACCAGCGAGGCAAAGGCGAACAGACGGGTCAAAGCACCCTCCAGCACCCGCACATTGGTCGAAATGCGATGGGCCAGGAACTCCAGCACACCATCGGCAATCTCAAGACCCGGATAAGAGGTGCCGTATTGCTTTACCTTGGTCTGCAGAATGCCCAGCCGCAGCTCATAGTCGGTGGGATGAAGATCGACCACCAGACCACATTGCAGCCGCGACTTCACCCGGTCTTCCAGATCCTTGATCTCACCCGGGGCGCGGTCGGCTGAAATAATGATCTGCTTGTTCTGATCCACCAGCGCGTTGAAGGTGTGAAAGAACTCCTCCTGCGTCGATCCCTTGCCAGCGATGAACTGAACATCATCCACCATCAGCACGTCAACTGACCGGAACAGGTGTTTGAAATCCATCATCCGACGTTCGCGCAGGGCCTGCACAAAGCGGTACATGAATTGTTCTGCCGACAGATACAGCACATTGAGGTCGGGCTTGCGGGCGATCAGCTCCCAGGCGATGGCATGCATCAGGTGGGTCTTACCAAGACCAACACCCCCATAGAGCACCAGCGGGTTGAAGGTGACGGGACCACCCTCGGCAACCCGGCGCGCGGCGGCGTGGGCCAGTTCGTTGGGCTTGCCAACGACAAAGCTGTCGAATGTGAAACGCGGATCAAGCGGCGCGGCCTGCAGTGTTTCCATTTTGCCCAGAGTCGCACTGGCAGCACGCGGAGCAGAATTCTCCAGTTCGACGTTGCGATCGGCCAATTCCAGATAAGGCTCTTCGGCACGCTCAGGGGCGCGGGCCGGACGGACCGGCGAATTGGAAGCAACTTTGAATGACAAACGCTGCACCGGTTCGCCGGACAGGTTGAATTCATGCAGAATCAAATCTGCAAAGTTTTGGCTAACGTAATTTCCCATGAAATTGGTTGGTACGTGGAATATAGCCACCCCGCCTTCCAATACATCGAACTCAAGTGGCTCAATCCACGTGGTATAATTGTTTTGGCCAATAGTCTTGAGCAACCGTTGTCTCAGTTGGCTCCATTTATCTTCTGTCATTCCGCGCCTCATACATCCCGAATTAATGGCCTTACCAGCCCAGCACTCGCCCTACAGCCTCAGCAAACGCCAAAAAACACAACTGTCCCAGGCACAGGCCAGCATTAAACTGATCTACACCGTTCCCTACGGGACAGTTTCTTTGACATTCGCAAAGCAAAAACACCCATGTTTCCACATGGATTTAGTCAATTTTACGCACATACAATGCGACAAGGCTGCCACCCGGGAACACCCGAGGCAGTTGATTTCAATCAGCGCTCAATAAATTAGAGTACGCATCCGAATTTTTAAGTCACGAAAGATTTCCCGATGCCCATCAGGAAAGTCGCGAGCAGCCTAGTCCCCCCAGCGAATGAATCGCTGTACTATTGGTAGCAACATAGCGCACCGCCCATCAATCAAACTCTGATGTTGACTCGGAGATTGTGGATAAAGAATCTCTTTCGTCCTTTGGTCCGCGCAAAGAGCGTGACAAAAAAGCAAAGGCGCTGCAAATTGCAGCGCCTTTGACGTATAGTCATACTTGGCCCAAGGACCAAAGCTCAGGGAATCACCCTAGGGAATCAACCCAGCGATTTAACCCGCGCTGCCAGACGCGAGACTTTACGCGATGCAGTGTTCTTGTGGAAAATGCCTTTGGTGACGCCGCGCATCAGTTCAGGCTGAGCCGCGCGCAGAGCTGCAGCGGCCACTTCCTTGTCGCCTGATTCGATGGCTTCTTCGACAGTACGCAGGAAGGTGCGGATGCGCGAACGACGGGCTTTGTTGACAGCAAAACGCTTCTCGTTCTGACGGGCGCGTTTTTTTGCTTGTGGTGTATTTGCCATGGTATTGGACCTTACTCTCGGGTTTGTATCTCTGACGCGCAATGCCAGCCAACCCGGATTGATCCACCGGTGTGAGTCGAGCCAAAGCGGGCTGCACGCGCATATATCCGGGCTGACTTACGCAAAACGCGGCTCTTTTGCAAGCTGAGTCTTGCGCGGTCTCTCAGAAACGAAAAAACAGGCCACATGGGCCTGTTCTATTTTCTGCATGATCCGGGCTTACTTGTCGCGGAACTGCGCTTCGCGTTTTTCCAGGAAGGCTGCCATGCCCTCTTTTTGATCTTCGGTGGCAAACATCGAATGGAACACCCGGCGCTCAAACAGAATGCCTTCGCTCAGGGTCAGCTCATAGCTGCGGTTCACCGCTTCTTTGGCAGCGGCCGCTGTCAGCAATGACTTTTCGGCAATTTTCTGCGCCGCAGCCATTGCCTCTTCGATCAGCTTCTTGGCGGGAACAACCCGCGACACCAAACCGGCGCGCTCGGCTTCTTCGGCCCCCATGAATCGACCCGTCAGGTTCATATCCATGGATTTCGACTTGCCAACAAAGCGGGTCAGACGCTGGCTGCCGCCCATGCCGGCAATGACGCCCAGGTTAATCTCGGGCTGGCCGAATTTGGCAGTATCCGCCGCAATGATGAAATCGCACATCATCGCTATTTCGCAACCACCGCCCAAAGCATAGCCGCTGACTGCAGCAATGATCGGCTTACGAATGGCAGAAATCCGATCGTTGACGTCGGCAAACAGATTGCTGGTGAAGGCATCAACAAAACTCAGCTCTGCCATTTCCTTGATATCGGCGCCCGCAGCAAAGGCTTTCTCGGATCCGGTGATCACGATGCAGCGCACCTTATCATTGGCTTCCGCCTCTTCCACGGCGGTGCACAATTCCTCCAGCAATACGGAGTTGAGCGCGTTCAACGCATCAGGCCGGTTCAGCTTGATAAGGGAAACGTGGTCCTGCACTTCGGCGATGATCGTCTCAAAGGCCATATTTGTGAACTTTCATTATTCCGTTACGAACGATTCATTACCACGCAGACCGTCTCATTCAAGCTATCTTTGGCACTTGCCACAATAGAAGGTTGAGCGTCCAGACTGGATGATTCGACCGATTACACCGCCACAACCTTCCCGTTTGCAGGGCTCACCCTCGCGTCCATAGACATCAAAGCTATGCTGAAAATATCCAAGACTTCCATCGGCTTGCCGGAAATCCTTTAGCGAAGATCCGCCGGCGTCAATGGCATCGGACAGCACCTGCCGGACAACCGGAACCAGAGAGGCCACCCGCCCGGCGGAAATCTGCCCAGCTTTGCGACGTGGCGATATCTTGGCGCGAAACAATGCCTCGCAGACATAAATATTGCCCAGGCCGGCGATGATTCCCTGATCCAGCAGCGCCGATTTCACCGGCGTATTGCGTCCGGCAAAAGCCTGAACAAGATAGTCTTCGTGAAAATCATTGCCCAGCGGCTCCGGCCCCAGCACCGACAACAGCTTGTGCTGATCTGCTGTTGCGGTCTCCAGCAGATCCATCGCGCCAAACCGGCGCGGGTCGTTAAAGGTGATGCGGGCGCCGTTATCCATGTCAAACACCACATGATCATGTTTCTGCGCCGCCGGATGGCCATGCACAAACTGCCCCAACGGGTCCCCTGACACCGTCATCCGCCCCGACATGCCCAGATGAACCAGCAGCGTTTCGCCACTGTCCAGATCCACCAGCAGGTATTTCGACCGCCGTCGCAGCGCCAAAACCCGCGCACCAGTCAACCGTTCCGCCATCCTCTCCGGGAACGGCCAGCGCAGATCAGGCCGGTTGACCTGCGCATGGCTGATCACCGCGCCCTCCATCGCCGGGCTTAATCCACGGCGCACCGTCTCAACTTCGGGTAATTCCGGCATCACTTTGCTCCCAAACCAAACGGCCGCATTGTACCTCGCTGCCAGCGCCTTATAACAGGGACGAAATCTAAAAAACGGCACCCCTATGGCAGACACATCCGAGACCACCACCCATTTTGGCTTTGAAACCGTCCCCGAAGCCGAAAAGGCTGGTCGGGTGCAGGGCGTTTTCAACTCGGTGGCATCAAAATACGACATCATGAACGATGTGATGAGCCTCGGCATCCACCGGGCCTGGAAAGACGCGATGATGGACTGGCTGGCACCCCGCCCCGGCCAGAAACTGCTGGATGTGGCCGGCGGCACTGGCGATATCTCATTCCGGTTCCTGAAACGCGCAGGCCGCGGCCATGCCACCGTTCTCGACATCACCACCCCCATGCTGGAGGCGGGCCGCACCCGGTCCGAGGCCGATCAGATGGCCGACAGCCTGGACTGGGTCACCGGTGACGCTATGGCGCTGCCGTTCAAGGACAAATCCTTTGACGTCTACACCATCTCCTTTGGCATCCGGAACGTCACCCGGCCGCAAGAGGCCCTGAACGAGGCTTACCGGGTGTTGAAACCGGGCGGTCGCCTGATGGTGCTGGAGTTCAGCCAATTGCCCAACGCGGCGATGCAAAAGGCCTATGACCTGTATTCCTTCAACGTGATTCCGCGGCTGGGAAAACTGATCGCCAATGACTACGACAGCTACCAGTATCTGGTCGAATCGATCCGCAACTTCCCCGATCAGGAGACGTTTCTGGGCATGCTCCGCAAAGCTGGCTTCGAGCACGCCAAGTATCGCAACTTAAGTCTCGGCATTGCCGCCCTGCACTCTGGCTGGAAAATCTAAACCATGCGTGGCCCCCACAACATCATCCGCCTGATCCGCACCGGCGCCACCCTGGAACGCACCGGCGCCATGGCCGTGGTGCTCGACGCCTTTGACGCGCCAAAACCCCTGCGCATCCTGGCCCATACCCTGGGCTGGCCGTTCAAATGGCTGGGCCACAAGGGTGACCCCGACATGCCGCCTCTCACCCGGGCGCTGACCGCACTGGGGCCGGCCTATATCAAGTTCGGCCAGATGCTATCGACCCGACCTGATGTGGTGGGCGAGGATCTGGCGCTCCAATTGCGGGTGCTGCAGGACAAGCTGCCAGCTTTTTCCAAAGCCGAGGCAATGGCCGAGATCGAACGCGAATTGGGGCGGTCGGTGGACCAGATGTTCTCGGAATTCAGCGAACCCATCGCCGCCGCCTCAATCGCCCAGGTTCACCGGGCACGGCTGGCCGATTCTGGCAAGGAAGTGGCCGTCAAAGTGCTGCGCCCGGGGATCGAGCGCGCCTTTAACAAAGATGTAGACGCCTTCTACTTTGCCGCCCGCATCGTCGATCTGTTTGCCCCCAACGCGAGGCGGCTGCGGCCACTGGAAGTGATTGAACACTTTGACGGCGTGGTCCAGGCTGAACTTGACCTGCGCCTGGAAAGCGCCTCGGCGTCGGAATTTGCCGCCAATACCGGTCAGGACGAAGGCTTTCAGCTGCCCACCATCCAGTGGGCCTACTCAGCCCGCCGGGTGATGACGCTGGATTGGGCAGACGGAGTCGATCTTGGTGACAATGCGGCGCTGGACGCGGCAGGCCATGATCGCCGGGCGCTGGGAGAGCGGGTGCTCAGCCTGTTCCTGCGCCATGCCCTGCGCGATGGATTTTTCCACGCTGACATGCACCAGGGCAATCTCAAGGTCGCCGCCAATGGCGACATCATCGCCTATGATTTTGGCATCATGGGCCATATCGACGAATACACCCGCCGGGTTTATGCTGAAATCCTGTTTGGCTTCATCAATCGCGACTACAAACGCGTCGCCGAGGTCCATTTTGAGGCCGGCTATGTGCCCGCCAACCGCGATGTCGACGAATTTGCCCGCGCCCTGCGCGCCGTGGGTGAACCGATTTTTGGCATGGATGCCAGCCATATTTCAATGGGCCGTTTGCTGAACTACCTGTTTGAGGTGACTCAGCGCTTTGGCATGGAAACCCGCACCGAACTGATCCTGCTGCAACGCACCATGGTCGTCGTCGAAGGCGTCGCCCGCTCGCTGGATCCCCATATCAACATCTGGGAGACCGCCTATCCGGTGGTCGGTGACTATATCAAGAAATCCATCGGCCCGCGCGCGGTGATCAAGGACCTGCTGTCCACAGCTCAGGTCATGGCCCGCTTTGGCCCACGCCTGCCCGCACTGGTCGAATCTGCCCTGATTGCCCAATCCGCCGCGCCAGAGGGCCACAAGAATCTGGCCAGATCCTGGCTCACACCGGCCCTAACCGGAGCCGTCGTCGGTGCCGGCCTGTTTGCCGTGCTCAGCCAGATCCTATGAGAAACCACCCCCCGCAGGCTTCATCTGGCCAAAAGTATCCTCGGGGGTGAATTGGCCTGTGGCCAAGAGGGGGCAGACAGCCCCCTCCCCGCTCTCAGATCACAGCAGCTCAATGGCCAGTGCAATGCCCTGTCCGCCACCGATACACATGGTGATCAAGCCTTTTGAACCCCCAATGCGCTCCAGCTCATACAGCGCCTTCAGGGTGATGATGGCGCCAGTGGCCCCCACAGGGTGACCCAAGGCAATGGCACCGCCATTGGGGTTCACCTTGGCCGGGTCCAGCCCCAGCTCTTTGTTCACCGCCAGCGCCTGCGCCGCAAAGGCCTCGTTGCTTTCGATCACGTCGAAATCGCCCGCTGAAAGACCGGTTTTCTGCAACAGGGCCTGAACGGCGGGAACCGGACCGATGCCCATCACCTCGGGGCGCACCCCGGCATGGGCATATCCCAGAATACGCGCTTTTGGCTTCAAGCCCGCTTCCGCGGCGGCACTGGCTGTCGACAACACCAAGGCGGCGGCGCCGTCGTTGATGCCACTGGCATTGCCCGCCGTGACCCGACCGTCTTTCTTGAACACTGTCCGCAACCCGGCCAGTTTCTCCGGAGTGCTGACCGTGGGGTGTTCGTCCACCTCAAACGGCACCAGGTTGCGCTTGACCTTGACCTCAACCGGGGTGATCTGGCTGCGGAAATACCCCGCCTCAATCGCCGCCGCCGCACGGGACTGGCTGAGCATTGCAAACTCATCCATCTGGGCGCGGGTGATGTCATGCTCATCCGCAACGTTTTCCGCCGTCACCCCCATGTGGCCGGTGCCAAACGGACAGTTCAGCGCCCCCAGCATCATATCCAGCGACATCGCATCGCCCATCTTGGCGCCCCAGCGCTGCTGCTGCATGATGAACGGGCTGCGCGACATGTTCTCGGCACCACCCGCCAGCGCAAACTCCGCATCGCCCAGCATCAGCGACTGCATCGCCGAGATAATCGCCTGCACGCCGGAGCCACACAGCCGGTTGACGTTCATCGCCGGCGTCCCATTAGGCACCCCCGCCTGCATCGCTGCCACCCGGCTCAGATACATATCGCGCGGCTCGGTATTGATCACATGGCCAAACACCACGTTGCCGATTTGCTCAGGCGCCACGCCTGCGCGCTCCATTGCGGCCTTGGACACTGTAGTTGCCAGATCAATCGGCGCTGTATTGGCCAGTGCGCCGCCAAAGGTGCCGATTGCGGTCCGTGCACCGTCCAGAATGACGATATCAGTCATGGTCTCTCTCCTCATGAAGTCTTTGCCGCATTATGCAGCCGCAGCATCGCCCTGTCTGCCGGGACGTCCCGTCATTGACAAATCCGACCACGGGGCGCAGGACTCCGTTATGACGGAAAACACAGACGATATCCTGACACTGCTACCCTCGCGCCTGAAACAGACGCGCCGCGACCAGGGCTTAAGCCTGGAGGCGGTGGCCAATCTGTCGGGCGTGTCCCGATCTATGGTCAGCCAGATAGAGCGCGGCGAAAGCTCGCCCACCATTGCCACCCTGTGGAACCTGACCCGCGCCCTGCAGGTGGATTTTGCCGGCCTGCTGGACGCCAAGGATCCACAGGACAAGATCGAGGTGCTGCGCGCCGTCGACGTGCCCAAAATCGAGAATATCGGTCAGGGCTGCCGCATCCTCATCCTTTCGCCCCCAGAAGAAGCCGGCGGTCACGAGGTCTATGACATAAGCTTCAACAAGGGCGGCGCGCTGAACAGCCAGCCCCACACCCGCGGCGCGGTTGAACATCTGACGGTGCTGGAGGGTGAAATCACTGTGACTTCAGGCCATGCCCGCCATCAGTTGCAGACCGGAGACACCGCCCGCTATGCGGCAGATGTGAAACATTCGATCACCGCACCAACCGGCCCGGCGCGGGTGTTTTTGATTGTGAAGAATGCCTGAGGGCCGTTTGGACGGCGCCCAAGCGGACCACCGTTAGCAGGTCAACCGCTGCGCCACACAAAGCGCCGCAAGGGATGGCAGCGTCAGCAGATCCTTGGTGCGCTGCACCCGGTCCTCGGTGTAATAACCTGTTTCATGCAGAATGTTCACCGTTGCCGCCAATGTTCCTGCAATCACGATGGGCAGGTTGATCACCGACTGACAGCCCAGCGAATCGATCAGTTCATAGTCGGGGAAAACCTGCGCTATATCCTCGATGGTATTGGCAACAAAACATTCGTGCTGGTCATGCACGATGGAAAACCAGCTGTTGCGGGTGATCGGCTTGGTGCCTGAGGTCGGGTAGTTTTGTGGATCACTGGTATAGCTGCGCTGTGCCAGATCCGTCGCCATATCCACCGTCATCACCGTAAACAGCTTGGCCCCGACCAGCACTTTGGTCAGCTCACTCAGCGCATCATAGGCTTGTTGGGCTGTTTTTGCGGATGAAAGGGCCAGTTCGAACCGGGCCAGTTCAAACCGGGCCTGTGCAGTGTCTTTGGTCATATATTTTTCCCTGAAATTTCGGCCGACCTTTGCCGCAACGCGACCGCTGATCAAGCGGCATCTCCGTCAGCATCAATATTCCAGTTTCACGGAAGTTTTTCCACAATACTGAAATCCCCTATTTGGGAATCAAATCCGTTATGGTAGATAATAGTCCACGAATAAGGAGTTCACCGCATGACCACCGCTTTTTTGACCGACATCTCGAACACGTTGGCGCAGATCGAGGCCGAGGGGCTGACCAAGCGGGAGCGCATGATCACCTCGCCTCAGGGCGGCCAGATTATGGTGGGCGAGCAAAAGTTGATCAACCTGTGCGCCAACAACTATCTGGGGTTGGCGGACCATCCTGATCTGATCGCCGCCGCCAGCGAGGTGATGGGGTCCAAGGGCTTTGGCATGGCCTCGGTCCGGTTCATCTGTGGCACCCAGGATATCCACCGCACGTTGGAGCAACGGCTGGCCAAGTTTCTGGGCAAGGATGATTCGATCCTGTTTGCCGCCTGTTTCGACGCCAATGGCGGGTTGTTTGAACCACTGCTCGGCCCCGAGGACGCCATTATCTCGGACAGTCTGAACCATGCCTCGATCATCGATGGCATCCGCCTGTGCAAGGCGAAACGCTATCGCTATCTGAACAGCGACATGAAGGATCTTGAGGCCTGGCTGAAACAGGCGCGTGAGGACGGGGCGCGCCATATCATGATTGCCACCGACGGCGTGTTCTCGATGGATGGCACCTTGGCAAAGCTGCCGGAAATCCGCGCATTGGCGGATAAATACCACGCGGTGCTGATGGTGGACGACTGCCACGCCACCGGTTTCATGGGGCCCAACGGCGCTGGCACCCCGGATCACTTTGGCATTGATGTGGACATCATCACCGGCACCCTGGGCAAAGCACTGGGAGGGGCCATCGGCGGTTATATCTCCGGGCCGCAGCCAGTGATCGACCTGCTGCGGCAGCGGGCGCGGCCCTATTTGTTCTCCAATTCGCTGCCGCCCTCTATTGTTGCTGCCGGGATCGAGGCGATCCGGCTGGTCGAACAGGGCGCCGAGCTCCGGGCACAACTGTTTGAGAACACCAAATTCTGGCGCGCCGGTCTGGACGCGCTAGGTTTTGACCTGCTGCCCGGCGAACACCCGATTGTGCCGGTGATGCTGGGCGAGGCGCAGCTGGCGCAGGATATGGCATCGCGGCTGTTCGACGAAGGCGTCTATGTCTCGGGGTTCTTCTTCCCTGTGGTGCCACGCGGCAAGGCCCGCATCCGCACCCAGATGAACGCGGCGCTAACCCGGGAGGAACTGCAACACGCGCTGACCGCCTTTGGCAAGGTGGGCAAAGATCTGGGGATACTCAAATGAGCAAGCCAAACACCATGAAGGCGCTCGAAAAATCCCACCCCAAGGAGGGCCTGTGGATGACCCGCGCGCCGGTGCCCGAAATCGGCCCGGATGATGTGCTGATCAAGATCCACAAAACCGGCATCTGCGGCACCGATGTGCATATCTGGAATTGGGACGCCTGGGCAGCAAAGACGGTGCCGGTGCCGCTGATCACCGGCCATGAATTCGCCGGCACGATTGTCGAGCTGGGCCGCCATGTCACCGACCTGAAGATTGGCCAGCGTTGCAGTGGCGAGGGCCATCTGATCGGCCACCACTCGCGCCAGTCCCGGGCCGGCAAGTTCCATCTTGATCCCGAGACCCGTGGTATCGGCGTCAATGAACAGGGGGCCTTTGCGCAATATCTGCGGCTGCCGGCCTTCAATGTGGTGCCATTGCCCGACGCGATTTCAGACGATATCGGCGCCATCCTCGACCCGCTTGGCAACGCGGTTCACACCGCGCTCAGCTTTGATCTGGTGGGCGAGGATGTGTTGATCACCGGCGCCGGCCCGATCGGCATTATGGCCGCTGCGGTGGCCCGGCATGTGGGTGCGCGGCATGTGGCGATTACCGATGTGAACCCGGACCGGCTGGCGCTGGCGGAAAAGGTCGCCAATCTGCGCCCGGTGAATGTCGCCAAGGAAGATCTGAACGATGTGATTGCAGAACTGGGCATGTCGCAGGGGTTTGACGTCGGGCTGGAGATGTCCGGCAATCAGGCGGCCCTGGACCAGATGATCGAGGCGCTGGTGATGGGCGGTCACATTGCGATGCTGGGTATCCCGCCGGGCAAGTCGCCGGTGGACTGGAGCCGCATCGTGTTCAAGGCGATCACCATCAAGGGCGTCTACGGGCGGGAGATTTTCGAGACCTGGTACAAGATGATCGCGATGCTGCAAAACGGGTTGGACGTCAGCGGTGTCATCACCCACCGGTTTGGCGTCGATGATTTTGAGCAGGGCTTTGCGGCGATGAAGTCCGGGCAAAGTGGCAAGGTTATCCTTGACTGGACCCAGTCAGCGGACGTTTGAGCTGACGTAGAATGGGTCATTCACCCCGGTAAAATCATGACTGGGGGCCAATACTACCCTTTAAATTGCAAAAGGTTCTAAAAATAACGTATTAAAAAATGGCCCTCCAGCCACAAGATTCCTATAACATGAGAAAGTTAAAAGAATAATTATACGTAAAAATAAGTGCGCTATTCGCTCACTCAGGCAAAAGAGCAACACGTCCCGTTTCGCTGAGAACCCAGACATCCCGGCCCTCAAACACGGCAGCCGTCAACGGGCGACCATATCCTGCGCCTGAATCCAAATTGACCCGGTTTCCATGATGCTCGGGCTGTGGCACCTGCGTATGACCATGCACCACCAGCCAGGGATGCGGATCAGGGTAGCTCAGGAAGGCCTCACGGATCCAGATCTTGTCCTCGATATCCTGATCTTTGAGCGCCACACCGGGACGAATTCCGGCGTGGATAAACAGCAGATCACCCTCTTGATGATGACTTGGCAGCGCCTCCATGAAATCAATATGGCTTTGCGGAACCGCCGCCTGCGCCCGCTGATGGACGCTATAGGTGCGGTCCCCCTCGACAACGTCAACCCCATAGGACGCCAGCGTTTCCACCCCGCCAATACGCGGATGCAGCCAGTGGAAACCAACCAGTAGCTGCGAATCGGTGCGCGGGTAATCCTCCAGGAACATCGAGAACATCCGGTCATGGTTGCCCATCAGCGCGACCCAATTGCGGCCCTCGGCCAGTCCCCGTTGCAACAGGTCGATCACACCGCGGCTGTCCGGGCCACGGTCAGTGTAATCCCCGAGAAAAATGATGCGGGCATCAGCACCACCATCCGCCTCGATACGCCCTAGCGCCGCCTCCAGCATTTCGAGCTGACCGTGAATATCGCCGATGGCGTAAATGGGAGAGGTCATAGGTGGTCCTGTTGCTGTTTGATAAATGCCGGGGGGTTAGGCCCGATTATCGTTGATCTCGCAGGTGACGATCACATTGCGGTTTTGGAACAACAGCGCGTCGAGCCTGCCGGAAGCCGGACAATCGGTTTTTTGCTAAGTACCGTCCAACATCTGGGGGCACATTTCTCTCACCTATTGTTCAACCAATGCGATTTGCCATTACCGCCATAGCAACAGGACATCGAGGGAACTGCAAGAGTGGACCCCGTAAAAAAGGGAACCGCCACGGCGGCGATTCCCTCATATTGATAGTGATACGGCCTGTGCTTAGCTGACATCAAACTCCAGTGGTTTGATCTGGGTAAAGTAACCCGTCTCGGCCAGTTTGGCGCGGGCTTCAGCAGGCACCTGGTTGTCCACATACAGCAGGGCGATCGCTTCGCCGCCTGCAGCGGTGCGGCCCAGGGTGAAGTTGGCAATGTTGACGCCGCTTTCCCCCATGGTCTGGCCCAGGGTACCAATAATGCCGGGGACATCTTCGTTGGTAGTATACAGCATATGGGCGCCAACCTCGGCGTCGATGTTGATGCCTTTGATCTGGATGAACCGCGGCTTGCCATCGCTGAACACGGTGCCCGCAACCGAGCGTTCACGCTTGTCGGTCACCACGGTCACCTTGATGTAGCCATCAAACGAGCCGGATTTGTCCTGATTGGTGGTGGAAATCTGGATGCCGCGCTCTTTGGCGACAACCGGAGCAGAGACCATGTTCACGTCCGGGTTGGCGCGTTTCATGATGCCGGCCACAACCGAACAGTTCAGCGCCGCCAGGTTCATTTCCGAGGCAACACCGTCATACAGGATATTGATCGCCTTGATCGGCTCATCGGTCATCTGCCCGGTAAAGCTGCCCAGGTGGTCGGCCAGCTTGATCCAGGGGCCCATGACCTTGGCTTCTTCGGCGGTGACAGATGGCATGTTCAGCGCGTTTTCAACAGCACCGGTCAGCAGATAATTCGACATCTGTTCGGCCACTTGCAGGGCAACGTTTTCCTGTGCTTCCGAAGTGGCAGCACCCAGGTGCGGGGTGCAGACCACATTGGGCAGGTTGAACAGCGCGTTTTCCGTGGCGGGCTCGTTCACAAACACATCAAAAGCCGCACCTGCAACGTGGCCGGATTTCAACAGATCAGCCAGCGCCTCTTCGTCCACCAGGCCGCCCCGGGCACAGTTGATGATGCGCACACCTTTTTTGGTCTTGGCCAGATTTTCGCGCGACAGAATATTGCGGGTCTGGTCGGTCAGCGGCACGTGCAGGGTGATAAAATCGGCGCGCGCCAGCAGCGCGTCCAGTTCAACCTTTTCAACGCCCATCTTGTCGGCTTTCTCTTCACCCAAGTAGGGGTCATAGGCGACAACCTTCATTTTCAGACCATGCGCACGGTCGCAAACGATGCCACCAATATTGCCGGCGCCAATCACCCCCAGCACCTTGTTGGTCAGCTCGGTGCCCATGAACTTGGACTTTTCCCATTTACCTGCATGGGTCGAGGCGCTGGCCTCGGGGATCTGACGGGCGACGGCGAACATCATGGCGATGGCGTGCTCGGCGGTGGTGATCATATTGCCGAAGGGTGTGTTCATCACGATCACACCCTTTTTCGAGGCGGCGTCCTTGTCGATGTTATCAGTGCCGATACCGGCGCGGGCGATAACTTTGAGCTTGGTGGCGGCCTCCAAAATGGTTGGTGTCACTTTGGTCGCCGAGCGGATCGCCAGACCATCGTATTGACCGATCACTGCGGCCAGCTTGTCTTTGTCCTTGCCCAGGTCAGGCATGAAATCGACGTCGATGCCGCGATCGCGAAAGATCTGCACGGCGGTCTCAGAGAGTTTGTCGGATACGAGTACTTTGGGAGCCATGGTTTTTGGTCCTTTTGAATTCTTTTGAGCGGAGAGTGGTGCGTGGAACCACGCACCCTACACTGACATGAGGGGGGGGGGGGCTTAGGCCGC
>JABSSD010000194.1 GCA_013214575.1 Paracoccaceae bacterium | reverse complement strand
CGGGGGCGACCATACTCGGCAACGGTCCACTATGACCAAGAGGGGAACGGTCCGACCCCCGCCACTACCCGTCATAAATGACGTGCCGGGCAGTGGCTCCACCATCACATGAGAGCCTGGCTATTTGTAAGACAAGAGGGGCTGTGAGGCTCGCACAGGAAAACATCGATATCCGTTGCCAAGGTAAAGCTTTTGTGCCCTGCCATTTCCGATCCACGATCCCAAGTCAGTGAGCGATACAGCTCTTTCGGCAACTTGCGTGACTGTTTGATCAACGCCTGAATGACACTGTGGCTGTCTTTGTTGCCAAGCTTAGCCAGCATCACGAACCGTGAATGGCGCTCGACCAAAGTGGCAATGACGCTGTTGCCCGAGCCCGCCATCAAGTCGCCGTCCTGTCAGCTTACATCACCGAGAGGCCAATGTCCTGGTACGGCACGATCGGTCACTTCTGCCGGTCTGTCACCGATCGATACCGCGTTGTTAAACCGGCCCACGCCGCTGCGCGTCAAGGTGGCGTGGCAAGACCGGCGGATGGAGCGTGTCGCCCGCAAATGCGCCAGAAATTCCTTCTTAAGTACGGCACCTGTCTGAATAAACAGGCTTCGGTAGATCGTCTCCCTCTCGGCTGATTGTGGATGCTGACCGCGTCAAGGATCGGGCAATAGACCGGAGGGAAACCCATGCATGCAGGCCTCGTGAAATCTCCTCTCGATCCGCAAGTGTCAATGCTAAGCGGGATCGAACACGTTCGGGCGGGCGGATGCCTCCAGTGCGCGCAAGGAGCGGATAAATCGACCATGACCCGCGATCAAATCCACGCCCAATCGAACGCATCGACTTGCCAGGCTAACGTCGATCCCAATTATGCCATTTCCCCAGTCAACTCCTGAGGCCTGCAATCAGTCAGTTCGAAGAAACGTATCACATTGCCATCGCCAAGGAATGTCGCCTTAAAAACACCCAATGAAGGATGACTCATACAATCAGCACTTTGGAATTGAAGATTTGTTTGGTCTTCGCTTCGCACTCGACCTTACAACCAATTGAAAATAGGGGGGCGAACACTGGGCCGCACACTGGGCCGAACACCGACCTCAGACCATCACCAATGCCGCGTTGAGACCAAAATGCATTGGGTGAAACACCTTGGACAGCGCCTCTTTGCACCGGGCTTTGATCGGCAGGCTGCGGAGATCCTAATCCGCACCGCGAGCCTCAGCGGCGTCATGGCGCTGTGTATACCCGGGCTCACCCCATGACAGCAGCTCCCGAGCCTCCGGTTCCCTTCCAATACGCGCCGGAACTGGCAACTTCCCCTGATCTTGCTGCACATTTCTGCACTGTGCTTTTTTCGTTTGACGCCCTCATCGCCCTGACCTATACGGCCCCCACCACTACCCCGTGCCCAGATGGCGGAATGGTAGACGCGCTGGCTTCAGGTGCCAGTGACCGCAAGGTCGTGGAGGTTCGAGTCCTCTTCTGGGCACCATTAAATCCAAAATATATACGGACCAGTAATATCGCCCATACCATCCCGCAGCAGGCGAGAGTTGGCCGATTTTTGTCTCTATTGCACCCGCCCGGTAAGCACATCATGCAGCGCAGTTGAGTTTGCAGGCCAAAGCGCCTATTTCCAGCTCAAGACGCCCGATAGCGGCAGCAACAAAGGACAATCCCATTGGCCAATACCCTGTATCAAAATGACCTGCCCGACGGGCTTGACCTTGGCCCGATTGTTGCCATCGACTGTGAAACCATGGGGTTGAACCCGCACCGCGACCGGCTCTGTGTGATCCAGATGTCCGGCGGCGACGGCAATGCCCATATTGTTCAGGTCGCCAAGGGCCAGACCGAGGCGCCCAATCTGTGCCGGATGCTGGAAGATCCAGAGGTGCTGAAACTGTTCCACTTTGGCCGCTTCGACATCGCCGCCATGCTGAACGCCTTTGGCGCGCTGACGGCGCCGGTCTATTGCACCAAGATCGCCAGCCGGCTGATCCGCACCTATACCGACCGGCACGGGCTGAAAAACCTGACCCAGGAATTGATCGGCGTCGATATTTCCAAGCAACAGCAGATGAGCGACTGGGGAGCGCCCGAGTTGACCAAGGCGCAGCTGGACTATGCCGCCTCGGACGTATTGCACCTGCACCAGCTGCGCAGCGAGCTGGACAAACGTCTGGCCCGCGAAGGCCGCACTGAAATGGCGCAGGCCTGTTTCGACTTCCTGCCCATGCGCGCCCAGCTGGACCTGGCTGGCTGGCCCGAAACCGATATCTTTGCCCACTCATGAGCAATTTTCAGGAAATAGCCCGCCGCGTCATCACCATCGAATCGCAGGCCCTGCAACAACTGGCCGACGGACTGGATGACAGCTTTGACCGCGCCGTTGAGACATTGCTGAACGCCACTGGCCGAGTGATCATCTCGGGCATGGGCAAGTCGGGCCATATTGCCCGCAAGATCGCCGCCACCCTGGCCTCTACCGGCACCCCGGCGCATTTTGTCCACCCGGCCGAGGCCAGCCATGGCGATCTGGGGATGATGGCACAGGGCGACGTGGTGCTGATGCTGTCCAATTCCGGCGAGACACCCGAGCTGGCCGATATGATCGCCTATACCCGCCGCTTTGGTATTCCGTTGATCGGGGTCGCCAGCAAAGCCCAGTCTACCCTGCTGAAACAATCCGACGTGGCGCTGCTGCTGCCCGCCGCGCTCGAGGCCTGCGGCACCGGTATCGTGCCCACCACTTCCACCACCATGACCCTTGCCCTTGGGGACGCGCTGGCCGTTGCCCTGATGGAACATCGCGACTTCACCCCCGAAAACTTCCGGGATTTCCACCCCGGCGGCAAACTGGGTGCGCGCCTGTCCAAGGTACGCGATCTGATGCATGGCGGCGAAGCCCTGCCAACCGTCGCGTTGAGCGCCCCGATGTCTGACACGCTGATCGAAATCAGCCAAAAAGGCTTTGGTGTGGTTGGCGTTACCGATCTCGACGGACGGCTCGCCGGGATCATCACCGACGGTGACCTGCGGCGCCACATGGACGGGTTGCTCTCCCTCACCGCGGCAGACGTGATGACCGCCGCTCCCACCACGATCGCGCCCGGGGCCCTGGCCGAGGAAGCTGTGGCCATCATGAACCAGCGCAAGATCACCTGTCTGTTTGTGGTGGATCCCGACAGCCAGAAACCCGCCGAAGGCCTGCTGCACATTCACGACTGCCTGCGCGTCGGTCTGGGCTAGACCACAGGGGAGAGGGCAGAACATGGACCGCTATTCACGCATGGTCACCTTTCTTAAGGTGCTGCTACCGCTGGCAGCCCTGGCCCTGTTGTCCACCCTGTTTCTCATTTCGCGGGGGATCAACACCAAGGCCACGATCCCCTTCGCCGCCCATGAAATCGAAGAGCGCATGCGCGGCCAGCAGATCACCGCGCCCTATTTTTCCGGCACCACCTCTCAGGGGGACGCAATCACGGTGACCGCCAGCATTGCGCGCCCCGGCGGGCCGACCTCACCTGCAGTGGCAACCGATTTGGTCGCCGTCATCCGCATGGCCGATGGCAGCCGCATGACGTTGCGCTCGGACAGCGGCGCAGTGCATCTGAACAAAGACCTTGCAAGCTTCTCTGGCCATGTGGAAATCACGTCGCCGGCCGGCCTGGTGGTGACAACCGATTTACTGAACACCACCCTCAGCGGCCTGTCAGCCGACAGCCCCGGCCCGGTGCAGGCCACCGGCCCCATTGGCACCCTAAACGCCGGATCCATGCAATTGCAGACAAAAACCGAAGGCGGTCCATTGCATATGCTATTCAATAACGGGGTAAAACTGGTATACGATCCTAGAACATCAGAAAGATAGCTTGTGTCATATTTTCGTGCCTTGATAGTCTGCCTGCCGCTGGTCCTTAGTTCGGGCATCGCCGCGGCTCAGTCCGCCTCGATCGCCTTTGGCATCATCAAGGGCGATCCCTCATTGCCGGTGGAAGTCACCGCCGACACGCTAGAAGTCAACCAGATCGACGGATCAGCCCAGTTTGAGGGCAATGTTCTGGTCATCCAAGGCGTCATGCGCCTGTCTGCCGACAAAGTTCTGGTTTCCTATAAACCCGAACAAAAGGGCATCGAGCAGCTGGAGGCGATTGGCAACGTGATCCTGGTCAACGGCCCCGACGCCGCCGAAGCCGAGCACGCCGAATATTCCATCGACAGTGGCACCGTTGTGATGACCGGAAATGTCTTGCTCAGCCAGGGCAACAGCACCCTCACCTCCAATCGGATGGTGGTGAATCTGAGTGATGGGACGGCGCAGCTGTCTGGCCGGGTCAAAACCATCCTCAACCCCGACGGTGGCAATTGAATGGCCAAGCCTAAACTGACTGTCACCGCAGGATCCTCCGGCCTCCGGATTGAAAAGCTGCGCAAATCTTACCGCAAGAAAGTGGTGATCCGTGACGTCAGCATGACGCTGGACCGGGGCGAGGTCATTGCCCTACTCGGCCCAAACGGATCGGGCAAAACCACCACCTTCTACGCCATCGCCGGTCTGGTGTTCCCCGAGGCGGGCAAAGTCACCATAGACGGGCAGACCGTCACCACCCTGCCAATGTACCGCCGCGCCCGGCTTGGCATTGGATACCTGCCGCAGGAAATGTCGATTTTTCGCGGCCTTTCGGTCGAAGACAACATCTCAGCGGTGCTCGACATCGCCGTGCCCCATGCCCACATGCGCCGCGAGCGGCTCGAAGAACTGCTGTCGGATTTCTCCATCGAGCACCTGCGCCGCGCACCGGCGCTGGCGCTGTCCGGTGGCGAGCGGCGCCGGGTTGAGATCGCCCGGTGTCTGGCCGCTGACCCCAAATACCTGCTGCTCGACGAACCCTTTGCCGGCGTCGATCCGATTTCGGTTGGCGATATCCGCCACCTGGTCTCTGATCTTACAAAACGCGGCATCGGGGTGTTGATCACCGACCACAACGTGCGCGAAACACTGGAAATTGTCGATCGCGCCTATATCCTGCACGATGGCCAGGTGCTGATGTCCGGCACCCCGGAGGAAGTGGTCGAAAACGAAAACGTGCGCCGGGTTTACCTGGGCGACAATTTCCGCATCTCCTGATTGATAACGGGTCCTCTTTGATCGGCCAGAACACGCCGAACCCGATTATGCGCCCCGGGGGTAATGTCGGGTTTTCCATTGACTCTTCCGCCATCTTGGCATCGAATTGAGCTATGGCAAAAGTCCCGTTTGACGCATCTTCGGTTCAGACCTTGGAAACAAGGCCCGGTCGGATGCAACCATCGGTTTTGCCTATTCCCCGCGTCCTGAGCTAGTTTTGCCTGTCGGACCCGGTCCGATTGGAGCTTTGGATGTCAATTCGTGAAGGAGATCACATGCGTTACCAAATCAGCGGAAAACAGATCGACATTGGCACGGCCCTGCAGACTCATGTGCAGACCGTACTCGGCGCGGCAGTGGCAAAATATGCCCAACGCCCGACCGACGCCAATGTGGTCTTTTCCCGTTCGGCGCATGAATATGTGTGCGAAGCAACTGTGCATCTGTCGACCGGGCTCACCGCCCAGGCCAAGGCGCACGAAACTGAGATCTATGCTGCGTTTGATAGCTGCTGCGAGAAAATGGAGAAGCAACTTCGCCGCTACAAACGCCGTCTCAAAGATCATCACCGTGATCGCAGCGAGCCGGTTGAACTTTCAGCCGCCAACTCTTATATCCTCGCTTCGGAGGACGCTAGCACAGACGAGGAACCCTCGTCGCTGCAGCCAATCATTGTGGCCGAGATGGAGACTAAAATCCCCTCTTTGTCGGTTGGAGAAGCGGTGATGCAGATGGAGCTGGCAGGCGCTCCAGTGCTGATTTTCCGCAAAGAAGGACAGAATGGACTCAATGTGGTCTATCGACGAGACGATGGAAATATCGGCTGGATCGATCCATAAACATAGATAACCCTAGGTGCCCTTCGGGGCACCCAAGCGGAGCACAGGGCAATGCAACTTTCCAACATCCTCAAGCCAGAGGCGGTGCGTGTTATCGGATCGGTCTCCAGCAAAAAACGACTGTTCCAGGAAATTGCTGACGTCGCAAACTCGGCCTATGCCCTGCAGGCGCCCTCAACAGTCGAGGCCTTGCTGGATCGCGAGAGCCTCGGCCCCACTGGGGTTGGTCACGGGGTTGCCCTGCCTCACGCCCGGATCAGCGGTGTCGAAGATGTCATCGGGGTTTTTGTCATCCTGGAAAAACCGCTCGACTTTGGCTCGGTTGACCGGCAGCCTGTGGACATTGCCTTTTCACTGTTTGCCCCCGAGGATGCCGGGGTCGAACACCTCAAGGCGCTGGCGCTGGTCTCGCGCACCCTGCGCGAGCAGAGCTTCTGCACCAAGCTGCGCGCCAATCGGGATGCCGCAACACTCTACACAATCCTCACTGAAAACCAGTCGGTCCAGGCCGCTTAACGCGACGGCCAAGATCCGCATTTCATCTGGCTAAAAATATCCCGGGGGGCGAGCAGGCATCTTGAAAACCATCCGGGGGATGGTTTTGTCTGCGAGCGGGCGGAGCCCAAGGGGGCTGGCCCCCACTTAAACTCTGGCCCCCAACTTAAACCAACGTCTTTAGATGCCGGTTACCCCCAGGGGCCAAATCCAAACATCACATAATCGCGCTGATAGATCTTGGCGATTTTGTCCTCCAGACCGGCGTCATAAATCTCTTCCAACGCATAGGGTTGGTCTGCTGGTGCCGAGGCCAGTTCAGCCGGCTTCATGCGGCCTATACGGCGGGCCAAATGGGGTAGCTCCTGGGCCATCTCATCCTCACGCAGCACCAGATCCGGTGAGCCCAGCTCGACAAATCCCGACAGCACCTGTGACTGGCTGGCCCAAGCGGCATCCACCCGTATGGCGGTCTGCCCAGCCAGGTTTGCCCGCAGGAAATCCAGAAAACACTCAAAGGCAGCCCGGTGATCCGCCTTGCTATAATTCTGGTTCGGGCCATCCTTGGGAATCGGCAGCTTGAATCGCTTGCGCAGCGTTTCACGGATCTTGCTGAATTTTCCCGGCCCCGCAGGTAGAATTTTCTCGCAAAACACGGCATGGGCCCGCGCCACCGGGTGGCGCAATACGGTAAAACTCCGATAGCCGGGGGTGGCGCGGCGCCACAATCGCAACTGCTTTTGGTTCATTTTGGTCAGCAAGCCGTCGGCCTCAACGCGATCCAACCCGGCCAGCCAGTTCACCACCTCTGTCACCGGGCCGCCCTTGATCGGCATGTATAACAAAGGCGTCACCACCCCGGCCACATAGCCTGGCACCGAAGGTCCGCGACGGGGTTCGAAATTTGGCGTCCGGGTCAGATTGAACCGGTCCATCCCGGATAGGGCCACCGACATCTCCTCCACGTTGGCGACTTTGGACAAGACCGGAGCCGGGTTCTGCCGTTTCAAACTGTCATCCAGAGCGTCCAGCACCTCATTCACCCCCAACCAACGCGCCAAGCCATTCATCACCTCGAGACTCTGCAGATCTTCATAAGCGATATAGAACGCCGCCTGGCCGCTTTTCTGCAGCCGGTTCAAAAGCAGCACCTGAAAATCCTGCAGCGCCTCAACATGGCCAGAAAATTCGGCCCCATCAAAATCGGCCAGTGCCTCTCGGCGGCGCGTCACATTGGTCAGTTTCCACTGGCCAGTCGCCTTGGCAATTTTCCACGACACGTAGCTGTCCAGCGGGTTGCGGGTCAGGATGATCTTGGCACAGCGGGGATCTTCCAGTGCGATATCCAGAACCCGTGCATCATGATCGTGAAAGTAGCGAAACCCTGCCAGGCTGCCGGTCTGTGATTTGATCTCATCAATCAGTCGCGCAGGATCACTGTCCCGGTCATCCTGGGTGACACCCAGGATCTCGGTCTTGTTGGGGTAGCCGATGAAATGGGGATTGAACGCCTCACCGTGACACAAAAGACCGTCAAAGGCGTTCAGGTTCACCTCCAGAAAATTGGACCCGGTGCGCATTTCGGCAAACACTATGAAGTAGTCAAATTGGTCAGTCATATGGGATCATCGCACCAAATAGGGTTTACGCGGCGGTTTTGGCATATTGATCGGTCCCTGTTCCACCGGGAAATCCCCCATCAGATAGGGATGCATGCCCTGGTTCTTAAGGTTCTGCAAAAATTGCCCAAACCCAGCAAGGTCGACCATCGTCGGGGCCTCACTGAGCCGGCGTTGATGGGACATGCCGATTTCATCAACGATGGTCTGAATGGGTTCCATTGGCGCCTCAATGAATTCAGCCATCGTCCAAATTCGAACCCGCGCCTTGGCAAACTGGGAGCGGAAAATTTTCAATTGCTCGCTTTCAATACGCTGCAGGCGCGCTGCCTCTTTGCGCAGGTCAGAGAAGTTTCGGTTCGACCTGAAAAGCGGCACCGCCCAGGCCCCGGAAATCACCGAGACCTGCGCATTGGGATCGCGCGCCACCAGCCAATTGGTATCTTGGTTGTCGCGCGGGCCAAACTGAAAACACTGCCGCTCGCCCCGGGTGTTCCAGATCAGACTGGTCAGGAAACTTTCGGCATTGTAATCTCTGGACTTGGCATTGTCGCTCAGCGCGCCGTTTATCAACATCTGGCCATCCGCGAATTCAGCCCGTTCCGGCGCAAACAGGTGCCCGTGCACCCGGGCGCCGGTGGCCTGGGCCAGCCAGGGTTCAAAATTCTCAAACAGCTCAGCAAAGCCCTGAAACACCGAATAGGCGTTCGAGGTGATGCCATTCTCGGCTCCGTTGCGTGGCATCCGGCTCTGCATATACAGCCCCGGTCGGCCCCGTGTGCGTCGCTCAACCGCCTTGGCAAATATGCGGTCAATCTTGCCGGGATTGGGTTCGGTCCTTTTCATCGCCCCCGCCTGATCCGTCAGGAAGGCCTGATAAAGCCGATCCGCATGGGGCCAGATTTTACGGGCAACAAAACAGTCCGAGCGCCGCAGCAGCTGCAGATGATCATCGTAAAAAATATGTGGTTTGCCCTGAAAATCGAACTTTGACAGCGTCAGAGAGCGGCTCTCAATATTGCCGGAGTACTGCCGCACCAGCGTCTGGTAATAGCTCTCGTCCGGGATCCACACCTTGCGAAAATAGCGATCATAGGCCGGTCGCTCTGGATCTTGCAGGATTGCCGACAGGGTTTGCCGCGTCAGGCACCACCACTGGCTGCCCATATGCGGCACCAATCCAGTGGGAATGCGCCGTTTCATCCGCAGTTTGCGTTGCAATTCGACATATTGGTCAAACAATTGCCGGTGTCTTTTCCACGAAAACGGGAACCGCAGGGTAAAGCGTTCGGCATCCAAACCGCCTACCGTCCAGGGCACATCTGCGGTGGTGGCGCTTTCGATAAAATCGGTGCGCGGCCGAGCGGCAAGATAATCAATCAGTTCCTGCACCGGTCGCAACGGCAGGCATGATCCCGAGGCCAGGTAAACGTGCCGCACATCGGCAAACTCCGCCATCATCAGTTCTGAGCCGCTTTGCGATGCGGCAACAATGCCCCAGGTGCCCCATTCACAGCGATGACGCTGGGAAAATCGCACCATTGGATCATCAACCAGCGATGCAACAAAGGCGCGGTAGGATTTCTGCGACACGTTGCCATCCACATGCACAACCACCGGACAGCCGCCGGAAGTCCAATGGCGGGCCACCTGTTCGGCCCGATCCAGGGCCGTGTGCACCAACATGACAATGCCCACTGTGCTCATGCCCAGTTTCCCTTGGACATCAATCCCAGGATCTCAAGCTGGCGCCAGTTGATATATTTTTCGCTCCATTTGCACCACAGATCCGGCTGCCCCTGCTGGGTGTCGGCATAGGCCCGATATTCAGCCGATCCGGCAAAGTGCTGCTTGCGGGTCATTTCCTCAGTGGCCTTGGCGGTGAAGGTATCCAGAAACTTGGTGTGCAACAGCGCGCCACTGGCCTTTTCACCGCCGTCGGTCTCGTAAACCTGGTTCAGTCCGCGCGGCAAAAGCGCATGAGTCGAGCTGACATAGGCATAGCGTCGATCCCATTTCACCAGTGGAATTTTGTTCAGCGCCGGGGCCTTTTTCGGCTGATCGGCAAAGAACACCCGACGCCGGGGCCCCCCTTGGATCCACAGGTTGCCCCAGGTTGGGTTTTTCTTGACCGAATAATTGCCACTGTCAAACCACGGCGCGATTTCCAGCGGGTTTTGCCCAGCGCGGTACGGCACCTCATCAATGCGGCCTTTGGGGTACACATCAATCAGCATCGCCGAGAAACTGCGGATGGCCGAGTTGTCCAGCCAATCGGTCAGCGCCCGGACCGGCCGGGTATCGCAGAATGGGTAGATAAAAAACTCGTCCGGGTCGACCACCAGCACCCAATGCCCATGGGCATATTTGCGTTTCAGATAGTTCATCCAGTCAACACCATAGGTGGCGCGCTTATAGCTGCCGGTGGTATGCCACAGCGAGACATCCTGTTGCCCACGCAGATAGCTTTCGGTGCCATCGGTGCTGCCATTGTCCACGATCAGGAAATGATTGACCCCCAGACCACGATAGTAATTGAGGAAATACGGCAGCCGGATCTTTTCATTTCGCACCGTGGACACCAGCAAAATGTCAGTCGGCTGGATCCGACTGGTGTTGTTTTGCACCGCGCGCAATTCGTCGGATTTACGCAACGCGCGTATAATGCACCGCTTACGCCGCAGTCGCATCCGATAAGAATCCCAAAGGCTCAAACTTAAATCCAGTCCCGGTTCACAGCAAGCGGCCCAGATCACCTCGATCCGCTCCGCTTCAGCAATTTAAGGCATTATGTCATGGATTTCTTTCTGGAATCAATGGATTTAGAAAGCGTTACGGCAACCTGAGTAAACTAAAAATTTACCGGAAAAACAGGCGCTTCCTGGAGCGTCACCAGTCGAGCCGCCGCATCAGTCCCAAGGCCTCCAATTGACTGGTGCCCTGCAGTTTCACCGATCCCGGATGCCACAAGTCCGGCGCAGTGCTAAGCCTGTCGTAGTAGGGATCAAAATCAGCCGGCGCGTGAAAATGCTGTTGCCGCTGTTTTTCTATTGCCGATTTGGAAACAATCTCGGGTAGAAATTTTGTATGTAGCAACACCCCCGATGGCGTCTGACCACCTGGTCCGTCGTAAAGAAAGTTCAATTGAGGCGGCAGCAATGAGTGGGTTGAGTTCACGTAAGAATACCGGCGGCTCCATTTCACCAGCGGGGTTTTGTTCAGGGTGGGAGAGCGCCGCAGATCATCGCCATAGAACATCCGTTCGCGCACGCCACCCTGCACCCAGAGGTTCCCCATTGGTGCCTGTCGCTCTACCCGGTAGGGGGCGGGATCAAACCAGGGCATCACATCGCGCGGGTCCTGCCCTGGCGCATAGGCGCATTGATCCAGCGGCCCCTTGGGGTACAGATCCAGCATCAGCGCGCCAAAGCCGAGCTGCCCGCGCCCCTCCAGCCAGGCGGTGAGTTGGCGCAGGTCATGGGTCTGATCGCCGCTGTAAACCAGCAATTCATCCGCATCGACCATCAGACACCAGTGTCCCTGTGCGTATTTGATCTGTAGCCAGGTCAACCAGTCGAGGCCAAAACGCGCGCCGTGATAGCTGTGCGCAGTGTGCCACAGCGAGACATCCGGTTGCGCCGCCAGATACTCGGAGCTGCCATCATCGCTATCGTTGTCCACCACCAGAAACTGAGCCACCCCCAGCCGCCGGTAATGCTGCAGAAAGAACGGCAGTCGGGTGATCTCGTTGCGCAGCACCACAACGGCAACAATGTCATCCGGTTTGATCGTATCAGTGCGATCGCTGACAACAGCCAGGTGATGCCGCGACCGGTATGATCTCCAAAGCGCCCGCCGCCGCCGCCAGCGCAACCGATAGGCCTGGCGCCAGCTGATCGCTTGCTCTGAGGGTTCGGGCATGGTCAATTCAGGACTCGTAATGGCCTGTCTGGTGCCAGGCCCAAGCGTCCCGGATCATGATATCCAGGGTTGACCGGGTTGGCTTCCAGCCAAGCTCCACTTCAGCGCGGCTAGATCCGGACACCAGTTTGGTGCAATCCCCCGGTCGACGATCACCAATGGTAAAGGGAACCTCACGGTTGGTAACACTGCGCGACTGATCAATCACCTCGCGCACGGAGAACCCGGTGCCCGTGCCCAGATTGAACACCCGGCTGCCCTTGTCATCCTGCAGCCACTGCAAGCCCAGAACATGGGCATCGACCAGATCGCAGACATGGACATAGTCGCGGATACAGGTGCCATCCGGGGTGTCGTAATCGGTGCCAAACACCGTCAGCGCGCCGCGCTTGCCGTCGATTGCGTCCAGCACCAAGGGCACCAGATGGGTCTCGGGGCGGTGAAACTCGCCCACTTCGGCCTCGGGATCGGCACCGGCGACATTGAAATAGCGAAAGATCACCGAGCGCAGCCCATAAGCCGCCTCAAAATCCTGCAGAATATCTTCAACTGCGCGCTTGCTGGCGCCGTAAGCGTTCAGCGGCTGTTGCGGAGTGTCCTCGTCCAGCACCACATTGTCATGCTCGCCGTAAGTGGCACAGGTGGATGAAAATACAAAATCCAGACAGCCCGCAGCAACCGAGGCTTCGATCAAATTCAACGAGCCACCAACATTGTTGGCCCAATAGCGTCCGGGTTGACTCATGGCCTCGCCCACCTGGCTGAGGGCGGCAAAATGCACCACCGCCACGGGCTGATATTTGGCAAACACCTGGTCCAGCCGGGCGCGATCCGTCAGCTCACCTTGCTCAAACGGGCCGAATTTCACCGCATCCTTCCAGCCGGTGACCAGATTGTCATAAACGACAGGTGTATAGCCCGCCTGTTTCAACGCCTTACAGGCGTGCGAGCCAATATAGCCGGCGCCGCCTGTCACCAAAACATGTACCACTATTTTGTTTGCCTTCTGTCAAAACCCGCCCTGCGGCGCACTTATTCTGCGGCCTTTGTGGCCAGGGGAATACTGCTCAGATAGCGGCTCAGATCGTCGCGCAGATCGTCACGCGCCAGAGCAAAGGACACAGTTGCCTGCAAAAACCCCGCCTTGGAGCCACAGTCAAAACGCTGACCCCGGAAGCGAAAGCCATAAACCGGAACGTCAGTGCCGATATCCTGCGCAATGGCATCTGTCAGTTGGATCTCGCCACCCGAGCCGGCCTTCATTTTATTCAGATTGCGCAACACCGAAGGCTCAAGGATATAACGGCCAATCACCGCCAAATTCGATGGCGCATCTTCGGCTTTAGGTTTTTCCACCATGCCATTGACTGACACAACGGAGCCCATGTCTTCTTTCACGTCCAGCACACCATAATTGCTGATCTGCTCGGGCGGCACTTCCATAGCGGCAACCATATTGCCACCGGTCTCGGCATAGGCTTCGACCATCTGCTGCAAGCAGGGAGTTTCAGCTGCAATCACATCGTCGGGCAGGATCACTGCAAAGGGCTCATTGGCGATCAGCCTGCGTGCACACCAGACCGCATGGCCCAGCCCCAGTGCCCGATGTTGGCGGATATAAGCGATGGCACCGGAATCCATATAGGTCGACTTCAGCACATTCAGCAGCTCAGTCTTGCCCTTTTTGCGCAATTCCTGTTCCAGCACGGGCGAGTGATCAAAATAGTCCTCCAGCGCCCCCTTGCCACGCGATGTGACAAATATGAATTCCTTGATACCGGCGGCACGGGCCTCGTCGATGGCGTATTGCACCAGCGGACGGTCCACCAAGGTCATGATTTCCTTGGGAACGGATTTGGTTGCCGGCAGGAACCGTGTTCCCATGCCCGCCACCGGAAAAATTGCTTTGGTTACTTTTCTACGCATATCAACTCTCAATATAATAGATGGATAGCTCAGGTTCGCCCCGCGATAAGCGCCGGACAGAGCCTCCACAATCAAAATACAACCGCACAGCCATCAAACCCAGCCCCCCAAAAGGGTTAACAAGTAGTCAGACGCGCGCATCGCTGCCTTCATTACCACGGGCACATTGCATACAGACTACGTAAAACATGCTAATTTTGCCCCATTTCTCGCATCATTTGCTCCAACCGCGGCACATCTTCGGGGTTATTCAACTCCCAGAACTGTCGTCCGCGCGCCTCGACTTCAACGCAGAGTACCTTGCGGCCATGTTCCATAAACCGCAACTGTTCCAACCCTTCCAGCGCCTCAAGTGGTCCGATTTCCCAGCGCGGATAAGCGCCCAGCGCGGCGGGCCGGTAGGCATAGACGCCGACATGGTGAAACACCGGTGCCGCCTCGTCATCGCCGTAAACCCGTGAGGTATACGGCACCACTTCCTTTGAGAAATATAGCGCGTGATGGTCCTGGGTAAAGACAGCTGTGGTGCCGCCAACGCGACCGGCCCTGCGATCACTCAAAAACCCTTTCAGCGCCCGGCCGTCACAGCGCAGCACCGGCGTGGCCACCTCGGCCATTGGATCGTCGCGCAATCCCTTGATCAGATCCTCGACAAACCAATGCGGCGTCAAGGGCGCATCGCCCTGCAGATTGACCACAATATCAAAGCCGCCGCCCAGGGTGTCGAACGCCTCGGCGCAGCGTTCAGTGCCATTGGCGCAGTCAGACGAGGTCATCACCACCTCAGCCCCAAAGCCCTGCGCGACCTCTTGAATTTGCGCATCGTCGGTGGCCACCACCACCCGGTCCACACCGTCCACGGCGATGGCAGCGCGCCAGGATCTCTCGATCAGCGTGCGTTTGTCACCCGAAGCACCGGTCAACTGAACCAGTGGTTTACCGGGATAGCGGCTGGAGGCAAAGCGGGCGGGGATAACGACCAAAACAGACATCAGGCTTTTTTCAACTCCACACCAGGGGCACAGGCAATAAAGAACGGGTTGGCATAGCCGTCCTTGCCGTAGAGCAGTGGCGAATGGTCATCAAACCGAACAACCTGACCGCCGGCCCCCGACAGCACGGCGTGACCGGCGGCGGTGTCCCATTCCATGGTCCGGCCAACCCGCGGATAAAGATCGGCCTCACCAGTGGCCACCAGACAAAATTTCAGCGACGAGCCGGCGCTTTTGCTGTCTTTGACATTGTATTTGCCAATGTAATCATCGGTCGCCTGATCGCGGTGTGACTTGCTGGCCACCACCATCAGCGCCGCATTGTCACTGTCTGCCACCCGAATCGGGGTCACCTCTCCCGGCGTATCTGCGTCAAACGGGCCGGTCTCTTCGACGGCGGTGCCATCTGCCAGAGTATAGAACATCCGTTCCTTAGCCGGGGCATAGACAACACCACGGGTTGGAACGCCCTTTTCCACCAGCGCAATATTGACGGTAAAGTCGCCACGGCGGTGGATGAATTCCTTGGTGCCATCCAGCGGATCAACAATCAGAAAGGTATCCCCTTTGATCTTGTGCGACTCTGCCTGCTCTTCGGTCACCAGCTTGATGTCAGGAAACGCAGCCTGCAGCCCAGCCGAAATCAACGCATCAGCGGCCTCATCCGCGGCCGTGACCGGACTGTCGTCGGACTTCTGCTTTACCTCAAAATCATCGGAATTATAGATCTCCATGATCTTGTTACCTGCTTCGATTGCAAGCTGGCGGATCACGGGAATAAGAGCATCATACGGCACCAAAAGACTCCACCACACGGGATTTGTTGAAAATACACATTTAACCCCTTATGATGGTGGTGCAACGGAACAGCAAGAAATCCGTGCTATTTTTGAGCAAAGTTTCAGGTCCACAGCATTATGTTTCAACAGCCCAACAAGCCAACAGCCCTATCCGGCGCCTTCACGATGTCTGAAGTGGTGTTCCATTCCATCGTGCGCAGCTTACGATCGAATCACAACAACGCCTTCATTGCGCTGGGGCTGAACCTGCTGCAAACCCTGCTGATGGTTGCCGTCTTTTATTTGATGTTCTCGGTTCTAAACCTGCGCGGATCAGCCGTTCGTGGTGATTTTCTGCTCTATGTGATGTCCGGTATATTTCTGTTCATCGCCCACACCAAAGCGGTAAGTGCCGTGGCCGGGGCTGAGGGCCCCAGCAGCCCGATGATGCAGCACGCCCCGATGAACACCATAGTTGCCATCCTGTCAGCGGCGATCGGATCACTTTATATTCAGGTGTTGTCACTGTTCGTCATCTTATCCTTCTATCACATCGCCATTACCCCAGTGCATATCGAAGAGCCGATCCCGGCCTTTGGCATGCTGTTGCTATCCTGGATCTCGGGGGTCGGGGTCGGACTGATACTGCTGGTGCTAAAGCCCTGGATACCCAGCCTGGTCGGGATTTTCACAACCATCTATCAACGGGCCAATATGATTGCATCGGGCAAGATGTTCCTGGCCAACTCGATGCCATCCTTCATGCTGTCGATGTTCGACTGGAACCCGCTGTTTCATTGTATCGATCAGGCGCGCGGCTATGTTTTTATCAATTACAATCCGCATTACAGCAATTGGCAATATGCCGGTTGGGTGTCGCTGGTGCTGATCATGATCGGATTGATGGGCGAATTTTACACCCGCCGTCACGCCTCTGTCAGCTGGGGTGCGCGGCGGTGACATGAGGGCCTTGGGCGGGGTGTGCTGCTCGCGACAGCGCTAAGCGCCCTGCCAGCGGTTCAACAGCCAATACCATTGATCCGGGTGCTCCAGAATTCGGGCTGACAGGCTGTCGTTGAACGCTGCCGTCATGGTCTTGGCGTCGCTGTGCGGGATCGGCGCCTCGTAATCGACCGCAAAATCACTGCCATCGCCAATACGCGTGCCATAGGCGGGCACCATGGGCAGGTCGTATTTCAACGCCAGTTGCGCCGCCGCCAGCGAGGTCAGCGCCGGGCGGCCCAAAAATGGCAGGCGAGCGCCGTCGGGGTGTTTTTCGTCCAACAATATCGCAACCACGCCTCCGGACCGCAGATGCCGCACCAGTGTTTTGGTGCCAACCCGTCCGGTTTCCATGATCGGCAAGCCGCCGGCCTCAATCCCGGCCAGCAGGCGGCGCTGATAGTGCCGGTTGCTCTGGCGGCGATACACCGCGCCCACTTCGATGCCACGCGCCTTGAGCGAGGCGCGCACGGCCTCCCACTGGCCAAAGTGACCCGATACGATGATCGCCCCCTTGCCCGCTGCCTGCGCCGCCTCAATCGCCTCGAGGCCCGGCCCTGAGACGTGGAAATGGTCCAGCCGGGTGTGAAATTCCGCGTTATGATAGATCTCGAACAGGGTCTGACCCATGTTCCGCCCCATTTGGCGTCGCAAACAATTGCGCTCCTGGCGGGACATTTCAGGGAACACCTGCTTCAAATCACGGTTCACCCGGCGCCGCGCGATCGGGAACCAACGCATTACGCCGCCAACGGCACGCCCCAGCGCCGCTGAACGTGTTCCGAACGAGCGCCATCGCGACAGGGTCAACATGGACCAGAGAGGAACATATCTGATATGTTGCCAAGCGTATTTAACCGGACGTGTAATCATGCCTACTATATGGGCATTTTTTCAACCTGCGCCAAGGGCCTCGTTGGCAAAATTCCGCTACGTGAACTTCTCAAGTCACCACCCTCAATGTCAGATTGATCCGGCCGCCCTTGGGCAGCAACCGCGACGACTTATACCGAATCCGGTCCACACCATGATAGCTCAGCCGCGCCTCTCCGCCCATCACAACCACATCGCCCGAGCTCAGCCAGATCGATTCCGTCTTGCCACCCCGGGTCTGATTGCCCATGCGGAAAAGCCCATCATCCCCCAGACTGACGGAGACCACAGGATAGGAAAAATCCGCTTCATCCTTGTCCTGATGCAGCCCCATTTTTGCATCTTCGCCGTAATAGTTCAGCAAACAACATTCGGGCTGACGCTCAAGCCCGGTCAGTTGATGCCAGATCGATACTATTGGCTCCGGGATTGCGGGCCAGGCCTGACCTTTGGGATGACTGTCGATGTAGCGGTACCCAGCGGCATCCGAATACCAGCCGAATTGCCCAGAGGAGGTCATCCGAACCGACATCTCGCCACCGCCGGCAACCCGGGGTGAAAACAGTGGCGCCGCCTTCAGGACGGGCCGCAGGGCCTCAATCAGCGCCCGTTGCGCCGGCAAATCCAGATACCCTTTGTGGATTTCAAACCCGCGAAGCCGCAGCCTGGCCATCAACATTATTCCATTCTTAACCAAGCCCGTTCAAAAAACCGTATGGATTCGCACGAAGCAGCGCCATGTGACGGTTGCAGGGCTCATTTGTGCTCCCTATATACGCCGAGACGCATGATGGTGTAGGCCATTGTGCAAATGAATTGAGGTCAGGATGCCAAAAAGGGTTCAGGCCTCAGGTAATCGCCTTATTGAGAAAAGGGATCGAAGAGTATGAGTAAAGTTATCGGCATTGACCTGGGCACCACCAACTCCTGTGTGGCCATCATGGACGGATCGCAGCCTCGCGTGATTGAAAACGCAGAAGGCGCCCGCACCACCCCCTCGATCGTCGCCTTCACCGACGACGAACGCCTGGTTGGCCAGCCTGCAAAACGCCAGGCCGTCACCAACCCGGAAAACACCATCTATGGTGCCAAACGCCTGATCGGTCGCCGCTTTGACGACAAGGCCGTCACCAAGGACCAGAAAATGGTCCCCTTCTCCATTGTCAACGGTGGCAACGGCGACGCATGGGTAGAGGCCAAGGGCGAGAAATATTCGCCATCGCAAATCTCCGCCTTCACCCTGGGCAAGATGAAAGAGACCGCCGAGTCCTATCTTGGCGAAGAAGTCACCCAGGCGGTGATCACCGTTCCGGCCTATTTCAACGACGCTCAGCGTCAGGCCACCAAAGACGCCGGCAAGATCGCCGGTCTCGAAGTGCTGCGCATCATCAACGAGCCGACCGCGGCTGCGCTGGCCTATGGCATGGACAAAGAAGAAACCCAGACCATCGCGGTTTATGACCTTGGCGGCGGCACCTTTGACGTCACCATCCTGGAAATCGACGACGGGTTGTTCGAAGTTAAATCGACCAACGGTGACACCTTCCTGGGTGGCGAAGACTTTGACATGCGCATCGTCAACTACCTTGCCGACCAGTTCAAAAAAGAACACGGCGTCGATCTGTCCAAGGACAAAATGGCCCTGCAGCGCCTGAAAGAAGCCGCTGAAAAAGCCAAGATCGAACTGTCCTCGGCCAGCCAAACCGAAATCAACCAGCCGTTCATCTCGATGGGCAAAGACGGCGCGCCACTGCACTTGGTGCTGAAGCTGACCCGCGCCAAGTTGGAAAGCCTGGTTGCTGATCTGATCAAAGCCTCGCTGAAGCCCTGCGCCGCCGCGTTGAAAGACGCCGGCCTGTCCGCCAGCGACATCGACGAGGTTGTTCTGGTTGGCGGTATGACCCGCATGCCGCGCGTCACCGAAGAAGTCAGCAAGTTCTTTGGCAAGGAGCCGCACAAGGGTGTGAACCCGGACGAAGTGGTTGCCATGGGCGCCGCCATTCAGGCCGGTGTTCTGCAGGGCGACGTCAAAGACGTGGTTCTGCTGGACGTAACCCCGCTGTCGCTGGGCATCGAAACCCTGGGTGGCGTGTTCACCCGTCTGATCGATCGCAACACCACCATCCCGACCAAAAAGTCGCAGGTGTTCTCGACCGCCGAAGACAACCAGAACGCGGTGACCATCCGGGTGTTCCAGGGTGAGCGCGAAATGGCTGCGGACAACAAAATCCTCGGCCAGTTCAACTTGGAAAGCATTCCGCCCGCTCCACGTGGCCTGCCGCAGATCGAAGTGACCTTTGACATCGACGCCAACGGCATCGTGTCGGTTGGCGCCAAAGACAAGGGCACCGGCAAAGAGCAGCAGGTCACCATCCAGGCCTCGGGTGGCCTGTCCGACACGGACATCGAACAGATGGTCAAGGACGCCGAAGATAATGCCGAGGCGGATAAAGAACGCCGCGAGCTGATCGAAGCGAAAAACCAGGCCGAAGGCCTCATCCACTCGACGGAACGGTCGATGGAAGAGCACGCTGACAAGGTGGATCCAACCACCATCGAAGCGATCGAACTGGCTATCGTTGCGCTGAAAGATGAAGTCGACACCGACAATACCGATAAGATCAAATCCGGCATCCAGAACGTGACCGAAGCAGCCATGAAGCTGGGCGAGGCGATCTACAAAAATGCCGCCGCCGAAGCGGATGAGCCTGCACCGGCTGACGCTCCGATTGATGACGACATTGTCGATGCCGAGTTTGAAGACCTGGACGACGATAAACGCGCCTAAGCGGCCAATCTACGCCAAGGCGGGCCGGTCCAAATTCAGGGCCGGCCTACTTTCGTTCAGGCAGAAGGGATAAACCGATGTCCAAGCGTGACTATTACGATGTACTTGGCGTGGCCAAAGGGGCCTCTGCTGACGAAATCAAAAAGGGCTTTCGCACGAAAGCCAAAGAGCTGCACCCCGACCGGAACCAAGACAAACCGGAGGCTGAATCGCAGTTCAAAGAGGCCAACGAGGCCTATGACGTTCTAAAAGACGGCGAGAAAAAAGCCGCCTATGACCGCTTTGGTCACGCCGCCTTTGAAAATGGCATGGCTGGCAATGGCGGCGGTCGTCCGGGGCAGGGCTTTGGCGGCGGCGGTGGAGACTTCTCCTCGGCCTTCTCCGATGTGTTTGACGACCTGTTTGGCGACTTCATGGGGGGGCAGCGCGGGGCAGGTGGCGGACGTCGGGCCGCCCGCGGTGCTGATCTGCGCTACAACCTGCGTGTCTCGCTCGAAGACTCCTTTGCGGGTGTGCAGAAAACCATCAGCGTCCCAACCGCCGTCAGCTGCACCTCCTGCGAGGGCACCGGGGCCGAGGGTGGCGTCGAGCCAACAACCTGTCCGACCTGTTCGGGCATGGGCAAGGTGCGCGCCCAGCAGGGCTTCTTTACTGTGGAACGTGGCTGTCCGACCTGTTCCGGTCTGGGCCAGGTCATCAAGAACCCCTGCAAAAGCTGCGGTGGCCATGGCCGGGTGGAAAAAGACCGCTCGCTGTCGGTCAACATCCCGGCTGGCGTCGAAACCGGCACCCGCATTCGGCTGTCCGGCGAAGGCGAAGCTGGTATGCGGGGCGGCCCCCCCGGTGATCTGTATATCTTTGTCGAGATGCTGCCGCACAAGCTGTTTGAGCGCGATGGCCAGAACCTCTACTGCCGGGTCCCGGTCAGCATGGCCAAGGCCTCGCTCGGTGGCGCCATTGAGGTGCCGACGATCGACGGTGGCCGTGGTCGGGTGCAGATTCCCGAAGGCAGCCAGTCCGGCCGCCAAATGCGGCTGCGCACCAAGGGCATGCCTGCCCTGCGTGGCGGCGGCCCCGGTGATATGTTCATCGAACTGGCGGTGGAAACTCCGGTGAACCTGACGACCCGGCAAAAAGAGCTGCTGCGGGAGTTTGAAGATCTCTCCGAAGACACCACCAACCCGGAATCCGGCAGCTTCTTTTCCTCGGTGAAAAGCTTTTGGGATTCGATGAAAAGCTGATCTCGGTCTCTGGACTGGGTTTATAGAGGGGCGTCACCATATCGGTTGGCGCCCCTTTTGTTGTCAAAACGGCCCGATTGTTGTCAAGATGGCCTGTCAGCTGGCATCTCCCTGCCCAGCAGCCGCCCCAGTTAACGACTTATCAACCATAACGAGAGCACCCTGTCGCCATGACACGGCGTGATTCCTTTCAGGACACATCTCTTCCGCTGTTTCAGGGCAGTGACGAGGCGCCGGTGCAAGCGCTGCCAAAGGGCCGCCTGCCGTCCTATATTCAGGACCACCGCGCCCGGCTGCGCCAGAGGTTCATGCAGGGCGGCGCAGCTGCGATGCCGGACTATGAATTGCTGGAACTGGTGTTGTTCCGCTCTATCCCGCGCCGCGATGTGAAGCCTCTGGCCCACGCGCTGCTGGACAAGTTCCGGGATTTCAATCGGGTGGTCACCGCCCCCACAGAGCGGCTGCAAGAGGTCAAGGGTATTGGTACGGCGGTGATTGCCGATCTCAAAATTCTCGAGGCAGCGGCACACCGCATGGCGCGGGCCCGTGTCATGCAACAGCAAGTGATTTCCGGCTGGGACGCGGTGCTGGACTATTGCCACACCACCATGGCCCATCGCGAAACGGAACAATTCCGGGTGCTGTATCTGGACCGCAAAAATGTGCTGATCGCGGATGAGGAACAGGCCCGTGGCACCGTCGATCACGTGCCTGTCTACCCCCGGGAAGTCGCCAAACGCGCCCTGGAACTGAACGCCAGCGCCTTGATACTGGTGCATAATCATCCATCTGGTGATCCAACTCCGTCGACCAGTGACATCGACATGACCGACCGGATCAACACCGCATTGATGGCGCTGGGTCTGGTGCTACACGATCACTTGATCATCGGAAAATCCCGCGAGCTGAGCTTTCGGACCGAGGGCTACCTGTAGCCGGGTCAAGGATTGAACAGTCCCATATCTCGCAATGCTCCCGCCCCCGCGCGCTGCACCGGCTAGCGCCGATACCGCTTGCGGCCTTGGGCGTGGCGCCCCGCATGACCCGCGCCACCCCCAACCGCGGGCG
>JABSSD010000193.1 GCA_013214575.1 Paracoccaceae bacterium | reverse complement strand
CATCGCGGCGCCGTAAGACCGCAGTAGATCGGTCACGATGACATGCGGTGGGACAAAGCGCTTCATTGTTTTTCAGAGGAATTTCAATGCTGTTTTGCGGTCACGGCGCTTGGTAACATAGTTTTCAAGCACCTCGCCCTCGTGATCCACAGCCCGCCAGAGATAGTGGGTTTCACCGTTTATTTTTACGAACACCTCGTCCAGATGCCATTTCCAATTCGAATGAGCAAGAAATTGCTGAACCCGTTTTCTTCGGATCTCTGCGGCGAACTGCGGCCCAAAACGATTCCACCAAAATCGCACAGTCTCATGACTGATTTCGATCCCGCGCTCAGGCAGCAAATCCTCCACATTCCGGAGCGACAGGGGGAACCGGACGTACAACATCACCGCAAGGCGGATGATGTCGGGACTGGTCTTGAAATACCGAAATGGGCTGTGATTTGTCATGCCGAGAAGCTAAATCGCCGCCCTGCCCTTCACAACCGAGTTTCTTCTGACAAGATCACCGAATGATTTCGGGGCTGCTATGAAAGTACTTGAAAGGATCACGTTTAGTCATCCTAGAACGCTACAAACCCGCTCCGCCCGCCTCAAGCAGAATCCCTCTGACACTGCCTTTCCGATCCTCAATCTATTTTGGCGGCAGCACTATAGCGCTGGATTTGTTCCTCAGGGGCTGTTGATAAATCGGCAACCGATTAATCAGCAGCTAAAGGCCAGGACTCTACTGATCTCGTTCAGCCCTCGGCCGGATTGATCCATCCATGTATTAAAGGCTCTCTGAACTGCCCTCATCGCGGTTTTTGAGGTCGCGGTTTTATCGACCACGCCTTCGGCAATCAACCGTGCTGTGACATCGCGTGACAGGATGAAAGCGTCTCGTCCGGCAAAGCGCATGGCATATTGACCGGTCATCGCGCCCAACCGGCTCCCGCGCTTCTTAAGCATTTCCAGCAACTCGTTGTAGTCGTCCGAAGGCCAGCCGCCCAGTACCTGACCGACGCCGCCCTCATCTCTCAATTCGAGCAAAAAGGCGGCATTGTCCCGGACCGTAGCAATCTTGGCGCCATTGCGCACAATGCTTTTGTCTCCCAGCAGAGCGTCGAATTTCTCGTCATCCATAAAGGCGCAGCGACCGACGTCGAAACTGTCGAAAGCCGTCTCAAACCCGTCCCATTTCGCCTCAACGACTTTCCAATTGAACCCAGCCTGAAAGATGCATTTGGTGAGAGTGGACAGCCAGCGGTCTTCAGGTAGAGCAGTGATGTCCGGGGCGGATTTCACTAGCTTGGCTTCGAGTCCAGCTGCGCCACCGTGACGGTCGGCTGAAATGGCATAGATTTCGTCAAATGTTTGCATGAATGGGTTCCTGTTTTACTGCAGTTTAGCGCGGGGTGGGGCGCAGCTCTACCAGCGATTTACCCACACCGAACGGTGCAGAAAAACAAACATCCCGGATCGCCAGCGGGGGGATGAGCTGAGCGTTCATATTCCGGAGGCTGCATGGTCAACAATAGTGAGGTAGCCAGATTTTAGACCGAGACACCCGAAAGCAGAGTTTCTCGCGACAGCGTTTCCTTGGCCCCCTCCAGAATGATCTCGCCCCGGCGCAACACGATACATTGGTCGGCCAACCCATAGGCGAACTCAAAGAACTGCTCGACCAAGATGATTGCCATATCGCCCTGATCTCTCAGCATACGAATGACTTCACCAATTTGCTGAATGATATTGGGCTGAATGCCTTCGGTTGGTTCGTCCAGGATCAACAGCTTTGGCCGGGTGATCAGGGCACGGGCGATGGCCAGTTGCTGTTGCTGGCCACCGGACAGATCACCGCCGCGACGGTTAATCATATCGCGCAGCACCGGGAACAGATCAAAGATGTGGTCGGGGATTTCATGCTGATCGCGCGGCAGGCAGGCAAATCCGGTTTCCAAATTTTCCCGGACGGTCAGCAGCGGAAAGATGTCCCGCCCTTGTGGCACCGAGGCAATTCCGGCGCGGGCCAGCACATGAGCCGGTTCCATTCCCATCTCCTGGCCGTCCAGCCACATCTGCCCACCCGAGCGCAGATAAGTGCCGGTGATTGCCTTCATCAGGCTGGTTTTGCCAACGCCGTTACAGCCCATTACACAGGTTATTTCACCAGCGCGGGCCTCCATCGAGATGTCGCGCAGAATTTGCGAATGCCCGTAATGCAGCGTGAGATCTTTGAGTTTCAACATTTCTTATCGCCCCAGATAGACGTCGATGACTTGTGCGTTTGAGGTCACGTGATCCAGTGATCCTTCGGCCAGGACTGCGCCCTCGTGCAGCACGGTGACCCTGCAGCCAAGGCGGCGCACAAATTCCATGTCGTGCTCCACCACCACCACCGCGCGGGTTTTGGCCGCTGCGACCAGCAGGGATGATGTGTGTTCGCGCTCTTCGGGGGTCATCCCCGCCGCCGGTTCATCGACCAACAGCAGGCGTGGCTCTTGTGCCAGCAGCATACCGATCTCTAGCCATTGTTTCTGGCCGTGGCTCAACTCGCCCGCCAATCGGCCCAGTTCGTTCGCCAGCCCGACCTCTTCGGCCAGCTCATCCACGCGCCCCAAATCGACCTTGCTGGGACGATAAAACAGCACCGCAAAAAATCCTCGATCCTTTTTCAGCGCCATCAGTAAATTTTCGCGCACGGTTTGATCCTCAAACACGGTGGGTTTCTGGAACTTGCGGCCAATCCCCTCCCGCGCGATCTGGGCCTCGTTCATGCGCAGTAGCGAGATGGATTTGTCGCCCCAGATCACCCGACCCTCGTCGGGGCGGGTCTTGCCGGTGACAATGTCCATGAATGTGGTCTTGCCAGCGCCGTTGGGGCCAATCACTGCGCGCAGCTCGACCTCGGCAATCTGGAACGACAGGTTGTTGATCGCCTTGAACCCGTCAAAGCTGACCGAAACGCCCGAAACTTCGAGAAGCGTGCTCATGTGTCGCCATCCTTTTTAAAGAGGTCAAACAGCCCGCCGATGCCCTTGGGGGCAAACAGGGTGACGGTGACAAAGGACAGCCCCAGCAACACCAGCCACCAGTCCACCCATTTGATGGTGAAGAACCCAAGTGGAATGTCAGGGGCCTGACCGCCAGTGAACCAGCTTGAAATCAGGCTGACAAAGCCCGCTCCGATCACAGCGCCGTACAGGCGCCCCCTGCCCCCAATAGCGACCCAAACCGCCAAATAGATCGAGGCGATGGGCACGATTTCAGCCGGGTTGATGATACCCGCTTGCGGATAATACAGCGCGCCGGCAATCGCCGCGATGCAGGCTGTCAGGGTGAACACCGCCAGTTTGAAACCCTCGACAGAGTAGCCCAGGAAGCGCACCCGTGTTTCATTGTCGCGAATGCCACGAATGACCGAGCCGAATTTGCCCGAGACAATCCAAGCCGCCAGCACATAACCCAGCGCCAGCGCCATAGCTGAGGCCAGGAAAAACCACATGGACACGATGGACTGCGGCGCCTCGACCCCCGGCAAGTTCTGCAACCCGGACAAGCCGTTGTTGCCGCGCAACCCGCTGTCGTTCTGGAACAGGTACAGCGCCAGCGCCAGGGTCATCGCCTGTGTCAGGATCGACAGGTAAACCCCGGTCACCCGGCTGCGGAAGGCCAGCCAGCCAAACACCAGCGCCAACAGGCCGGGCACCAGCAGAACCAGCAGAAGTTGAATGCCCAGACTGTCGGCAAAAGCCCAGACCAGCGGGAAGTCGCTGCTGCCGACCACGCCAAAAATCTGGTTACCGATGCCGTCGATGATCTCGGTATCGGTCGGCGGGATCTGCCCCTGCATCAGCGCCTCGGTCACGATCAGGCGGGTGCGCTCATACATCAGCCACATGCCGATCATATAGCCGCCCAGCCCGAAAAAGGCGAAGTGGCCAAGACTGAGGATGCCGGTATAACCCCAGATCAGATCCATGGCGACCGCGATCAGGCACAGGCACAACGTCTTGCCCAGCGTCTTGATAAAGCTGGTCGAGATTATGCCGATGCCAAAACCCTCAGACAAGATGGTGACGGTGATAGTGAAGGCGGCCAGTGCCAGCAGAAAGATCAGCACCGACGGGTTTTTGGCGATAAAGGATGTCCGCATGGGTTAATCTCCTACCGCACGACCCTTGAGCGCGATGATGCCGCGGGGTCTAAACTGGATGAAAATGATGATGAAGATGATCATGTAAGTCTGCGCTGCCAGCGTATTGGAGGGGTTCCCCCATTCGATGCCTTTTTGCAGGAAGCCGATCATGGTGGCGCCAGCCAGCGCACCCCAGATATTGCCGACACCACCAACCACCACGGTCATGAAGCTTTGCACGATATAATCGTTGCCCATTTCCGAGGTCACCTTGGCAAACAGCCCGATGGCCACGCCGGCCACACCTGCGATGCCCGATCCAAGGCCAAAGGTCAGCATATTGACGCGCTCAGGGTTAATCCCCATCGAGGCCGCCATGCGCGGGTTCTGGGTGACTGCGCGGGTTTCCAACCCGAGCCGGGTGCGCTTCATGATAAACAGGAACACGCCCAGAAAGATCAGCGCCAGAATGAAGATGGCGATGCGGATGTAGCTGATCGACACCACGTCATTCATGACCCATGCGCCGTCCAGCCAGCCCGGTGCGGTCAGCGGACGTGCTTGGGTGCCAAAGATGTTCTTGGCCAACTGTTGCAGCGCAATCGAGATCCCGAAGGTGGCCAGCAGCGTTTCCAGTGGGCGGTTGTAGAGATAGCGGATCACCAGCCGCTCCATCGCGACGCCAGCGGCAAAGGTCACCGCAAAGGCTAGTGGCAGCGCCACAAGGATGGAGATTGTGTGGTTGGGGATGACCTGTTGAACCACGTAGCCGGTATAGGCGCCCATCATGATAAACTCGCCATGGGCCATATTGATTACGCCCATCACGCCAAATGTGATGGCCAGACCGATGGCCGCAAGGAAGTAGATTGAGGCGAGTGAAATCGCGTCCAGCCCCAAATCCAGCGCCTGGTTCATACCGACCTTCAGCTCGATCTTTGTCAGGGCCTCGTTGGCGGCGTTGGTGACTATGGCCGAGGGCTCGGCATAGGTCTCGTAGAAAGTGTAATCGTTCAGTGTCTTGGTGATGTCTTCCTCGCCGACAAAGGCGGGGGCCAGTGATTGTTCGGCAAGTTGGTCATAGGCCTGGCGTCGGACGACGGGATCCGAGAGTTGGTCAACAGACACCTTTGCAACCCGACCACCGTCTATATGTTCGACCAGAGCGGCGCGAATGTCGGTCGGTGTTGTTGGCGCAGGGGCTAGGTTACTGTCGACCAGCAGGTCATAGGCCTGCACGCGATCTAGGTTGTCCGTTCCTGACTTTAGAAGCCCCGCGATATTGACGTCGTCTGGCAAATCGCCTGCGGTCACATTCAGGGTTTTGGCCACCAAGGGATTGAGCGTCGCCCTGACATCCACCCCCAGGTCACCGTCAAACGATTGGATCGCGGCGACGCGGGTGGCGGGGTCAGGGTCAAAAGAGATGGTCAGCAGCCGTTCCAGCCGGGATTTGCGGGATTTCAAAACCGCGTCCACCTCATCCTCGATAGAGATGCGCAATGGGGCCAGTTGGTCAGCCGAAGGCGTGCGCTCCATAGCCAGTAGCGCCTCAGCCCGTTTGGCGGGATCAGCATCACTCAATTGGAACTGCACCAAGGCCGAGGCGATCAGGGCCCGCACACCACTGTTGGGTTTGAGCTGCTTCAGCTCTTTCTTGGTAAATTCGCCGACGGCATCGCCGCTGTCTGGGTCACTAAGGGCGTACTGCCGCTTAGCCACTTCTGTGCCAACGAAGAACAACCCATCCGAGCGACGTTGCCAGACTTGCTTGCCTCCCCATGCCTCAAGAAAGCTCTGCGCCTGCTGCAAGTTACTGGCGGCGATTTCTTCGATCACTGGCCCGATGGTCTTGCGAGACGATTTCTCGACCAGTGTTTTGTTCTCTCGCAGGATCTCCTGCAAAGTTATGCCCTGGGCAAGCCCGGCCTGGCACCAGCAGATCACTGCAAGGCACGCAATTAGTCTTCGTATCATGGTAATGAGTCCACCCAGGGAGGGACGAGAGCTTGATGGCTCTCGTCATAGCTTATCGAACCTTAGTAGTTCGACAGTGTCTGAACGCAGGTCTTGGTTGTAGTGTTGTACATACCGCAACCCAGCTCTTTCCAATCCGAGATCAGAACCGCAGATTCCGGCAGGAAGTCAGTCCAGGCATCGCCATTCACTTCGTCAGTCTGGCTGATGATGTCGAATTGGCCGTCCGCCTGGATTTCTCCAATCAGAACCGGCTTAGCCAGGTGGTGGTTGGGCAGCATCACGGCGGTACCGCCGGTCAGGTTTCCGAACTCTTGCCCATACATCGCGGCGCGCACAGCATCCACATCGGTGGTCTCAGCGGCGGTTGCGGCGTTGATCCACATGTTGAAGCCAATGTAGTGCGCCTCCATCGGGTCATTGGTCACCCGCTCTTCGCCCATGGTCGCTTTCCACTTGGCGACAAAGGCTTCGTTCACCTCGGTGTCTGCCGACTGGAAGTAGTTCCAGGCTGCCAGGTGACCGACCAGATTGGAGGTATCCAGACCCGACAGCTCTTCTTCACCAACCGAGAAAGCAATAACCGGAATGTCATCCGCCGAGATACCAGCCGCTGCCAGTTCCTTGTAAAAACCGATGTTTGCGTCACCATTAATGGTGGAGATTACGCCGACCTTTTTGCCGTCAGCACCAAGCGCAACAACGTCTGCAACGATCTTGGACCAGTCCGAGTGACCAAAGGGGGTGTAGTTGACGAAGATGTCGCTATCGGCAACGCCCTTACCCTTTAGGTAGGCCGCAAGAATGTTGTTTGTGGTACGGGGGTAAACATAGTCGGTGCCCAGCAGCGCAAACTTTTCAACGCCCAGCTCTTCCAGGAAGTAATCCGTGGCCGGAATCGCCTGCTGGTTGGGGGCGGCGCCAGTATAAAAGACATTTTTGGAGCTTTCTTCACCTTCATACTGAACGGGGTAGAACAGCAAGCCGTTCAGCTCTTCGATCACTGGCAGAACCGACTTGCGGCTGACGCTGGTCCAGTTGCCAAAGATCACGTCCACCTCATGCACGCTCAGCAATTCACGAGCTTTTTCAGCAAACAGTGGCCAGTCCGAGGCTGGATCGACCACCACAGCTTCCAGCTGTTTACCCAGCAGGCCGCCCTTAGCATTCTGCTCGTCGATCAGCATCAGCATGGTGTCTTTTAACGTTGTCTCAGAAATTGCCATAGTGCCGGACAGTGAATGCAGAACGCCAACTTTGATAGTGTCACCAGCCAGTGCGGCCCCGGACATGACACTCAGCGCCAGCACACTTGCAGCGGTTTTCTTTAGAAACGACATAGTAACCCTCCAGGCAGGGTGCGCAGGAATGCTTGCCTTTTAACGGCTGCACTACTACGTCGACCCTGCAACGTTTGTTGCAAATCGTGTGGCGGCCGCATCGAGGTCCAATTCGTATGGTCGTCACACACCTAAATTTTCCTGAGATCGCAAAGTTGGTTGCCACCCAGTCGCACCAGAGGTTCTGCCTGGCAGGATGATTGGCAACCGCCGGAGCGGTAATTCAAAGGCCAAACCCTACACCTGATTAATTTGCAGGCGACTAATTGCAGCTACGCCCAATTATTAGCCATCCATCCTTTTGCAGGTCTTCATTACTGCCGGTTATCTAGTTATCGCCGCTCTGCTGTGCTCAATATTCTGCCAAGCCAAGGGCATATTGGGGAGACAGGCATCACAATTCGGCAGGACATAAGAAATGCGGCAGCAGTCGCGGATCAACCGCGCGCCGTTGGGGCTGCGCGGGTTTCTTCGCAGCTGAAGACTGGCAAAACCCGTCTGGCAAACCTGCGCCAGTCTGGATCTCTTAAGTTACTGTTTCCACGCAAAACTTCAGATCTTGAGGCGGTTATAATCAACACTGCCGGCGGCATAACCGGCGGCGATCGATTTTCAATTGCCGCAGAAGCCGGTGACAACAGTCAGATGACGCTGACCACCCAGGCTGCTGAACGGATCTATCGCGCACAGCCCGGTCAGATCGCGCGGATGGACACCCGCCTGCGGGTTGGCACGCGCGCCCGCCTGAACTGGATGCCGCAGGAAACCATTCTGTATAATCACTGCGCGTTCCAGCGCCGTTTGACGGCGGATCTGGCGGAGGATGCAGAATTGCTGGTGGTCGAGCCTTTGGTGTTTGGCCGCATTGCCATGGGCGAGGTTCTGAGCCAGGCTCACTTCCTTGATCGCATTGATATTCGCCGCTGTGGGCGACGGCTCTATTATGACGCGGTCAAGCTGGACGGGGATGTTACCGCCAAGCTGGCTCGCCCGGCGGTGGCCAATGGCGCGCAGTCTATGGCCAATCTGATTTTCATCGCACCAGATGCCGAGCGTCACCTGACGTTTATCCGCGAGACCCTGCCCGATACCGGCGGCGTGTCCCTGATTGGCCCTGATCTGCTGGTGATGCGCCTGCTGGCAGAGGACAGTTTCGTGCTGCGCAAATCCCTTTTACCCATTCTTGACCGGCTGACCGACAACGGCTTGCCGCTCTGCTGGAGACTATAACATGAAATTGTCCCCCCGCGAAAAAGACAAGCTGCTGATTGCCATGGCCGCCGAGGTTGCCCGCAAGCGACTGGCCCGTGGCGTCAAGCTGAACTACCCCGAGGCGATTGCGCTGATCACCGACGCCGTTGTCGAAGGGGCGCGCGATGGCCGATCGGTTGCCGACATGATGGAAGCCGGGGCCGAGGTTATCACCATCGAGCAGTGCATGGATGGCATTTCGGATATGATCCCAGACGTTCAGGTCGAGGCAACCTTTCCCGACGGCACCAAACTGGTCACCGTTCACAACCCCATTCGATAAGGACATTGACATGAAAACTCTGACACTGCTGCCCTTGTTGGCGTTTGCCTCTCCTGCCCTGGCACATACAGGCGCGCATATTCACCCGCATGAGGCCGCTGGCTGGTTGCCGCTGGTTTTGGGTCTAACCGCCATCGCAGGCGCATCCATTCTAGCCTATGCCCGGAGCAGCCGCAAATGATCCCCGGAGAGCTGTTCCCCGCTGACGGCGATCTGACGCTGAATGCTGACAGGCAGGCGCGGATGCTGATGGTGGCAAACACCGGTGACCGGCCGGTGCAGGTGGGTAGCCACTACCATTTTGCCGAAGTCAATCCCTCATTGGATTTTGATCGCTATGCCAGTTTGGGTATGCGCCTAGACATTCCTGCCGGCACCGCCGTGCGGTTCGAGCCCGGTCAGCGGCGTCAGGTTATGGTCGTTCCCTATGGTGGCGCACGGCGCATTTATGGGTTCAACCAACATATCATGGGAGAGCTCACAGATGCCCGGTAAGATTTCCCGAGCCAACTATGCCGCGATGTATGGCCCAACCACTGGCGACCGCCTGCGTCTGGCGGATACCGATCTGATCATCGAAGTCGAGCGCGACCTGACCACTTACGGCGAAGAGGTCAAATTTGGCGGTGGCAAGGTGATCCGCGATGGGATGGGGCAATCGCAGGTCACACGCGCCGCTGGGGCCGTGGATACGGTCATTACCAATGCGCTGATCGTCGATCACTCGGGCATCTACAAAGCCGATGTTGCACTCAAAAGCGGGCGCATTGCCAAGATCGGCAAGGCGGGTAACCCGGACACGCAGCCCGGTGTTGATATCATCATTGGCCCCGGCACCGAGATTATCGCGGGTGAGGGCAAGATCTTGACCGCGGGTGGCTTCGACAGCCACATCCACTTTATCTGCCCGCAGCAGATCGAGGATGCGCTGCATTCAGGGTTAACCACCATGCTGGGCGGCGGCACCGGCCCGGCACATGGCACATTGGCCACCACCTGCACCCCCGGTCCCTGGCATTTGGGGCGGATGTTGCAATCAGCAGATGCCTTTCCGATGAACATGGCCTTTGCCGGCAAGGGCAACGCCAGCCTGCCGTTTGCCCTGGAAGAGCAAGTAAAAGGTGGCGCTTGTGCGCTGAAGCTGCACGAGGACTGGGGCACCACGCCAGCCACCATCGATTGCTGCCTGAGTGTGGCCGACGCGATGGATGTACAGGTGATGATCCACACCGATACCCTGAACGAGAGCGGCTTTGTCGAGCACACCCTTGGCGCCATGAAGGGCCGCACCATTCACGCCTTTCACACCGAAGGCGCAGGCGGCGGTCATGCGCCGGACATCATCAAGATCTGCGGTGAGGAGCATGTGTTGCCCTCCTCCACCAACCCGACCCTACCTTTTACCGTCAACACGCTGGAGGAACACCTCGACATGTTGATGGTTTGTCACCATTTGGACAAGTCGATCCCCGAGGATGTCGCCTTTGCCGAAAGCCGCATCCGCCGCGAGACTATTGCCGCCGAGGACATCTTGCACGACATGGGGGCGTTCTCGATCATTGCCTCGGACAGTCAGGCGATGGGGCGTGTGGGCGAGGTGCTGATCCGCACTTGGCAGACCGCCGACAAGATGAAGAAACAGCGCGGCCGTCTGGCCGAGGAAACCGGCGAGAACGATAACTTCCGGGTGCGTCGCTATATCGCCAAATACACCATCAACCCTGCCATCGCCCACGGCATCAGCCATGAAATCGGCAGCATCGCAGAGGGCAAGCGCGCCGATCTGGTGCTGTGGAGCCCGGCGTTCTTTGGGGTAAAACCGGAAATGATTTTGATGTCCGGCACCATTGTCTGTGCGCAGATGGGCGACCCCAATGCATCGATCCCGACCCCGCAGCCGGTCTATACCCGCCCGATGTTTGGCGCCTATGGCCGGTCGCTTGAAAACAGCGCCGTCACCTTTGTCTCCGAGGCGGCGCAGGCGGATGGCATCCGAGAAAAATTGGGCCTGGCCAAGCAGACCGTGGCAGTGCGCAACACCCGTAACATCGGCAAGTCAGACTTGATCCTGAATAACGCCACGCCAGAGATGGAAGTGAACCCCGAAACCTATGAAGTGCGCGCCGATGGCGAGCTGCTGACCTGCCAGCCAGCCGAAGTGCTGCCCATGGCTCAACGCTACTTCCTGTTCTAAGAGGCTCAATATGCAAAGAATTCACTATGGTATGTCCGGAACGCATGGCGGAGCTTCTGAAGCAACACTGGTGAATGCTGCACGTGCAGCGTACTCCTGTGATCAACAGAACATGGTCACAAATTCAGGAGTATGCTCCAATGGCAATCGCAGCAACAACACAGACCGTTTCTATCCGCTCCCCTTTCGCGGTACTCAAGCGCGGCCTGTCGGCCATCTTTATGGGTCTGATCAACGTGGCCGAAGCCAATCCCCGCTATCGCCAGATCCAGCAACTGCAAGCGCTGAGCGACGAGCAGTTGGCGAAAAAAGGCCTGCGTCGCGACGACATCGTGATGCACGTGTTTGGTCACTGGATGTAAGCACCCATCAGGGGGTGCTGTCATGAGCGCCCCGTCGATGATCTGCTGTACTTATCACGGCCATGCGCACAATCCGGCCCCTGTTGATCGGGTTGTGCTTGACTATGATGCCCGTTTTATGCGCCGCAAGGTGCTGACCACCGAAGGTGGCGAGCGGCTGTTGGTTGACCTGCCCCAAACCACATCGCTGAATCACCAAGGCGTGCTGCGGCTAGAAGACGGTGGTGAGATCGAGGTCATCGCGGCGGTGGAAAAGCTGTTGCAGATTACCGGCGATGACCTGACCCGGATGGCCTGGCACATTGGCAACCGCCATACTCCCTGCCAGATCGAGCCAACCCGCCTGCTGATCCAACATGATCATGTAATCCACGACATGCTGAACCTCTTAGGCGCTACGTTGAACGAGGTAACCGAGGCCTTCACCCCCGAGGGCGGCGCCTATGGCCACGGGCGCACCCATTCCCATGCGCATTGATCCGAGCATCACATTGTTGCAGCAATGGCTTTCGCCTGCTTATCCAGTGGGGGCCTTTGCCTATTCCCATGGGCTGGACTCTGCGGTGGAGACTGGGGCCATTGGCTCGGTTGATGATCTAAGGCTTTGGCTAGAGGATCTGCTGACCAGCGGTGCAGGCTACAGTGATCCAATTTTGCTGATCGCAGCCTATCGCTCCAGGGATGCTGAAGACTTGCAGGGCATTGACCAGATGGCACGCGCCTTTGCTCCGTCAAAAGAGCGCCTGGCTGAAACAGACCTGCAAGGCGCGGCGTTTTGCCAGACAACAGCCGCAATTTCGGGCCACGAGATTGCCAACCTGACCTACCCTGTTGCACTGGGCTATGCCGCCCGACTTCATAATCTGCCGCTAGACGTAACGGTGCATATGTATCTGCATGCTTTTGCGTCTAACCTTGTGGCCGCGGCACAGCGGTTGATGCCGGTTGGTCAGGTCGAGGGCCAGCGTCTGCTATCCGCTTTGGCCCCGCTGATCGCCAAGGCAGCGCAGGACGCCCAGACAACTGAGATAAACGACCTGAGTGGCTGTTGCTTTCTGGCCGATATTTCATCCATGCAACACGAAACCCAATACTCAAGGATGTTCCGCTCATGAGCACTTTTAACGGCCCTTTGCGGATTGGTATCGGCGGCCCGGTCGGAGCCGGCAAGACCACCCTGACCGCTGCCCTGGCACGGATCTTGTCCAAGACCCACTCGATCGGTGTCATCACCAACGACATTTACACGCAAGAGGACGCCGAAGCGTTGATGCGCATGCAGATCTTGCCGCAGGATCGGGTGATTGGTGTTGAAACCGGTGGTTGTCCACATACCGCAATCCGGGAAGACGCCTCGATCAACCTCGCGGCCATTGCCGATTTGCAAAGCAGGCACCCCGATATCGAGATCGTCCTGATCGAAAGCGGCGGCGACAACCTGTCTGCAACCTTCAGCCCGGAACTGGCGGATGTGACCATCTACGTCATCGATGTTGCCGCTGGCGAAGAAATCCCCCGCAAAGGTGGGCCGGCCATCACCAGATCGGATATTTTGGTCATCAACAAAACGGATCTGGCCCCCTATGTTGGCGCCTCGCTAGAAGTCATGGATCGGGATGCAAGGCGCATGCGTGGCGACGGGCCATTTTTCTTTGCCAGCATGAAACACAACCAAGGGGTCTCGGACATCATAACCCAACTTGCCGAGATTGGCGGGTTTTCCATCGGCTAGAGCAGGCCATAAAATGGTGGTGTCATGTGTGGACATATATAGACCCCGCGTTATTGCAACAGTCGGTGCTGTCAGACCAATTCGAACTGGTCTCTGCAAGGACAACATGACTGTCCTTTATGCCGCGCAAGTTGGCGCCTCTCAGCGAGAGCGGCGGTGCGGTTGAACTTGAAATTTTCGCGTAGATATGAGAACGCCGGTGGAATACTGCACCACGTAGCGGCTGGATTATCCGGCTGCAGATAGGCTGATTTGCCTGTCCTGCTAGGCTCTTCGTTTTGACGGGGGGCGAGATTGAAACACGTGGAGTTATATGGGCGCGTTCGTCACGCCGTTCTCGTTGATGGCATGAGCCGTCGGGAAGCGGCGCGTATTTTTGGGATCAACCGTCGCACTGTTGAGAAGATGCAAAAGTTTTCGATCCCTCCAGGTTATCGACGGGACAAAGAGATCAGGCGTCCGAAGTTGAATGACTTCACCGGGATTATCGATCAGATCCTCGAAGCGGATAAGCTGGTTCCAAAGAAGCAGCGCCATACTTCCAAGCGTGTCTTTGAACGATTGCGAGACGAGTATCGTTTTACGGGCGGCATCACGATCGTGAAGAATTATATTTTCGCGATCAAACAGCGTCAGCGGGAGACAATGCTAATCGGATGTCATCGGATCATATGAGATGAAGAAGTGGCCCCACACGCCTCCACATTTAGGTGGTAAGATACTGAGCACAATAACATAAATAATTTGACTTCGCATCCATACCCCCAATCATACCCCCCAAACGCATCCGTTTTAGGAGAACCGCCGTACCCGGCTGAGTAGTGCGGCGGGTGCACAGCTGGAGGGTTCGGGGAGAAGGTCCCGCAGCAGTGCCACCGATGTATCTCAAGCCGACCCAGGGCGACCCTATCTACTATCAAGATGGGGCGGTTAGGTCTCCCACCCCTCGCCGAGCAGCATCGGATCGTGGCGAAGGTCACTGCCCTCCAGCACCTTGCGCGTCGCTCCATTACGTCGATTGGCCTGCTGGCTGGCAGGCTCGCCATGCGGTTCATAGCCCAGATGCTCGGTCAGTTCCGCGCCCAGCATTCGTTCAATCAGCCGGACCTTGAGTTCCTTCATCAGGCCTTTGTCGCCGAGTAAATCCTCGGGTCGTTCAACGCCGCTAAGCAGCTCGTCCAATAGTTCCTTGGAAATCGTCATTGTCGTCATGCTCTTATAGTTTGGAAGCATGGGCCAATTTACTCATACACAGAAGATCGGACACTCTCAGTTGCATTGGAACACTCAGATATCATTGATCTGCCATTGTTGGCTTCCCAATCCTCCTACTAACCGCAGACATTCGCTTGAATGGTGTTGATGCGCTGCATCTCCAAATTGCATAACTGTAGTTTGTAGGTGAGAGCAACGCGCTTGAATCGAAGCACATACTGGCAATGAAACTCTTTGTTCGGTGGCATCCACTCGGTCGGCCCCTTGGCGCCTTTTTACCGGTTGGTAGCAGCGTGAACGGCGAAAAGGTTGGCTGGATCATTGGCAAAACGGATGCGTGTTTTACGATCCAAGGCATGGGCACCGCGGGACCATGCGGAAGTTACCCTTATGAGAAAACCGTCGCGGGCGGCTTCTCGATAACGCGCGCAATGTTCGACATTGGCGTCCCACGCTCCCACTCCTGCCAAATCACTGACTTCTTCTGTTCATCCATTGGAAAATGGTTTCCGCATCAACACAGCCCTCCAAATCTAAAGATCTACACTGTGTGTTGCGCTGACCGGCTGAATCCATCGTGTTCATAAGTAGGATTTTCTCAGCAAGTGGACAAAACTCGATGCTGGTCTTATCAGCACCAACGCGTCTTGGCCCAGCGGTGAAGATGGTTTTTTCAAAGCTTTCACGCTCATACAGTTGATGCTAAAAAAATAGGAACGTCGATGAAAATTGAATCGGTGTCTCCCTATTGTTTGCACGCCGGGTTACGGTGCCGTCTTTAGCGCTCTACAATATCTCCGCAATTCCGCCCTCCCTTTAACGGTTCCCACAGGGGCCAAATACACCACGTTAGCCCGATCAAAATCTGGTTGACCGCTCAGCCCGCATAACACTATTCGATGCCATCTCACCCAAACCTGACCACAGGTGTCAAGACTTTTGGAGATATTTAAGTGACTGTGAACAAACGCCCCATCAAAAGAATAGCATGTGTTGGCGAGGTGATGCTCGAACTGGTGACGGGAGCAAATAGCTCTGCAACCCTTGGTGTGGCGGGGGATACCTACAACACGGCCGTTTACATGGCCCGTAGCCTGCGGGGCTCCGGAGTGTCCGTTTCATATGTCACAGCCTTGGGCACCGATCCCTATTCCGAGCAGATCCTGAACGAGATCCGCATCCACGGACTTGGAACCGAATGCATCGAACGCCGGGAGGATGCCATTCCCGGACTCTATGCCATCAAAACCGATGACGCAGGAGAGCGCAGCTTTAGCTACTGGCGATCGGCCTCGGCGGCCCGCACCCTGTTTTCGGCACCCTGCGACATAGATCTGGCGCGGCTGAACGATTTTGACCTGATCTTGTTGTCTGGCATCAGCATGGCAATTCTGCCGCAAGCAATACGAGAGCAACTGATGGCCTGGCTGGACACGTTTAAAACCGCAGGCGGCACCTTCGCCTACGACAGCAATCACCGCCCCCGGCTCTGGGACAACATGGCCGAGGCACGTCGTGTCAATGATGCAATGTGGGCGCGCGCTGACATCGCCTTGCCCTCGGTCGATGACGAGATGGAGCTGTACGGAGATACCAGCGCTAAGGCTGTTGTGACCCGCCTGCGCGCACTGGGCTGCACCCAAGGCGCACTCAAACGCGGATCCGCAGGGCCACTGGGTCTGTCCAATTCGACCGAACTCGCCTCACTACCAACCGTGGATAAAGTTGTCGACAGCACCGCTGCCGGTGACAGCTTCAATGCTGGTTTTCTCGCCGCAACGGCCCTTGGGGAAACCGAGGATGAAGCGATGTTTGCCGGCCACAAGCTGGCGTCAAAAGTTATTACAATGCGTGGCGCTATAATCCCAGAGTGAAGGACCGCCTGCCCGGAACCGAGACCCTAGCAGGCGGATTTTCTTTCTGACGTCAGGTCGCAATTTCATCGCGCCACGGCGTGTTAGCGCCAGCGCGTGAAACGGTTATGGCCGCAACTTTTGCACCGTATTCCAGCGCCTCACCAAGAGATTGCGCGTCAATCTCAGCCAGGGCGGGATTTCTGAGCAGACCTCGTTCGGACAGCCTGGCCAAAAAACCCGCATTGAAGGTGTCACCCGCTCCAACCGTGTCGACGGTGCTGTCAGACCAATTCGAACTGGTCTCAGCAAGGACAATATGACTGTCCTTTATGCCGCGCTAAGTTGACGCCACTCGGCGAGAGCGGCGGCGCGGTTCTGCTTGAAGTTGGCACGTGAATAAAGGTGGCGTTCCCCCCTCTCGGGTATGTAAACATACCCTGCCGGGCAGCGATTGAAGTGATTGTAAATCGAGGCATGTACGGAGACGAGTTTCTGTAAACTTCGCATTCGGCGGAAGCGCAGCATGGCTCGCTCTCGTCGTCGAAATGGCCCCTTCTCGTGGTTTGCTAGCAAACCACTACTAGGCAGCGGCTGAGAATTCTCAGCCCGGTTATTCAACCTACGGCCGGTTTCTTGTTTGTCAGCATTGCCGATGACCT
>JABSSD010000192.1 GCA_013214575.1 Paracoccaceae bacterium | reverse complement strand
ATTGTGGAAGGAGGACGGCCCGACCGCCAAGGCACGCAATGAAATCCTCCGCGCGTCAAGGCATTTCGGACGAGCGTTTTGGAAACGATGGAGCGGCTATCACACCCGAAGTCGCGTCGAAGCCAAGATGCGGTGCCTCAAAGCATTCGGCGAACGCATCATGGCGCGAGACCCGGACCGACAAACCGCCGAAATCCACATCCGCATCGCACTGATGAACAGCTTCTCGGCCCTTAGCTGTCGTTCGAGGCCGCTACGGCGAAGGGCCGGTTAGAGCCAATTACTAATTCGTCAGGTCACAGAAAACGTCAGCTGCCGCCGGAGTTGGCCGAAATGCCACCCACGAAGAGGCAGAACAAAGATTCGGTCAGATGGCCCCCGCAACGACGCGCGAATGGCATTGCCATCGCGCCGACATCTGATCACAGAACATGAAAGAAAAATTGAGCCCCGGCACGGCGCAAGACATCAAAGCGAAACATTTCTTCGAGTGTCTGCTACGTAGCTAGGGTTGCAACACCCCCGAAAGGAACCACATATCGAAGCTCACGTCCCCAGTCATCCCCGAACCAATTGCGAGCACCAATGAACTCAAAGCTTCTTTCTCTGCGCTCTCTCTTCGTTTCTGTGGGGTGCATCCAACTGGCGACGGCGGCAATGGGCACGCTGGTCGCGCTCCAGATTGCAGAGGCCGGTGGCAGCTCGGAAGAAGCGTCTTGGGTGGCCGCCGCCTATTCCCTTGGCTTCCTCGTAGGTTGTTTCTACATCTTTGGTCCACTCGCCCGGATCGGCCATATTAGGGCCTTCACCGCGGCGGCAGCACTCTGCACAATCTGTACGCTTCTTCTGTCGGCCACTGATAGCCTTCTAGTGCTACTGCTCTCCCGCTTCGTCACCGGGCTCGCGACGGCCGGTCTCTATGCCATTGGCGACGCCTGGATCAATGCCTCTTCAGACAACGCGTCTCGCGGGCGCACGTTGTCAATTTACTACATCGTGCTCGGCTTGACCTCGGTGCTCAGCCAGGCTTTCGTGGTTCTGTTCTCTGGCGAAATCGACGACGCCTATGTCGCGTTGGCCGCGCTCTATTCTCTTGCCACAGTTGTCCTTGCTCTAACGCGCACGACGCCCCCCGAAAACGTCGGAAAGACCACACTGCGGATCAAGGAGGCGTTTCGCGAGTCTCCCACTGCATTCAGCGGTTCTTTCATCAACGGCTTTGTTATCGCGCTCCTTATCTTTGTCGTGCCTTTTCAGGCATCAGTCGCCGGCATCCCGTCGAGCATCATCGCCTACGTCGTCGGCGCGTTTTACCTCGGACGCATTCTCTTGCAACTCCCGCTCGGTCGCCTATCCGACCGCACAGATCGGCGGATCGCTATCATGTTGGCGTCCATCGCCTCCGCGCTACTTCTCTTTGTGCTGAGCCTCATCTCACAGCAGGATAAGTTAGCCGTATTGGGAGAGGCCGGGCCCATCCTACAAATCATCGTCTTCGTTGGTGCGGCCCTGCTCGGCGGCTTCATTATGCCGCTTTATGCACTCAACGTCGCCCATGCCCTTGACAGAACAGTCCCGGTTTATGTCAGTGCGACGGCGGTGACCCATCTCTTCATTTACACCCTCGGAAGCGTTATTGGACCACTCATCGGCGGCGGCGCATCGGCCGCTTTTGGTGATACTGCAATCCTCTGGCTGTCCTTCGCGCTAATGAGTGCCATCTCCGCCTTCACCGGCATCCGTATCCGCAGCCGCGAGCGGGTCCCTGCTGCAGAAGCCACCACCCATGTCACGGTCGCCGCCACCTCGGTTTCCATGGCGCCGGAAGTAAAACGCGTCTAGTTTTCGATGCGGCCCTAAATCTCTTGGCGTGCAACTTCCATCGACTGCGGCAGTGCATCTAGCGACGGCCGAGTAGCCACTTCCTGCCCAAAATGGACCGTGGCACAAACCGCAGCGAATGTCGGCTTCCCGCCCTTAGTGACGAAATGTGCAGGGTGCAGCAATCAGGCCACGTCCCTCTCTCCTCACGGTCACTAACGGCCCAGACCTGCCGTTGGAGACCACTGCGGCGAATGGCTGGTCAGAGCCCATAGTGGCCGTCTTCTATTCTGATTCAGCAGCTGGCGCGACTGTCTCTTCCCCACCTCCAGAGCCGGTCAGATAATAGCCACCGACAGCAACAACGATCACGGCTGCAACTATGATAGTGATATTCTTGGCATTCATTTTCATATCAATTCTCCCGGATTTGAGAGCGGCGGCCTGTTTTGGAAGGCCGCGAGCGAACCTCCAGAAACGAACTAGCACAAAGCTCCGGATTGTCATCAAAGCGGCGCCTACTCCGGCGCGACGACCATTGGTCCAATGGCGGCCTTGTCCGCATCTAAGACATCTGTGCAAACTGCAGCGAAGGACCGGTATCCGCCCTTCTAGTCGATATGTTCATGGTGCAGCAATTGGGCCGCTTCACTCACCCATAAGTGTAGCGAACGGCCCTTTGCCGTCATTCGTGACCAGTGCAGAGAATGGCCGGCCGGAGCCGCAAAGTGACAACATGACGCGCGGCAATTCAGACCTGATCAGTGCCTTGCTCGGAAGAAAACTATCGCCTAACTTGCTCAAAATTCATTCGCGATTGGAACAATACCGTGCAAAATTGCAATGCTCCTGAAGCAATATATTTCTGCCATGGTGCGCCAGGGAGCGAGCACGATGCAGACCTACTTCCCAATCTTGATAAAAAGTTCAAACTACTCGCTCCAAATTTGTTTAGTGCCCTGGCGAAAGGCGATGATCCGATTTTGGGTGCCGTCGAACAGTTCGATAAGATGACGGCCGGAGTTCCTGATGGCCGGATTCACATCGTTGGGTTCTCAATTGGCGCAATGGTCGCCGTTGAGATTGCGGCTGCGCGGCCCGCACGTGTTGGGCAGCTGACATTGATCTCACCAGCGGCACCTTTAGAGTTGGGGCATTTTCTACAATATATGGCGGGAAAACCTGTGTTCGAGCTCGCACTTCACAAACCAAAACTGTTGAGAGTGCTGACTTTTGTGCAGGGGGTCTTTGCACGATGTTTCCCCAAGTTTTTGATTGCTCAACTTTTTTCGAAATGCGGGGAACTCGAGAAAGGCCTTCTCGACAATCCGGTGTTTACCAATAGTTTGCGGGCCGGTCTGGTGAACAGTTTTTTCAAGTTCCCTGATGCCTATGTGAGCCTTCTTAAAAGGTATGTAAGGAACTGGTCAGGACAGCTGGAAAAAATACAGTGCCCCGTTGAAATCTGGCATGGTGAAAAAGACACATGGTCCCCCATTGGCATGTCTTACGCGCTTTGCAAAAATATTTCTAACGCGCCGAAGTTGCATGTAATTCCAGACGCTGAACACTACTCAACACTGACCAGAGCCAAGATTCAGTGAATTTAACAATAAGCTGGCTGTGAAATTGGAAGCTCCGCTTAGTCCGCTCAGCAGTCGTTGGTGTTCGACGCAGCGAACGGCTCCTTACCGCCCTTCGTGTCGGATTCTGCACCGGTACCAAGGTCTTAAAAGGGCTGGAAGCTGCCTCGGTTTGCCTTTAGCTGACCGGGTAACTGGGGTAGCCTCTGCGTGTTCATATGCCGCATCTCCTACCGCTTGGGAATTCAAATTTTGTGGACCAGTTTGGAACAAATGAAGTGAGACTAAAGCTAAGATTTCTGTCGATTAAAAAGGTGCCCAGACTTTTTTGGAGTTCACCTAGGGCACTGATAGTAGACCCTCCTTTAGTGTCGGTGGTTTTCCTCGTGATAGGCCTTGTTCTTTTTGGCCTTGGAGAAGCTTTGATAATCGCAGCTGGTGTAGGGGTAAGTCCATGGACTGTATTTGCCCAAGGCGTCACAAATATCACGGGTTGGAGTATCGGGTTCGCCACTTTCATAATCAGTTTATTTGTTTTATTTTGCTGGATTCCACTCAGACAAACCCCAGGCATGGGAACAATATTGAACGCAATTATTATTGCTTTGGTCCTAGAATTTTTATTGCCGTATTTGCCCACTTACCACAGCATTACCTTAAAAGTCAGCGAAGCTATAGTTGGGGTCTTGGTGACTGGATTCGGAGGTGGTTTGTACTTAATTGCCAATTTGGGCCCTGGTCCAAGGGACGGGTTGATGACAGGATTGCAAGCCCAAACAAACCGGCCAATTGTTTGGGTTCGCAGTGCCCTGGAGCTTTCAGTAATAGTCGCCGGTTGGGCCTTGGGTGGCAGCGTTGGCATTGGAACCGTTCTATTCGCGCTAGGAATTGGCCCAGCTGTTGCGGCGAGCATGTACGGCTTGAAAGCTGCTTTTGGTGAGACCGAAACCAATTTATGACGGACATCCAATTTACATCTGCAATGCGCAGATAGAATCGTTTCAGCCTAGCCTACAGGGCGGCGCTTCCGAGCCTCCCACAGCCGACCTTGGTACATTCCGCAGCGAATGGCTCCTTCCCGCCCTTCTAGTCGAAATGTGCATGGTGCAGCAAATCGGCCATTTCACTCGCCCATAAATATAGCGAACGGTCCTGAGCTGCTGTTCGTGCCAAACGCGTCTAACGGCCGCTCCCAGCCCTTCTACGACATTCGTGCCGGGGGCAGCATAAGGCAGCATCTAGAGCACTTAGGGTGGAGAGCGGACCTGCGCTGCGTATGGACGGCGGCTAACCAGATTGGATCATCTGCTTCTACAACAAACGTGGCACCGCCGAGCAACATATCAAGGAGGGTAAGCAGGCGATCAATTGGACTCGATTTTCCTGCAAGGGCATGGCGCAGAACGAGGTGCGGCTGCAGCTTCATGCACTGGCCTACAATTTGGGTATCTTTCTGCAAGGGGCGGACCTGCCCGAGGAGATGGTCGATTGGTCACTAACGAGCCTACAAACCCGGCTGATTAAAATTGGCGCAAGGGTCGTCCGACATGCCCGCGCCACTACTTTCCAACTCGCTGAGGTTTCTGTCAGTGGCAATCTGTTTGCTCGCATACATGCAGCAATCTATCGGCTGCGCGCACCGCCGGTTCCCGAATGAGGTCGACGGCAACAACATCAAAGGGAAAGTGGCTCAATATGTATGTCCAAGACGTGTTTCCCTCCCCAAATTAGCTCAAGGTAGCACAAAAAAAGCCAAACGCAGGGGGCTTAACTGCCCCGCCATCGACGATTGTATGATCCAGGCTGAAAAAAAACGCCGCCCCTCGCGGGACATTGACTTCTGGCGTTCTACTTGGGGGATATTGGGCAAAAGGATATTCCAATGTTCAAAAGCATAAACACAGCACTCATCAGTTTTGTCTTGAGTCTGGCATTTGCCACATCGAGCATGGCTGGAGCTTCAGACCAGGGGAAAGCCCTCCAGGCGAACCGGGCAATGTCCATGGAAGCGCTGATCCCGGAGGGGTTAACGAACCCGGCGACGGGTATGGGAACGGACATGGTGGCGGAAAAGGGAATGGCGCTGAAAACGGCGAACGTTCTGGTGGTTCACCTGCTGGCGTAAAGGGCTGATTGCCTGAAGCTTAAATTCAACCATCGGTGAGAATATGAAAAGCCCCACATTCGCGGGGCTTTTTGGCCAAAGTTACTTTAGAAAGGAAGTCTATTCGTTAGTGGCTTGATCCGCTGTAGCCAGCGTTGAATATTTTGCCATCATTTGATCAAATGGCGGAAAATGCCTCGCTGTAAATAATTGACTTCATTATTTTATTGAATAGGTAGCCGCTGTTTTTGAAGGATATATCTGTCTCGCTGGGGTGATTACCTGCCGTAACGCTATTGTATTTCTGTGAGCGAAATTGATAGGGTGCGATTTTAGCATTTCTTATTCCTTGCCTCTGGAACCAGAGTATTATCCTATCCGAATTGCCGAGGCTCGAAAATATACGAAACATGCAAACTTCAATATCTTCGTCACGGCGCATCCGGTTCCAATTGATCTTCGCGACATCTGGTCGCTCTGCATTGCGCTCATCCAGCATTAAGCACGACCTGACATCAGGCCAGCGTCGTGCTGCTTTGATATCCGCAGATTTTATGGGTACCCTTCCGTATACCAAGTAGGGGTCTGTTACTTCACCGGACAAATATTCATACTGAATTGTGCAATTATCCGCCGAATCGCAATGGGTTGTGCCACTGGTTTCATATTTCGGTGCGCCATCCTCACCAGCTGCAGATTCTGAATTTGACAGCATCAACACGGTCAAGCTTGCTGTGCAAACAGTAGCGAATGCTAAGATCCGGAGTGGCCGTTTTTGTATATAACTTAACGGGCCGCTTAGTGAAGTACGTACACCCATAGGTTTATATCTAATTTGCTTTCCTGGTATTTGCAAGGCATTGTTGCACAACTCAGTCCGCAGGCGATTCACATTGTGAATCCATGTTAGAAGTATCATTAAGAGAGCCGAAACAATTCTAGAAAACTACCTTGTTTCGCTTTCGAAGGCCGTTGAGTTAATTCCTTCGAAGCAGACATTCACTGCGATGCGACAACTCGATAGATTGGGTTCAAACTTGCCGTTTGCTGCGAATGTCAGGAAGGTCCGGTTTGGGCCGCTTGTGACGCTTCAAGGCATCTGGGGCGGCGACTTTGCAAGTGTCGCTATCTGTGCATTGCTGCCGTTGGGGCTCGGCGCAGCGAACTCCCGCTTTCAGCCCTTCTACGACATTGGTGCGCAGTGCAGCATGGAGGACATCTGAAGCAGGAAGGGCGGGAAGAAGACATTCGCTGCGATGACCACCAAAGTCTGTTAAGCTGCCCGAAGAAAAGCCATCTGGAGGTCTTCAATAACCGCTGGCCCAATGCACATTCACGCAATAGCCTGCCTACGATGGCGTTCGCCGGTAAATATTCTTGTGCCACGCACGTTAGCTATGGAGTATCAATGTCGTCTCTTGAAGTATTGGCGGACAGACGCATTGCTGTATTTAACGGTGAGGAAGTTCCGATTGGAGCGCGGGCTTTCGATGTCCTGTCCTATCTTTTTGACAATTCCGATCGTGTCGTCTCCAAAGAAGAACTTTTGAACGCTGTCTGGGCAGGCATCATGGTTGAAGAGAGCAATCTCACTGTTCAGGTTGCTGGATTGCGCAAAGTTCCGGGGCGCCGGTCCATAAGTACTGTGCCGGGCGTAGGGTACAGGCTTACACTGGAAGATCCGAAAACGGGCCCTGCACCCAAGATGTCTGGGGTGCTGCCGCCGGTTCCCGACATACCGTCCCTTGTCGTTTTACCGTTCGCTAACCTCACGGGAGACAACGCCAAAGATTACTTGGTCGACGGTTTAGTCTACGAAATTGTCTCTATTTTATCTATGGTTTCGACGTTTTTCGTCATCTCCAGTACCTCCAGCTTTACCTACAAAGGGCGGACTGTTGACCTTGAAGATGTTGGGCGTGAATTGGGTGTCAGGTATGTCCTTGAAGGCAGTGTTCAGCAGGCAGGAACACAAATGCGGATTGCGACGCAGTTGGTCGATACCGAGACTGGACACACGATTTGGCAAGATCGGTTCACGGGCAACGCCAATGACATTTTCGAATTGCAGGATAACGTAGTCGAGAAAGTTGCGGGGGCACTGGAACCTAAACTTATCTGGGCAGAGGCCGCGCGAGCGCGCGCTAAGCCGACCGAAAATCTGGCGGCATACGACCTGTGTTTGCGGGCCTCGCCCATGGTGTATCGGCAAAACTCACTTGCCATGCTGGAAGAGGCTTTGGCGCTTCTTAGGCAAGCGCTCGAACTTGACAAATCGTACATTTTTGCGAAAGCGCTGACTTGCTCTGCACTCACTGTACGTCGGCAGAGTTTTTGGGTCCAAAGGCGGCCTAAATTAAGAGAGCGTTTGGCTCATCTGATTGGTTTGATTATGCGGCGCGTTGCCTGTGATGCAAGCGGCGCGCTTCGAGCGTCTTTCGTTTGATCCTTTCCATTGACCGGCAGGTGATTTGTAAAATCGCCGAGAGGGGCGCTGTTGTAGAATGGCTTTGTCCCGTCCGAAGTAGACGT
>JABSSD010000191.1 GCA_013214575.1 Paracoccaceae bacterium | reverse complement strand
GGTTGCGGAGATCCAAATTCGCGCCGCAATTCTCAACGAATTCACAGCTCTTGGCATACCTGAAACTGTTACCGTAGGATAAGTCCGTCAGGGGTAAGGGGGAGCCCGACCTCAGGCCGATTTGTGCAACAAAGCCGTGTGAGGTGTGTCATCGCAGATCTTTGACGGCCGCTGTGATGAGCAGGAGTGACCAAATTGCGGAACTTAGTTGGACTTCGCTCGGATCAGCCCATTTGGTGCTTTCGGCCCACAGCCGACCTTCGTGGACGGCGCAGTGAATGGCGGCAAGGAGCCCAAGTTAACGGCTTAGTATTCGTCAGAGACAGAGAGAAAGAGCTCCAGAAGATTAAATTCAGGATCGGACTTCAGCGCAGCACCACCTCTCCATACTATAGAAAGCGAAGACTTGACGACAGCCCATTGCATCAGACGAAGCGGCTCGACTTCGAACTGCTTGCTCCACATATTACAAAGATATCGGACCCGCTCTACGTCACAAACCAAATCAGTGGCGCCCTTCGGATTGCGAAAGGCATTCGCCAACTCATACGTTCGTTCTCCCAAAATCCCTTTTGCATCAAACGCGCAGTAGCCCCTTTCGCCAAGTCGAATGTTATCGTGATGCAGATCGCCATGGAGTGGCCGAATGTCATGCTGTTGCTCGATGAGCTGCCTAGCTAAGTTTTGACATCGTAAGACATTCTTGCGGGCCGATGGCGGGCATTCCTGTGCGAAATTTACCGAAAAAAGCGCTTCAAACCAGTCTTCTAGCTTCGGGTATTCGTCTTTGTATTCGGGAGGAAATCGGTGAATCCGGTTCGCTACAGCGACAAGTTCTTTCGCGGCTCTTTGGTCTTCGCCGCATCGGGTTAGATCACCCAAAGAATGCCCATCAAGCCACTCCATCAGCGCGGATGTTGAGTTGCATCGATAGACATTTGCCGCCGCGTTGCCGTTCAAAGACTTTAGAAAGGAGAAACCGGTGGATTCGTTTCCCATGCCCCGCTTCTTGTATATTTTAAGGGCCGCACTCTGGCCATCCGCACGTCTCACTTTCCAAACTTCGGCAATTGCCGTTTTCTCGACAAAACTTGGGGACGAGATGTCGAATTCGACCAACAACGCTTCAGGTGGAGTGGATTTTGTACTCATTCCGAGTTCATACACTTGTGATGTTTCGGAGTGAAGTGCGGTGGGATGTCAGGGGCTGCTTTGTCCGCACTGCAGTCGTCGGTACACGCTGCAGCGAACGGCTCCTTACCGCCCTTCTAGTCGAAATGTGCATGGTGCAGAAATTGGGCCACTTCACTCACTCAAAAATGTAGCGAACGGCCCAATGCGGACCTTCGTAGACGGCGCGGCGAATGGCAGAAAGGAGCCCATCATACCAAACGCCTGCGCACAGCCGAAGGGAGTTTACATGTCGAGAAAACGTTCTGGCATGAACGGTAGGTCAGTATCATTTGGCTTGGCACCAGCAGACGTCAACATTGCATGAACTTGCCCGCGATGATGTGTTTGGTGGTTAAAGAGCTGGATCACGAGCGTTTTTTTGGGCTTTGTGACCTCGCGACCAATTGCTCCCGAAAACCAAGTTAAATCCCCCTCGAACCAATCCGGCGTAACCTCGTGCGCCCATTGTAATATCCGCTGATCGAAGGCTTTTCTCTCAACCCGGAATCGCTCCCAACTCTTTATAATATCGGTGGTTTCAGTAATTCCCCCCTCTGGTGCCGGTGTGCCTGCAAACCGGCTCATCCATAGCATGTCGCCCCAAAATAGATGGGATACGGTTTTCTGGATTGACCCAAAGAACGCGCCTCGGTCCTTCTCTCGCTCAGAGCTAGAGAGACCATCAGCACATGATAGTAGGTTATCGTTTTGCCAGAGGTTATATCTGGCCATAATGAGTGTGTATTCCTTGTTGGGCATAACAGCTCCTTTGAAAACATGTTTTCTGAAGGGGACGCTAAAACTTCTTGCGAGGCAAGGCCGGTTTCGTCCCGCTTAGCAGTCGTTCGCGTCAAATGCAGCGAAAGTCCGGTATCCGCCCTTTGTGGCGAAATGTGCGTGGTGCAGCAATGGGGCCACTTTCCGCTCCCATCACTGTCACGAACGGCCCTAACGGACCTTCAAACAGTCCGCAGCTAACGGCAGGTCTGAACCCATATTGTCCAATGCTGGGGTAGCAAAAACTTGTCACGAAGGGCGGTGAGTAGTCATTCGCTGCGGCCGTTCACAGCATTGCACACAAAACAAGTGCGATGTCGCACTTGTTTTGTGTGCAATGCTAGGTTATATAGTTCGACATCGTACTAGTTGGAGCTTTGCAATGAAACTTTCGAGACGCAAATTGATAGCCCTAATCGGAGGCGGGGTTGTACTGGCGGCTACTGCCTCTGCTGGTGGGTTCCTTGCAACCCGTCGTCCCACGAGGGCGCTGGCGCCTTGGTCGCTAGCAGGCACTTATACCGAGCCGCGGATGCGGGCGCTGTCCTTTGCGATCCTCGCGCCGAACCCGCACAATCGGCAACCGTGGGTAGCTGAATTGACGGGCGACGACATGCTGATCATTCACCGTGACAAGACGCGGAATTTGCCCGAAACCGACCCATTTGACCGTCAACTGACCATCGGCATGGGTTGTTTTCTGGAACTCTTGCGGATGGCGGCCGCTGAGGACGGCTATGCGTTGGAGACCGAGTTGTTCCCACAAGGTGATGGCGGGCCAGTTGCGTTGATCCGTTTTGAAGGGGGTGGCAAGGTGGATCCGTTATTTGGAAATGTTTTTGACCGGCACACAAACCGGCAGGGCTATGAGGACCGCGCAGTTGCAACCGATGCACAAGCAGCTTTGGCCGGTTTTGCCACGATTAAAAGCGATCCGGCGGATGTTGCAGCTCTGCGAACCCTAACGTGGGAGGCGATGGCGATTGAGATGACGACCAAGCATGTCATGATGGAAAGTGTCGACCTGATGCGATTTGGCAAAGCCGAAATTGAGGCGAACCCTGATGGGATCTCATTGGGCGGACCCTTCCTGGAAAGCATGATGGCGGTCGGGATGCTAAGTCGCGAAGGTCAGGCTGATCAAGCCAGCGCCAGCTTCAAACAAGGACTTGATATGATCCAAAAAGCGATGGACGCGACCCAAGCTTATGTTGTGCTCACCAGCAAAGGCAACACGCGGGAAGATCAGATCAACGCTGGCCGCGACTGGATCCGGTTGCATCTTGCCGCAACTGGGTTGGGACTTGCAATGCAGCCTGTTAGCCAGGCATTGCAGGAATATCCGGAAATGGAATCGCATTTCGCACAGGTCCATGAAGCGCTAGCAGCCCCTGGCGAGACGGTTCAAATGCTTGGGCGGCTGGGTTATGGTCCGGCAATTGACGCCAGCCCGCGCTGGCCTTTGGAGACACGTATCGCGCATGGCTAACGACAATCTTGGCCCCTATTTCGCACTGCTCTATGAGGTGGGGATCATCAACCAAATCGGCACGGCGTTCCTTGAGGCACGCCTGCCAAGCGATTTGTTGGTGTCACATTTCGGCGTCGTCAGCCACTTGATCCGGGTTTGCGACGGTGCCACGCCAATAGAACTGGCGCGGGCGTTTCAAGTGGCCAAAACGACAATGACCCATACGCTGGCTGGGCTGGAGAAGCATGGATTCGTTGAGATGCGACCCAATCCCGGTGACAAGCGGTCCAAGCAAGTTTGGCTGACGCCAGCGGGGCAACAGTTCCGAGACGAAGCGTTGGCGAAACTTGCGCCCCTGTTTGAGGCGTTGGAAGACCGGTTTTCGTCTAGGCGGGTCGCCGCGATGCTGCCTGATCTGGCCGAGTTTCGTTCGGTGGTCGACCGGCTGCGGGACGAGATGAAATAGCGGGACCGATGTTCGCGGGTCCAAGTGAATTACCCGGGGCAATGCTATCAATAATTGAAGTGTGAGCAGCCCCACTTGAGTGGTCACGAACGGCATGTGCGGGCCGTTTGCTCCAGTTGGGTCGACAACAGTGAATGACCGCAAAGTCCGGCAGTAGTCGTTCGTTCAGATCACAGCGAAGGTCGGCTGTCCGCCCTTATTGCCGAAATGTGCGTGGTGCAGCAATCGGAGCACTCGCCTCTTCCATCGTGGCCATGAACGGCCGAGGCTGTGTGAAAACCCAATTCGGTCGCGATTTCCAAGAACATTATTCCAGCATCTGCTGCTCTGGAGAGCACCTTCCCGAAAGCGCTGAGGTATCGACGCGTTCTGAGAATATCCTCCCGCGAAATTCTCGAAATACCGAGTTTTCACACAGCCTCGGCCCAATGCGGACCTTCATGCTATTCTGCAGTGAATGGCCAGTTTAGGGGCTTGATATCTTAGGTTGGCCATTTGCAGAAAATGTCTTCTGACACGAAAAAACCCCGTTGCCATCGGACAACGGGGTTCTGTTATTACAGCGCCAAGAAATGACTACATTGTCCCTTCGCGCTCCAATTTTTTGCGTGCTAGCTTACGGGCACGGCGGATAGCTTCAGCTTTCTGGCGCGCGTTTTTCTCGGACGGTTTCTCGAAATGCTGCTTGAGCTTCATTTCACGAAAAACGCCTTCTTTCTGGAGCTTCTTCTTTAGCACCCGGAGAGCTTGATCGACATTGTTGTCGCGAACACTTACCTGCATGTGGTTTTCACCACCTTTCTAGGATAAAGTTGCAATGATTTGCAGGAACCTGTCGCCTATCAGGATGAGTTTTCTTTGTCGAGTCTGCTGTGACACGGACATCGGCAGCACAGAGCCCTGGGCACAGCCGGTCGCCGGTGCAGCATGTTGTGGACGGCCCTTTGCCGACCTTCGTGTTGTTCGCAGCGAATGGCATGTGTGGATGGCTCCTGCATAGCAAGACATTTTTGATCAGATTGTGCATTTGTCAGAAGCAGTCATGTGTCCGGCCTGTTTGCGCGGTTTTGACCGCTGGCCCTGAAGGGTTCCGCAAACCAAGTCCCTATCAGCAATGCGGGCTATAATGCC
>JABSSD010000190.1 GCA_013214575.1 Paracoccaceae bacterium | reverse complement strand
TTTGCGCGGCGCCACCCCCAACGGAAGGCCGACCTCCGTCAGGAGGTCAACGACGGGCGGGAGCCTTGGGCAGCAGGTCACTGAACACAGTTGGTCAGGCCACGGTTAACGCCGTCCCTCCCGGATCCATCCAAGGGTGATGAAAAAGCTGGCCAGCAGCAACAGCAGCCAGGGCGGCAGCAATTGGCTTTGCACCACCGACAGGGTTTCATAGGCCTTGCGCGGCGTCAGGCCGATCCAGCCGCGGCCTGCCGCCGGGCGCCCGGTGCGGACATTCCTCAGAACGGGCAAGCCGTCCTGCAGGGGTAGCAAGCCGCCACCTGTGGGTTTGATCACCGGTTGCAGGATCTGCAGGGTGGCAATGGTTTCCTCAAACTCACGCGGGGCGGCAGGGCCGAGGCCGATGACAGCCGTCAGCGCGCCTTCGCTCAGGCGGTAGAGGCCGATCTCGGGGCCGTCATACTGGGTTTCCCATTGTCCCGGGCCGGTCTCGGCCAAGTCCAGTTCGACGGTGCTGCCATCGGGGTGGGTGACGGTGACCTTGCCGACCGAATCGTCCAGGCTGCGGCGCCGGATCCGCATCCTCTGGCCGTTGGCCTCGGCCCAAAGGGCCTGCTCTTCCAGTTCCGGCTCTTTCATCATCCAATGGGCCAGCCGCCGCAGCAGCTCCAGTTGCGGGCCGCCGCCCTCATAGCCCCGGCTCCACAGCCAGGCATGATCCGAGGCCAGCAGCGCCACGCGGCCCTCGCCAACCCGGTTCAGCACCAGCAGCGGGCGATCCTCAATGCCAGACATCAGGGTATGGCCTTGCGCTTGGTCGACCTCGATCTGGCGCAGCCAGCGCCCCCAGTTTGCGGCGTCCCCCAGATCAGCGGTGACCGGGTGGCGCTGGCCAAGCTCGGTGACCACAGGCTGAAAGGGCTGTTCGATCACCCGGGCTGTCGGGCGTGCGGGCAGAACCATAGACAGGGGCGAGCGGTAGATACTGTCGGCGGTGGCAAAATCCGGCCCTGCGGCGACCAGAACAGCGCCGCCCTTGGTCACATAATTGGCCACATTATCCAGATAGATTGCAGGCAGAATGCCGCGCCGCTGATAGCGGTCAAAGATGATCAGGTCAAAATCGTCGATCTTTTCCAAAAACAGCTCACGGGTGGGAAAGGCGATCAGCGACAGTTCGTCCACCGGCACCCCGTCCTGTTTTTCCGGCGGCCGCAGGATGGTGAAATGGACCAGATCCACCGCGCTGTCGGATTTCAGCAGGTTGCGCCAGGTGCGGCTGCCGGGGTGTGGCTCGCCCGAGACCAGCAGCACCCGCAACCGGTCGCGCACGCCGTTGATTTGCACTAGCGCGGTGTTGTTGCGGCCGGTCAGCTCGCCCTGTTCGGTGGGCACGGTGAACTGGATCACATTGCGTCCGCCGTGTGGCAAGGTCAGCGGCAGGTCGATATCGGTGCCGATGGGCAGCGAGAACCGTTGTGGAGATGCGCCGTCGACCGATATCTCCAGCGTGGCCAGCGGGTTGTTGTCCGGGGCTGCGCCCTGATCCTCAACGCGCAGTGTCAGGGTCACAGGTTCACCGATAATGGCAAAGCCGGGGGCATTGCGCAGGATCAGGCGGCGGTCCCAGTCGGTCTCTTTGCCGGTCGCCAACAGATGCAGCGGGGCCGGCAGGTCAGGCGCGTCTTGAATGTCGTGGATCTGACCATCCGACAGCGCGATAATGCCGGCAATCCGGGCGCGCGGCTCCTCGGCCAGCGCCGCGGCGATTGCCCCCATCAGTTGCGAGCCGGTGTCGCCCTCGCCATCGCCAAGCGTTATCCAGCGGGTCTCGGTGTTGGGGCGATCTGCCAGCTGACTGGCAAGAGCCGCCTTGGCCGCCGCCATCTGGTCGGGGCGGTCGGATAGCAGATTGCTGGCGGTTTCATCCGAGACCACCAGCACGATGTCGCTCAGCGGTGCCCGGTCTTCGACCTGATAGACCGGGCCGCACAGGGCGGCGATCAGCACCAGCGCCGCCAGCCCCCGCAAGGCCCAACCGGACAAGCGCCGCCAAAGGGCAACACCGATGCTGATCAGCGACAGGGCCGCGAGCCCCCAGATCAGCGCCCAGGGCACCAGCGGATCAAAGAGAATAACCTGTGTCATTGGCCCAACCTGTCCAGCAGCGCAGGCACATGGACCTGATCGGATTTGTAATTGCCGGTCAGCACATGCATCACCAGATTGACCCCAAAGCGATAGGCCAGCTCGCGCTGGCGTTCACCGGCAAAGCCACGCCCCACCGGCAACAGGGGGCGTCCATTGTTGTCCACTGCCCAGGCGGCGCCCCAGTCATTGCTGCCGATCACCACCGGCGTCACCCCATCGTTGAGATTGCGGAACGGCATGCCCTCGATATGCTCGGCGTCGGCGGGGGCGGCTTCGACCCATAGCTCGCCACGCTGGTGACGACCGGGAAAATCCTGCAACAGATAAAAGGCGCGGGTCAGCACATGGTCGGCGGGCAGCGGTTCCAGCGGCGGAATATCCAGTGACCGGGCCAGTTGCTGCAATTTGCGGGCGTTTGCACTGCTGGCCCCGGCGCCCACCAGATTGGCGTCGCGGGTGTCGAACAAGATCATGCCACCGGTGCGCAGATAGGCGTTCAGCCGGGTATAGGCCGCCGCCGAGGGGCGCGGCTGATCTGGGGTGATCGGCCAATACAGCAGTGGATAAAACGCCAGCTCATCGCGCTCCAGATCTACTCCCACCGGCAGGGAGGGCTCGATTGAAGTGCGAAACGCCAGCGTGTTGGACAGCCCGCGCAGCCCGCTATGGGCGATTTCATCGACCTGATCATCGCCGGTCAGCACATGCGCCAGGGCCAGCTCCGAGCTGAGGCCAAGCTGATCTGCGCCCTGTTGCGCCAGGGCGGACTGGGCGGGCAGGCCAAGCCAAGCTGCCGCAGCCAGACCCAGCACCAATGCAGCCGTGCGCGACAGGTGCAGCAGCCCCGACAGTGCCAGCGAGGCCGCAACATCCAGCGCCAGCAGCACCAGCGCCAAACTGATCAACATGCCACCCAAGGCACGCTCGGCAGAGGCGGCGGCGCTGATCACCGGCACATCACGGGGCCAGATCGCGGGTTGCAGCTGGTCGCCTGCGCGCAGAACATTGCGCGCCAGGGTGCGGCTGCCGCTGTCATACAGGCCGGGGCGCAGATCGGGGCCGGCGGCGGCTTCCATCAGCTCGGGGCCGTTCACGCCGGGCAGGGTGTCGGCCTCGCCGAGACGGCCAAAGCCGTCCAGCACCTTGATCGGCGTCCAGATGGTGCCCTCCAGGTCATCGGCACTGGGCGGCTTGGCAGCGGTCGAGACCGCCAGCCGCTCCAGCATGTCGACAAAAAGCCCGGACAGCGGCAGGCTGGTCCATTCGGCATTGGCGGTCACATGAAACAGCACCACCTGCCCCTGACCCAGCGCCTTGCGGGTGACCAGCGGAGTGCCGTCGCCCAATGCGGCAATCACCCGGTCCGCCAGACTGGGATCGGGTTGCGCCATCACCTGCGAACTCACGGTGACCTCTTCGGGGATGGTCAGGCCATAGAACGGCGAGCCCTGTTGGAACGGCGCCAGAGTCTTGGGCTCACCCCAGCTCATCGCGCCGCCCAGGCTGCGGCCGCCGCTGCGCAACCGAACCGGCATCAGCGGGTGCTCTTCGTCGCGAGAGATATCGCTGGCGGCCAGCCGAGGGCCGGCAAAGCGCAGCAACATGCCGCCCTTTTCGACCCATTCGGTCAGCTGCTCCTCTTCGGTTTCGGCCAGCCGGGCCACATCTGCCAGAATGATGACATCCGGATTGGCCGGCAGCAGATCGCCCAGCCCGCCTTCGAACAATTCGGCGGTCGGCTGCAAGGCCTGGCGCAGGTAGTGCATCGGCGACAACAGCACCAAACCCTCGTTGTCGGTTTGGGACGAGATCAGCGCCACTTCGCGGCGGCGCAGGCTGTCATCGGTCAGGGCCACGGCGCCGGCCGACCGTATCCGCTGCAGCTCAAACCGGGTGATCCGGGCGCGCAGTTGCGATGGCAGGATCAGCCGGGCACTGGCCCTGTCGACGCCTGCAGTGAAATCAACACTGACCGAGGCCAGCACCCGCATAGTGCCACCGGGGTCGCGACCCTGGGCCAGCACGGTGACCTGCTGCTCGGCGCTGGTGTGGCTGCGAAGCACTGTCAGCTCGATGGCGCCGTCTGCGACTTGAGCCGGCAATAGCCCCAGCCTGTTGGCACTGGTCTGATGGACCTGCAGCTCGCCGCGCGCCTGCAGCGCCGAGATCAGCTGATCCCGGTCGGGGTATTCCAGCCCATCGGCAAACCACAGGGTGTCAAAGCCCGTCTCGACTGCCGTCAGGTGATCCAGCGCGGTGGCTATCTGGTCCGGGTTTGGCTGCCAGGGCTGCGGTCCCAGCCCGGCCACCCGGCTGCGCCAGACATCGGCGGATTGGAACTGCAGCGGCTCTGGTGCGGTCAGCCGCAGCAGAGCCACGGTGCGCCCGGCACGACCGGCCTCGGTTAGCTTACTGGTGATCTGTTCGCGGCGCTGCCGCCAGTTGTCGGCGCCGACCCAGCTGGCATCCAGAACCAGCAGCAGCGGGCCGCGTCCGGCGGTTGAGGGCGCCGGGTTCAGCACCGGCCCCGACAGGCCGATGATCGCCGCCGCAACCGCCAGCAAGCGCAGCAGCAACAGCCACCAGGGGGTGCGGTCAGACAGGCTCTCGTCGTCGCTGAGCCCCAGCAGCAGGGTAACCGCCGGGAACACCCGACGCACCGGAGCAGGTGGCACCGCGCGCAGCAGCAACCACAGGATGGGCAGCGCCAGCAACCCCAGCAGCAGCCAGGGCGTGGTGAAGCCAATGCCAGCCAGCAGTGTCATTATCGGGTTCTTTCTAATGCGTGATACAGCCACAACAGCGCCGTTTGCGCACTGTCGCCGGTGTGATGCAGCCCGATCTGCCAGCCGGTGGCGCGGCACAGGGTTTCCAGCCCATCACGGCGCTCGGCCAGCCGTTCAAGATAGCGGTCGCGCAGCGCCGAGGCCTTGAGCGTTTCATGGCGCAACCCGCCAGTGACGCTCTCAAACAGGGTGCGGCCGGAAAAGGGAAACGCCTCTTCGCTGGGATCAAGGACTTGGAGCAGAACGCCCCGCAATCCCCGGTCGGCGGCCTTGCCGAGCGCCAGTTGCAATTCGTCAAAGGGGCCAAGGAAATCGGAAATGAACAGCCCGCGGGCATGGGGGATCATGGCGTGATGTTCGGGGGGCGCATAGTCGGTATCATCGTTGAGGCTGAACGCCTCGGCCATGCGCAGGACCTGCATATTGCCACTGCGCGGCGGCAGCGCGGTGCCGGTCAGGCCAACCCGCTCCCCGCCGCGCAGCATCAGGATCGAGGCGGCCAGCGCCAGTTTGCGGGCGCGGTCGATCTTTTGCGGCAAGTCGGGTTTTGAGGCAAAGCGCATCGAGCCGCCCTGATCCACCCAGACATGCACCGTCTGGGCAATCTGCCACTCGCGTTCCCGGATGAACTGCTGATCGCCGCGCGCCGAGCGGCGATGGTCGATCATATTGCGGCTGTCGCCGGGCTGTGCCACCCGGTATTGCCAAAAATCATCTCCCATCCCGGCCCGCCTGCGGCCATGCTCGCCCAGCAGGACCGAGCCCGCCAGCTGTTCGGCCTGCACCAGCAAGGGCGGCAGGCTGCCGGCCGCAATCTCGGCGCGGCGTCTGAGCCCGGTGGCCTGGGAGAGGTGGGGAGAGGTCACGCGGCGGCCCGGGTCCGGGTGAGGTCAGCCGCGGTGCTGGCGATCAGATCAGCCAGATTGTCGCCCCGGGCACGGGCGGCAAAGTTCAGCGCCATGCGGTGGCTGAGCACCGGCTGCGCCATATCAATCACATCCTCGGCGCTGGGCACCAGATGACCCTGCAACAAGGCCCGTGCCCGAACCGCCAGCATCAGCGCCTGCGCCGCGCGTGGACCCGGCCCCCAGGCCACGGTCTGGGCCACTTGATCGGACACACCGGGTTCATCGGGGCGAAAGGCGCGCACCAGATCCAGGATCAGTTCCATCACCGATTCTCCGACCGGCATCCGGCGCAACAGGGTCTGCGCGGCAATCAGGTCTTTGGCGGTGAACACCTGCACGGCCTTGTCGTCCTGCGTCCCGGTGGTGGCGAGCAGAATGTCCCGCTCAGTGTCACGGGTTGGGTAATTGACGTCAATTTTCAGCAAAAACCGGTCCAGCTGCGCCTCGGGCAGCGGATAGGTGCCCTCCTGCTCAATCGGGTTCTGGGTGGCCAGCACATGGAACAGCGCTCCCAATGGCCGGTCTTCACCCGCGACTGTCACCGTGTGTTCCTGCATCGCCTGCAGCAGTGCCGACTGGGTGCGCGGACTGGCGCGGTTGATCTCATCCGCCATCAGCAACTGGCAGAACACCGGACCCGGCACAAAGCGGAACGACCGGTGGCCGCTGGCATCGGTATCCAGTACCTCGGAACCCAGAATGTCGGCGGGCATCAGGTCGGGGGTGAACTGGACCCGGTTGCCGTGCAGCCCCATCACCGTCGCCAGGGTCTCCACCAGCAGGGTTTTTCCCAGCCCGGGCAAGCCGATAAGCAACCCGTGACCGCCACACAACAGGGTCGACAGCGCCAGATCCACCACCCGCTTTTGTCCGATGAACTGCCGGGTGATCGAATCCCGCGCCTGTTGCAGCTTTTCTTGCAAAGCCTCGATTTCCGTCAGCAGGTCGTCGGGTTCGGACATGACATTCCCCTTGTCGCCAATATATAGTGGTACTCTATCGTGCTGGAGAGAAATGGCAAAAGCAATGAGTGGACAAAATGACGTGACCCCATCCGCTGAGGGGATCGCCGCCTCGATAAAATCCACAAAGAGCGGCGGAATGCCGCCAGTTCACCTGTGGAACCCCGCCTTCTGCGGTGATCTGGATATGCGGATCGCCCGGGATGGCACCTGGTTTTATCTGGGCACCCCAATTGGCCGCTTTGAACTGGTCAAACTGTTCTCGTCGATTCTTAAGCGTGAGGATGGCAAGTATTTCCTGGTCACTCCGGTGGAAAAGGTTGGCATTACCGTCGATGACGCGCCTTTTGTTGCGGTGGATTTTGATGCCACCGGCAGCGGCGCCGATCAGGTTCTTAGCTTTTCCACCCATGTTGGCGACATCGCCATTGCCGGGAAGGACCACCCCATCCGTGTGGAACGTGACCCGCAGACCGGCGAACCCTCCCCCTATGTTCTGATCCGCGCTGACCTTGAGGCGCTGATTGACCGCAAAAGTTTCTACCGCCTGGTTGAGCTGGGCACGCATCACCAGGGCTGGTTCGGGCTGTGGTCGTCGGGGCAGTTTTTCCCGGTGATCCCATCAGCAGAACTGGACGAGACGTGATGTGGAAGCCGTTAAATGCGCGCAATTTGAAAGAATGAACGCGCCACAATCGGATCATCTTGTGGCACTAGTCGATCAACTCTGATCTCGCCTCTGGGGTCGATAAAATTTAACCGGGAAGATGCATGATGCCCAAGTTTGCAGCCAATATCTCGCTGCTGTTTTCCGAACTGCCTTATCTCGACCGGTTTCGCGCTGCCGCGGCCGCCGGGTTTGAGGCGGTGGAGATCCTTTATCCCTATGAGACCGCTGCCAAGGAAACCCAGCGCGCCCTGATGAGCAATGGGCTGGAATTGTTGCTGATCAACGCACCGCCGCCGAACTATACCGGAGGCGTGCCGGGCTATGCCGCCATTCCCGGTGGCGAAGGCCGGTTTCAGCACGATATCCGCAGGTCGCTGCGCTATGCTAAGCTGCTGCGGCCGGCGATGATCCACGTGATGGCCGGATATGAAAAGGGCGCCGAAGCGCAGCAGGTCTATATTCGCAATCTGCAATGGGCCGCGGATTGGGCGCCTCAGCAGCAATTTACCATCGAACCGCTCAACAGTGGTGATCAGCCGGGGTATTTTCTCGATGACTACAATCTGGCGATTGAGGTGCTGGAGGCCGTGGATCGACCCAATGTCGGGCTACAGTTTGATGCCTATCACGCGCAGATGATTCACGGCGATGCCGCCCAGGTCTGGGATCGTTTTTCGGCCCATGCCAGGCATATTCAAATTGGCGCGGCCCCTGCCCGCAGCGAGCCGGGGACCGGGCCGATGGATTTTGACGCTCTGTTTGCCGCCTTTGACGCCAGCGGATATACCGGCTGGGTCAGCGCCGAATACACCCCATCAACCCGGCGCACCGAGGATAGCCTGGGCTGGATGTCGTAATGCGTTGAACCCAAGGGCCTGCATGGGCGCACTGGAGAATTCATTCCAATTGCCGCATGTATGGTAGGACAGAAATTTTTAAAGAGCTTTCCCGATGATTCCAGCCCGTTTTGCCCCCACCCTGTTTGGCCTGATCCTGTCCGGTATCATGTCCGGCATTGTCACTCTGGTTGTGGCGCTCAAAAATTTCGGTTTTGCGGGGCAAGCGCTTGATGCCTGGGGCTCGTCCTGGAGCTTCAGCTGGCCAGTTGCCTTTGCCGTGGTGCTGGTGGTGGCACCTTTGGTGCGGCGACTGGTGGCCAGATTGGTCCGCCAGCCCGTCGAATCCTGAGCGAAGTGTGATCAGCAGGCACTGGTCTGGCTGCTGTCCCGACCGAATTACCTAATTGGAAGCCCCATATGCGGTGGCGCGGCACGGCTGGCAATTGCGATGGCGAGTTTGACCCGCAGCGACCTGCCGGAACCATGGCGGTCTCCCGTCCGTCCTCGACCTCCTGCCGGAGGTGCTCCGCCCGTTGGGCGTGGCATGAAATGCTCCACAGGAGCATTTCATGCGGGCCGGGCGCCACCCGCGCCGCGCTTTGCGCGGCGCCCGGCCCAAGACTGCCAGGTTCAACTGGCGGAGCCGGTTCACCTGGCAGGCGCGGGAGGGCGCCGTTTTTGAGGGGGCTTGGCTTAGTGTGCCTCGGCCCAATTGGCGCCACGGCCGGCATCGACGATGAGCTTCACGTCCAGATGCACCGCCGGGTCGGCGGCGTTTTCCATCACTGATTTTGCGGTGGCAATGGTTTCTTCGACAGCCGCCTCGGGGACTTCGAACAGCAGTTCATCGTGCACCTGTAGCAGCATGCGGGCGGGCAGGTGGGCGATGGCGTCGGGCATGCGGATCATCGCGCGGCGGATCACATCGGCGGCGGTGCCCTGGATTGGCGCATTGATCGCAGCACGTTTGGCAAAGCCGGCCCGCGGTCCTTTGGCGGCGATCTCGGGGGTATGGATGCGGCGGCCAAACAGGGTCTGCACATAGCCATGCTCTTTGGCAAATTCGACGGTTGCGTCCATATAGGTGCGGATGCCGGGGAAGCGCTCAAAGTAGCGGTTGATAAAGCCCTGTGCCTCGGCCCTTGGGATGCGCAGGTTGCGGGCCAGGCCAAAGCCGGAAATGCCATAGATGACACCAAAGTTGATCGCCTTGGCCTGACGGCGGATGTCCGGGGTCATCTCATCGATTGACACGCCGAACATCTCGCTCGCGGTCATGGCATGAATGTCCAACCCATCGGCAAAGGCCTGTTTCAGCGTGTCGATGCCGGCCACATGGGCCAGAATGCGCAGCTCGATCTGGCTATAGTCGAGCGACAGCAGCACGTTGCCCGGCTCGGCAATGAAGGCCTCGCGGATGCGGCGGCCCTCCTCAGAGCGCACCGGGATGTTCTGCAGGTTGGGATCGCTTGAGGCCATGCGGCCGGTGTTGGCGCCGGTCTGCAGATAGGAGGTATGCACCCGGCCGGTGTCCGCATTGATATGGTCCTGCAGGGCATCCGTGTAGGTGGATTTCAGCTTGCTCAGCTGGCGCCAGTCCAGCACCCGCGCGGGCAGGTCATGGGTGCCGGCCAGATCCTCGAGGATATCGGCGCCGGTGGCATAGGCGCCGGTCTTGCCCTTTTTGCCGCCCTCAAGGCCCATTTCGTCAAACAGGATCTCGCCCAGTTGTTTTGGGCTGCCGACGTTAAAGGGGCGACCTGCCAGCGCATGGATTTCATCCTCAAGCCCGGCCATCTTCTGGGCAAAGGCATTGGACATCCGGCTGAGTGTGTCGCGGTCGACCTTGATGCCGTGCATCTCCATTGTGGCCAGCACCGGAATCAGCGGCCGTTCCAGCGTTTCATAGACGGTGGTGACCTTGGACAAATGCAATTTCGGCTTGAACAGCTGCCACAGGCGCAGGGTGATGTCAGCGTCTTCGGCGGCATAGGGTACCGCGTCGCTGATCGGTACCTTGTCAAAGGTGATCGCCGATTTTCCGGCCCCCAGCAGCGGTTTGATCGGGATTGGTTTGTGATCCAGATAACGCTCCGACAGGGTATCCATGCCGTGATTGTGCAGCCCGCCGTGCAGCGCATATGACATCAGCATGGTATCGTCGATGGGGGCAATATCGACGCCATAGCGGTGCAGAATCTTGGCGTCATATTTCATGTTCTGGCCGATCTTCAGGATCGCCGGGTCTTGCAGAACGGGCTTTAGCATCTCCAGTGCGATTGCCAGCGGCATCTGCCCTTCGGCGAGCTCATCCGAGCCAAACAGATCGTCTGCGGCGGCGGCTCGGTGAGTCAGCGGGATATAGCAGGCCTGACCGGGCTCAATGCACAGAGAGACGCCAACCAGATCAACCACCATCGAGTCGAGCCCAGTGGTTTCGGTGTCCACCGCCACCCAGCCGCGCTGGCGGATCAGGTCGATCCAGGGCTGCAGCTCACCGGCACTGCGCACGCAGGTGTATTTTTGCGCGTCAAACGGCACCGCCTCGATGGGCGCGGCAGCCAGGGCTTCGGGCTCGGTGATGGCGGGGGGCTCTTGCCCCAGCTGATCCGCCATCCGCTTGGTCAGGGTGCGGAATTCCATTTTGGCGAGGAAGGCCAGCAGCACCTCGGGCTCGGGGTCGCGCACCTCCAGATCACCAATGGTGAAATCCAGCATCATGTTGCAATCCAGCTGCACCAGCGTTTTGGACATCTCAATCTGGGCGCGGTTGTCGATCAGGCTCTGGCGGCGCTTGGGCTGTTTGATCTCTGCGGCGCGGTCCAGCAGGCTTTCCAGATCGCCGTATTCATTGATCAGCAGGGCGGCGGTTTTAATGCCGATGCCGGGCGCACCGGGGACGTTGTCGGCGGCATCGCCGGCCAGCGCCTGCACATCCACCACCCGCTCGGGGCGGACGCCGAATTTCTCGACCACGCCATCACTGTCGATGCGCTTGTTCTTCATCGCGTCCAGCATCTCAACACCGCCGCCGATCAGCTGCATCATATCCTTGTCGGAGCTGATGATGGTACAGCGACCACCGGCGTCACGCGCCTGACAGGCCAGCGTGGCAATAATGTCATCGGCCTCAAAGCCCTCGACCTCTTTGCAGGCGATGTTAAAGGCGCGGGTGGCGTCGCGGGTCAGCGGGAACTGGGGCCGCAGATCCTCGGGGGTTGGTGGCCGGTTGGCCTTGTAGAGATCATACAGATCGTTGCGGAAGGTCTTGCCCTTGTGGTCAAAGATCACCGCCACATGGGTGGGGGCGTCGGGGCCGGTGTTGCCCTCGACATAGCGCTGCAGCATGTTGCAGAACCCGGCCACGGCGCCGATCGGCAGCCCGTCCGACTTGCGCGTCAGCGGCGGCAGCGCGTGATAGGCGCGAAAGATGAAGGCCGAGCCGTCGATCAGATGCAGATGGCAGCCTTTGCCGAATTCTGTGCTCATGGCCTGTGCGCTCCTATGGGAAACTGTTCGTGTTCTGTTTCCAGAGTTATCGGTTATCTGGGAGCCAAGGGCAATTGGTGTTTACGGCAAAGCTGAGCCTGGAGACCGCTTTTGCTTGCCGCTTTTGACAGCTGGCGGCGACGGCAGGTGCAGGCCTCCTTAAATGGGCGCCATTGAGCTTGAGGTTGAATTTTATGTGAGGTCGGAGTCCAAATATTGCAGGACCTCTTGATAGGAGATTGCCTTTGAAATTCGCTGTTCGACTTCGCGCTTTAACCCGGCGTCATGTGGCTTGAGGGATTGCTGACTTTCCCTGGCCAGCGCGAAAACAGATTTCAGATCAGGCCCTTGCCTGTGCAAAGCCATCGATCCCAGTAGATCATCGACTGTTTGTTCTGATGTTTCAGGATTGATAAGATCCTCAAACCGCACGTGTATTTTTGGTTGTGAGCGAATTGTCGAGAATTTGTAAACAAGGGCCAGGTAGGCATTGATCTGACCTCTCAGCAGTATGTTTATGGCCTGGTCATAGCGCTGAGAGCTGTGGAAGACGTACTTGCGTTTTTTTCTAAGCGATCTCATCGCGTGGGACGCTATGGCCGCCACTGGATCCCGGGTTATTAACAGGAAGCCCAGAGGGTTTTCCCGAAAGCTGCGGTCCCTGCTGTGTATTGCGTGGAGGTCGTGGGATTTGTAGCCAATCGGTTCCGGGGAGTTGATTTTGATAATACCGGCGGCATTCGCTTTTTTTGAATGGATCGGCGTGTCTTTCGGGGATCCCAGGCTGCCTTCAGTCGGTCGGTTTGAATAGGCTTCCAAAAGGGTACGCACCAAATGATTGCCGCTTCGAGGGTAGGATGCGATATGCCAGGCGATAGGATTTGTTGTCATTCCGAGCTTTCAGTGGGGGGTCATTTGGGATCGTTTGGCAAGGCGGTTCAGTCCCGAAACCCTTATGCGTAAACTTGCGGTCTCAATAGGGGTATTCGACACCTGCCGGTGCTCTCCGAGTTCTGCAGATAGACTCGCGGATGACCCGGCGCTCTCTCATGGCCGTCGCTGGCAAGCCTGTCGGCGTCTACGGTCAATGGCTCCCGGCGCATGGATGGTCATCACTGGCGGTCCTGATGCTTATCCCTTAGAGGCTTTTGGGAGCCGGAATAAAAACAGGGGCAGGTGCTGCGATGACACAGGATGCGATCCGGATTGAAGGTCTGCGCAAAACCTACAGGGGCGCCAAGGGGCAGCCCGAGAAACAGGCGCTCAAAGGTATCGACCTGAGCATTCCACGCGGATCGGTGTTTGGCCTGCTTGGCCCCAACGGTGCCGGTAAGTCGACGATAATCAATATTCTGGCCGGTCTGGTGCTGAAAACCTCGGGCAAGGTGACCATCTGGGGCTTTGATCAGGATGAAAATCCACGCCAGTCGCGCGCCTCGATTGGGGTGATGCCGCAGGAATTGAACCTGGATCCGTTCTTTACCCCGCGCGGTGCGCTGGAGGTGCAGGCGGGGCTGTATGGCGTCCGTAAATCCGATCGCCGCAGCGACGAGATCTTGGCGATGATCGGGCTGGAGGACAAGGCCGAGGCCTATGCGCGCACCCTGTCGGGCGGTATGCGGCGGCGGTTGTTGCTGGGCAAGGCACTGGTGCATCACCCGAATATCCTGGTGCTGGACGAGCCCACCGCCGGGGTTGATATCGAGTTGCGGCAGATGTTGTGGGCCAATATCCGCAAGCTGAATGAACAGGGTATGACCATCATCCTGACCACTCATTACCTGGAAGAAGCCGAAGAGATGTGCGACGAGATCGCCATCATCAACGAGGGCGAGGTGGTGGCGCGTGACAGCACCAAAAACCTGCTCGGGCGAATGGATGCCAAGACAATGGTGGTGCATCCTGACACCGCGGTCTCGACCCTGCCGCAAGGCGCGGGGATCGAGGCGGAGCTGCGCGGTGATGGTGCCGTTGTGCTGCGCTATGGCAGCAACGCCACCAGCGCTGAACAGGTGCTGGCTGCGGTGCGGGCTGCGGGTATCACCATCCGGGATGTAAAAACGGAAGAGGCGGATCTGGAAGACGTGTTTCTGTCCCTGACCAAGGCCAAGTAGCCGATTTGCTGGCGGGGTCTTTTGGCTCGTGCAGCGGCTCTCAGCCCCGGTCAGTCAGCCCCGGTTAATCAACCCGGTCTATCCGCGCCTGATAGCAATTGTTGCGGGAGGAGCGGATGTGGATGTAACGCACACGGGTGTCCCGAAATATATCGTCAACCTGGCTCATCATCCGGGCTTTGCCAATGATGATGCCAGTGCCATAGACGATGCGGTCATCGGGGCCATAGCCTTTGATCAGATAATCGGGCGAGTGGGTGAAGACCTCGGACGTTTGCTCCCCTTGGTGGCGGTCGCAGGGATCCGCGCAAAGAAAGATCGGCCCGGTTTCCGCATAGGGCTGCGCCACAGGGAACGGCCGGTGGGCGAGGATCAGCATGCCGGCCCCTTTGGCGATGTATTTCAGACAATGACGACAGGGGTTCCCACCGCCATCTGAGACGGCCTGCTCTGGCGGCTGGCCGTGGGCATCAGGCCCGCCGTTTTGCAGGGCGCGGGTAATATCGGTGGGGAGGGCGGTGATTCTGGGCATGAGATGTCTCCGTTTGTTGCTGAGACTTTGGCAGAGTGCAGGCCTCTGGATCGACCCGTATCCTGCGCATTGCAACGCGGGGCTCCCGTCCGTTGTCGCCCCTGATCGGGGCTCCGCCCGTTGGGCGTGGCACCGCGCCTGCGGCCCGGTGCGGGTGGCCGTACGATGGGGACTCGAAGTGAGAACAAAACAGGAATATCATGCAGGGTATGTTTGCCGAATTTGCGAATCTCTCTAACTTTACCTTTCTCACCGGGGCGTCCCACCCGGAGGAGTATGTTCAGCGTGCGCTGGCGCTGGGGATCCCGGCGCTGGCGATTGCGGATGAGAATTCGGTCAGTGGTATCGTGCGCGCCCATACCGAGGCTCGCGATATTGCCCGTCGGGTGCGCGAGCGGCTGGCCTGGGATAAGGACAATGCCCCGATTGGGCCGCCCTGTCCGGATGGCATGGCTCGGCCTGCCAGCTTTCCGATCTATGACATGCCGCGGTTGATCCCGGCGGCAAAGCTGCTGTTCACCGATGCGCCGCCTGTCGTCGCCTTGCCGAAAACCCGTATGGGATGGGGCAACCTGTGCCGACTGATCTCGCGCGGGCGGCTGCGGGCGGATAAGGGCGACTGCACCCTGCACTTATGTGACCTGCTGGAGTTCTCCGAGGGCCTGCATCTGCTACTGGTGCCACAGGCGCTGCGGCGGCCAGGCGGTGCGGGGGGGTGGTTGCCGCATATGGACGGTCTGACGCACCGCTTTGGTGGCCGGATGCATCTGTTGATGGCTCCGGCTTATGATGGCGCTGATGGGGCGTGGTTTGCACAGGTTACGGCCTGGGCGACTGGCTTGGATATTCCCACCCTGGCCAGTGCCGCGCCGCGGATGCATCACGGGGCGCGGCGGCGGCTGGCGGATGTGTTGAGCGCGATCCGGTTGCGTATCAAGGTCGATGCATTGGGCCGCTCGGCGCTGGCCAATGGCGAACAGCGGCTGCGGTCCGAGGCTGAGATGCGGCGGATCTTTGCCGGTTATGAGGGCGCCGTGGACCGGGCCGGGGCGTTGGCGGATCAGTTGACTTTTTCGCTGGACGAGCTGCGCTATGAGTATCCCAGCGAGGCGGGCACTGGCGAAAGCCCCGGTGAGAGGCTGCGTCGTCTGGCGCTGGAGGGGCTGGCTAGCCGCTACCCGGCTGGTGCATCTCCCAAGGTGCGGGCGATGCTGGAGCATGAGCTGACCCTGATCGGCAAGCTGCGCTATGAGCCCTATTTCCTGACCGTGCGCGACATTGTGCATTTTGCCCGTGGCCGTGGCATCCTGTGCCAGGGCCGCGGCTCGGCGGCCAATTCGGTTGTTTGCTATTGTCTGGGGGTGACCTCAGTCAGCCCTGAGATCGGCACCATGGTGTTTGAGCGTTTTGTGTCTGAGGCCCGCGACGAGCCGCCCGACATCGACGTGGATTTTGAGCACGAGCGGCGCGAGGAGGTGATTCAGCATATCTATGAGCACTATGGTCGCCACCGCGCCGGGCTCTGCGCCACGGTGATCCATTACCGGGGCAAACGGGCGATCCGCGAGGTGGGCCGCGCCATGGGGTTGAGCGAGGATACCATCTCGGCGCTCAGCTCGCAGCTCTGGGGATTCTTCAGCGCCAAGGGGCTGGAGGCGCAGCGGATGGCGGAAATCGGGCTGGATGCCAGTGACCGCCGTCTGCGCCAGACCATGGATCTGGTCTATCAGATCATCGGTTTTCCGCGTCATCTGTCCCAGCATGTGGGCGGCTTTATCATCACCGACGGTCGGCTGGACGAATTGGTGCCGATTGAGAACGCCAGCATGGAGGGGCGCACGGTGATCGGCTGGGATAAGGACGACATCGACGCGCTGGGCATTCTCAAGGTGGATGTGCTGAGCCTGGGCATGCTGACCTGTCTCCGCAAGGCGTTTGAGCTGATCCAGACCCATCACCGCCAGAGCTGGAGCCTGGCCAGCCTGCCGCCGGAGGATCCGGCGGTCTATGATATGCTGTGCAAGGCAGACAGCATTGGGGTGTTTCAGGTGGAGAGCCGGGCGCAGATGAATTTCCTGCCCCGGATGCAGCCGCGGACATTCTATGACCTGGTGATCGAGGTGGCGATCATCCGGCCCGGACCCATTCAGGGCGATATGGTGCACCCCTATATCCGCCGCAGGAATGGCGAAGAACCGGTGAGTCTGCCCTCGGATGCGCTGGGCGATGTGCTGCGCAAGACGCTGGGGGTGCCGCTGTTTCAGGAACAGGCGATGCAGATTGCCATTGTTGGGGCTGGCTTCACCCCGGAGCAGGCCGACCGGTTGCGGCGCTCCCTGGCTACCTTCAAAAAACACGGCAATGTCAGCGAGTTCCGGGCGTTGTTTCTGCGCGGTATGGCGCGCAACGGCTACCAGACTGAGTTTGCCGAGCGCTGTTTCAGCCAGATCGAGGGTTTTGGCGCTTATGGCTTCCCGGAAAGCCATGCCGCCAGTTTTGCGTTGCTGGTCTATGCCAGCGCCTGGATCAAGTGTCACCACCCCGGTATCTTTGCCTGTGCCCTGCTGAATGCGCAGCCGATGGGGTTTTATGCCCCGGCGCAGATCGTGCGCGATGCGCGGCAGCACGGGGTCGAGGTGCGGCCGATCTGCATCAACGCCAGTTTCTGGGACAATGTGATGGAGCCGGACGGGCGCGGTGGATTGGCACTGCGGCTGGGGCTGCGCCAGATCAAGGGCTTGCGGGAAGAGGACGCCAGCTGGCTGACCGCAGCCCGTGGCAATGGCTACACCGAGATTGACGATGTCTGGCGCCGGGCGGGGCTGGCGCCGACGGTGATTGAGCGGCTGGCCGAGGCGGATGCCTTTGCCGCGCTGGGGCTGAGACGTCGCGAGGCGCTCTGGGCGGCAGCGGCGATTGCCTCGGTCACGCCGCTGCCGCTGTTCGCCCGAGGGCTGGAGGGGGAGGCGATAGACGAGCCTGCTGCGCATCTGCCCAGGATGTCGCTGGGGGAGGAGGTGGTGGAGGATTATGTTGCCATGCGATTGTCGCTCAGGGCGCATCCGCTGGCGTTGTTGCGGGATCACCTGACGCCGCAGAACCCTGGCCCCACCGCTGGGCGAGAGGCGGGAATTTGAGTATTTTTTGCAAAAAGAAGCCGCTGGTGCGGTCGGCGCTGATGCGGTGCAGAATAACAACGGTTTCCCCGCTTGCTAGGAGGTTGTAAAAGGCAGCAAATACCCTTGCTCCGGAGCCCCCACATGTCCACGCCTAAACCCGTTGTTCTCTGTATTCTTGATGGCTGGGGCAGTGGTGAATCCAAAGTGGCCAATGCGCCGCATCTGGCGCAGACCCCTGTTTTTGATGCGTTGATGGCGCAGGGGCCGCAGGCGCGATTGATCACCCATGGTCCTGACGTTGGTCTGCCCAGTGGCCAGATGGGCAACTCGGAAGTGGGGCATACCAATATCGGCGCCGGTCGGGTGGTGGCGATGGATCTGGGGCAGATTGATCTGGCGATCGAAGATGGCTCATTTTTTGAAAACGCCGCTTTGCTGGCGTTTATCGCCAAGTTGCAGGCAACCGGCGGTGCGGCGCATCTGATGGGGCTGGTGTCGGATGGTGGGGTGCATGGGCATATCAGCCATATTCTGGCGGCGATAAAGGCGATCACCGATGCGGGGGTGCCGGTCTGGTTGCATGCGGTGACCGATGGGCGGGATGTGGCGCCGAAATCGGCACTGGGGTATTTCGAGACGTTGCAGGCGGCACTGCCTGCGGGCGCGGAGATTGCCACGGTCACCGGGCGCTATTATGCCATGGACCGGGACCACCGCTGGTCGCGGGTCCGTCAGGCCTATATGGCGATGATCAAGGGCAGCGGCCGGGCTGTGGCGGATGCCAAAGCGGCGGTGACGCTGTCTTATGAGCAGTCTGAAACCGATGAATTCATCACCGCCTCGGTGGTGGCAAAGTACCCGGGGGTGCGGGATGGCGACGGGTTTTTCTGTCTCAACTTCCGCGCCGACCGCGCGCGTGAGATCCTGGCGGCGATTGCTCAGCCGGGGTTTGAGGCCTTTGACACCGGCAGGCGGCCGAAACTGGCGGCTTTATTGGGCATGGTGGGATATTCGGATGATCACAATCGCTACATGACCATCGCCTATCCGAAGGCGGCGATCGTCAATACTCTGGGGCAATGGGTGGCCAAACAGGGGCTGCGTCAGTTCCGCCTGGCCGAGACCGAGAAATATCCGCATGTCACCTTTTTCCTGAACGGCGGCAAGGAAGCGCCTGAGCTGGGCGAAGACCGGTTCATGCCAAAGTCACCCGATGTGGCGACCTATGATCTGCAGCCGGAAATGTCGGCCCTCGAGGTCACCGCCAAGTTTGTCGAGGCGATCAACGCGGGATATGATCTGATTGTGACCAATTATGCCAACCCCGACATGGTGGGTCATACCGGCGATCTGGCGGCGGCGATAAAGGCCTGCGAGGCGGTGGATCAGGGCCTGGGTCAGGTCATAGAGGCGCTGCGAGACGCTGGCGGTGCGATGCTGGTGACCGCGGATCACGGCAATTGCGAGGTGATGGTCAACCCGGAAACCGGTGAGCCGCATACCGCTCATACGCTGAATCTGGTGCCGCTGGCTCTGGTGGGCGGGCCGCCGGGGGCCAAATTGCGCGATGGACGTCTGGCTGATCTGGCGCCGACGCTGCTGGAGCTGATGGGGCTGGATCAGCCTGCGGAGATGACCGGCGAGAGCCTGCTGAAATGATGCGGCGCGCGGTTTTTCTAATACTCTGCCTGCTGGGGCAAGCGGCGGTTGCCGCCGAGGATCCGGCCACTGCGGCCCGCGCCGCCAGCGCGCAGCTGGAAGCGGCGACCCTGCAGTTGCAGGCGGCTGACAGCGCCCGCGACCGGGTCAAGGCGCTGACCGAAACCGTGCGCGCCTATGAGGCCGGTTTGGCTGCGATGCGGGATGGCTTGCGCCGGGTGGCGCGGCGCGAGGCACAGCTGGTTGCGCAATTGCAGGCGCGCCAGGATGAGGTGGCTGATCTGCTGGGGATTTTGCAGACCATCGAGACCTCGGCGCCGCCTGTGCTGCTGCTGCATCCTTCGGGGCCGCTGGGCGCTGCGCGTTCGGCGATGATGCTGGCCGAAGTCACCCCCGGACTGCATGCGCGTGTCGAGGTGTTGAAACGGGATCTGGAGGAGGTGCAGACCCTGCGCCTGCTGCAGCAAAACGCCGCCGACACCCTGCAGAGCGGTTTGGCAGGGGTGCAACGGGCGCGCGCCGAGCTGTCGACGGCGATTGCCGACCGCACCGACCTGCCGCGCCGGTTTGCCTATGATCCGGTGCGCACCTCGATCCTGATTGCCTCGACCGAAACCCTGCAGGGGTTTGCCAGTGGGCTTGCCAATATAGTTGAGGGTGAAATCGCCGAATCCAGTGCCGATATCAGCGCCCAGCGGGGCCAGGTGCCGCTGCCGGTGCAGGGCTTGGTGCTGCGCGGTTTCGGCGCCCGGGATGCGGCTGGTATTGCGCGCCCTGGCCTGCTGATCGCGGCGCGGCCTCGGGCGCTGGTCTCCTCTCCCACTGCGGCAACCATTCGCTATCGCGGGCCGCTGCTGGATCTGGGCAATGTGGTGATTCTCGAACCGCAATCCGACATGTTGTTTGTGCTGTCGGGACTGGCCGAGGTTTTTGGCGAGGCGGGGCAAGTGATACCCAAGGGGACACCTGTCGGGTTAATGGGCGGCGCAACACCGGAAATCGGTGCGATATTGTCACTAAGCGGTGATGGGGCTGGAACTGACCGGACAGAAACGCTCTATATAGAAGTTAGACTGCATGATACTCCCGTGGACCCCGAGATTTGGTTCCGTATCGACTAAGGATGGATAAAAGCATATGAAAAAGTTTGCGATGGCAGCTGTCGGCGGAACGCTGGCAGGAATCCTGGCGACCACCTATGTGGCGGGACCGCTGCTGGCACAGGAAGACGCCCGCGCGGCTACCGTGTATGAGCAGTTGGACCTGTTTGGTGACATTTTTGAGCGTATCCGCGTGCAATATGTGGAAGAGGTCGATGAGACCGAACTGATCGAAGCGGCCATTGGTGGTATGTTGGCCTCGCTTGATCCGCACTCCAGCTATCTGTCGCCCGATGACGCGGCGCAGATGCGGGTGCAGACGCGCGGCGAATTTGGCGGGTTGGGCATCGAAGTCACTCAGGAAGACGGCTTTGTCAAAGTGGTGTCGCCAATGGATGGCACCCCGGCGGATGAGGCGGGCATGGAAGCTGGCGATTTCATCACCCACGTTGATGGCGAAAGCATGTTGGGCCTGTCGCTGGATGACGCGGTGGATATGATGCGTGGGCCGGTGGGCTCCGAGATCATCATCACCGTGGTGCGCGAAGGCGAGGATGAGCCGTTCGACGTATCGATTATCCGCGACACCATCAAACTGACAGCGGTGCGGGCCCGCACCGAAGGCTCGACCGTGGTGCTGCGGATTTCCACCTTCAATGATCAGACCACGCCGAACCTGATTTCCGGGTTGAATGAGCAGATTGCTGCGGCTGGCGGTATTGATAAGGTCAATGGTGTGGTGCTGGATCTGCGCAACAACCCAGGTGGGCTGTTGAACCAGGCGATCCGGGTCTCGGACGAGTTCCTGGAGAGCGGCGAAATCGTTTCGACCCGGGGGCGCAACCCGGAAGATGGCGAACGGTTCAATGCCACGCCTGGTGATCTGGCCCAAGGCCTGCCCATTGTGGTGCTGATCAACGGTGGATCGGCTTCGGCCTCTGAAATCGTGGCTGGCGCGCTGCAGGACCATCGTCGCGCGATCATCGTCGGCACCAAGAGTTTTGGTAAGGGATCGGTGCAGACAGTGATGCCGCTGCGTGGAGATGGTGCCATGCGCCTGACCACAGCGCGCTATTACACCCCATCGGGCCGGTCGATCCAGGCGCTGGGTGTTTCGCCTGACATCATTGTCGAACAGCCACGCCGCAAGCCAAACACCGAAGAGGACGAGGCGGCAACCGCACGTCGTATGCGCTCGGAGGCGGATCTTCGCGGCAGCCTGAACAATGACAGCCTGTCTGAGGACGAAATCCGCCAGATCGAAGAAGATCGCGCCAAGGCTCAAGCTGCGGCTGATCTGCGGGATGACGATTATCAGCTGGCCTATGCCATTGATGTGCTGATGGGGCTGTCTGCGCTGGCAAAATAAGCCGGGCAGATTGCTATGAAATTAGGGCCGTCCCGGTTGGGGCGGCCTTTTCTGTCTGCCGGGTCAAAGTTTGCACATCACAATTCACATCCATGCCCGATTTCCGGCGACGGGTTGGCGCCGCATTGGCTATCACTGTGGCATGATGTTTGATTTGCCAGAGTTCACCACCCTGTACGACGCGCTGGTGGCGCGGGATGAGCGCTTTGATGGGCGGGCCTATGTCGGGGTGACCTCGACGGGTATTTTCTGTCGGCTGACCTGCCCCGCGCGCAAGCCCAAGCCCGAGAACTGCCGGTTCTTTGGCTCGGTTGGGGCCTGTATCGACGCCGGCTTCCGGGCCTGCAAACGCTGCCACCCGCTGGCGCCGATGGCGGCGGCTGATCCGCTTGTTGATCGCTTGCTGCAGGCGCTTGAGGCCCGCCCCGGATATCGCTGGTCAGAGGATGATATCGGCGCCATGGGCTTGGATGCCTCAACAGTGCGGCGCAGTTTCAAACGGCACTTTGGCATGACCTTTCTGGAAATGGCCCGCCAGCGTCGCCTGCGGCAGGGCTTCACGGCGTTGAGCGCCGGCGATCCGGTCATTGCGGCGCAGATTGACGCTGGTTTTGATTCCGCCAGTGCCTTTCGCGAGGCCTTTGCGCGGTTGATCGGGCAATCGCCGGGACAGTTCAGCCGCGATGCTTTGCTGCTGGCTGATTGGATCGAGACGCCGCTGGGCTCGATGATCGCAGTCAGCTGTCGCCATGCGCTTCACCTGCTGGAATTCATCGACCGCAAAGCCCTGCCACGAGAACTGGCCAGGCTGCAGCACAGCAGCAACGGCGGCATTGGCTTTGGTCGCCCAGAGCCAACCGCGCAGGTGGCCGAGGAGCTGGGCCGGTTTTTCACCGGCGATAGCGCCTGTTTTGCGACGCCGCTGGCGCTGAATGGCACCGCATTTGAGCAGCAGGTCTGGACCGCCCTGCAGCGTATTCCAGCCGGTGAGACCCGCAGCTATTCGCAGCTGGCGCGCGACATTGGCCGACCCTCGGCGGTGCGGGCGGTGGCGCGGGCCAATGGTGCCAATCAACTGGCGTTGATCGTACCCTGTCACCGGGTGATTGCGGCGGATGGGTCACTGACCGGATATGGTGGCGGATTGTGGCGCAAGCAGCGCTTAATAGAGATTGAGCAAAGATATGGAGACGCAAAGTGAGTGAACAAACCAACAAAGCGCAGGATTTTGCGGCACTGCATGTGCCCGGAGACCCTTTGGTGCTGTATAATATCTGGGACGCGGGCAGTGCCGCTGCGGTGGTCAAGGCGGGAGCGGTTGCTGTCGCCACAGGCAGCTGGTCGGTGGCCGGGGCACAGGGTTACGGCGACGGAGAACAGCTGCCATTGTCGCATCTGGTGCAGATTGTCGAGCGGATCGCCCAGACCGTCGAAGTGCCGGTGAGCGTTGATTTTGAAGGCGGCTATGCGGTGGCTGGTGCCGCGCTGACGGGCAATGTGGCGCAGATCGTGGCGGCGGGCGCTGTGGGGGTCAATTTTGAGGATCAGATTGTCGGTGGCACCGGGCTCTATGGCATCGAACAGCAGGCGGAACGTCTGCGCGCTGTCCGCGCTGCGGATGCCAACCTGTTCATCAATGCGCGCACGGATCTGTTTCTGAAACAGCAAGACACCAGCCGACATGGCGATCTGATGGAGGAGGCGATACAGCGGGCCAGGGCCTTTGCCGCGGCGGGGGCCAATGGGCTATTTGTGCCGGGGCTGATGGATCTGGAGCTGATAGCCGAGATCTGCAAGGCCAGCCCGCTGCCGGTCAATGTGATGATGCGCGGCGAGGCAATGACCCGCAAAGCCGTGGCCAGGGCCGGTGTCGCGCGCTGCAGTTACGGGCCGCAGCCCTTTGTCCAGGCGATGCAGACCCTTGCCCAGACCTATCTGGCGCTGAGCTAGCTGGTTTCCAGACAATGGCGGCGAAAGGCGCGTTTCAGCATGTCGAGTTCGGCACGCAGAAGCGTCACCTCGGCCCGCAGATCATCGGCTGCCGCCTCTCCGGCAATCAGGGTGAAATCACCAAGTTTGCGGTCCGAGGCGGCGTCATAAATTACAAAACTGTGGACGCCGTCCGCCACCGCGTGGCTGGGCACAGGAACCTGCAACTCCCACTCGCTGCCGGTGCCGCCTTCCTTGAGCATGACACCGTCGACCAGCTGATCCAAATAGCGCACCTGAATATCGGGTTGGGCTCCGGTGTCGGGCGCATTGGTGATCCGGCCTTCCCAGATGCCAGCGTGAAAGCGGGTTTTGCTCAGCGACAGCTCGCTCATATTGGTGGTCCTCAAATAGCGGCGCGGTGGTGGCGCGAGAAGGTGAGATCGTGCAGGATCACCTGATTCATGTCGGGGGTCTCAAAAATCAGATCAAGCCAGATTTTTTCAATGCGTTTTTCATTGAGGCGGGAATAAGCCAGATCAAATTCGACCAGAGAAGAGGCATTGTCCAGCGGCAACTCACGCACCAGCTGTTCGGTGTTGGGGCCATGTTTGATGTTTAGGCGGACAAAGATTTCCTGCGGTTTTTCGGTCTCGATAATGGTGTCGACCCGCAGCAGATGCTGGCGGGTCATGCCCTCGGCGGCCTCGGGAGGCAGCTCAATCACCAGGGACAGAAACGACCCGTCAAACTGGAACACATCCATCCGCAGGCCAAAAGGGGCCAGATCCTGTTCCCGTGTGTTGCGCAACTGGCGCAGGGTCAGCTCAGAATAGGTGCAGTCGTGGAACAGCTGTACCTCGTCGCCCAGCTTGGATTTGGAGGCGGCGGAAGACAGGCCAGGTTCAGCCAGCGGACCGCGCCACAGGGCGGGGCGCCAGGACCAGTCGGTGCCATGCGGTTTGGGGAAAAAGGAGGATCCGATCTGCGGCAGCGCCAACCGTCCTTCGGCCACATGGATCAAACGATCCAGATGGGCCCGCAATTGACGCGCTCGGTTGCGTTGCGCTCTCAACTCGCTCAACGGAGCCAGCTCTGCCTGCCGGGCATTCTGGCGCCAATGGCTCAAGGCACGGTGGTGAAACAGTCGGTCCAGTATCCTGCCCATAGTGCCCTCAAATTATTCAGCGGGCATTTTGCCCTGTTGATTGTCGGCAATGTAGCGCTTGTTAATCAAGCCGGCAATTCGCTTTCTTAACTGGGGTCAGGGAATTGCGCCACCGCTCCGCTGTGGTCGAAAACCGCTGCGGCTGCTCCGCCCCGCCCGCCAACTTGTCTTTGCGGCAATTCCTGCCTACCGTTCAGCATGAAATACCGTACAAACGCGCCCGACAATGCCTCAAAGGATCGGCTATGACCAGCACGCCGCCTGTGTTCCGGCGCCGCACCTATGCCAGATAACCGCCGCTACGCCGCCCAAGAGGCGCTGGTCTCCGGCGCCCGCAACCGGGCTCAGCTGTGGCGGCTGATCCTTGGGCTGCTGGTGGTCATCGGGGTTGGATTCCTGCTGTACTCATTGGCCTATAGCCTTTTGGACATGCTGTTTCCCGGCCCCTGGTTATCTGGATTGCAGGACGGATCGAACCCGGCTGCCATGCTGGCGCTGCTGGGGGGATTTGGCTTTGTCATCGTCGGCGTCACTGTGGCGGCCTGGCTCATGCAGAGACGTTCCTTATTCAGTATCACCGGCTCCCCTCGGGTAGTGGCCCGGCAATTCGCACAGGTCAGCCTGTATCTCATGGCGCTTGCTGCGGCGCTGCTGCTGTTGCCGCCGTACCAGATGGAGGCGCCGATGGTTGCCAATCTGCCGGTGCTGACCTGGCTGGCCCTGTTGCCGCTGTCCGCCGCGGCGCTGTTGGTGCAGACCGGAGCCGAGGAAATCCTGTTTCGCGGCTATCTCCAGCAAGGGCTGGCGGCGCGATTCCGTCAGCCGCTGATCTGGCTGGTGTTGCCGTCACTGCTGTTTGCGCTGGGCCATTTCCTGCCTGCCGAAGCTGGGGATAATGCGGTTCTGATTGCCATTTGGGCGGGTGTGTTTGGCGTTCTGATGGCTGACCTCACCGCCCGTGCCGGCACCATAGGCCCGGCAGTCGCGGTGCATTTTTTCAATAACTTCACCGCCTTATTGCTTTTTGCCTCGCCCAGCAGTCTCAACAGTCTGGCGCTTTATCTGCTGCCATATGAGATGTCCGACGCCGCGGCATTGCGGCCCTGGCTGGTGGTGGACTTTGCCCTGATGGTCATCGGCTGGCTGGTGGCGCGGCTTGCGATACGCCGTTGATTGCAATTGCTGCCGTGTGGCCTTATCTGGGAGGTCAAACTGCCCCAGCAGAGGCCTGCTATGAACTGGATTACCAACTACGTCCGGCCGCGGATCAATTCGATCTTCTCGCGCCGCGAAGTCCCCGAGAACCTGTGGCAGAAATGCTCCGAGTGCGGCACCATGCTGTTTCACCGCGAGCTGAGCGACAATCTGAATGTCTGCACCAACTGTGATCACCACATGGCAATCACCCCTCGGGCGCGCTTTGATGCGCTGTTCGACGGTGGCATTTTCACCGAGATTGAGGTGCCGGTGCCGATCGCCGACCCGCTGAAATTCCGCGATCAGAAACGATACCCGGACCGGCTGAAAGCGGCGCAGAAAAAGACCGGAGAAGGCGAGGCCATGCTGATCGCCGAAGGCGAAATGGGCCGCACTCCAATTGTTGCCGCGGCGCAGGATTTTGCCTTCATGGGCGGCTCGATGAGCATGTATGTCGGCAACGCCATTCTTGCGGCAGCCGAGCGCGCAGTTACATTGAAGCGCCCGCTGGTGCTGTTTTCCGCTGCGGGTGGCGCCCGGATGCAAGAGGGTATCCTGGGTCTGATGCAAATGCCGCGGACGACAATTGCGGTGCAGATGCTGAAACAGGCAGGCCTGCCCTATATCGTCGTGCTCACCCACCCGACCACCGGCGGCGTGACCGCGTCTTATGCGATGCTGGGGGATGTTCAAATCGCTGAACCCAACGCGCTGATCGGCTTTGCCGGCGCCCGGGTGATCGAGCAGACCATCCGTGAAAAACTGCCCGAAGGGTTCCAGCGAGCTGAATATCTGCTGGATCACGGCATTCTGGACCGGGTCACCAAACGCAACGATCTGCGCAAAGAGCTGATCACAATTATCCGCATGCTGATGGGGTTGTCGCCACAGATCGTTGGCGATCTGCCGGCCCCGGAAGCGGTGGACCAGCCAACCCCGGATGCCGGAACTGACACCCAGGCCGCCGCAGAAACCGAAGCCGCTGCGACGTAGCGGCGTTACTCAGACTTTCATGCGCACATAGCCGCCTTGTTTTGCCGCCTGCCCGAAACGGCGGGCGGTTTTTCCGTAAGCGACCTGTCACAGGGAATTGCCTCCAATGACCCAAGCCTCCTCTGATACCATCCTGATCCGCATGATGGCACTGCACCCCAAACTGATGGACCTGACGCTGGGCCGGGTCTGGCGATTGCTGGCGGCGCTGGACAATCCGCAGGATAGGCTGCCACCCGTCATCCATCTGGCTGGCACCAATGGCAAGGGCTCGACACAGGCGATGATCCGGGCTGGCATCGAGGGAATGGGCAAGTCCGCCCATGCCTATACCTCGCCGCATCTGGCCCGGTTTCACGAGCGGATCCGGCTGGCTGGTGACTTGATAACCGAGACACATCTGACCGAAATTCTGGACGAGTGTTATGAAAAGAACGGTGGTGAAACCATCACCTATTTTGAGATCACCACCGTGGCAGGGTTGCTGGCCTTTGCCCGCACCCCGGCGGATTACACCTTGCTTGAGGTTGGCCTGGGCGGTCGGCTGGACGCCACCAATGTGATTGCCGCACCGGAACTGACGGTGATTACACCAATCTCGATCGACCATGAACAATTCCTCGGCGATACCCTGAGCAAGATCGCCACCGAGAAAGCAGGCATCCTCAAACGCGGCGTGCCCTGCGTTGTTGGTCCTCAGCCTGCGGAGGTGATGGAGGTCATCGAGGCCACCGCGGCCCGGCTTGGCGCACCGCTGATCGCCCAGGGCCAGCATTGGCACGTCACCCAGGAACACGGGCGCCTGGTGTTTCGGGATGAGCGCGGCTTGCTGGACCTGCCGTTGCCGGCCCTGCTGGGCGCGCACCAGATCGAGAACGCCGGCGCGGCTCTGGCTGTCCTGCGTCATCTCGGCGCGGATGATACGGCCTGCGAAGCGGCGATGACAGATGTCTCCTGGCACGCCCGGATGCAGCGCCTGAAAACCGGCCCGCTGGTGCAATCGGCTCCCGAGGCCGAGCTGTGGCTGGACGGAGGCCACAACGTCGCCGCCGCCCTGGCTCTGGCGGATGTGCTGGCCAATCTGCCCAAACGCCCCACCCATCTGATCTGCGGCATGCTGAATACCAAGGACGTGACCGGCTACATGGCGCCGCTGGCCAAACATGCCAATAGTCTCACCGCGATCTCAATCCCGGATGAGGTCAATACCCTGACCGCCGCAGACACCTCCGCCGCCGCTGCAAAAGTGGGGATGAAAACCACCACCGCAACCTCCGCCGCTGCGGCTTTGGCAGCTATCGTTCAGCAGGACCCACAGGCCCGGGTTCTGATCTGCGGCTCACTTTATCTGGCCGGCGCCATACTGCGCGAAAACGGCTGACAAACAACTGGCGCGCCCGCTCTTCTTCTTGTCAGAAATACCTCGGGGGAGGCGCGGCTTGCCGCACCGGGGGCGGAGCCCCCTGATCGAACCTGCGGGCGGAGCCCCCAAATCTAAACAGTGGCCAGCGCCCCCTAATCCAACCTGTGGCCAGCATCCGCGTTCTAACCCGACTGGCCCCAGTCCTCACCTTGCATCTCGCGCAACCGGCTGGCGGTGCGGGCAAATTCAAAGGTGCCTTCGCCCTCCAGATAGAGCATCTCCGGTTGCGCCGCCGCCGAACAGATCAGCCGCACCTGCGCCTCGTACAGCGCGTCGATCAGAGTCACAAACCGTTTGGCCTCGTTGAAGTTACTGCGCGACAGGCTGGGGATGTCTTCCAGTATCAACACCTTCACCTCAGCTGCGATGGCCAGATAGTCTCCGGGTCCCAGCATCTTGCCACAGAGGTCATAGAAACTCGCCCGGGCTACCCCATTGCGAAAACCTGGCAGCACGACCTCTCGGCCTTTGACCTGCAAAGCAAGCGGCCGCGCAGTGCCGCCGGCAAGATCCTGCCAGATTGCCTGAATCGCAGAGGAGGCCTGTGGCCCGTTGGGCGTGAAATATACCTGTGAACCCTGCAACCGGTTCTGCCGGTGATCGGTGGGACTGACCATTTCCCAGGGCTCCATCCTGGTCTTGATGAGATCAATGAACGGCAGGAACAGCTGTCGGTTCAGCCCGTCCTTGTACAGATCATCCGGCATCCGGTTGGAGGTGGTGACTACCACCACCCCGGCCTCAAACAGCGCCTCAAACAGCCGCCCGACGATCATCGCATCGGTGATATCGCTGATCTGCATTTCGTCAAAGGCCAGCAGCCGCACAGAGGCGGCAATCCCTGCCGCAACCGGTGCCAGAGCGTCCTCGACCTGGTCCTTGCGCGCCTGATGCATCGCGGCATGGATTTCCTGCATGAAGGCGTGGAAATGCACCCGGCGCACCGGGATGTCATCCAGGCTGTCGACAAACAGATCCATCAACATGGACTTGCCGCGGCCAACCCCGCCCCAAAGATACAGGCCCCTGGGGGCAGGTGGTCGCTTTTTGCGAAACAAGCCCCGTCTTACGGGGGCGGCGCGCAGGCCGGTGCTGATCCGGTCGAACAGCGGCAGCACGGCCTGTTGCGCCGGATCCGGCTGCAACTCACCCTTGGCGATCTTGTCGCGGTATACAGTGGTTAAATTGCTCATGTGCCAGCCATAACCCGGCTCGGAAAGGTTGAAAAGCACCGCAGTCTCCGCCGCATCGCGGCTCACATCAAATATTCTGATGTAACGTCACAAAAATCCTGATTTGAGCGTTGGATTTGTTGCCGGTAAGGTCTCGGGATGCATATCAGGAGATCACTTATGCCGCGGCAGCCATCCCTTTTCACACCGGTTCTGATTGTCGGATGTGTGATCATCATGGTCAGCTTTGCGGTGCGGGCCTCCTTTGGTGTGTTCCAGATCCCGATTGCCGAGGAATTCAACTGGGCGCGCAGTGAGTTTTCGCTGGCCATTGCGATCCAGAATCTGGCCTGGGGCATTGGTCAGCCGCTGTTTGGCGCTCTGGCCGAGAAGGTCGGCGACCGCAAAGCAATTGTGCTGGGGGCGCTGATCTATGCGGCTGGCCTGGTGCTCAGTGCGGGATCCAGCAGCGCGTTTGAAATGCAGGCCTATGAATGGCTGGTGGGTTTTGGCATCGCGGGCACCGGCTTTGGCGTTATTCTGGCCGTGGTCGGACGGGCCAGCACGGATGCCAACCGCTCGATGTCGCTGGCCATTGTCACTGCCGCCGGATCCGGCGGTCAGATCTTTGGCGCTCCAACGGCCCAATGGATGCTGAGTTTCATCAGCTGGCAGCAGGTGTTCATGATCTTTGCGGCGGTTGTTCTGGCGCTGATCCTGACCCTGCCGCTGATGCGGTCCCCCGTCACCGCCACAAAACTCGAGCTGGAAGAGAGTATGGGCCAGATCCTGACCAAGGCCTTCAAGGATCCGTCTTTTACAATGATTTTCCTGGGCTTCTTCAGCTGCGGCTATCAGCTGGCCTTTGTCACCGCGCATTTTCCGGCCTTTATCACCGAGATGTGCGGTCCGATCCTTCCCGGCGGGGCGCTGTACAGTCTGGGGATCACCACAACCTCGTCGCTGGGAGCTGTGGCGATCGCGCTGATTGGTGCGGCCAATGTTGGCGGCACGCTGCTGGCAGGCTGGGCGGGTAACCGCTATTCGAAAAAGTACCTGCTGGCAGGGATTTATACCGGCCGGACCATTGCTGCGGCGCTGTTCATCATGCTGCCGATAACCCCGATGTCGGTGATTGTGTTTTCGGTGGTGATGGGGTCGATGTGGTTGGCAACCGTACCGCTGACCTCGGGTCTGGTCGCGCATCTTTATGGTCTGCGCTATATGGGCACGCTGTATGGCATCGTTTTCTTTAGCCACCAACTGGGCAGCTTCCTTGGGGTTTGGCTGGGGGGGCGGATGTATGATATGTACGGTGATTACACTCTGGTCTGGTGGATAGGTGTTGGCATCGGCGCCTTCAGTGCGGTGGTGCATCTGCCCATTCGGGAGACCCCAAGGGAGAAGGCGTTGCCTGCGGCAACGGCCTAGAGTCCTGACCCTAGGGGCCGTTTGGAATTCAGAGCAATGATTTGCTGCGTGGCCGAAATGCTCCCGCGCCCACTCGGCTCATTGGCTTTGCCAATGACCCCTGCGGCTTGGGCATGGCGCCGCGATGCGGCGTTTCCGGGGCTGGCCCCGGACCCCAAGGTATTTATCGACAACGAGAAATATATTGAGGCCGAACGGGATGTAGAGAGCGGGTGCGCCACGCTTTTGCGTGGCGCCGGGCCCAACGGGAGCAGGGCGTCCATTTATAGAGGCCCGACGACGGGCGGGAGAGCGACCGGGGCGAGATCCCTGAGGTCAGCCTCGGGCGCTGGCCTGCCATTTTTGCAGAATGTGATGGCTGGTGATCAGATCCAGATGTGCGCCACCGCCGTTTTTGAACAGGGTGATCTGGCTTGGATCATAGGTGGCAAAGCGATCCAGCTGATAGAAATCCGCCAGCACATCGCGGCGCTGGATCACCCCTGCTGCCAGCGGGATCATGAACTCTCCGATATGATCCAGAGTTGTGTTGCAGCTGTCGGTGTAAATCTGCGAGCGGGTCAGGGCGGTGTCATCCGCTTCTCGCATATCCGGTCGATAGGCGCCGATCAAATTCAGGTGCTGGCCGGGGCGCAACCAGTCGCCCTTGATCACCGGAGTTGATGACATGGTGGCGGTGACGATGATATCGGCAGCGCGCACCGCGGTCTCCAGATCCGGCGCAACCTGGGTGCCGGGGCGGCTGGCCACCAGATCGGCGGCCTTGGGCAGGGTGCGGTTCCAGACCCGGATTTGTGCCTTGGGGAAGCCGGCCGAGAAGGCGTCGATCAGCGAGCCGCCAACCGTTCCGGCGCCGACAACCAGCACCTCGGCCGCATCCGGGTTGGCCAGTCGCAAGGCCCCCAGCAGGCTGTCGCCGGCAGTCTTCCACTTGGTCACCAAATGGAAATCCACCAGCGCCTCAAGCTGGCCGTCACTGTCCGCATACAGGCTGACGGATCCGTTGACCATCGGCTTGCCCGCTTTTGGATTGCCGGGAAAGATCGTGGCAGTTTTGACCGCCAGCCCCAGCCCATCGATCCAGGCGGAGCGCGACAGCAGCGTATCAGAGGCGCGGTACAGAAGGGTATCGCCGATTTCGGCCTTGGGCAAATCATGGCCGCGGGCCAGCGCCTGGGTGAAACCGAGCCAATCCAGCAGCGCATTGCCCTCGTCGAATCCAATGATAGGAATACTCATATGGCCTGTTCCCTGGTCAGTAGTGCCTCGGAGACAAGCCGTTTGGCCCAGTCCTTAGGTGAGGTGAAGAGATGGGTTTGCCAACCACGAACAGCGGCGGCTTCGATGTTTTCTGGCCGGTCATCGGCGAACAATAGGTGGGCGGGTTGGTGGCCACAGTCGGCCTCAACCCGGGCATAGATCTCGGCATCGGGTTTGATCACCTGCATGTAGCCCGAGACATAGCTGCGGTCGAATTCAGTCAGCACAGGGTAGGACTTGCAGGCCAGTTCAAAGGTCCCAATGCCAAAGTTGCTGAGCGCAAAGACTGGGGTGCCATTGGCTTTGAGTGCCCTGAGCAGCCGGGTGGAGTGGGGGATTTCTGGTGCGGCCATTTGCAGCCAACTGTCGTGCCACAGGCGAATTTCATCCTGCCATTCAGGGTGTTTTTCGGCCAGTTCGTAGACAGAGTTGCGCCAATCGTGGCCGCGATCAACATTCAGGTTCATGCCATGCAGATCTACCTCGGCAAACAATGCGCGGCGGCGGTCCGGGCCGATCTTGGCGTCATAGAACCGTTCAGGGTGCCATTCTATCAGCACATTGCCGATGTCAAATATCACTGCTTGAATGGCCATGAAAATATCCTTTTCTATCCGTTGGCGCGGGGCCGGGGGCGGCTGGGCGGGAGATGGTGCCGGGTCTCACGCCAGACTGAAACAAGTCCCGAGCCAATGATCAAGCCACTGCCCAGCCAAACTTGCGGTTCTGGCCACTCATTGAACACCATGACCCCCCAGAGCACCGCCATTGGCATCGCAATATATTCAAACGGCGCCACCAGCCCTGCCTCGCACAGCCGGTAAGCCTGACCCACCAGATAGCCGCCAAACGACGCGGCAACGCCCAGGCCGATAAACAGCGGCCAGTCTTGTGGTGGGGGCCAAGTCCAGGCGCGCAGGATAAAATCAATGCCCGGGTTGCTGCCGTCAGAAAACCGCCCATCGCCCAGTGTCAGGCCCACAACCGCGCTGACCAGCAGAAAGCCGAACATCGGATAGAACGCCAGGGTTGAGCCGGCCTCGGTGCCGCCGGCGCGTCGGGTCAGCACATGCAGGGTGGCATAGCCACAGGCGCCCAGAAACGGCAGGATCGCGGTGGGCTGAAAGGCGCCAGAGCCTGGGCGCATGATCACCAGCACGCCCAGAAACCCTATCGCCACCGCTCCCCAGCGCCAAATCCCAACTTTCTCTTTCAGGAAAAGCACCGACAGGGCGGTGACAATCAGCGGTGTGGCAAAGGCAATCGCCACCGCCTCGGCCAGCGGCATCAGCGCCAGCCCGGTGAAGAAACAGAGATTGGCAAACAGCACCGCCAGACAGCGCAGGACATGCAGGCGGGGCTGATGGGTGCGCAGCAGGTGATAGCCGCCCTCAAGCGGCATAATGACTGCCAGCAGCACGATCAGTGCTATGATCGAGCGGACCAGCACCAATTCGTGCAGCGGGTAGTCACCAGAGAGGAATTTGGCGATGGTGTCGATGATGGAGAAGGCAATACCCGCCCCCAGAGCGGCCAGAATGCCCCAGATATTGACCTTAGCCTGTGCGCTCATGTCGGACCTCGCGTGGTGATTGCGTGATCAGTGGCGCAAAGCCGGAGGCGTGGCAATGGGCTGTGAAAGAGATTTGGAAAGGTTGTTGATTTTGGGGGGAGGGGCAATTGATATGGAGCTTACAGTTATCGGCAAGTACTGAGGTGGATAACTGGTGATGTTTTATTGATAATAAATTTTCAGGAGATTGAATTTGGAAACCAATTTGTCGGCACATGCCAACAATGCGACGTGGCAGCTCCTACCGCAGAACAGTTTTGTGTCAATCGCGTTAATCGTACTGTTCCTGTATGTTTTTGTGCGGCATTTCATCTTTGTTCTGATGATTATGGATATTGTGATTGGATGGCTGCGTAAATTTCGCTGGTTTCCAGTTCAGGGAAAACGTCTCAGGGCTTTTGTCCACTGGCTTGCGGCCATAGCTGTGTTTCCTGCATTTCTTGCGGCTTCGGGTCGTTTTGGCTGGATTGAGTTTGTCCCTGTATAGGGTTTGGTAATCGTGCCAATTGAAGTTGGTTAAACCTGCCGTGCAGCCGCCCTAATCTCCCGCTCCAGCGCCTCCAGAAACCGCGAGCGGTCGGCCTTGGTGAACCCTTTGCCGCTGCCACCGGCCCCCAATGGGTTGGCGGCGCGCAGGTCGGCCATCAAATCGCGCATCGCCAGTTGCTGGCCGATATTGGCCTCTGAGAAGGCCTCGCCGTTGTGGCGCAGCACGCGGGCACCGGTTGCGATGCATTTGGCGGCCAGCGGAATATCACCGGTCACCACCACATCGCCTTTGCCACAGCGATCGGCGATCCACATGTCAGCCACATCGGCGCCGGCATCGACGATGATGTTTTCCACGTATGGATTGCGCGAGGGGCGCAATCCACCGTTTGAAACCACATACATCTTTAGCTTATGGCGGCTGGTGACCCGCTCGGCCTCGTCCTTGACCGGGCAGGCATCAGCATCGATATACAGCGCCATTAGCTGGCGCCCTGGTCGGCCTTGGCGGATTCTGCCGCAGGTTTGTTCGCCGCCTTGGGCGCTTTTGCGACCTTGAACTGCTCTGGGATCGGCATCCGGTTAAAGGCGTCCAGACCGGCGACTTTGTAGGCCTCGGCCAGGGTTGGGTAGTTGAAGGTGTTCTGCACAAAGTAGTCCACCGTGCCCTGCAGGTTCATCACCGCCTGACCAATGTGGATCAGCTCGGTGGCGCCTTCACCGACGATCTGCACCCCCAAAACCCGGCGGGTCTTCAGGCTGATCAGCATCTTCAGCATGCCGTGTTCCAGCCCCATGATATGCCCGCGTGAGGTCTCGCGGAACCGTGCCACGCCGACCTCATAGGGGATGCCGCGCTCCTGCAGCTCTTCCTCGGACATGCCACAGGTGGACATTTCCGGCACCGAGTAGATGCCATAGGGGTACCAGGGGCTTTCTGGCAGGGTCGGGGTGTCCAGCGCATGACAGGCGGCAACGCGGCCCTGCTGCAATGAGGTCGAGGCCAGCGACGGGTGGCCGATCACATCGCCGGTGGCATAGATATGCGGCACCTTGGTCTGATAGGTCTTGCGATCGACGCTCAACCGTCCGCGATGATCGGTTTCCAGCCCCACCGCCTTGAGGTTCAGGCCTTGGGTATTGCCCAAACGGCCAGCGGCGAACAGCAGCATTTCACCGCGTACATGGCGGCCGTTGTCCAGAGTCACCTCCACATGACTACCGGCATCCTCGACCTTGTCGATGGCCGAGCCAAGGCGCAGGTCGACGCCATTTTCACGGATCTGATGGGTGAATTCCTGAATCAAGGTGCTGTCGATAAAGTCGAGGAAAGTGTCGCGGGGTTCAATCAGGGTGACGCGCACATCCAGGGTCGAGAACATGGTGGCATATTCCACCCCGATCACACCGGCGCCGACCACGATCAGCGAGCGGGGGATCTCGGCCATATCAAGGAATTCATCGCCGTCGACAATGGTCTTACCATTGAATGGCACCGTGTCAGGGCGATAGGTGCGGGTGCCGGTGGCAATCAGGAAATTCTTACCGGTCACCCGGCTGGTGTCGCCAGCTTCGGTCGCGACCTCAACTTCATTGGGGCCAACAAACTTAGCCAGTCCCGGCAGCCACTCCACATGGTTTCGGTTGAACTGGTGCTCCAGCACATCCACCTCGTGATCCAGCGTCATATGCAGACGCGCCTTGAGGTCTTCAGCGCCGATCTGATCCTTGACCCGGTACGAGCGGCCATAGAAACTGCGCTCGCGCCAGCCACTGAGGTTCAGCACTGTTTCGCGCAGGGTTTTTGAGGGCACCGTGCCGGTATGCACCGAAACACCGCCAAGCCAGTCCTGACGGTCGATCACCAGCACCCGGCGTTTCAGCTTGCCTGCCTGAATGGCAGCGGTCCGGCCCGAGGGGCCAGAGCCAATGATGACAAGGTCATAGTCGTACTGTGGCATGGATCAGTCCCGATAAAGCGCGTCAGCGTGAAAAGCGATATGTTCTTCGATGAAGGTAGAGACAAAGAAATAGCTGTGGTCATAGCCAGGCTGCAGCCGCAGCGTCGCCTCTTGCCGCCGCTCTGCAACCGCCTGGGCAAAGGCCTCGGGCTGCAACAGGTCGATGAATTGGTCGGTGGTGCCAGTGTCGATCAGGATGGGGCCATTAAACCCGGTTTCACGCATCATCAGGGTGGCGTCATGGCGGGCCCAAGCGGCCTCATCCTCGCCCAGATAGGCCGCGAGCTGCTTGCGGCCCCAGTCGCTGGCACTTGGGTTGCAGATTGGCGCAAAGGCCGACACCGAGCGGAACCGCCCCGGCAGCCCCATCGCCAGCGTCAGCGCGCCGTGGCCGCCCATCGAATGCCCGGTGATCGCCTGACGGTTCAGATCAATGGAGAATTTTTCGCCCAGCAATGCGGGAAGCTCCTCGGCCAGGTAATCCCACATGTTGAAATGAGGCGCCCAGGGGGCCTGGGTGGCGTTGACGTAAAAACCGGCGCCCTGACCCAGATCATAGGTCTCGTCATCGGCAACCCCCTCGCCGCGTGGGCTGGTATCCGGAAACACCAGGGCGATGCCCTGCTCGGCGGCCCAGGCCTGCGCCCCGGCCTTGGACATGGCGTTTTCATGGGTGCAGGTCAGCCCCGACAGATACCATAAAACCGGTACCGGACCGTCGCGTGCTTCCTCGGGCAGGAACAGGCCAAAACTCATATCGCAACGGGTTGCGGTGCTGGGGTGCCGATAGACACCCTGAGTGCCGCCAAAGGCTTTGTTTTCCGACAGGGTTTCCATAAAAATTCTCCTGGATTGCTCCCCTTACCGCTACCCGGCAGCGGGCAGCGGGTCTAGTGCAAGGGGGCATGTCGCGTCTGAAATTGCGGCGATTTCTAAGGATAAAGGCGAATCGCGCCGATCTGTCTCAGGGTAGCGCCACCAGGGCGGCAACCCAGGAGATCACCAGCGGCACGGTGACGATCGACGCCATGGTGGAAAACAGAATCGTTGCCGAGACCCGCTGTGGGGCTACGCCATAGTGTTGCGCCAGCATATAGACATTCCCCGCCACCGGCAGGGCGGCAGCCGCGATCACAACGGTGGCCGCATAAGGCTCCAGCGGCAACAGCCATAACACGCCAACCGCAACCAATAGCGGGTGACCCACCAGCTTGGCAACGCTGAGCCAGACCGCGATCTGCACCCGCTCCGCGGATGCCGCTGCCAGTGACGCGCCGATGGCAAACAGCGCCCCCGGAGTGGCGGCGCCGCCGAGGATTGTCAGGAACTCATTTACCGGTGCAGGTATTGGCAAGGCCAGAGCTGACCAGCTCAGCCCGCAACAGATCGAGACGATCATCGGGTTCTTGACCAGCCCCGCCGCCACCAGCCTGAATGTCGCCACGGTAAGCCCAGACCCGCGACCGGCATTGATCAGGATCACGATCAACGAGGAAAACACCACCAGATCGACGCTGAGCACCAGCATCATCGGCCCGATCGAGGCCTCTCCAAACAGGATCACCATCATCGGCAGGCCGAGAAACCCAACATTGCCAATGGCGCCGCACTGCGCCTCAACCGCCGCGGTCTGCATATCCAACCCCCGCAGGGTGGCGACCAGCGTCACCAGCAAATAGACTGCCATGGTTCCAGCCAGATAGCCAATGATCAGCCTTGGGTCGAAAATTTCGGCAAAGGACAGGTTGGCCGAAAATCGAAAAATCATCGCCGACAGTGCGAAATAGAATACAAATTTGGTCAGATAGGCGGTCGCCTCGGCGTTGAAAAACCGTGTCCGCCCCGCCCCGTATCCGAGACCGATAATGGCAAAAAAGGGCAGTGTTCTAAAGAAGATGTCTATCATAGGTCCAGTGCTATCGCGCTGCGATGCAAAGGCATAGATCAATTCGACCCTCTATCAAGGTTGTTTGCTCTCGTCGCTCCCGCCCGTCGTCGGTCTCCTGGCGGAGACGCTCCTCTCGTTGGGCCCGGCGCCATGCTTTCGCATGGCGGGTCAATGTCGCCACTGTCTCTCAACACCCGCGCAGTAGTGTCACGGAACCTCTTGGCGGCTTCATTTCTTCTTGTCGAAAATACCTCGGGGTCCGGGGCTGGCCCCGGATGCGCGGCGCCATGCCCAAGGTCACAACTGGTGAACGCGGGAGCGTTCTGGCTCTGCTGACCTAGCCACTGCCGATCAACACCCCGACCCCCAGAACCAATGCGCCACCCAGTACCACCTGGAGGGCGGCGCGCCAGAACGGGGTCTCCATATACCTGTTCTGAATCCAGGCGATGGCCCAAAGTTCCACAAAGACTACCGCAATGGCCAGACTGGTGGCGGTCCAGAAATCTGCGATCAAATAGGGCAGCGCGTGACCCAAGCCGCCGACCGTTGTCATCACCCCGGATGCAATGCCCCGTTTGAACGGAGAGCCGCGTCCCGACAATGCCCCATCATCCGAAGCGGCCTCGGTGAAGCCCATCGAAATCCCGGCCCCAACCGAGGCAGCGATGCCAACCAGAAAGGTGGTCCAGGTGTCCTGGGTGGCAAAGGCGACGGCAAAGATCGGCGCCAGCGTCGACACCGAGCCATCCATCAGCCCGGCCAATCCCGGCTGCACCCAGGTCAGGATGAATTGCCGCCGCGCGGTATCGTCTTCGCGGGCCAAGGTCTCTTCGGTCAGGTGGGCCTGCCCCAATCCCTCGGCGGCAAGCTGATGCCCGGCTTCTTCGGCCGCGAGATCCCCGAGCAGTTTGCGGGTACCGGCCTCCTGGCTGCGGGCTGCGGCGGCCAGATAGAATCGCTCGGCGTTGCGTTCCATCGCTTTGGCTTCGCCCCGCATCCGCTCCAGACTCAGGCTGCCTTGCAGCCAGACCGGACGGCGGCCGTAAAACCCTGCCACATGGTCACGGCGAATCAATGGAATGGTGGCGCCAAAGCGATCCTGATGCAGGGTGATCAACAGGGCGCGGTGCTGGTCCTCTTCGCGGGCCATGCCGTCAAACACCGTGGCAGAGGCCGGAAACTCACCCCGTAACCGCGCGGCAAAGCTGCGATAAATCCTGGCGTCATCTTCCTCAGATGAGATGGCCAGGGCGATGATTTCCTGCTCACTCAGATCGGAAAAATGCTTTCGGTGTGAGAAAAATCGCATATCGACCCTCAATATTAGAATGATTCTAGAAGTATCATTTTCGGGAGAAGCTGCAAGTCTGCACGAGAGTGGTTGTTGAAGGCGGCGTTGCCGGGCTAAGTTGACGACCAAGACTATGGCCAGGACTATGGCCTGCGCCCCAAAGGAGCCTTGATGAACCAGCCAGCCACCATTCTGCGGACCGGCCGCAAATTTGATCAGGTGCTGGAAGGCGCACGCGACGTGTTTATGGCGGATGGGTTCGAAGGCGCCAGTGTCGATGATATTGCCCGTGCTGCTGGCGTGTCCAAGGCGACTTTATACAGCTATTTCCCCGACAAACGGTTGTTGTTCATGGAGGTGGCGCGGCATGAGTGTGACCGCCAGGCCTGCGCTACGGTGGACCTGATTGAGACCAGCTGTTCGCCGCAACAGGTTTTGCTGGTGGCCGCGCGCCATATTCTGAATGTGATTTTGTCTGATTTTGGGCAAAAGATGTTCCGCATCTGCGTTGCCGAGGCGGAACGGTTTCCCGATCTCGGGCGTCAGTTTTATGAAAGCGGCCCAATGGTGATCCGGGCACGGATCCGGGAGTATCTGGAGCTGGCCACGGCGCGGGGCGAGCTGAGAATTGAGGATTTCGATCTGGCGGCGGACCAGTTGGCCGAGCTGTGCAAGGCGGATCTGTTTCCGCGGCTGATGTTCAACATCGATACGGATTTCAACGAGGCAGATCGGGAGCGGGTCACCAAAGGTGCGGTGGACACCTTCCTGGCACGGTATGGTGTCTAAAGCGGTCTTTGTTCACAGCCCTAATGGGTAATGAATTCGTTGGGTTCGACCCGAAACCGCTGATGGCAACTCAGACAGCTGTGCAACAGGTTGGGCAGGCTGCGACGCAGCCCATTGAGGGAGAAGACGCTGAGCTGTCTGGCGGCTTGCTCTGAAATCTCTGCCTGAGCGCTGAAATCGGTCCAGTAGCTCCAGATCTCGGGGCGGGCGTTGGACAGCGGATCCTGGTGCGGCGTCCTGAACCGCCTTGAAATTCTGCCGCTGGTTTGGACCAATAGCCGCCGTGCAGCGCGGGCTTTGGCGGCGTTAAACACCATGCGCCCTGCCATCATATCGCCGAGAATGGCGACGGCGTCCTGGGCGGATAACATCAGGGCGATACGTTTCTTCACATTCTTGTTGGTGATTTGCGCTTGCGCGGTCAGGGCTGGCGCTGTCAGGGCAAGTGACCCGACCAGTATGACCAGCGCCAGAAGGTGGAAAACCCGGCGGAAAACTGGGTGGCTCAGTTGGTGGCTCAGTCTGTGGCTCAGTTTGTGGTTCACAGGGGATCTCCTCGGTTGAACGGTGCCCTTGACCGAATCGATTAAATAGAACAAAAAGGGAACATGCATCAGCCTGCCTATGATGGTAGCCCAATATCTCTCACTCCGCGCCAAACGTCTGCACATACCCAGCCATGTCTCATCGTCGCATTCTGTCGCTCTGGTTTCCGCGCTTAGGCGCGGAACGTCTCATGCGGGCAAAACAGGCTGGCACTGCCGGGCCGCTGGCCGTGGTTGAGGAACTATCCAATACCCAGGTTATTTCTGCGTTAAATTGTGCCGCTGTGTCCGAGGGCCTGTGGGTCGGGCAACCGGTACGCGACGCCTACGCCATGTGCGGGCATCTGCTGACCCGCAGTCGCAACGCTCCGGCCGAAAGGGTCTTTTTGACGGCGCTGCGGCGCTGGGCGGGAAAATACAGCCCCTGGGTGGCGGAACAGGAGCCGGATGGGTTGGTGATTGATCTGACCGGCTGCGCGCATCTGTTTGGCGGTGAGGCCGGGATGCTGGCCCAGGTCGAAGAAGACTGCACCGACATGGGGCTTGGGGTGCAACTGGGGCTGGCCGACAGTCTCGGTGCGGCCTGGGCCCTGGCGCGCTATGCCGGGGTGCAGGCGGGCTCGGACCGCTCCGGGGATGCCATCTCGCAAGAGGCCCGCGCGACCCGGGCCAAGGCGCAAAATCGCAGCCCCAAGGGCAGCGCCAAACGGCGCCACTGGACCCGGGGCGGGGCGGCGCCGCAGATGGTGGATTTGCCGCATGGGGTGGCGCGGATTGCCGATGCGGGTCAGACTTATGGCGCGCTTGCGCCGCTGCCGGTGGCGGCGCTGCGGCTGGAGGGCGCGATGGTGGCCCAGTTGAACCGCCTGGGCCTGCGCCGCGTCAGCGATCTCATGGACCAGCCCCGCGCCAGTCTGGCCCGCCGCTTTGGCCGTGGGCTGGTGATGCGGCTGGATCAGGCCATGGGCAGCGCCCCTGAACCGGTCTCGCCCGGTCGCGCCCCGGATCACTTTGCGGTGCGGCTGACATTGCCCGAACCCATAGGGCTGATTGACGATCTGATGGCCGGGGTCGATCGCCTGTTGCCTCGCCTCTGTGCCCACCTCGAAGAGCGCGGCAAGGGGATGCGCAGCCTGCGCCTGGAGGCGCATCGCACCGATCAGGCGGCTGAGGTGGTGGTGGTTGGCTTCGCCCGCCCGCTGCGTGATCCGGCCCGCATTCGGCCGCTGCTGGAGATGAAGCTGGACCAGATAGATGCGGGTTATGGCATTGATATGCTGCGGCTCGAGGCGCTGCAGGTGGAACCGATCCACGCGCGCACAGTGGCGGGGCATGTGCAGGCTGGGGCTGCGGCACAGCAGCGGGCCGACGGCGGCAATGGGCTTGAGGATCTGATTGGCCGGCTGGGCGCACGGGTCGGGCTTGAAGCAATCACCCGCTACCATCCGGTTGACACCCATATCCCGGAAAAGACGGCCAAGCTGCTGGCGGCTGCCTGGTCCGAACCGGCGCCGCACTGGCCTGTCGCGCCGCAGCCACGACCACTGCTGATGTGGCAACCCGAACTGGTCAGCGCCGCTGACAGCCCGGTGTTGTCGGGTCAGTTTCGCTGGCGCGGCCAGGACTGGCAGCTGGCCCAGGCACAGGGCCCCGAACGGATCGCCCCGGAATGGTGGCTGGATGATCCCAACTGGCGCAATGGTGTGCGGGACTATTGGGTGGTGGTGACCTCATCCGGGGCGCGGCTGTGGCTGTTCTACGCCCATGGCGGCGGGCTGTCGCCGGGCTGGTTCTGTCAGGGCAGTTTTGCCTGACATTTCGCCGCCGGGCGAAGGGTTTTTGATAGGGTTGCAGCCCGCCCCGGGTTAAGCTGGCGCCATGACAACACCTCGTTTTGATATTCTGGGCCAGGCCATCAGCGACGCCAGCCGCACCCGCATGCTCTGCGAGCTGATGGAGGGGCGCGCCTATACCAACAAAGAGCTGGCCAGCGCCGCCGGCATCACCCCTCAGACCGCCACCGCACATCTGCGGATGTTGCAAAACGCCGGGCTGGTCACCGCAGAGAAAAGCGGCCGCTGCGTCTATCACCGGCTGGCCAGCCCCGAGGTCGCCCAGGCACTGGAGCAATTGGCGGCGATTGCGCCAGCTGACAGTCTCTACCGCAACCAGCAGCGCAAAGCGGGTGCCCTGGCCACGGTGCGCAGCTGCTATGATCATCTGGCCGGACCATTGGCGGTGGCTTTGACCAAGGCGTTCCTGGCCCGCGGCATGCTGGTAGAGGACAACGGCGGCTATCGCGCCGCGCCGTCCGACTTATGGCGCGCGCTCGGGGTGACATTGCCGGACCGGGTGGGGCGACAAGCCTTTGTCCGGCCCTGTCTGGACTGGACCGAACGCCAGCCGCATGTGGCGGGAGCACTGGGGCGGCAACTCCTGAGCCATGGGATGGATGCGGGCTGGTTGCGGCGCCAAGCCCATAAACGCGGGCTGTTGCTGACGGCGCCGGGGCGGGCAGCGTTTGATCAGATCCTGGATCTCCGCCGCGCCGATGTGGCCGCTGGATAATTAGCTCTCCCGGCACCGTCTTGCCGGGCCCAGCGGGCCGCGACCTGGCAGTGTTTTCAGTGGTCAGCGCGGACGGTCGGAGGCTGACACGCGGGCCGGTGTTGAAACCGGTCATTCTGGCCTGCAACGCCAGTTGATCCAAGCGGCAAAATAGCCCGCCGAGTTGTCGTGTGATTCCCAACCGCACCAAAGAATTCTGTTTCACGGGTGCAGAATGAGTATTTCAGGCAAAAAGAATTGGGAAATACACCTTCCTTAAGCGTTTCTTTTTGCTGAAAATACTCATGTTCATCGGCCTGACAAAACGCTGTCGTGGCGGGCCTGTTTAAATCAGTCGTTTATGCGCCGTCACCGCGCCGTCACCCTGTGCCAGAATTCTGTCGATAGCGGGCTGTAACGGCTCCAGCGCCACCGCCATATGAAACGCATTGGCATGGATCAGCGTCTCACTGTCGCGCACCAGCGCGACATGGCCTTTCCAGAACAACAGATCGCCGCGCCGATAGCTGCCCCCATTGGGCGAGGCATAATTGCCCAAGGCCCGCTCTTGCGGGCCACTGTCGCCGGGGCAGGGCAGGCCGCAGGCCAGCAGGCAGGCCTGCACCAACCCCGAGCAATCAATCCCCAATCGGCTGTTGCCGCCCCACAGGTAGGGGGTGCCCAGAAACAGCTCGGCCACCGCAACCGGGTCAGTCAGATTCACCTCAAGGGGTGACAGATGGGGGGTGGGGATGAATCCATCCGGGGTTTCGGCGAACCGCTCGCCCTGTGATAGTAGCTGTACCCGGCTGCCAAAACTCAGGCTGTGCAGGTCCGGGGATTTGAAATCCGGCCGCGTGTAAACATGGGTCGCCACCGCGCTGACCCAATGGGTAGTCGGGACCGCCGCCGCCAATGCGGCGCTGGGCACATAGCCGGTATAGCCATCCTTGGCCGCCACAATCTGCGCCCAGCCGCCTTGTTTACCCTCAACGGTGACCTGTTCGCCCCAGATCAGCTGCCGCTGACGCGCTCCGTCCGGCTGGTGCAGCAGGTCCACCACCGGGCGGGTGATCTGGCATTTACTCATAGGTTCAGCATCTCGGGCAGGGCGGCAAACAGGGCCCGCGCGCCCTGACCTGCGCCGCCTTTGGGCTGGGCAGGGGCAGCCGTGGGGTTCCAGCCGTAAATGTCAAAATGGATATACCGGCTGGCGCCAGCGAAGCGACGCAGGAACAGCGCGGCGGTGATCGAGCCGGCAAAGCCCCCGGCCGGCGCATTGTCGAGATCGGCAATGCCCGGCTCGATCCTGGCCTCATAGGGGGTGTGGAACGGCAGCCGCCAAACCGGATCGGCACTGCCATTGGCCGCTGAGGCAAGCGCCGCCGCGTCGTCATCGTTGTCGGTAAAGAACGGCGCCAGATCCGGCCCAACCGCCACCCGCGCGGCGCCGGTCAGCGTTGCCATCGAGATCAGCAGATCCGGCTTGCCCTCTGCCGCCAGTGTCAGCGCGTCGGCCAGCACCAGACGCCCCTCGGCATCGGTGTTATTAATCTCGACCGTCAGTCCCTTGCGTGAGGTCAGCACGTCGCCGGGGCGGAATGCGGTGGCGGACACCGAGTTCTCGACCGCCGGGATCAGCAGCCGCAATTGCAGTGGCAGACCCGCTGCCATGATCATCCGCGCCAGACCCAGCACGGTGGCAGCGCCGCCCATATCCTTTTTCATCAGCCCCATGCTGGCGCCGGGTTTCAGGTTCAGCCCGCCGGTGTCAAAGCAGACGCCTTTGCCCACCAGGGTCAGCTTGGGGCCGGATGTCCCCCAGCTCATGTCGATCAGCCGCGGCCGCCGCTCCGAGGCGCGGCCAACGGCATGGATCATCGGCAGGTTCTGCTCCAGCAGCGCCGCGTCCGCTGTTACCGACATAGCGGCGCCAAACTGCTGGGCCAGGGTTTCGGCCGCCGCCTGCAATTCGTCCGGCCCCATGTCCGAGGAGGGTGTATTGATCAGATCACGGGTCAGGCATTCTGCAGCGGCCAGCGATTCAATAGCCGCAGAATCAATACCTGCGGGCGCCGTCAATGCGGCATTCATCTCAGCCTGGTGGTGATAGCGGCCAAAGCGATAGCTGCTGAGCAGCCAGCCAAGGCATTCGACATCCAGTGCCTGCTGGTCCAGCCCCGAGGCAATCCTGTATATCCCTTTTGGGAGTTTCTCGGCGGCTCCAGCCAGCACAAACCGGCGCCGGGCCCGTTGCGCCGGGGTGCCATAGCCAGCCAGCGCCATCTGGGGCTTGCCGCTGTCTCCGGGCACCAGCAGCGCCTGACCGCAAGCGCCGGTAAACCCGTTGGCCAGCGCCCAGTCGGCAACATGGTCCGGTTGGCGTTGCAGCCAGTCTTTGCATTTGTCCTGATCAATAACATGCAGCGGCAAGGCGGCATCCGAGGGCGGGGCAAAGACAGGCGGCATCACGATACTCCGGATGTGGGGACAATATCGTCCCAGAGTATCTGGCACCGCGCCGTCCGCAAGCCCTGGCTGCCGGATTATGGGCTGTTAAATCAGACCGAGAGGTCTTGCTGCTCCCATACGGCAGTCAGCGACCGTTCGCCCACCCGCAGCAGCCGGAACAGGGTCGCGGCAATGGCTGGCTGGTCGCCGCTATCAACCGCCTCGGTCACATCGCGGGCAATGGCGGCCATGGCGCTCATGCCGATCTGTTCGGCAATGGCAACCAGAGATCGCGCACTTTTGCGCAGGTTCGCCAAATCGTCTTGCCGCCACAGGCGCTCGCAGTGCGACAGCCGCACCGCCAGCTCTTCGATGGCGCGGCAGACCACGTCTTCGGCCCCGGCCTCGCCCAGCTGAGCATAGAGTTCGTTCAGCTTTCCCGGATCAAGCCGGACCGTTTCGTTGTGTATTACAGTCAAAATATTAGCCACTAGAGTTCACCCCAAATATCTGTACCCCCACGGCACGGGACAAGCATTGCGTTGTACTGGTTTTCAAAAGGTTTCTTTGGGGTGCTCATATCTCTCGAATTTGCTAACAATACAGGGTAATAGCCCAGCGAACTATCAATTCAGGGATCGACACATGGAATTTGCCAAGCCACTGCCCGGTTATCTTGTGACCCGCTATCATGGCTGGAAAGCCACGTCTTATGAGGAAAATAAGGGGTGGTATCGCCGTTTAGCGAGCGAAGGACAGCGTCCGCGCGCCATGGTTATCTCGTGCTGTGACAGCCGTGTGCATGTGACATCGATCTTTGGCGCTGACCAGGGTGAGTTCTTTATCCATAGAAATATCGCTAATTTGGTGCCACCTTTTCAGCCCGATGGCGACCATCACGGCACCAGTGCGACGGTCGAATACGCTGTGACGGTTCTGAACGTGGCGCATTTGATTGTGCTGGGGCATTCGCAATGCGGCGGAGTCGAAGGCTGCGTTGACATGTGCAACGGTCACGCTCCTGAATTAGAGGCCAAAGACAGCTTTGTTGGCCGCTGGATGGATATCCTGAAGCCCAAGTATGAACTGGTGCGCGATATCGAGGATAAAGAAGAGCAGTTAAGGCAGCTGGAAAAGCACGCGGTGGTGGCCTCGCTGGAAAACCTGATGAGCTTTCCTTTTGTCGAGAAGGCGGTCAACGACGGCACCCTCAGCCTGCACGGGTTGTGGACTGATATCGGCGAGGGCGGGCTGCAATGTTACGATCCAAAGCAGGACCTGTTCATCCAGGTCTGAGTGCGGCCTGCTGGTCCTTTGCCTTCAGACCTGCGGCGGCGCTGGCATAGCCACCCGTCGCGCCATCGACAAAATGCACATGGTCGTCCCGCGTCGCCGACGGCACAATACAGGTAACCATGGCCTCGTCCTGTTCGTGCAGACCATAGCGGATGTGACCCGCCGTGGTGGCGCTCTGCAGCAGATCGATCAGCTGATTGCGGGTCTCGGGATCGCAGTCGAGAGTCATCTTCAAGCCGTCGTCAAACTTTCGAAAATCGGCATTGGTGCTCAGCATGGCGCGATAGTGAACCGGATCAAAAGATCCAAAGCGCCTGCCGCTCCATATCATCAAGCCGGCAATGGCGGTATTCACCAGCAGCCTGATTTTGCGCAGAGCCAGCGGCGTGCTGCCACGCGACACATGCGCCTCCAGCGCCAGCCCGGGAGGCGGATAGTGCAGTGGCGGGCCGCTTTGCGGCACCGGATGACCGCCGCGCTCCAATTTTGCGGCCAGCGCCAGAACCTCGCGGACCACCTGCAAAAATGCGCGGCTCTCCCGCTGCCGTGGCGGCAGCATCACCAGTGAAATAATACTGCCGTTGCGCGCCCTGATGTTGCTCCACCTGCAGGACAACCCGGTCAGATCCGGGGCGGTGACATGCTCGGAGGCGGGGACAGAAAACCCGTCCGCCTTCATTTGTTGTTCGGCCCAGGCCAGGCCGCCGCCGCTGAACATGGCATAATCCACGCCCGCAGATACCGCATGGCGGGCGACCCGAACCTCCAGCCCCTCGGCGCGGATCCATGCGACGGGCAGCAGGGCGGCCCGCAGATCAACGCCGAATTCAGCAGAGACCCAGCTGCGCAGGTTGGACAGGATCTCGCGGCAGCTGTCTTGTTCCGCCGGGGGAATTGCAAAGGAGGCCCCGTCGCCGCCAAACACATAGGGAAAGGCGCGCCCCTGCATGGCATTGATCAGCGCCGAGATCACCGAGGCCCCAATCATATTCACGGTCTTATATTGCCCCGCCGCAATCAGACCGGTCGAATCGACAATGTCACAGCAGCCGACCAGCCAGTCTTGCGGCAACGGGGCAAAGCTTTCGGGCTGGGCCAGATCAGAGAACCTGTCTCGGCGTGGCAAGTCATCATAGAATTTGTGCGTTTTCATAGCTTACCCATGGCAGCGGCTGCTTTGAGCAACCTAGCCGAATTTCCCGGCAGGTCCACAGATCAACCCCGGCCCCAACCGTAAGGCAGCGTGAAAACGGGCCTGCGACCATATATATAGCCTGTAGAGGCGGCAGAGGGTGCTTCTGACCTTTCCGGCGGCGGGGATTCCCGATATGAGACCGCTGCTGGCCATGGGGCCGGCTCTAATATTGGAGAGATGCTATGGGTTATCGCGTCGCCGTCGTCGGCGCCACGGGTAACGTGGGCCGTGAAATGTTGAACATCCTGGCTGAGCGCCAGTTTCCAATTGATGAGATTGCCGTGCTGGCAAGCCGCAAATCGTTGGGATCTGAGGTCAGCTTTGGTGATCGAACTTTGAAGACCACCGACCTGGACACCTTTGATTTTACCGGCTGGGATATGGCTTTGTTTGCGATCGGGTCCGACGCAACCAAGATCTATGCGCCCAAAGCGGCCGCAGTTGGCTGCGTGGTGATCGATAACTCGTCGCTGTACCGCTATGACCCCGATATTCCGCTGATCGTGCCCGAGGTGAACCCGCAGGATATCCACGGCTATGCCAAGAAAAACATCATCGCCAACCCCAACTGCTCGACTGCGCAGATGGTGGTGGCGCTGAAGCCGCTGCACGATCGTGCCACCATCAAACGGGTGGTGGTCTCGACCTATCAGTCGGTTTCCGGGGCTGGCACCAAGGGTATCGACGAGCTGTGGGATCAGACCAAATCGATCTACAACCCGACCGATAGCAAGCCCCCCAGGACCTTTACCAAGCAGATCGCGTTCAACGTGATCCCGCATATCGACGTGTTCCTGGATTCTGGCGACACCAAAGAAGAGTGGAAGATGGTCGCCGAGACCAAGAAGATCATGGACACCAAGATCAAGGTCACCGCGACCTGTGTGCGGGTGCCGGTGTTTGTTGGCCACTCCGAGGCGATCAACATCGAATTCGAAGACTTCCTGGACGAAGATGAGGCCCGCGATATCCTGCGCGAGTCGCCGGGCATCATGGTGATCGATAAACGCGAAGACGGTGGCTATGTGACGCCGGTGGAATGTGTCGGCGACTTTGCCACTTTCATCAGCCGTATTCGTCAGGACAGCACCATCGATAACGGTTTGAACCTGTGGTGTGTTTCCGACAACCTGCGCAAAGGTGCAGCCCTGAATGCGGTGCAGATCGCTGAACTTCTGGGCCGCGAAGTTCTCAAGAAGGGCTAGGCGAACACTCTGTTTAATAAGGGGCTTTCTCGCAAGAGAGAGCCCCTTTTCTTATGCGCGCCAGACCGCTGTCAGGCCGCTCCCAGATTGCTCCCCGGGCGCGTCAGTCCCCGCCCGGGCCTGCCGCTATTTTGCCTTCCAATGCGCCGCCAGGGCGCGGGCGGATTGAACCAGCAGCAAAACGTCGATGCCGACGGCAAGAAACTGTGCTCCCATATCCAGATAAGATTGGGTCGCCTCCTCGCTGATGCCCAGAATGCCCGGTGCCTTGCCCGAGGCGGCGATCCTGGACAGGGCATCGGCAATCACCTGGCGCACCTCAGGATGGGCGGCATTGCCCTGAAACCCCATGTCAGTGGACAGATCCGCCGGGCCGATGAACACCCCGTCTACGCCTTCAACCGTCAGGATCTCGTCCAGCGCTGCAATCCCGGCCCGGGTCTCCACCTGCAACAGCACGCAGATCTGCTGATCGGCGGTCTGGATATACTCGCTGACGGACCCAAACCCGGTGGCCCGTGCGGCGGTTGCCCCAACACCGCGTGTGCCATGTGGCGGATACTGGCAGGCCCGCACCACCTCGCGCGCCTGCTCGGCGCTTTCGATGATCGGCACCAGCACCGTCTGCGCGCCGGCATCCAGCACCTGTTTGAGGATCCATGTCTCGCTCACCGGCACTCGCACCACCGGATGGCTGTCCGAGGCCTGCAGCGCCATCAGCTGATCGCGGATGGAGCGGATGTCATTGGGCCCGTGCTCGCCATCAATGACCAGCCAGTCAAAGCCGGCAGTGCCCATGATTTCGGCAGCCGAGGCCTCGGCAAAGCTGAGCCAGCAGCCGATCTGGCGCTCGCCATTGGCCAGGGCTTGTTTGAATGGGTTGATGGGAACAGCCATGGGAGACCCCTTTTTAGGCAAATGTGATTTCAACAGAGCCAAACGGGCCAAAATCAGCTGAGATTTCAGACCCGCTCGGGCATTCGATGGGGCGAATGAACGACCCTGACAGGACGATATCCCCGGCCTCGATCTGTTGTCCATAGCTCGCCATGCGCCGTGCCAGCCACAAAACCGAGGTGACCGGATCATTCAGCACCCCGGCCGCCAGCCCGGTTTCCTCGACGGTGCCATTGCGGCTGACGATGGCACCGGTCCAGCGCAGGTCATGGGCCTCGGCGGCATGGCGCTCAGCCCCCAGAACGATACCGGCATTGGCCGCATTGTCGCTGATGGTATCGGTGATAATCCGTACCTGGCCACTTGCGGGGTCGGCGCGCTGGATGCGGGTATCCAGAATCTCCAACGCTGGCACCACCCAGTCGGTTGCCATCAAAACATCCGCGCGCGTGATATCGGCCGCCGCCAGCGGTGCTTTCATGATGAACGCTATCTCGGCCTCGATGCGGGGCTGAATGAACCGGCCCGCGGGCACCACAGCGCCGGTTTCAAACAGCATGTCATCCAGCAACACGCCGCTGTCCGGGGTGTCGATCTTGAGCGCATCCTGCATGGCGCGGCTGGTCAGGCCGATCTTCCAGCCAATCCGCCGCCGCCCCGCCGCCAGTTTTTGCGCCACCAGTGCCGCCTGCACCGCATAGGCATCGTCCAGTGTCATGCCGGGATAGCGCAGGGACAGCAGGCCAGATTGCTGGCCAGTGACCTCGGCCTGCAATAGCGCCTCAGCCGCCTCGGCGTGCTGATCCGGGGTCATGCCGCGTCCTCGCCAAACTCATCCTCAACCGTATTGCGCAGGATGCCGATACCCCTGGCCTCAACCTCGACCACATCGCCGGGCACCAGATATTTCGGCGGATCAAACCGCGCGCCGGCCCCTGTTGGGGTGCCGGTGATGATGATGTCGCCGGGCACCAGGGTGGTAAAGGTGGAGATATAGGCGATCTGTTGGCGGATCGGGAACACCATCCGGTTCAGGGTATCATCCTGGCGGATCTCGCCGTTGACCCGGGTCACGATGCGGGCATCGTCCAGTTGGGCGGCCTCGGTAAAGGGCACCAGCCAGGGGCCGAGTGCTCCTGATTTGTCCCAGTTCTTGCCCTGCGTCACATTGAACTTGGCATGGCGCACCCAGTCGCGAATGGTGCCCTCGTTGCACAGGGTCAGCGCCGCGATGTGATCATAGGCATCCTCAGCTTTGATGCGGCGGCCCCCCTTGCCGATGACAATTGCCACTTCGCCCTCATAATCCAGCGTGTGGTTTTCTGGCGGCCGGATCAGCGGCTGACCCGCCCCGGTGAACGAGCGCGCAAACCGGGGGAACAGCGACATGTGCTTGGGCGCCGCCGATCCGTCTTTGTATTCCGCATTGCGGTCGGGGAAATTCACCCCAACACAAAGGATCTTTTCAGGGTTGGGCACCGGGATCTCATAGGTGAAATCCCGGTGGCTGACGGACCTGCCCCGGGCGGTTTTTTCCAACAGACCCAGCCCATCGGCGGCGATCACATCGCGTAGGGTGGGCCATTGCGGGAAATCGGACGACAGAGCGATCATGCCAGAGTTCATAACTGTGTCGCTGACCGCGCCGTAAAAGGTCTCGCCCTCGGCGGTATAGGTGGCAAAGCGCATCATGACAGTCCTTTTGCGATGTCTGTGATTACCTCATGGGCCATCATGACGTCGTCTTTGGTGGTCTCAAACTGACCGGCCTGAAAGCGGATCACCAGATCTCCGTCGACGCGGGTCTGGGTCAGGTAGATGCGGCCATCATCGTTGATCGCATTGACCAGCCGCTGGTTCAGATCATCCAGATCAGCTACGCCCTCGGGCGCATAGCGAAAGCTCCATAGCGACCACATCGGCGGGGTGACGATCTCAAAATCTGCCGTGGCGGCCAGCTTGTCATGCAGCGCAGTCGACCAGATGATGTGGTCGCGCAGCCGGTTGCGCAGCCCCTCTAGCCCGTAGCTGCGCAGAACAAACCAGATCTTCAGCGCCCGGAACCGCCGCCCCAGTGGCACCGACCATTCCGAGTAATTGATAATGCCGTCTTTGCCGTGGGTCTTCAGGAATTCAGGCTGGATCGCCAGCGTCCGCACCAGATCGTCAGGGTTTTTCAAGAAATGCGCCGAGCAGTCGAACTGCACCCCCAGCCATTTATGCGGGTTGAACACGATGGAATCGGCGCGCTCAATTCCGGGCCAGTAGTGGCGGTATTCCGGGCAGATCATCGCCGAGCCGGCCCAGGCCGCATCAACATGAGAATAGAGACCGTATTTCTCTGCCACATCGAGACAGTCTGCGATTGGGTCGGTTGCGCCGGTGCCGGTGCCGCCAACACAGAGGATCACCCCGGCCGGCTGCAGCCCCGCCGCCAGATCGGCCTTTATTGCGGCCTCTAGTGCCACGGGATCCATGCCGCGCCAATCGCCCTTGATCGGTATGCGGATCAGGTTCTGCTGACCAATACCCGACACC
>JABSSD010000019.1 GCA_013214575.1 Paracoccaceae bacterium | reverse complement strand
GTGGGCGTCCGGCATCCCATCGTCATCCCGGTCACTCGGAGCTTCGGTGTTGGGCACAGAATCGTAGCCGCCAACGTCATCTGGGGAGTCGATAATACGACCGGTCCCGTCAATCACCGACTGAATGATCCGCTCATCGGTCACGGTCAGCGACGGATAGCGGGCGCCGGCATTCGCCAGGCCCTGGTCGAAAACTTCGGACGACGGCAACACGTTGACATTGCTCGGGGTGAACAGGTAGCTGTCCGAGATCTTCGAGATCGCCGGGCCATCAACTTCGGCGACGTTGTCTTCAAGGTAGTAGCCAGTGTCAGAATGTGGCTCCAACAGCAGAATGGCCGCGCGGTCGACGGAATCCTCGCCTGCGATGTAGACGTTGCCGATCAGATGTGCGGTGGTGCCTTCGTGGCCCTTAAAGCCTGTATCTCCATAGTTGTAGACAAGGTTGTTGATGAATTCGATGCTCTTCGCGTCGTCTTCAACCATGATGTTCCGGAACTGGTTGTGGGCAATCAGGTTGCCATGGATTGTGATATTCGAACTGCCATCGCCAATCAGCAGGCCCATCGAGTGGTCGCCCTTGGGGTGGAGCGAGTTTCGCAGCGCCTCGGCCAAAATGTTGTTGGAGATCGTGATGTTCTGAGATCCGTACAAAACCGTGACGAGTTCGTCGATCGACCAGCTGAACGAATTGCTATCGATGATAACATTCTCGACGGTTTGATTTTTGTTGCCGATCGAGATCCCATCCCGGTTTGCCGGTGAATCACCTTCCCCGTCACCAGGGCGAAACTGCATACCGCGGATGATGACGTCACTTTCGACGATCCGGAGTTTGGCTCCAATGACTGTAATGCCCTCGGGCGAAGTCTGACCGGCAACGGTGACGTCGCCATTGACTTTGATGGCGTCTGTCAGGTTGATTTGACCGCTGACCTCAAAGACCACGATCCGCGGCCCGTCGAGCTCTTCCAGAGCCCATCTGAGTGACCCGGGCCCAGAATCCGCGAGAGAGGTGACCTTTACGATCTCGCCGCCGCGTCCGCCATCTGCTTCGGCGCCAAATCCTTGTGCACCGTCAAAGGCCAGCTCTGCCTGCAAAAGAGTATTGTCCAATAGGTTTCCCTCTCTCGATCTGGTAGCGTTGCGAGGGGCAGTGGATCTTGTTCCCCAACCGGGTTATGAGCCGGTGTACGGGGAGGCGACTTGCGCCGAATCCATGGTTTCATTATCGCAGATGGCGGCGACGGTTTCCAGTCTGACGGTTTCCAGTGCCATGTATCGGCGTGTCACAGCCTACTCATCGTTCTTTTCCAACATTGGCGCGCGGAGCAGTGCCAGAAGAAACTGACTTGAACAGGGCAGGGCGGGTTCGTAGCGTTTGCAGATGACCAAACCTTTGCCATTTAGCGACTTCAAAACCAGTCCGGAGATCATCCGCTTGGCGGTGATGATGTAATTTCGTTTTACTCTTTCGCTGCGAAATGCCGAAGGCCTGTTACACGAACGTGGTATTGATGTTAGCCACCGCCCTCCCGCGCCTGAGGCCATCGTACCGGTGGACCAAAGGCCAACATGGGATACGGTATTTTCTGTCGGACAGATTGGTAATCCCAACCGGTTTGTTTTCTAAGTTTTCTATGCGCATTTGCTGTTTTGCCAGTGTAGCGGATGGTTCCACTCTTACCGCGCTGCCGTGGACATAAAGAAATACACCCATTCACCCTTGAAATCCGGATGGGCCGCCCGCGCCTCCGCAACGCGCTCTGACAGCCAGATCAGATAGGGGGTGGCCTCCTCGCTAAACGGGCGCAGCCCTGGATACAGCGGGTGTGAGGCGGCAAAGGCGACAGCGATTTCTTGACCATAGGGTGGTCCCACAACAGTTTGCAGACCTGGATCCCCGGTTTTTTGGGCGTCAACCCGCAAACGGCTTTGTGCTTGTGACAATGTCAGTGGCACCACGTCGTTGGGTGACAGGTGCAGCACCGTGCCCCCGGCATCAAAGTAATCGACATAGACATAGGCGTCATAGTCCGGTGCTGAAAGGTCAAAGAACATGGGTCGTCGTCAGCATAGTCCAGCACACGGACATGGGTGTCGGCGCCGAGCAGCAACGGATTGGCGATCTGGTCGGTGCTTTGCGGCAATCCGACATTCGAAATCCCCGCCAGCGCGCCACATTGCGGGCGCGGTAGCAGTTTCATTTGGTCCGAGACCTGAATATCTGCCCCCATCTGCGCCCCCATCTGCGCCTGCAGCGCTGCCAGTACCGGCGCCCGCTATCCGTTCTCCGGCAGATGACCGCACAGGTTCAGGGTTACGGTTTCCGGGTCGAACATCACTTGCAACCGCGAACAGGGCACCGCAGCAAGAATCCCGGCCACATCATCGCGCAGCGGATCACTCGTTGCGACGACGTCGCCCAGCATCATGAAGCCATCGCTCAGCCCTAGCGCCTCGGCCGACGCCACATAGGGCAACACGTGGCGCAGATCGGTGGCGCGGTGGGCGTTGATGCGCAACCGCAGGTCCAATTGTTGCGCCAGTCGTTCGGCCAGCGCCTCGGCAAGATCCTTTCGGCTGATGTTCTCGCCATCTAATGCCAGCGCGCCATCAGCCGCAAGAGCCAGGGTGATGCTGTCGACTGGCACGTCGCGGCCTGACTGGGCCCAGGGCGGACCTCAAACGGCGCGGTGGCGTCCATGCGACCGATCAGCATGAAGGCACCATCAGGCGAAACACTATGTCGATCAGTGCGGCAACGGTTTCCGGATGTGGCGCGCGGGGAGGGCGGTTCAGCTTCATGGCCGCACTTCCAACCGTAACACTCTCAACCGCTGTGCCCCGGCCACTGAATAGCCCCTAGTTTCTTAGACGCCTTGCAGTTTCAGCGCTTATCTTCTTTCAAAGTCAGCTGGCGACAGCATCCCGTTCCTAGCGTGTTTGCGTCTCGGATTATAGAACATCTCGATGTAGTCGAACACGTCGCGCCTTGCGTCCTCTCTGGTTTTGTATGTCCTGCGACGAATGCGTTCACGTTTGAGCAGGCTGAAAAACTTTCCGCAACAGCGTTATCCGTTGCCTGACAGGGCATTATCATGCCCGAGAAGGATGGCAATTTCCACGGCGGCTCATGTAAAACCGGCAGTCGTTTGCAGACAAACGACAAGAGGCTGTGTTCAAGATTGTGCTGCTTGAGAAAGTGAGGGTTGGTACGCCATCGGTTCAAGTGACGGCCCGAACGCCCAATCAATGCTTGTGAACTGCGAACCTTGATCCACTACCCGGCAGGGTATTGCGTAGCAATGCACGTGGACCTGTCGCGGTATTGTTCCGCCCCTTTGAGAGCATATTCTGCGACAAAGGAGATAAGCGATGGCAACACCACCATCCGAAGAATTCAAACGAGACGCTGTGCGCATTGCGTTGACCAGCGGGCTGACCACTGTCCGGCAGGCGAATGGTACATTCGCTGAGTGTCCGTATTGGTCAAGTTCGCATTTCAGTCCATTTTCGACCGTCACGTAGCAACGCATTTGCCATGACTACAAGCTTGCGCATGACCGCTGTAATCGCAAGTTTCTTGCATT
>JABSSD010000189.1 GCA_013214575.1 Paracoccaceae bacterium | reverse complement strand
CACAGATTTGTCGATACATAGTCAAGCAAAGCTGAGTGCCGTCGCAAGACAGCTCAATGAACGACCTCGAAAAACGCTAGGATATGAGACACCAGCCGAGCGTTTCAATGCATGTGTTGCGTCGACCCGTTGAAACCGCCAGCCCTTTTACGACATTCGGTCCAAACGCCGCATCCTGCATGCGGGGCGGATTTGACCCGGATCTGCACCCGTCCGGCGACAACGGCTCAATACAAGGGAAATCTATGTGCTGACAGCGGGATGTCCGCACCACTTGCCCTGCTTGGTGAAGGCTCATATCGTTGGGATAATTTTAAAACCTATTTTGAAGGAAAACTTTACCCCATGAGCCATTCACTTAAAAAAATGCTTTCCTCTGCTGCAATCGCGACATTGGCGTCGACGCCGGTATTGTCTGATACACTGTTCTTCAACGGTAACATCCTGACCATGGACGGACCCGAGCCTGTCTATGCGGAGGCCGTAGTCGAGCAGGATGGAAAAATTGCCTTTGTCGGTGCTAAATCCGAAGCTATCGCGGCCCATCCCGATGCCGACATGCGTGATCTGGATGGCCAGACCCTGCTGCCAGGCTTCCTGGATCCCCATGGCCACTTCATGTTTGCCCTGAACATGGTCAATCAAGTCAATGTGGCCAACCCACCGGTTGGTCCAACCACTGATATTCCCAGCACGATTGCAGCCCTGCAGGCGTTCCAGACTGAGCGCAATATTCAGCCCGGCGAGTGGATTGTCGGCTGGGGTTATGATCAGGAAGGGCTGGCCGAAGGGCGCCACATGACCAAGGCTGATCTGGACGCAACCTTTCCCGACAACAAAGTGATGATCATCCATGTCTCCGGACATGGGGCGGTGTTGAACTCTGTGGCGCTGGATTGGGCTGGGGTTGACGCCAGCACTGAAACGCCTGCGGGTGGGGTTATTGCCCGCATGGATGGATCCACCGAACCTGCGGGGCTGTTGATGGAGACTGCATATTTACCAGTGTTCGAGAACCTGCCGAAACCGTCCGAGGCAGAAATGCTGGAGCTGATGGACGAAGCGCAGATGATGTATGCGTCAGAGGGCTATACCCACGCGCAGGAAGGGTTTACCCACCTCAATGACCTGGCCTTCCTGCAAAAGGCGGCGGCAGAAGGCCGGATCTTCCTCGACATTGTCTCGCTGCCTGGCTTTACTGAGGCCGCTGAGTTTGTTGACAACCCGGATTATGTGTTTGGGGAATATGACAACGGATTGAAGCTGCAGGGCATCAAGTTCACCCAGGACGGGTCCCCCCAGGGAAAAACGGCCTATGTGACCCACCCCTATCTGACTGGTGGCCCCGGCGGAGAAGAGGACTGGCGCGGTGAGACCACCCAGCCGCAGGCGGATTTTGAGGCGCAGGTAAAGATGGCCTTTGACGCTGGTCTGCAGGTCTTTGTGCATTCCAATGGCGACGCCACCATCGACGAGGCAATCGCGGCGGTGCGCAAGGCCGGGGTGACAGCAGCGGATGACCGGCGCACCATCATTATTCACTCGCAGTTCCAGCGCCCGGATCACCTGGATGACTATGTCGAGCTGGGTATGAACCCCTCCTATTTCACCAATCACACGTTCTTTTGGGGGGATGTGCACATCAAAAATATCGGGTTGGAAGCCGCCAGCTTTATCAGCCCGGTGATGTCAGCCAAAGCCAAGGGCTTGACCTATTCCAACCACACCGATTTTAACGTCACCCCGCTGGATCCGATGTTTGTGATGTGGTCTGCTCGGGCACGGGAAACCCGGACGGGTGAAATTTTGGGAGCGGATGAGCGGGCGGATGCCTATACGGCGCTGCAGGGGCTGACCACAGGGCCAGCCTGGCAGATCTTTGAGGAGGACGAAAAAGGTATGATCCGCACCGGACTGAAGGCTGATTTTGTGATCCTGTCGCAAGACCCGATGACCACTGACACCGCAGAAGTCCGCGACATCGACGTTGTTGAAACCATCAAGGGCGGCAAGGTGATCTATAGTGCCAAGCCACAACTGGCAAACCCCTCAGCTACCTTCTGCACCGAGAGCGGCGGAACCTATGAGATCCGTGATGCGGATGGCGGTAAGGATGGTATCTGCTTTCTGGCGGATGGCCGTGAAGTCAACGCCTGGGACTATTTCCGCGAGAACGCTGGTTAAGAAAAGAACCAACCGCCCGCCTCTGGCAAGGGGCTGGCGGTCACATTTCGCTCAGGCTGGCTTGGCAGGTCAATCTGGCAGACCGTGTCCGCGCTCACTCCATTCAGTCTCCCAAAATGCGGCTCTACTTATGAACGGCAAATTTGTCCGCTCAGCTGCCCTTGGTGCAGATCGCAGCGAATGTCGGCATTCCGCCCTTAGTGTCGGATGCTGCACTATGCACCAAGGTCGCGAGAATGCAGATTGCTGACATTGCGGAGATGTGTCCAACTAACCCCCGTTTGACGTCCGCTATGCAGCGCCTTACCGTCATTCACGGTTACTGGACCAACTGTCACCAACTGCCCTGAGCGGATCTTGGGGCCGATGGCAGGGAATGTCCGGATTCCATCCTTTGGCGATAAATATCAATCCAGAAAACGAGTTTTTTGGTGACAAGGTCGTCTACTATCCTGCAATCATTACCCACATTGAAAAACCGGAGATTATTGTCATGAATAGTTTGAACCGCAGAGGTTTCTTACGGACCGGGCTTTTGAGCGCGACTTTTTTAGTTTCTCCTGCCGCTGTTGCCTTGGCGAAAACGTCCTCTCTTTCTGATGTTGGCAAACTGATGAACGCCGATGACACCGTAACGATATACTCTGCCCGTGAGATCGTCACACTCGACCCGTCGCGTCCAACAGCCACCTCCGTGGCCGTTGTGAACAACCACATTCTGGCATGTGGAACGCTTGAGGACGTGAAAGCTATCGTTGGTGGTCAGCCTTATGAAATGGATACAACATTCAAGGACAAGGTAATTGTTCCAGGCTTTATTGCCCAGCACGCGCACCCGCTACTTGCCGCTCTCTCAATGTCGTCCGAAATTCTGTCGATCGAAGATTGGGAATTGCCCACAGGAACGGTGCCTGCGGTAAAGGACAAAACCGATTTCATGCAACGGCTGGGGGCCGCCGAAGAGAAACTTGATACCCCGGAGGGGGTTTTGTTTAGCTGGGGGTATCACGCCGCATTTTATGGCCCCCTCACACGCAGCGACCTAGACAAAATCAGCACAACACGCCCCGTTATCATCTGGATGCGATCCTGCCACGAATTTGTACTAAACACGTTTGCCCTCGCTCAGGCTGGTGTCACCCAAGACCTGATGGATGGGTGGACTGCCACCGCCCAAGAGCAATCGAGCTATTCGGACGGTCACTTCTGGGAGCAAGGAATGTTCTCAGTCTTGGCTAATATCGCTCCAATGGTTGCGGACCCAGACAAGTTTCGCGAAGGCGCGCTTGTTATGCGGGATTATATGCATTCAAAGGGGATTACCTTTGGCAATGAGCCCGGTGGGATATTGGCAAAACCGGTTCAGGACATGGTGAATTCGGTTATGTCCAGCCCGTCTATGCCGTTTCGCTGGTCGTTTATGCCGGACGGAAAAACCCTGGTAGAAATGTATGAGGACGACGCGCAGGTTATTGCCGAGACCGAAAAACTGGCGAGCTGGTACGGGGGGATGACACACTCTACAAAAGGCGCGGTAAAGCTATTTGCAGATGGCGCGATTTACTCGCTCGCGATGCAAGTGCGAGACCCCTTTATTGGCGACTACCACGGCGAGTGGATGATGGATGAAGATCTTTTTGAGCGTGCCTTTCGCGTGTATTGGAACGCAGGCTATCAGTTGCATATCCACGTAAACGGGGACGCGGGGCTTGATCGTGTGCTCAATTCCCTTGAGGCCAATCTCCGCCGCAATCCGCGGTATGACCATCGCACGACAATTATCCATTTTGCCGTGAGCGCCGCCGATCAGGTCGATCGCATCAAACAGCTTGGCGCCATTGTGAGCGCGAACCCATATTATGTGACAGCCTTGGCGGATAAGTACAGTGAAACGGGGCTCGGGCCGGAGCGGGCAGATCAGATGGCGCGCCTGGGTGATGTCGAGCGTGCGGGTATTTCCTATTCGCTCCATTCGGACATGCCTATGGCACCGGCGGACCCTCTTTTTTTAATGTGGTGTGCGGTCAATCGGATCACCAGTTCAGGACGTGTTGCAGGAGAAAACCAGCGCATTTCTCGCGAAGGAGCACTGAGCGGTGTTACGCTTGATGCGGCCTATTCGCTCAGATTGGAGAATGAACGGGGGAGTATCGAACCGGGAAAACTCGCGAACTTCACAATTTTGGACGCAAATCCCCTGACAGTTGATGCGATCAAGATCAAAGACGTTGGCGTCTGGGGCACGGTCATGGAAGGTCAAAAATTTCAGGTAGGAACTGCCGATGGTCGGAAGGTATTGCTGGATCCTACGTCGCCTGAGGTCGGCAGCTTCGAATTTTCCAAAGCCGCGATAGAACACGCTATTCGTTCAGTCCATGCCCACGGGTAGTTCAAAATGAATGAGATCTTCAGCGGGCTTTCGCTAAGCAGACAGTGGTTCCTGCCGCAACGAACGGCTGCAATCCGCCCTTAGTGACGAAAAGTGCATGGTGCAGCAATTGGGCCCTTTCACTCGCCCATCACGGTTGCTAACGGCCCGAACCGGGCCTTCGTGACCTCTGTGGCGAAGGTCTGGATTTTGCTCAGAGCAGACTTGACTGTACCGCAATTTAAACGCTCAAGATGAAGTTGCAGCAATAATGGACTCTGCGATGTACAGGTCCTGTAGTGCTATGCCGGAGCTATCGAAAATTGTTATTTCTTCAGCTGTGCGACGGCCCTCGGCAGTATCGGATAGGGCAGCACCAATCGCCGTCAAAGACAGTCCAGCGTCGACGTGTTGGAACTCACCAATACGGGCAGATTGTTCCGGCAGATCGCAAAACAACCGGCTTTGAGCAAAAAGTTGGGGCGGCAGTTCTTGCTTACCGATTGCATCCGATCCCATGCTCGAGATGTGGGTACCCGGGCGAACCCAATCTGCCTGAAACAAGGGTTTGGTGGCGGTCGTTGCCGTCACTATTATGTCGGCGGCGCGACAGGCTGTTTCTGCCTGTGCCGCTTCGGCAGGCAGGCCCTTGTCGCGCAATTGGGCGACAAAAGCACTGGTCCGGTCTGCATTCCGACCCACAACCATAATCCTGATGAGCGGTCGAATACGCGCGATGGCCTGCGCTTCATAAGCTGCTTGGTGGCCGGTGCCGAACAGGGCAAGCACTTGAGCATCCGAGCGCGCCAAAGCGTCAGTTGCGACGGCATCGGCAGCAGCTGTGCGATAAGCATTCAGCTTGCCCGCTTCGACGATGGCACCGATCCGCCCCTTTGCCTGATCAAACAGCAGGATGATCGAGTCGTGGCGCGGCAGCCCCGCGGCGTCGTTTGTTGGGAAATACGACCCGACCTTCAACCCCACCAGACTGCCATCGGCAGCGGACTTGATGGTGAATTTGTTCTGCGGGTCGCTGGCATTGCCCAACACGACCGGAAAGGTGGCTGCCTCTGATGAGTTGGTGGCGATCAACGCACGATGCACGGCCTCATAAGCCAGTTCATGAGATATTGCAGCGCCAGATTGGGCTTCGGTAATATGGATCATGACGTGTCTCCTTACCAGCCGCCGAAACGTGGCCACTCAATCAGGGCACTGTCTGGTTCGGCTGGTATGACGGTGAAATGGGAATGTTGCGCTGCGGTGGCGCAAGCGTGGTTTGGCAGAATGCGCAGGCGCGTACCCACAGGTAGGTCGGGCATGGGGGTGGTGGCGCCGGATCGACGAGTGATGATCCCGTGTTCCTGATTGGCTGACGACAGGATCAAACCTGGCAGAATGGTGCCCGCCTCGTCACAGACAACCCCATATCCTTGATCCACCGCTTGGTCTGCGGTGCCCCGATCCCGCGACATCGCCATCCATCCAGCGTCTACCATGGTCCAGTCCCGATCGTGTTGGTGCCCAATCACGGTTGTAAGCACCGATAGCGCGATATCTTCCTGTTGGCAGACGTCAATCCCGGCCATCACCAGATCAAAAAACACATAGACCCCCGCGCGCAACTCGGTCACTCCGGTCAGATCACGCGCGGCATGCGCCGTAGGTGTGGACCCCACGCTAACCACCGGACAGGGCAGGTCAGCCGCGCGCAGCGCCTTTGCAGCATCAACTGCCGCCGCGCGCTCAACCTCGGCGAATTTCGCATGTGCCTCTTTGCCTACAACGGTGTAACTCTCACCGGCATGGGTCATCACCCCTCGTAATTCTGCCCCACCTTGGTGAAGGATGCGCCCAATGGTGATCAAAAGGGGATCGTCGGGCCGCAGGCCACCACGATGACCGTCGCAGTCGATCTCGATAAGCACTGGAACGGGAACTCCCGCCTCACGTGAAGCCTTGGCCACCTCTTCGGCTTGTACCACATTGTCCAGAATAACACTTAGGTCACAGCCAGCAGCGCGAAGCGCCACCACACGTGGCAGTTTCTGCGGCGCAATGCCGACCGCGTAGAGAATATCGCGCACCCCTGCGGCAAAGAATGTTTCGGCCTCGGCCAGTGTCGATACAGTGGCCGGACCATCCCCTGCGGGCAAATGGCGCCGCGCCACATCAACGGATTTGGCTGTCTTCAAATGCGGTCGCAGCGAGACACCCAGCCCCTGTGCATGATCTGCAAGCCGGTTGATATTCCGCAGCATTTTCGCCTCATCCAACAGCAAAGACGGCGTTATCAAATCGAAAAAGCGGGGATCAGCAGTCATGTGTAGGCTCTCCTGGTAAGTACCCTGTCGCGTTTATCGGTTGTAAGAGTGATTGCACATTTACCCGTTCTAACAATCACATTAAGCTTTTGGTTAATGCTTAGCTTAACCGATCTTCGTTTCTTTCAGGCCGTCGCAGCGGCTCCGTCGCTTGCAGCAGCTGCGCGGGCGCTGAATGTCACGCCGCCAGCCGTGACCCAGCGCCTTGCCCAAATTGAACAAAAATTACAACTGAAGCTGGCTGACCGAGGACCCGCAGGTCTGCGTCTCACGGCTGAAGGCGGGCTTCTGGCCGAACGCAGCGCTGCTATTTTGACCGATCTCGACGAATTGGCCGAGGCGTTGGCAGAGCGCCGTGGTGCTGTAGCGGGCCCGCTTCGCATCGTGGCCCCGTTTGGTTTTGGGCGGTTAAAAATTGCGCCTATCTTGGCAGCATTCGCCCTTGAACATCCCGAGCTGGCGCCCTCCTTGACCCTAACCGAAGATCCCCGGGGCGCAATGCGGACCAACCTCTGGGATGTGCTCATTCATGTCGGGAGATTACCCGATTTGGACCTAGTCCAGAAAAAGCTTGCCCCAAACCGCCGCATTCTCTGCGCCGCGCCGTGCTATGCGTCTCGACATGGTCTGCCAAAAACACCAAAGGATCTGCCTATACATCGTATCGGAGTGGTGCGGGAAGATCAGGCCGACGTTACCCTTTGGTCGTTAACCCGCTCAAGCGGAGGCACCGAATTGATCCGCATACATCCCAGTTTTGAAAGCAATGACGGCGAGGTGATCCGAGGCTGGGCATTGGGCGGCCTTGGCATCATTGAACGATCAGAATGGAGCGTCGCCGATGACTTGCGGCAAGGTCGGCTGCTGTCCGTCCTGCCGGATTGGAATTTGCCGGACGCAGATGTTGTCGCCCTGATGAACCCCCGCTCAGTTCGAGCCGCTCGGATCGAGGCCTTTGTGTCACATCTGAAGACCCAGTTCTCCGCGGCTGCCTGGTCGTTGGATTAGTAGCCGCGCATCAAACCGTTCGAGGCAACCGCCGTTGGCCAAGAGCACTGATTGAGCGCCCGTTTGACCTGCAGTGCAGTCATTCAAGCAATGCGCAGCGAACGGCAGGTCTCCGCCCATACTGACGGATTTCTGCGGCAGCAGCATTGTTCGCTGACTGCGCTAGTTCGGAGTTTTCTGGGTGTCGTTCGAATGGCAGCTATTGGATGAAAATGTTAGAATTTAGTGCCGTGCTCGGATCCCAGATGGGAGCACCATGTGTCGGTTTTCCCCAAAAACGCTTCCCACTTCCAGCACGTAAGGGAACTTCTCAAATACCTCTATAGCATTGAATTTTTTAGACTAATCCCTATCTGGGAAGCCGTGAACAAACTGGGCGTAGGATTTCCCAGTTCCGACCCTTAGAATAAGCGCGCTCGCCGGGGTGCTGAGACGGCTACAATGGCCGATCAACCTTATTTACAGGGCACACAGGGAGATCGGAATAATTTACAAAGTTGGGTGTCCCAATATTGGTCAAACGGCGTTAAAGGCCCGTTTTAAGCTGTTTTGAAGGACACTCATCAAAACGGCCTAGGATGCGGCCCACCGTCACGAAACCCCTTGTTTGTAAGGTTCTATCCGGGTTCTTCCGGCATCCTCCAGGCTCTTCCGGTTACTGCAGTATTAGGTGTCCAACAACACCGGTGTAGCCGGACAGAGATTCTTGCAAACTTGGACAGAGATAGTTGCAGCAACTCGTTTTTGAGATCTAGGCACCTTAGCGGCGGTTCTGGCGCAGGTCACCCCCAGAGCGTTGGACGCACTTCAAAATATCAAACAGCAATTGCCCGGCCTTTCTAAACAAAGGGCGCTGGACGGCGGGGTGAGGCGCTGCCAGGCCCCAGATTTGAGCGGTTCCGCTTCGGCGATTGGGGACAGAGATAATTGCAGTAGCCTGCCGGGCAGCGGCTCAAACCGTTCAAATCACCGGTTTGGCCACTTCTTTAAGCGGTCTTTAAAGGGTTTTTACACCCCGTTCAAAAGTTCCTTCTTCAACGCTTCAAACGCGCGCGCTGCAGCCATCGGGACCACCCCGTTACCGGCTGCAGCGGATCGGTCCAGCCCATGGGCCAGCCCATCAGATGGTCGGTAAAGGCAGGGCTTAAGGCCGGGCCAGCGGTCGAGTGGTCACGAAAGGTTGCAATGGATTAATGGGTCGGGGCAACGGTTCAATTGCTGCACCAAGTACATTTCGTCACTAAGGGCGGTTACCGGACCTTCGCTGCGGGATGAACCAATGTCAGCTCAGCCGAACTTTGCAGACATTGACTCTGGCAGTTGGAAGCTATTGCATGTAATTTTTTGCTATTTCATTTCTGCTGATTATTCGGGAAAACTCATCAAATGGAACCTTGGGAGAGGAGACACCAGTTCGCCGATCGGTTATCAAAATCGATAGGTGTCTTCCTGATTTTGCTTATTTTGTTCGTTTTGGCGCTACAGACCACAATTTTTTCAGTTATTCCGTTTCCAAAAGCGTTAGAATTCCAAGGTGATCATGAAGAATTTATTGTATGTTTTGAGAAGCATGCGAAGCTTGCAACTTCCAATAGAGTTACCAGATATCGTCGGGATGTTAAGAAGCCAGAAAACCGAATTCGACTTGTTCGGGTTCGAGGTTTTTTGGGACCCAGTGCATTCAGATCGATGTTTGTTGACCTCAAGGAGGGAGGTTTTCGAATATTAGATGGGTACTATGAAAACCGACATGAAAAGTCGCGGCCAATACGCAAGTATGACATGCTCATAGGATGGCTGTGCGGAACCAAAAACCTCTAACACTATAGGGCTCGAACTGGGCATTCGCTGCAGTGGTCACGAACGGCAGGTTTGGGCCGTTCGCTACATTTATGGGTGAGTGAAGTGGCCCAATTGCTGCACCATGCACATTTCGACAATAAAGGCGGATAACCGACCCTCGCTGCGATCTGAACGACCGACCGACCTAGGGGCGGGACTTTGCGGTCGTTCGCGATTGTCGGCTTAACGTTCTTGGGCTTAGTCCGACATTAACCATTTCTTCGCGGCTTCGAAATTCGCGGCGTCGAAAAACTGGGTCTCCGCATCTAAGAACCGGGAACCGACCCTTTGCGCCATCTTCTGCCAGGTCCGGTCGCCGACGATGGCAGCCTTGTCCAGCAGTGGTGCGTGGCCACGGGCAAGCGAAAGATGTGCCCCCATGGCCGACAACCCTTGCCAGCCATCAAATTCCCTTACATCGATCAGCAGTCGGAAGCCGTCCCGCTCGAGTAGTTTCGCATCCAGATCGCCCTGCGCCATCGCGTAGTCCTCGGGACTAACCTTACCGATCAGTTCGATCTGCAGCGCCGGGCCGCCCAGATCGCGGAGATGAATGGCACCCAGCGACTCCCTTAGCCAACGCCGGGCAGCCTCTTCTTCTTCGAAATCGAAGACTTGTACCGGGCATGGCATGATCGGCGCGAAGGCACAAATGGCGCTTGCAATCCAGCCACTTCCCGCGCAAACAGCCACCCGGTCGAAGCCTCGCCAATGGCTGAGGCCAAGTTTCATATCGGCCCAGGCTGCACTGACATTGAAATTCAGTTCCTCGCCAACCACAACCAAAAGCCGCACTGCGTCAACGTCGGCCAACGCCGCCTCCAGCGCTGGTGTCAGCACGTCGTCATAGTCCACCGCCGCGATAGCGCCGCTCATGCGCATCTCAAGCTGACCTGCTGTTCCAGTATCAATCATTTCAATCATGGTGAAATTCCTTCGTTTCAATTTTTGAGATAACCGTAGCTGCTTACAGTTGCATGTCAAACCGGAGTGGGCACAGACTAGGGTCAGGACCCATTGATATTCTGACAGATCGCTGCTTCACTGCTCCGAAAGAGGAGCGGTATTATGAGCGATCTGTTTTGGCTGACGGAGGCGCAAATGGCGCGCCTTCGTCCTTACTTTCCAAAGTCCCACGGCAAGCCCCGTGTTCACTGCCCGTCGGGGTATTGCGTAGCCATGTCCCGAGAGGGATGACCGGCGTGTTCTCAGTGGGATTATATTTGTTAATCGCAATGGGTTGTCTTGGCGGGATGTGCCTGCAGAATATGGTCGACCTAAGACGCTTTACAACCGTTGGATCCGCTGGAGCCGTAAGGGCATCTTTGCCCATATTCTGATGGAGCTGGCGCGCGAAGGCGACAAAACCGATACGCTGATGATCGACGCAACACACTTAAAGGCACATCGCACCGCCTCCAGCCTGGGGCGAAAATAACAGCAAAAGGCCGCATGATTGGCGTAACAAAGGGCGGGCTGAACTCAAAACCGCATGCTGTGCCCCCTCTCGGGACATTGCTTTGCAATACCCTGCCGGGCAATGAATGCGTTGGGTCGCCCGATCCAGATGTTCCTGAGCGCCGGAAACGTCAGCGACTACAAAGGCGCACGGGCCCTGCTGTCGTCGCTCCCGAAGGCCAAGTGGCTGCTGGCGGATCGCGGTTACGACGCCGATTGGTTCCGTAATGCATTGAAAGATCGGGGAATCGCCGCCTGCATCCCGTCACGCAAGAACCGAAAGGTAATCATCCCGCACGACACCGTTCGGTATCGCCAGCGCCACCGTATCGAGAATATGTTCGGGAGATTGAAGGATTGGCGACGCATCGCAATGCGTTATGATCGATGTCCTGAAATTTTCCTATCGGCCATCGCGCTGGCCGCTACTGTCATTTTTTGGCTATGAGTCCTGACCCTAAGGAGCACTCAACTGAGGAGCGGAGATCCTAACAATCGAAGTCATCCCGTGTTGCCCGATTTATCTCTGGAATTAACTTTCTGTTCGGCGTGAAAAAATCGTTTCAGAGCGAACGGAAAATAAAAGATAGAGAACAGAGATGGGGTTAATGAAATCGAACTATGCCGAGTTGCATTCCAAGTTCTGTCTACTATCTCGCTCCCGGGACCAAAATGCGACCAACTCAATTAACTCATCTTTTCTAACCGGCTTACTAATGTATCCATCCATCCCTTGCTCTAAGAACTTCTCCCTGTCACCTTTCATGGCATGGGCGGTCAAGGCAATAATCGGGCAGGCGTTCATTCCGTTTTCTGCCTCAAAGGACCGGATTTCCTTAGTTGCCTCAATGCCAGTCAACTTGGGCATTGAAATGTCCATAAACACAAGTCCGGGAATGTGATTAATAAACTGCTGCACCGCCTCGCTGCCATCTTGTGCGAAAATGACTTCCGTGCCTGTTGTTTTAAGCATTTTCTGGACAACTAGCCTGTTGGTTTTATTGTCATCTGCGATCAGAATTTTGAGGGGCGCTTTGGTCAGATCTAGGTTGATCAGATCATTGAAATTGTTCTCAGTCACTTGAAGTGAGGGTTCTGCATTATTGGATGTTTTCAAAAGGCATCTGAACGTGAATGTTGAACCCTTTCCAACTTCTGAGCGTACTTGAATGTCGCCGCCCATCAGGCTCGCCAAGTCAGAGGCAATTGTAAGGCCCAATCCGGTTCCTCCAAACTTGCGAGTGCTACTGGCATTCACCTGTGAGAACCCTTCAAATATTTTAGCAAGTTTGCTTTCTGGAATGCCTATACCGGTGTCCTGTACAGCGATCTCCACAGATGAGGCGCCCTGTGCGGAGGATCCTGACACCACAACACGAATGCTGCCGTTCATAGTGAATTTTTCCGAGTTTCCAATTAGGTTTGTAATGATTTGCCGGATACGTCCTTCGTCCCCAACCAAGACCTTCGGCATGTCAGGACTGTAGTCCATCACCAAGTTCAGGTTCTTGCCAGAAGCTTTCTGAGATAGAAGTTTCAGGATGCTCTGTACAAGGTTTTCAAGATTAAATGGCTCTTCATCCAAAAGGATTTTTCCAGCTTCAATTTTGGAGAAATCTAAGATGTCATTGATGATGACCAGAAGAGCTTGCCCAGATTCGGAAATCGTGCGAACGAACAACTCCTGCTCTTCGTCCAGATTAGTTTCCTCTAGCAGCGATGTCATGCCCAGCACCCCATTCATTGGAGTACGGATTTCGTGGCTCATTGTTGCCAGAAATTCGGACTTGGCTTTTGTGCCTGCCTCTGCCTCCTGAGTGCGATCTCTGACTCTCTCCTCCAGCGTCTCGGTCAGTTTCCGAAGGTCCTGGTTGGACTTATCAAGGTTCATCAGCATACTAGAAAATGACTGTGCAAGACGACCTACTTCATCTTTTCCACAATCTGGAACTTCACGATCACTGCTTCCTTCCTTTACCCTGACAGCAAAATCAGTCAGTTTATTGATCGGCCGGGTGATTTGCCTAGCCACTGCAATTGCGATAAATGAGGTGATGAGGACGAAGAGAGCTGACAGCATAAGTGTCTGCTGTATTTGTCCAATCATTCGTGCATTTAGCTCTGCAGTCGAAAAATCGAGATAAACGAAGCCGAGCACAACTCCCTCGGTCAGTAATATTGGCCCCCCGACCAAAATTCTTTCGTCTTGGTGTTGTGCTGACCAGGCTTTTTCCGTCAGGATGCGATTTGCGAACGGGTCCACAATCCGGCTTCCACGAAGGGGGTTTTCCTCCATCCCATCGGTCAGCACCAGACCTTCAGCATCCAAAATGAAGGCCGTCTTGGCGTCATTGTTTGTCAAAACGGAGGTCACCTGCTGCCGCAGGAGTTTGATATCCAAATCATAAACCGATTCCACTACGGCTTCACCCAGAGTTCTGGCCAGAGCGGTTACCTTTCTTTCGAATGCGGCAACTGAATTTTTGTGGTCCAACGCAATCGAAATCGTGGATAACCCCCCAGCAACAGCGAGGACGACCAGAATGGTGTAGGCAACAAGTTTTGTCCGAAGTTCAAACAACTTATTCCTCGCCTACCAGGGCCAAAACGGGGATCTGGAAAAGATCCAAAAGCGCCATCGTTTCCTGTGGAATCGGGTCGAATTTGGTTGTGTTCTCAAAGCCATCAAGTACACGTTGCCCATCTTCGCTATCTTGCATGGTGAACAATGCGGCCTCGATGGCAGAGGATAAAGGTCCCGAAATTTTTGAGGAAATGCTAACCGAATGGCGAGGAATGTCTGCGGTTTTCAGAATTATTTTCAGATCTTCCCAGTTGCTCGCGACCCGATTTTCGAAATTGGCCATGGACATGGCACCTGCATCGACACGGCCGCGTAAAACCCACTCCATCGTGTTTTCATCATCTCCAGAGAACACATATCCAGCCTGTTCTGTGGATACATTGGATTGGAGATTCAGCAATTGCGTCAATGGTACTCCTATCCGCTCCATGGTTATTCGTGGAAGCAAATGCCCGCTTGATGAGTAGCTCTCTTCAAATGCGACAATGCGACCGGTAAGATCATGAACAGAATCTATATCACTGTCTTGTCGAACGAAAACAACGGAATGGTATTGTGCGATACCCTTTTTCCACCTTCGGGCTAACAACCGACATCCTGTTTTCCCAATGATGGCCAGTGCGACCAAAGGACTGTCAACAAAGAGATCAACCTCTCCCTTGTTAATGAGGCTGGCCATGTGGTCGATGTCCCGTGCAATTACAACTTTTCCGTCGTCGATCCCGAATGTTTCCAACTGTTTAGCTAGGTACTTGGCAAAAGGCAGAAATGCCCGAATTTCTTTGACCGGCTCGTCGCTAATCGTGCCTATGACTAGCGACCTTGCAAGGGCGGCATTGCCCGATAACAAGCTGATACATAAGCACAATTTTAGAATTAAGCACCTAACAGTCATCTCTGTGGCCTCTCAACAAGCAATAGGTTCGTAACGTAGGAACTCTGGCCCATACTGGCATCAGCCCATAGAATATTTAAAGGGTGCCATAAGTACAATCGCTGACAGCATCGTGATAGGCTTGTTTCCATCTTCACAAACTCGCAACTCTGAACTGCCGCCTACCATAGGATGTACTAAAGGTACGTGAAGGAAACTGAAGAACAATATTGATACTTGGGGGGGGCGTTGAACTCGAAATCATTTTCGAAGTGTCACGAACATTAGATGACACGCTCATTTAATTTAATAAAATCAAGATTTTGAGAATTTGCAAGTGAAAAGTTGGTGACCCGGGTGTTGGCTCAAATCCTTGTTTCCACCACGAAATTTTGACATCCTACAGCTGAAAACACGAAGACCATCCAATTATTGGAGATCCCGCAAAATCAAAGGATAGCGGTAACTGCGACAAGCTAAGCTAAATGCTTGAAACAGGTAGAAATGGGTCAATCTTACCTGTTTGCACAGATCGCATTCATAGCTAGCTGCCATTGGTGCACACCGCAGCGAACTACCGCTTTCTGCCCATACTGACGGATTTCTGCGGCAGCAGAATTGTTCGCTGACTGCGCTAGTTCGGAGTTTTCTGGGTGTCGTTCGACTGACATGGTGTGTTTGCGGTCATCGTTCTCCTCGGGCGAACGAGGTTCAATATGCTGGCCTCATAAATCATAAACCGTACAGGAGGACGACGATCATGTCATATTATGTGGGGCTCGATGTATCCGTCAAATCAGTCGCGATCTGTGTTGTTGAAGGCGATGGTGCTGTCATTGCGCGTGGCGAGGTCTCGTCTGATCCGGATCAAATAGCTACCTTTCTGTCCTT
>JABSSD010000188.1 GCA_013214575.1 Paracoccaceae bacterium | reverse complement strand
ACCACGTTCTACCGTTGGTATGACCGGTATCTGCAGCGTGGTGAGGCTGGCTTACAGGATCAGTCGCCGAAGACCAAACACGTTTGGAACCGTATTCCTGACGAAGTCCGGCGCAAAGTCGTGAAGCTGGCGTTGAAGGAGGCGACAAAAGCCCATTCTCGGGATCGTGGCATGACCCTATCAGGCAAGGCTTGGCATTCTAGAGAAGGGCCGCCTAAAAATGAGTTGAGAGGCCGGAACGCAACCGCGACAAGTCCAATATCCAACTGTCCCGAAGCCAGACCGGGGCCATTCGCATCGGACGCACCTCTTCGACAAGGTGGGGGAAAGACCCGTGTGAGTCACCTCCAATGCCGTGATCCCCATGCAGCATCCCGAGGCCAAAAGCCTTGCAAGATCTGCCATTGTGATAATTGCGTACAGCATGATTCCGCGGTCGCGTCACAGCAGCTTTTCGAGCGAAGTATTGTCCATGCCTGTTAGTCGGAACGCGTTTCTATGACACCCAACGGGCCGTTCGCGCAAGCCGGGTCAACAATCGCACAGTAGACCTTTGACGCATCTCATATCTGCGGCTCCGGTCGGCACAAGACCATGACGTTGGAACCGGCGGATGAACTCCGCCGGTTCTTCATATATTTCTTGCTTACCACTGTGTAACAGCCAACAACGCCGCTATTTGGAAGCAGTCTCACCGTACGTCTCCTTATCCAACAACATTGTGTCCGCGTTGTTGGATGCAGGAAACGACAATGTCTTTGCGATCATCACGCGTGTTGACACCTCCGCCGACACTGCTGCCGACCGCGCCAACAAGGGCTCCCCCCAAGGCACTGCCTGAGTTACCATTTGCAGCACCTAATACCGCACCAAGGACAGTCGAAATCACAATGTCTTCGCGGGCTTCTGCATTATCCCAACGATGTTTTTTAGAAACTTCGCGGCAGGCAGTTAAGTCACTCTGAAACTCAGCGGTAGGTGCTCCGTCGGTAATCGGAGTGTAATCGGCTCCGGTCCCGGAGCAGGCCACTACAGCAAGAGTCATGGGAAGGATCAGCGTTAAACAGGTTTTCATCGATTTGGCTTTTCGTCGTTTGTTTGGTTGAAAAAATAGGTCACAAATATTGCTGACCCCAAGCACCGGTCGCCCACCGCAAAGGTCGGCTTTATGCTGTGGGGGACAATCATGACTTTGCCCATCTGGAGGTTTTCTTGCGATGTGGCCTTTTACGTTCCATACGCCCAGCCTCTCGAAACCAGCGGAGCACTGACTGCAATGGTTTGGGGGGATGCGTGCAAAGTCTAAGTGCGGGAAAAGTAGTCATTTATGCAGTCCTCAGATACGTGACCGAGTGGTTTTGAAGCACACTGGTCTGTTGTGTTGAGGGCGATATGACGATCCACGGGACTTTGTGCGACCGGGCAGGCTGGTTGCTACGTCCGGACAAGCTGGTCCGGACAGTGTTGGAGATTTCTCGTTCAAAAATAGGTGGTTGGAGATTCAGAAATGCACATGAATATTCGACGTCCCTTACCAGATGGACGTTGATTCAGCCTGCCTGGCCCCTATCAACGACTTGTTGAACGATATTCCGTGGGGGTCTGCCCAGTCACTTTTTTGAAACTGGCATTGAACGTTGATTTCGAGTTGAAACCAACCATCTCGCTGATCTCAAGCACAGTTTGGTTGCTGGCACTCAAAAGGGCGCAGGCATCTTTGACACGATGCTGGTTCACGAAGTCATAGAATGTCAGCGACAAACGTGTATTCAAAACTTCGGATAGATGAATAGGCGGTAGCGAAACAGCCGCAGACAAGCCGCGCAGGTTCAAAGAACTGTCCCGCCACAGCTCGCCTTGAGCCATGCGTTTCTCAAGCCGGTCTGCATATCTGGCAAGATCATCCGCCTGCAATCCCGATCGGGCATAACGCTGATTTTGTGGTTGATTACCCTCTGTGGCCCCAAGTGCCGGTGCAGGCGAGCTGGTCACAATACTCTCTGACCAACTTGGCAATGACGGCGACGCACGCAGCGCAAACAGTCCAAAAGCAGCAGTCAGCAGGACATCAAAAGCCATGGTGAACATACCCTTTGGCAATCCAGGGAAACCGAGAAGTAAGAGCACTTCGCCCAGAATGACTGTACCTGCCAGGATAAAAATTGTTGCGACCAGAGCATCCAGCCAAATCAGTTTCTTGCCACTGAGATCAGAGAACAATTCCCGTATATTCCGCTTGTGCAGCACCAAACGCCGGACACAAAGGGATCCATAAATAGTCAGAACAACGATCCACAAAACCAAGAACGTAATGCGGCCGAGATCAATCAAATATTGATGCCAAGAAGACAGGTCCTGATCCTCCAGCCCCTTTCGAACAGGCCCTGGCAAGACAAGTTCAGGCAAAAGGCACAGAAGCGCCATTGCAAAAGGTATCAAGTGTACCAGATCTTTGCCGGTAACTTTCGGCTCTGGGCTCGTTAGGCCCCGCACAAAAAAATAGAGCCCAACCGTATATCCGGGGAACAGAACAAGCTCCCAATCATAAAGGGCTAGCAGTACAGAAAAAGGTGCGTGAAAAACTGTATCGGCAAGCATATCCAACGCACTGACCGCAAAAAAGACGACCATCGCCCAAAGATGCATCCGGGGGCCTTTGGTTTCGATCAGCCTTAAAGTTAGGCCTACGATGACAAAAAGAGAGAGGGCAATCCCGGCGGCATTGCCGAGCTTTTCAAGGTAGGCCGTCGTTGAAATCAGTACTGCGTCAGGAGAAAATGTGGTCACGGAAGGACTCTATTCTGAAACGTTTGTCTCATAGAAAATACTATTGGAGAGAGTGATATATATTATTCTACATTAGTGGTCAAAATAATGATTAGCATCAAGATTGCCCTGGCACAGCACGCACTGCCAACCCCCGAACTATCGGCATAGTTCCTTTTTTGCAGTGCAACCCACCTGCCCCATCGAGCATCCTGGCGCCTACGAGGCAATGCACTGGATCAATGGACGTGGCGAACCGTTCCCTGCCCTTATTGAACGTCTTGCACCGCAATTTCGGCCATTTCCAGGATCGCCTCGCGTGTGCTGGCAACAGCAATAAAGCGAGCGTTATGGCAAAATTTAGCGCCTTTGACACCGCTCACATCTTCGAGTCCGGTATCCGTCAGGCCAGCCCAAGCAGCTGGCAGATCGGCGCGTTGGTCGAAGGTATCATTTGACAGCTTGATCCCGTTGAGTGTCCAGTCATCGCCGCGCGGATGGATCACGAACAGCATGTGGTCGGCCTCGGCCTGGTCGAGTGCAGAGCGGTAGGGCATGCCCATGGGAAGCTCCAGAATGGGTGATGTACCCGCTTTGGCGATGGCCTCGATCACGATGCCCTGCGCGCGAGCTTTCGCCGCGAGATTGCGGATTTGGGCTTCAACAAAACGCCGCGCAATGGGCAAGGCGGCAAAGAAAGCATCGTCGTCAGCCGTTGGCGACGGATCGTCAAATACCGGCTTCAAGCTTCCCAAAAGCGCGGGCAAAGTCAGGATCGACAATGGCCCCGCGACAGACGGTTCCATTGCGCCGTTGTCCAACAGGTCAATCGGCAGCACAAATTTGGTATCAAACTTGGAATGGATGGCCTCGACGTCATCCCTCGGCACGTCCATCGCCGCCAGATACGCCCGCCCATAATGCGCCCATATCAGACCAAAGGAGCTGAACGGTTGACCATCTTCACGCAGCGGGCCAGGACGTTGGTGGTGGTCAAAGATCTGCGCCTCGCCGTCGTAAGCGCCTCCTACATCGAAAATGATCTTATGAGCCGCTGGCGTGACCCATTGCCGATCCCTATTGCGTAGCAACTCCGCCTGAGGAAACAGGCGTGTGAGCACTGCAGAAGACAACAACTCGTCGGCATGGAAGCCGCCAGAATGGGTGACAAGATGGGTGATGGTCATGGGCGCGTTCCAAAGGGTTGATCAAATGGGAAAGGCGACCAGCTTGGTCGCCTTTAGAAGGATGTCAAAGATTGTTTGTCAAAGGTATGCAGCCAGATCAAGAATTAAATTGTAGGAGAGAAACTACACTTTGATCAGCACGGATTCGTCTTCTTAAGTCCTCGCCCAATCAACAACTGCATAGACGTCCCCTTTCGGGGCGAAGCATTGATCATCTTGGCCTTGCAGCGAACGTCCGCCCTTAGCGCCAAAATGTGCATAGTGCAGAAATCAGGCCACGTCCCCCGTCCATTACGGTCGTGAACGGCCCACTGCTGCCGTTCATGACCACTGCGGCGACTGACATGGTGTGTTTGCGGTCATCGTTCTCCTCGGGCGAACGAGGTTCAATATACTGGCCTCATAAATCACAAACCGTACAGGACGACGACGATCATGTCATATTATGTGGGGCTCGATGTATCCGTCAAATCAGTCGCGATCTGTGTTGTTGAAGGCGATGGTGCTGTCATTGCGCGTGGCGAGGTCTCGTCTGATCCGGATCAAATAGCTACCTTTCTGTCCTT
>JABSSD010000187.1 GCA_013214575.1 Paracoccaceae bacterium | reverse complement strand
TTCGGTCTTGTAAGGCCACTGGTCGTTGCGATGCGGACCGCATCACGGCGAAACTCGTCTCTGTATCGCATTGCCATTTCTTATCTCCTTCACAGCAAACATTGCTCGAAAGAGACCGGAACTAAACCGTGACAAGACCAGAACATTCATCGGAAAAACTGGAGTGCACCAAACCGTGGATCTTGGGCGGACGTTTCGTAGCGTAGACAAGATCGCTCTACCCGCACGTAGCTTCATTCTACAAAACCCATCTCAGATCCAAAAACGAGTTGTAACAGCCGACACCACGGACGCCCCGGCGATTAGAGTTACATATTACTCTGGCGGCAAAGAACGAGCTGCGCTTGCGTCAATTTTGGAGGATTTTGAAGGCGACGTCGCAGGTGGAAAAAGCTCCAGTGTTTTGTTGCTTGGTCGCTACCATTTTTTGAGACCTGATAATTTCACCCAACTCAAATCTTGCTACCCACGACTATCGATCCGCTTTTTGACAGTGCACGCCGCCAAGGGCCTCGAAGCAGATCACGTTGTAATCTTGGGCGCTACCACCAGCAAGTTTGGGTTCCCGTCCGAAATCGTGGATGACCCATTCCTTGATTTGGTGCTGCCCGAGCCTGAAGATTTTGATCACGCTGAGGAACGCAGGCTCTTTTATGTTGCGATGACCCGAGCTCGCAAGACGGTAACTGTGTCTGCAAGCCGAGAAAAGCCGTCAGTATTTGCACGTGAGCTAGTCGAAAACGAAGAATACGGAGTATTCGAACTTGGTTGTTCTGGCGTTGCAGAGCATCGTTGTGGCGCATGCGGTGGAAGAATGCTTGAGAGAAAGTCTAAGAAGGGCGCCACGTTCTTTGCATGCGAGCATCGCGCACTTTGTGGAGAAACGCTTCGCGCTTGCATAGTGTGTAATAGCGATTTGCCTATACCTGACAAAATGGATCCTGAAAAACGGGGATGCAGCTGTGGGGCAGAATTCGCGGCATGCCCTGGTTGTAGTGATGGTTGGCTAGTCGAGCGAAAGGGCAGATATGGCCCGTTTCTGAGCTGTGTCAAATATCCTAGCTGCAAAGGAAAGGAGTCACTGAACCGGCCAGAGACAAAAAGGGGAAGCGTATCTAGATCCAAACGGCGACAAAGAAAGCCGAAAAATGGCCTTTGAAGTAAGAAGAGCGGACTAGGGATTTTTGCTGCTTTCTGCGCAGTTGTCGGCTCTGTGCGGGCAGAGTCTTCCAGGATCTGGCAAAGAACACCGGGAGGTCCAGGGGGAAATCGAGACAACCGATGCTCAGGACCTGGGAGCGATTTTAAATCGTGATCTTATCATTCCCTGGATGCAGCTCGAATTTGGCCCGCAGAAGACCTATCCGGGTCTGGTAATCGCCCGCCCGAGGCCGAAGACCTGAATGACTGGACAGAGACAGTCGTGCCCTGGGTGCAGGTTGGCCTGGAAATGGATCGGGCAGAAGTGCGCGAGAAGTTGGACCTGTGTCCCCCCTAAGTCTGGCGCCCAGATTTTGGGTAAATCTAAGCCATCGCCGCCAATTCCGGAGTTGCGAGCGGCAAAGGCAACCTGACCCCCTCTGAGACTTCCGTTAAATACCACTTAAAGGGACTCAATGGAAAATTTCAGGGGGATGCCGCTCTCCAGACACAAGAGCCCTCAGCGGGCCACGTTGACGACATCGACCAGGCAGCGTTGCTGGGGGATCAACTATGGTAAGTAGCTGCCCCGGCGATGACTGACATGGCCTCAACACTCAAAACACGTCAGTCATTGCTTGGGTCGCGGCTTGCCCCAAATTGATCACCCAGAAGTGTCGCGGGCTCGATGTCGCCAAGCACTCTGTGCGAGTCGTGCAGTTGTTGTAGTGTCTGTCGGGAGAACTGATCGGTATGTTGGTCTTGGTCGCAGGTCTAATTCCTGCCACTTCAGCTAAAGTGATCTAGTTCACAGATGGAATAGAAAAATGCCTCTAGCCTAACAGATACGATGCACGTCTTATTCCAATAAGGGGCACCACATGGAAATTTTGGCACTGATGATCTTTGCCCATGCGATGGCTGACTATCCGCTGCAGGGAGATTTTTTGGCTCGAGCCAAAAACCACACTGCTCCGATTTGTGGAGTGCCCTGGTATCACGCTCTTGGTGCGCATTGTACGATCCACGGCGGATTTGTTGGCATTATCACTGGCTCGCTCGCCTTGGGCATTGCCGAGTTCGTCATTCACGCCGCTACGGACTACGCCAAGTGTTCCGGACGGATTTCCTACAACACTGACCAAGCTATCCATGTTGGCTGCAAGGTACTGTGGGCTTGGATTCTTCTTGGATGAGCAAGCAGGGTAGGCTGGGAAGCAATACTTCTTGGGCGACCTTGCTTCGGCGCCCGAGCAAAAAAGCGGGTTCGGGTTAACCCAATACAGTGCCCTGATCCCGAACGCCTAGTGCCGACATGTGCCTGGTGCAGCAATCGGAGCATTTCCCCCCCACATCAGTGTCACGAACGGCCCTGACCGGACCTTGGCGCTTGAGGCCAATGCTGCGACGTAGATTCACCAGGCCGG
>JABSSD010000186.1 GCA_013214575.1 Paracoccaceae bacterium | reverse complement strand
TCTGCTCAGAGCGGCTGCCCAGCACCCGGTCATAGACCTGCATCATGTACAGAGGCCCGGTCAGCATCAGCATATTGGCAAAGAAGCTGAACAGCCCGACAGCCCAATACAGGTTGCGACTGCGACGACGGATCCCCCGCAGCTCGTCCAAACCATTCTTGTATAGGGTATTTGTCATAATATGCCTGAGATAGCTCTTTTTCGGACCGGGGCCGGACTGGGTTCAGACCGGCGTCGGATGTGGCCCTTATACTCCAAAATATTCCAAAGGCTAATTGGCCAAGCACAGAACCGCTGCACGGTATTTTGGTCCGCCGGTGACAGCGCCCGCCCTCCGGCTAGCGGCCCGCCTGATTGGTCATGCGGCCAGCCTATTTGGTCATAAGGGATGCGCCTTGGCGAATTTCGCAAGGAAGGCGAGAAAGGCACGGTCCGGGTCCTTGGCCGGGGGTTTGTCCTTGGCCCAGCGGCGCCATTCGGCCTCAACGGTGTAGATATCATAGCCGCCATGGCGGCTGCGGGCGAGCTCATAGGTTTGCGAGGCCAGCGGCGGCCCATGCCGGTCCAGCCAGGCCGGTCGTGGCTTGGCCGGTCGCGGCTTGGCGGCCACTGCTGCGGTGTCGGCACCGGTGCTGCCGCGCTCTTTGCGGCGCCAATGCAGCTCCACATGGGTGACGCTGCGGCCGGTTTTGGACGGCAGGATTTCAACCTGATAATCCGACAGCCGGTTGACCTCTTGCACCGCCGGATCAATGGCGCGCAGGCGCAGGTTCGACCAGGTTGTCAGCCGCCCCTTAGGCACCCCCAGAATGCCGCGCAACCCGGCCAGGGTGAACCGTTCGGAGGCGCGCCAGCGCAGGTTGCCGCGCTTTTGTACCATCTCATAAAGCGTCAGCGCATATTTCGAGGTCAGCGCAAACATCACCCTGCGCTGCAACCGGGCAAACACAGTCGACTCCTGGAGAATACGACGCAGCCGCTGCGGGATCTCATATTCCAGCAGCCCGTTGCGGCTCAGGGTCTCAACATTGCCGCCCAGCAGCTGCACCCGCTCGATCAGCGCCACCCCGTCGCGGGTCACCGCCACCCGCACGATGGCCATCATCAGCCGCTCAATCGACTCGCCGACCCGGTCATTGGAATTATGACTGCCGCGCAGCGCCGATTTGGCAATCACATGGGTCACCGGCTGGTCAATCCTGTCCCAGGCATGGTCCAGCAGTTGATTGTAGATGCGGCGGTCCACCAGAGTGAGCGGCGTCACTTCGATCAGGTCCACAAGCTCTCCGGGCTTGATCAGGGAATCTGTATTGGGGCGCGCTTCAAGCGTACGATAGCCAGAAGCGAATGCGCTGGCGGTTCGGGCCATTTTTGCTTTCGCTCATTTCTTACGTCGGTGCTTAGTGCTTTAACCCTAGGTAAGTTTGGCCAAGCCAGCAAGCAATCTGATCGCACCCAAAATGTAAGGTTTAAAGCCCAGCCCAAAACCTAAGGGCGGCGATCCCCAAATGTTTTTCAAAGCACCCAAAATGTAAGTTAAAACACCCGATAAGTAATTTAAAGCACCCTATATGTAAGGGTTAGCAGTTGTTTTCCAATGTTTCCAAGTGATTGCCGCTAGTGAACTGTGAATTTAGAACATATTGAACAGCAGGGTTTTTTATATTTTTGGTCTATATTAGGCCAATGCTGCACCGCCGCACTAAAACATCCGTTATTGCGGATTGCGCTTTCAGCGCCGCAACCACCAACAGATCCAACCCTCTTTGTCGCGTTGATTCGCCTCGAAAATCCCTGAGAAAAACGAGATTCACCCGCCCCCGCTGGGGCTGTTGCATAAACCAGACTGGCGCCAGCCTTGATTCGGGCCCCAGCTTGAAAACAGCAGTTATCCACAAGGTCCAAAACTTTCTGACGCCCTGGAATGATCGGTGTGATTAGCAGATAAAGTTCTTTATATCAATTGTTTTCAACAAGTTACAGGCAAAAATCGCAGCAATAATCAAAACCTCTGCGGCCCGGAACGCAACCAGACATGACGGCAGCTGCAATTATCAGTTGTCAAACGGCGCGCCGCTTGCTTAAAAGAACGGTAAACAATGCGCTGACGGAAAACAGCGTTACTATGAGGGGGCCGTTCGTGGCAGCAGCAATCCACATCAATCAACGTATCCGTGAGAATGCCGAGAATCTGTCTGCGGCGCTCGACGAACATATGCTGAAGAATTTTGCGCCGGATGCAAGAAAGGAATTGCGGCTGTTCAGTGCCGGCGAAACCGCCGAGATGCTGGGCATCTCAACCAGCTTTCTGCGCAAGTTGCATTTTGAGGACCGGGTCCCCGAGGTGCACACAACGCCGGGTGGACGGCGGCACTATTCCGCCGCTGACTTGCAAAAAATCCGCAAGATCCTAGAGAGCACCGCCAAGGTCAAAGGCACCTATTTGCGCGGCCGACGCGACGGCGACAAGGTGCAGGTACTGTCCTTTCTGAACTTTAAGGGCGGCTCGGGCAAGACCACCAGCGCCATCCACACCGCCCAGCGACTGGCGCTGAAAGGATACCGGGTGCTGGCGGTGGACGTCGATCCACAGGCCTCTCTGACCACACTGTTTGGCTATCGCCCCGAGGTGGATTTTCTGGAGTCCGGCACCATCTACGACGCCATCCGCTATGACGACCCCCTGCCCCTGTCACAAATCATCCAGCAGACCTATTTCACCGGCATTGACCTGGCGCCGGGTGGTTTGATCCTGCAGGAATTTGAGCATGAAACACCGCAGGCGCTGATGAACAATCTGCAGCCGGCGTTTTTCGCCCGTATGGCGGCGGTGTTGCAAGAGGTCGAAGCCAATTACGATGTGATCATCTTTGATTGCCCACCGCAACTGGGCTACCTCACCATGTCGGCGCTCTGTGCCTCCACCGGGGTGCTGATCACCGTGGTGCCCAATATGCTTGATGTCGCCTCGATGTCGCAGTTCCTGCAAATGAGCGCCGAATTGCTGGACGTCGTCTCCAACGCCGGCGCCAGCATGGAGTTCGACTTCCTGCGCTTTCTGATCAACCGGTATGAGCCAAATGACGGTCCGCAGCAGCAGGTGGTGGCCTTTCTGCGCCAGCTGTTTGAGGACGAGGTGATGATCGGCTCGATGCTCAAGTCCACCGCGATTTCGGATGCCGGCCTGACCCAGCAAACCATCTACGAGGTGGATCGCTCGCAATTCCACCGCAACACCTATGACCGCGCGGTTGATTCACTGAATCAAGTCAACGATGAGATTGAATCGCTGTTGCAACAGGCATGGAGTCGCTAATGGCCCGCAAAGGCATTCTCACCACCGCAATCAACAAGCCCACAAGTCAATCCACAGCGCAACCCACTGGCAAGCCGGCGGCAAAACCGGCAACCTCAATCGCCAGAAGGATGCCGCGTGGGGCGGTTGGGGCGCTACAGTCTTCGCTGACAAAGCTGCAGGAAAACGCCGTACAGGAGATTGACTGCGCGCTGATCGACGACGCCGGTTTTGAAGATCGTCTTGGGCTGGACAGCGGCGCCCAAAGGCAGCTCACCGAAAGCCTGCGCAGCTATGGTCAGCAGGTGCCGGTGTTGCTGCGGCCGCACCCCAAACAGACCGGGCGCTATGAAATCGTCTATGGCCGCCGCCGCTTGCAAGCGCTCAAGGGTTTGGGCCAGCCGGTCAAGGCGCTGGTGCGGCAACTGGATGACCATGCGCTGGTGATGGCCCAGGGCCAGGAAAACACCTCGCGGCAGGATTTGTCCTTTATTGAAAAAGCCTCATTTGCGGCCCAGCTGCAGGAGGCCGGCTATGAACGGCAGACAATTGCTGCCGCCCTGTCAATCGACCAGCCCATGGTGTCGCGGATGCTGAAGGTGGGAACCGCCTTTCCGCTGCCCTTCCTGCGCCAGATCGGCTCGGCCCCTGGTATTGGTCGCGAACGCTGGATGGCGCTGGCCAAGGCCCGTGAGCTACCCGGCGGCGCCAGTCGCGCTGCCACCCTGATGAGCCGCCCCGAATTTCTGACGCTTGAATCCGACGCCCGGTTTGAGGCGGTGCTGGCCGGTGCCAGCGCCAAGCCAGAGGCGCAGATGACGCCGCCTGCCCGCGCCAAGCCGCGCACCCTGCGCAGCGACGATGGCAAGGCGCTGGCGGATCTGCGCAAGACAACCAAGGGCCTGACCCTGAACATCCCATCGCGCACCGCTGACGGCTTTGACGAGTGGTTCAACACCCATGCCGAAGCCCTGGTGAGCGAACTTCACAACCGTTGGAAAGATCAGCGGACAGACGACTAACAAAAACAAGTGCAACACAGAGGAGGCACGAGCAGACGGCAAAATAAAAGCCCCCCAGGATGATCATCCCGGAAAGGCCATTATCAATCTTCGCACCTTTGAAATAGCCGCTCCGAATCATATCTGTCAACTCCGCGTATCGCGTGGAGCCGGGGAAACTATGCCTATCGTGAATTATATATGCAAAATGCGACCCAAACGCCGTTTGGGCGATCAGAGACCTATGTCCTGACGCCAGTCCAAGCCGCCTCCACCCAGAGTGATTTTGACAAATGGGATCTGCTGGCAGCGCTGACCAAAGCGGCGCCAGACTTTGAACTGTCCCACCGCAGCCTGACGGTGCTCAAGGCACTGATGACCTTTCTGCCCGATCGTGACATTGGATCAGAACCGGGATGCGCCATTGTGTTTCCATCCAACCGCACCCTGTCAGACCGGCTCAACGGCATGCCCGAGAGCACCCTCAGGCGGCATTTATCACAGCTGGTGACCATTGGGATTGTCAGCCGTCACAGCAGCCCAAATGGCAAGCGGTTTGCCCGTCGGCTGGGGCAGGGCATATCGCTGGCCTTTGGCTTTGATCTGTCCCCCTTGGCCCGCCATGCGCAGCAGCTGTTCCTGGTGGCCCACCAGGCCGATCTGAAACAACAGCGTATTCGGATCCTGCGCGACCAGATTGCCGCTCTGCGGGTCACTCTGATCGAGACCGGGCAGGGGACCGGTTCGGGTTTGCTTGAAATGGCCCGTCTCAGCCTGCGCCGCAAGTCTGAGGAGGTCACACTCATCGCCCTGCACCAGCAGCTGCAAGAGGCCGTCACAGTGCAGTCCTCCCAACAGGTCGCTGCCGTCGAAGAAACTGCTTTTGCTAAAATGAGCGCCGCTGACAGCCATAATGAGCGGCACATACAGGATTCAAATGAATATACTTTTGACTCTGAAAGGGGCGGTGAGAAAATCGCCAAAACCAGCGACATAGACAAACCGAAGCAAGCTAAGAAAACCAACACGGAGGCGGACCTTGCGCAGGTTCTCAACGCCTGCCCCGAATTCCAGAGCTTTTATCCAGAGCCGGTGCATCAATGGCAGGATCTTGACCGCGTGACCGAGAACCTGTCGCCGATGATCGGTATTGATCTGCCGGTGCTGCAAGAGGCCCGAGCGGCCATGGGACGACGTCAGGCGGCAACAGTGGTGTTATGCATTCTGCAGCGATTGGGTGACATTCGCAGTCCCGGTGCCTATCTGCGGCGATTGACCCAAAAGGCCCGCTCAGGTCAGTTTTCAGTGCTGCCAATGCTCAATGCGCTGTCTGTCGCCACCAATGGGCTAAAATTGTCAGCTGACAATCCTAAAACATGTTAGTTTTCAATGTCTTGAGTTTTCTGCGTGACCCGTTTTGGGCCTTTAGCAGGCCTGGGGACAACTTTCAGCAGGGCAGGGGGCTGTAGCCAATGGATTATCCAATAATGTCAGAGCGTGCTGCAGGGCCGTTTGTCGGTGAGGATCAAAAGGTCCAGGCCGCGATGCAGCCGGAATCTGCACCTGGCGCAGATTCCGCCGGGGCAGGTGGGATGGAATGCGGCGTGTCGCGGCAGAGCTGGCCTATCTTGATAGAGCCTGCCTGATTGCTTCATACGAGACTTTTGGCGTTCGCTTTAGCGGCCTGCCATATTTGCACCGGTGGAGCGTCCCACTGTCAGGTCTGCCTCCAGCAATTTGGTTGTTGGGGCTTGCTGCGGATCCGAGATCTGCTCGATTAGAATCTGTGCCAGTTGCCGCCCTGCGTCGCGCACCGAGGAGCGGGTTGCGGTGAACAGCGCAACATCGTCACCGTTTCTGAGATAAGACAGATCATCGTCATGGGTGATGACCGATATATCCCGCCCCATGACCAGCCCGGCGTCGTGAATTGCCCGCCGTACGCCAATCGCCGAGATCATTGAGGACACCAGATAGGCGGTTGGCGGTTCGGCCAGCTTCATCATCTGGCGCACCGCCTGATAGCCGTAGGTTTCAGTCATCTCTTCCGATCGCATCAACTGTGGATCAACGGCAAGGTCACGGCTCAACAAGGCCTCAACATAGCCAGCCCGGCGTCGATGGGCAAAATCCATAGTCTCAAGACCGTTGAGCAGAGCGATGCGCCTGTGGCCCAGGTCAATCAGGAAATCCGTCGCCCGCTGAAAGGCGCTTTTGTTATTAACGTCCAGCCAATTGTAAGGGGCTGTGATATCTGAGGCGCGGCCGTGAACGGCAAAAGGCAAGCCGATTTCCAGCAACAGAGCAATCCTCGGGTCATTCATCTCAGGCGCGTGAACAACAATGCCGTCCACATTCCCCTTGGCAAACATATCACGATAAACCCGCTCCTCCTGACTGTCCTGCACCAGCGACAGCAGCATGTCGTAGCCCGCCGCCGCATAAGCCTCACCGGCTCCGGCAATGAAATCACCAAAAACCGGGTTTACCATTTCGTGCTGTGCGGAAATTGGGATGACATGGCCGATCGCCATCGCGCGACCGGTGGCCAACCCCTTGGCGCGGGTATTTGGCCGGTAGCTGTGTTTTTCCGCCGCCGCCGCAACCCGTTGTCGGGTTGCCTCGCTCACCTCGGGATAGCCGTTCAGCGCCCGGCTCACCGTGGTTTGTGACAATCCAAGAAGGGCAGCCAGATCTTTGAGCTTCATTTAGGGTCTTCCAAAGCGCTATCAATTTTGTCAACTTAACCTGCTGGCCAGGCCGCGTCAAAGCTCATTATCCAGATAGTTTCGACTGATGATCCTGTTATTTATATGCCAGAATTACATTCACCATTGACAGAACGCATGGAATCCTGAACTTTTCCGTTACCAAAACGCTTTGGATGATGTGCCAGAGCCGGAACAGACCATGCGCTGGGTCAGCGCGGTAAGGGAGGATCAATCATGAATACCAAGCTTCTCGCAGCAGCGGGTATCTTAGCACTGTCGTCGGGGCTGGCTTACGCCGAGGGTAAAATGCCATTTCCAGTTGGAGAGGGTGATTTCAATTGGGAAAGCTATGAGGCCCTGAAGTCGATGCAGCTGGACGGTGAACAGGTCACTGTTTTTGGTCCCTGGCTGGGCCCGGATCAGGAATTGGCTGAAAACGTTCTTGCCTATTTTGGCGCCGCCACTGGCGCGGATGTCCGCTACGTCGGCTCTGACAGCTTTGAGCAGCAGATCATGGTGGATGCCGAAGCCGGTTCAGCCCCCAACGTTGCAATCTTCCCGCAGCCCGGCCTCGCCGCAGATATGGCAGCGCGCGGCTTTCTTGCACCGCTGGGCAGCGACACCGCGGATTGGGTGCGTGACAATTATGCGGCTGGCAGCTCCTGGGTGGATCTCAGTACCTTTGCCGGCCCGGATGGCGCCGACGATCTCTATGGCATGTTCTTCAAGATCGATGTGAAATCGCTGGTTTGGTACGTGCCCGAGAACTTTGAGGACTTTGGCTATGACGTGCCTGCCTCGATGGAAGAGCTGAAGGTCCTGACCGACCAGATGGTTGCCGACGGCAACACCCCCTGGTGTATCGGTCTGGGCTCTGGCGGCGCCACCGGCTGGCCAGCCACCGACTGGGTCGAAGACATGATGCTGCGCACCCAGGAGCCTGCGGTCTATGACCAGTGGGTCTCAAACGAGATCCCCTTCACCGATGCTCGCGTTGTCGCCGCCATCGAAGAGTTTGGCTATTTTGCCCGCAACGACAAATATGTCTCGGGTGGCGCCGCCGCTGTTGCCTCGACCGACTTCCGGGACAGCCCCAAGGGGCTGTTCTCCAGTCCCGCACAGTGTTTGATGCACCGGCAGGCCTCGTTCATTCCGGCCTTCTTTCCAGACGGTACCGAAGTTGGCGCAGACGCTGATTTCTTCTACTTCCCGGCCTATGCCGAAAAGGATCTCGGCAGCCCGGTTCTGGGGGCAGGGACCCTGTGGTCGATCACCAATGACTCCAAAGGTGCCCGGGCTTTGATGGAATTCCTCAAATCCCCCATCGCGCATGAATTGTGGATGGCGCAGCAGGGTTTCCTGACGCCGCACAAGGGGGTGAACACTGAAATCTACGCCACCGAAACCCTTAAAAAGATGGGAGAAATCCTGTTGTCAGCTGACACTTTCCGCTTTGACGCATCGGATCTGATGCCGGGCGGCGTTGGTGCCGGCTCGTTCTGGACCGGCATGGTGGATTATGCCGGTGGCAAATCAGCTGCCGACGCGGCTGCCGACATCCAAAAATCCTGGGATGCGCTGAAGTAAGCGCAGACCCCATAAAACAAAGGCCGCCCTGTTTTTCCGGGCGGTCTTACTGCAACCCAATCACCGCGTGGACCCCGATATGCATCCAGCCCTGCAAGGACTTCTGACCATCGCCTTTGGTGTCGGCGGCTGCGTTGGCTATTTCTACCTCTCCAACATCATCCTGGATCAGGTGATATTTCCCGCCCGCGGCAAACATATCGCCCGCAATATCCGCCGCGCCAATATCATCCGGCCCTGGCTGTTCCTGCTGCCCGCCCTGTTGGCGCTGGGGCTGTATCTGGCCTATCCGGTTTTTGAAACGCTGCGCCTGTCACTGACGGAACGTCTGCCCGGCGGTGGATCGACCTTTGTCGGCTTGGACAATTACCGCCAAATGCTGGGCGAGGATAAATTCTGGGAAGCGCTACAGAATAACTTTCTCTGGCTGCTGGTGGTGCCTGCTGGCGCAACCGCCTTTGGCCTGCTGGCGGCGCAGCTGACCGACCGCATTGCCTGGGGCAATTTTGCCAAATCTCTGATTTTCATGCCGATGGCCATTTCCTTTGTGGGTGCGGCGGTGATCTGGAAACTGGTCTATGATGCCCGCCCGCCGGGCACCGAGCAAATCGGCGTACTGAATGCGATCTATATCTATTTTGGCGGCGATGCGGCCCAGCAATGGCTGACCATTCCGTTCTGGAACAGCTTCTTCCTGATGGCGGTGCTGATCTGGATCCAGACCGGCTTTGCCATGGTGATCCTGTCGGCAGCGCTGCGCGGCGTTCCCGAAGACACCATCGAGGCCGCCATTGTTGACGGCGCCAACCCGTTTCAGGTGTTCTTTCGCATCAAGTTGCCACAGATCACCGGCACCATCGTGGTGGTCTGGACCACCATCACCATTGTGGTGCTCAAGGTGTTCGACATCGTTTTTGCGATGACCAACGGACAGTGGCAGACGCAGGTGCTGGCCAATTACATGTTCGACAAACTGTTCCGCGCCAATGACTGGGGGGTCGGCTCGGCCAGCGCCATGGTGATCATGCTGCTGGTCTCGCCGATCCTGATTTGGAACGTCTACAATGCCCGCCGCGAAATGCGCTAAGGAGGCCTGTGATGAATTCGATTGCCGGACATAAATCGGGTCTGACCTGGGCCCTGCATATTTCGGTTGTGCTGCTGGTGGGGCTTTGGATTTTCCCCACATTAGGCCTGCTGGTGTCCTCGTTCCGCACCGCGGATCAGATCTCCTCCAGCGGCTGGTGGCGGGCGCTGTTCCCAACCGAGCAAAACCTGACCCTGCGCACGGCCCCCCCCGGCACTCAGACCCAGATCGGCGATCTCTATGTGATTGAGGGCAGCCTGTTTGATGCCAATAGCGGACAAAGCGCGGTGATTTCTGCCTGGGGCACCTCTGCCCGCGATATCAGCGCCTATCAGCCCGGCGAACAGGGCGAGTTGCGCAAAGGCGGGTTGCTCACCGTTCAGGCCGACGGCAATTATCGGTTGGAAAGTAACACTGAAATAAGTGGCAAACGCGGCCCTAGGGTCTTTGTAACCGCCGTAGTGCCGCCAGAATTCACCCTGAAGAATTATGAGACCATCCTGATCAGCGGTGGCGCCACCGACAATATGGCCAAGGCGTTTTTCAACACCCTGACAGTGACCATTCCGGCCACCATCATCCCGATCCTGATCGCCGCCTTTGCCGCCTATGCGCTGGCCTGGATGGAGTTCCCCGGTCGCGCCCTGCTGATTGCCGCCATTGTTGGCCTGCTGGTGGTGCCGCTGCAACTGGCGCTGATCCCGCTGCTGAAGGTTCACAACGAGATCGGCATCGGCAAGGGCTATCTGGGGGCCTGGATGGCCCATACCGGTTTTGGCCTGCCGCTGGCGATCTACTTGCTGCGCAACTACATGATCGGCATCCCCCGCGACATTATTGAGAACGCCCGCGTCGATGGCGCCACCGATTTCCAGATCTTCACCCGCATCGTGCTGCCGCTCAGCTTTCCGGCGCTGGCCAGCTTTGCTATTTTCCAGTTCCTGTGGACCTGGAACGACCTGCTGGTGGCGCTGGTGTTCCTGATCGATTCAACCGGTGAGACCACGGTGATGACCAAACAGATCGTCGAGATGCTGGGCACCCGTGGCGGCAACTGGGAGATCCTGGCCACCTCGGCCTTTGTCTCCATCTCGGTGCCGCTGATGGTCTTCTTCGCAATGCAAAAATACCTGGTGCGCGGCCTGTTGGCAGGCTCGGTCAAATAACACACGACTTTACGGACACACGACTATGACAAATGACGCTCAAATCACGCCACAGCCAATCCAAACTGCCGATCCAGACTGGTGGCGCGGCGCAGTGATCTATCAGATCTACCCGCGCAGCTTTCAAGACAGCACGGGCGACGGCATTGGTGATCTGCTGGGGATCGCCCAGCGTCTGCCCTATATCGCCTCGCTCGGCGTGGATGCGATCTGGATTTCGCCGTTCTTTACCTCACCGATGAAGGATTTTGGCTACGACGTCAGTGATTACTGCGACGTCGACCCGATGTTTGGCAGTCTTGCCGATTTTGATGTGGTGGTTGAGAGCGCGCATCGGCTGGGTATACGGGTGATGATTGATCTGGTGCTGTCGCACAGCTCTGATCAACACCCCTGGTTTGCTGAATCGCGCATCAGCCGGACCAATGACAAGGCGGACTGGTATGTCTGGTCCGACCCCAAGCCGGACGGCACCGCACCCAACAACTGGCTGTCGATCTTTGGCGGCCCTGCCTGGCAATGGGATAGCCGGCGCGAGCAGTATTATCTGCATAATTTCCTGACCACCCAGCCAGACCTCAACTTTCACTGCGCGGCGGTGCAGGACGCATTGCTGGACGCCACCCGGTTCTGGCTGGACCGGGGCGTTGACGGATACCGGCTGGACACCATCAATTTCTACACCCACGACAGGTTGCTGCGCGACAACCCTGCCTTGCCGCTTAAGCTGCGCAATTCCACCATCGCCCCCTCGGTGAACCCCTATAATCACCAGCAGCACCTGTACTCAAAAAACCAGCCTGAAACCTTGGAATTCCTGCGCCGGTTCCGCAATCTGCTCAACCAATACCCCGACAAAGCCGCCGTGGGCGAGGTGGGCGACGCGCAGCTTGGGTTAGAGATCCTGGGTCAGTACACCGCTGGCGATGACTTTGTGCATATGTGTTATGCCTTTGAGTTTCTTGAGCAATCGCCGCTCACCGCCGCCCGCGTGGTCGAAGTCTTTGATCGGTTGAACAGGGTCGCTGCCGACGGTTGGGCTTGCTGGGCCTTCTCCAACCACGACGTGATGCGCCACGCCTCGCGGTGGACCCTGTCGCCAGCGGCGCAACGACTGTTCACCACCATGATGCTCTGCCTGCGCGGCACCGTTTGCCTGTATCAGGGCGAGGAGCTGGGTCTGGGTGAGGCCGACATCACTTTTGAGGATCTGCAAGATCCCTATGGCATCGAGTTCTGGCCTCAGTTCAAAGGCCGCGATGGCTGCCGCACCCCGATGGTCTGGGAAAAGTCAAACTCCAGCGGCGGGTTCACCACTGGCAAGCCCTGGTTGCCTTTGGGGGCAGAGCATCTGGCCCAGGCCGTCGCCGTGCAGGACGTCGACCCGGCGGCGATCCTGCACCATTATCGCCGCGCCATCGCATTCCGCCGCGCCAACCCGGCACTCATCAAAGGTGAGCTGGCAGAGATGCAGGCCACAGATGAGGTTCTGAGTTTTGTCAGAACCCAAGGCTCTGAAACGCTATTTTGTGCTTTCAACCTGAGCGATACGCGCCGCCAGCTGACCCTGCCCAAGGGCAACTGGGTCCAGATCGGCGCTGAGCTGGGCAGTGCGGTGATTTCAACAGGAACCCCTGTTGCGCTGGCGTCCTGGCAAGCCTGCCTGGCGCGCCGGGTCTGAACGAATAAAGGGAGATACCTACATGGCCAGTTTGAAATTGACCGATCTTGCCAAGACCTATGGCGGCACGGTTAACGTTCTCAACAATATCAATCTCGACATCCAAAGCGGCGAGCTGATTGTTTTTGTCGGCCCCTCGGGCTGCGGCAAATCCACCTTGTTGCGGATGATTGCGGGACTGGAGAAGATCTCGTCGGGCACATTGGAGATCGACGGTCAGGTGGTCAATGACATCCCACCCGCCCAGCGTGGCATTGCCATGGTGTTCCAGTCTTACGCGCTTTATCCGCATATGACGGTGCGCGACAACATGGCATTTGCCCTGAAGATTGCAGGCAAGCCCAAGGCCGAAATCAACGCCACCATCGGACGGGTCGCCAAGACCCTGCAACTGGATGAGCTGCTCGACCGGCTGCCCAAAGCGCTGTCCGGTGGCCAACGCCAGCGGGTGGCCATTGGCCGCTCGATCGTGCGGGATCCCAAGGTCTATCTGTTCGACGAGCCTCTCTCGAACCTGGATGCGGCGCTGCGCGTCGCCACCCGGATTGAGATTGCCCAACTGAAAGAGGCGATGCCAGACAGTACCATGGTCTATGTCACCCACGATCAGGTCGAGGCAATGACCCTGGCGGATCGGATCGTGGTTCTGGCCAACAAAGGCATTGCCCAGGTGGGCACGCCGCTAGAGCTGTATGAGCGCCCCGAAAACGAGTTTGTCGCCCAGTTTATCGGCTCGCCAGCGATGAACCTGTTTGCCGCCGAGATCACCGGCACTGGTGAGATCACAACCCTGCGCCTTGCGGCGGGAGGAGAGGTGACTTCGACCGTGCCCAGCCGCGACAGTGACATCGGGTTGAGCGTCAATATCGGCGTCAGGCCAGAGGACATGGTGGTGACCAAAACCCACCAATGGGTGATGGAAGCCACCGTGAATATCGTAGAGGCGCTTGGTGAAGTGACGGTGCTCTACTTTAAGTCTGGCCAGGGTAGTGATCCGCTGATTGCCAAATTACCTGGGATTCACAATGGGTTGCGCGGGCAGACATTGCGGCTGACCGCGGCGGCCTCCAAGGTCCACATCTTTCACAACGGCCAATCTCTGCTGTACCGCTAGGCCCGCCAGCTCGGCGTCAGCCGCAGCAGGGATCAAAGTTCTGGGAGCTTAATACAACCGACCCGCCCCGGATCAGGACGCAGTCAATAGGGCCGCTTCGGCGGCCTCACATCGGGCGTGCAATTGGTTTCTGTCTTCCGTCATGGCGTCGGGCCAGATGGTCTTGGCTGCCGTGATGAATCTTTTACCTGCGGCCAAAAGTGCCGCCTGCAAGGGTCCGTCAGGACAGGACAAAGGTTCAAAATCCTCAATCTCGACAATGATCCTGTCCGCCTCGCGGCGCATTTTGTATTCATCGCCATTGCTCCAGGCGGCCTGGGTAAAGCTATCCTCTTGCTGCAGCACAACGGTGGCATCAAAACACAGGGCCGGGATCATCCAGAACAACGTATCATCCAGCTCAACCTCTGCGCCACCGCAAGAGATACGCAACCCGCCCTCAAGCTGATAATGCACGGCAAAGCTGTCTGGCTCTTGGCTGTGTGCCGCTGTCACGGATTCTTCGTTGATCTCGCCGCTGCGCAGGCTGACGTAGAATTCAACTGTCACGTCTTGGGGTGTCATCTGAGGTCTTCCTTACAGCGCAAGGGCTTGTTTCATTGCTCGCATATCGTGTTTGTGCACGGTGATCAGATCGGGACCCGTCCGTGGGAACAACTGACCAACATAAATCTCTGGCGGAGGCCCAATAGTAAGCGGGGTCGGGACGAAGCCGATTTTGCTGGTAACAGCCTGGGCTCCGCCTGTGTCATCATAGGTGCCCGGTACCAGGTCGTAAAACACATAGTCGCCGCGCAAATCATGCATATCTTGCGGTGGGTTGCGCTTTGCCCCTGGCGGTGGGTGAGCGGGTGGGCGGTTCGGACTTGGGTCGGGCCCCAACGCATTGTTGCTGAACTGACGAGGAGGGGCTGCAGACCCCAAGCTATCAAGAGTGCTGGCGGCGATTTCCTCGATTTCGGTTTCGGTGACCTGGCGCGGGTAGAGTGTGGTTTTCGTGTGCTGGAAATCCTGATATTTGCGTGTATGGCGGTCCAGCACATGATCCAGTCGCAGCTGCGCTGTTGTTCCGTCTGATAGGGTGACGGTGCTGGACCCCGAGCCCAGGGGCACAGGTTCATGTTCAAATGAGGCCGCATTCTGGATCAGCTCATCAAGCGAAAGCCGCCCCACTGCACCCGAAGTGGCGTTGGCGGTGGCGTAGGTCTGAAGTTCGGTGAAAAAGATCGAATGCAGGTCACTTGGACTGCCATTGTGGCTGCCCGCAAACATGACATTGCGCATCCCTTTGCCGGGCTGGTTTGGCGCGCCTGCAGTCGAGGTCTCCAGCACCCAGTCGGGGGCAGCTTCCAGTGCGGCCAGAGTGGTCTCTAAGTCAGCGAGGTGATCATTGGTGCTGCTGGGTTTGAATGCGTCATAAAGCTGGCGCAGCTTTTTGCCATCCTGGCTGCCGCCATCGGGGGTGAATCCATAACGCATGACGCTGCCCAGTCGAGAGACACCATTGGTGGCATCCCAGCTGTCAAAGCCAGCCGTGGTCATCAGTTCCTTGAACTTACCTGCATCGGTGCCGCGGAATTCGCCGATCATGTCGATCAGAACCTGTGGCTCCTTGGCACCGCTGCCATCGGCCGCGCCATCTGGCGACGCCAGGCAGCCGTTGCGATAAAGGTCGCCCAGAACCTCGGGATGGTTGCCCAGTTCACCGGTGATCATGACCCCTTTCAGGTCCGCCAGCTTCTGGGTGCTATCCAGGGCATTCAACAGCTTGGCCAGCTCTGCTGGATCGCCATCGCTGCCGGGGTTCAGCAGTTTGGCCAGACATGTGGTGGCGGTGCCCGTCGCGGTGCCAGCGTCATCAAGACTGCCCAGCCCGGCCTTTTGCAAAGCATCCTTCAACCGGGCCGGAGTGTCATCTTTGGCGAGCTCTTTTGCCAGATTGGCAAAGCCATCGCCATCGCCTTCACAACCGATCCCGACAAGCTGTCCCAGCACCTCGGGGTCGGTGCCGAGGCCACCATTTGCAAGGATCGTTTTTAATCCGGCGGCAGCGCTGTCATCCATCTTGGCGGCGATGCCGACCAGCGCATCACAGCGCCGGGTCAGATCCTCTGACGTGGAGATACCGCCGGGTTTGGGGCCAGCCCCGAGTTGCAGCAGTTTCAGCAGGCAATCGGTGCTGATGTCACCCTGTCCGCTGACGCCGCTTTCGGGCAGTGCGGCGGTCTGGGCCGTCAACGCGTCGAGCTTTTGACCCAGTTTATGCGGCACGGACGCTTCGACAGCAGACACCACAGGGGCATCGGCCGGAGCTGAGCTCTGCGCTTCGTCATCGGGCAGCTCTTCGATGTCCTGATCCAGAACGGTGCCGTTTGGATCCCGCACCACAACGTTCAGCTTGACCTTGTTCAGCTTCAAGAAGGCCTTTACCTTCTTGGCCATGGTCGGCAGGCTATTTTCAGTGGTCAGCATCAGGATTTTGCCATCCACCTCGAAGAGGCCAAAGCTCACTTTAACGCCCTGCCCACTGGCTTTGATCGCCTTACCGATGATCGCAGGGGCCTTGCGTTTATCAAGACCAAGAACATGGTCAGCGGCAGACTTGCCTGGATTGAATGCGAAATGCAGTGGCTTCTTGCGGGCCAGAACGGCCATCGCCTTGAGGGGCGGCCCTGAAATCAAAAATTCTGAAATGCGACCCTCCACCGGTGATGGATTACTTTTTACCAATGTCGTGATTATTGGAGATTGCGCATGTCACTTCAAGAACAATCTCAAGCAGCAAGGTTGCAGTCATAGCTGAGGGGTCGCCAAAGCCGTTTGATCCTCCGGCCAGGCCATCGCATAGGCGCGCTCAATCGCCTCAATCTCATCGCCGGTGAGCGCCTGAAACTCACGCTTTCGGGCCCGCGCCGACAACCGGCCACCGTTTTGCTGCAGGAAGGTCTTCAGCAGTTCAACCAGGTTGGCCGGCATGTCGAGGCGCGCCTCCACGGCTGACTTGAACTGATCGAAACTGACCAGATAGGCAATCTCGCGCGGCAGATCGAGCTCAATTGTATCCTTCACACAGTCGGCAAAAAACTCCGCATGAACAGTCGCATCGAAATAGCGATAGAGATGGGCTGTCTCACCGGTCACCTCGACGTTGCCCTTTGCGGTCGGCGCCCAGGAGATATGCTCCAGCATCGGCGCAGAGACGCTTTTTAAAACCGCTTCATAGTCATTGATCCGCCTCAGGATCACCGCGCTGACCGGGAAAATGATGCCCGGTGGATTGAAGCCACCGCGCGCCAGAACATGGTGAAACAGGTATCTGTGGATGCGGCCATTGCCATCCTCAAAGGGGTGGATGTAGACAAAGCCAAAGGCCAGCGCCGCCGCCACCACAATGGGATCGATGCCGCCGCCCAGGGCCCGCGCTTCATAGGCTGCCAGCCCCTGCAGAAGATCGCCGAGATCCTCAGGGCGGGCACTGATATGGACCGGTTCAGGCCTCTGGGTCTGCCGATCATGTCGACCAATAAAGCCGCCTTCTTTTCGTATGCCCATTTTCAGGAACCGTTGATCCTGCAAAACAATTTGCTGTAACCGGCCAAGCTCTGCGACCGACAGATCGTTTTGCCCCGCCTCCGAGATCGCCCGCGCCCACCGCGCAGCCCTCTGAGGCCCCGCCTGTTCCTGCTCAATCTCAAAGGAGGCCTTTGAATCGTCCAGCAGTAGAAATGCCGCGGCCCGGCCGATGATATGGCCCGGCGCCCGGTCCACTTCCGCCAGCGCCCGGCCAGCAAGACCCATTGCCAGAGCCCGCTCAAGCGCCGCGCTGCGCCGGATCAAAGGGCAGAAAGACCGCAGGCCGGGAAAGGTGTTGATGACCTTATGACGGGGCGATTTTTCGCCCTCAACCAGCGCGAAATACTTGTCAGCCTCAAGCACCGGGATGTATTTGACCTTGCCGAGGTCGGGGATATCCAGCAGCTGACCGGTCAGCCACTCCCAGACAAACCACAGCCTGCGGGCAAAAATACCGGTTGAGCCATAAAGCCGCCGTTCAATTTCGGCAATCTCGGTACTCTCGACGACCTGGGTGACCCTCTCGAGCACCCTGAGATCAAACCCCTCATTCTTGATTGCAAAAATCAGGTGGTCAAAGACAGTGTCGCCTGGCCATTGTTGGGACCGGAACACCTGCCAATCCGCTGTCGAAAACCGACGGTGGTGGCGCGCCACCAGCGCCAGACACTGGGGCAGTGGAATGGGCAGCTTCAGCTGATCAATGAGCCAGCCATATCCAGCAACCCGGCCGTCTTCTGGTAGCTTTCTGCCGTAGAAATTCATCACCCACCCTCGAAAATCATCACTTTTGATGGCTCATGTTAGAAAATAATCACCCAGTACCGCAACCGGGTGACATTAGAAAAGCCTCACCACGTGCAGAAAAGCCTCACCTTTCGGCAGGTTCTCACCAAAATCTTCACTAGGTTTGCAGCCCTAGAGTTTGCACAGAAAATGGCCGGGTAGGGGGATAGGTTTGGCCCCAAAGACTATTCATAAGCTGGAGGGAAATTGTGGATCAGCTCAACAGCAACACCATAAACTGCGGCGGCTCCGTTACATCGATATATTACATAATCACTATTATGGGATTCTTTATTTGTAGGGGTGCGCGCTACTTCCTACTGCGACTCTTGTTAGAAAACAGTAGTTTAACTAACAAGAGGAATCGGTTTGGGAACGGTTTATAGCCAACTTAGTATCACAGAACGACGCAGAATAGAACGTTGGAGGCATGCAAAGGTCCCTGTTGATGAGATGGCACGCGTTTTGAAGCGCTGTCGTTCGACCATTCTCCGAGAATTAAAGCGCTATTAGTTCTCTGACCCGTGCATGCCAAAATGCGATGGATACTACGGTGCTGCTGCCCAGTTGGCGGCTGCAAATCGGCGTGCTCGAGATCGAAAACTGATCAAACACACCGAGTTGTGCAAGCGTGTCATCGAGCGGCTCAAGAAT
>JABSSD010000185.1 GCA_013214575.1 Paracoccaceae bacterium | reverse complement strand
GAACCGCGTCGCTTCAAGGAAAGGTTATAGTGCGACCAGTTCTTGGTCTTGTATCTCGTCGGTGCCCAGCTGCTCATGGCAACCAGCTACCATGCTGGATTCACAACATGAATCCCTAAACTGAGTTGTGCAACAAAGCCCATTTTTACCTTCAAAGAGGTCTTTCAACCCTTTCCCCTCTTTCAGATTTTTTCGGAGTAATTGCTTCAGTAAATCCTCTAAGTAACTAGAACATACCAAAACCGCACCACGATCGCTTTCACCACTAAATTTGGCTACAACTGCTAAGAAATCCATAGCAAACGTCCGGTTTGGCTTCATAGTCAGTCGCTCCTTTGTTGGATTTTGCGCTCCTTTTCTTTGGAGCCATGTCAATTTCCTACTATTACTTAAACTCGCCTGTTCCGTGGGTGATGAGAGCGACCTGCGTCCCCCCATGCCCAAATCTGGAGCGGGTCGCTCCTTTAATGGACCCGTGGTCCAACAACGATGTGGGGCGCCCCCGCAATTTCAGATTCAAGGGCCATGTCCAGCAGGTCACGCACGCCACCCTCAGGCACAAACTCAGATAGATTTGCGCGGACAGCCTGGAGGCCTTCAATATAATCGGCACGATCGTCGTCAGTGAAATCGTAACCGTCCCAAGCTGCAATACCCTTATCGGCAGTCAAAATCAGATCACACATACTGCACATGTCGCCATCTCTCCTTTGTTGGATCGGCAGGTCAGGGCGGCTCTACGTCCGCTACCAGCCGCGCGAAGTGCCGAAGGGCGCTCCAATTCTGAATACTTGCACCTTGACCCGGAGCGCAGCCGCTTCCTTTTGCATTGCATGGATAATCTCTTGCAGGGACGTTGTATCCAGCGCTAAGTTTCTTTGGTCGAAGATTATCAAATCGGATTTGTTTTTCAGACCCTCAAGAAGGGCTATTCTTCCCAAATTCCGCCCATCCATCAGCGATGACAAGTGGAACAGAAGCGGCTCCATTTCGGAATGGAAGTTCCTCCCCATAACGGAAGAAATATCCTTATAGTAGAGTGCTAAGTTACTAAATTGCCGCGCATTTGAAGGGTACTTTGCACCCAAAAATTCGACACTTCTCTCAGGCAACTCTATCTCGTCATCGCCATTGACAATAGCACATTCCCAGATCTGCACCATTTGCTCCGCTGCTTCTGCGATGTGGTTTAGAAACTCGAAAACGCGCTCACGTTGTTCTTTCTTTGAAGTAATATAGTTAACCCAAATTTGTGGTGGACTAAATGTCATATTCATAGCACCAGCATTAGCTCCTTTGTTGGATTTTGCGCTCCTTTTCTTTGGAGCCATATAAATTTCGTTCTACACTACATGCAATCCACCATTCGGGGGAGAGGCGGAGAGCGGACCGTGTCCTGTCCCCTCAGTCTTGGGCGCGGGTCGCTCCTTTGTTGGATTTAGTAATCCACGTTGTTCAAAATACTAGGATCCCGTTTGGTGAGAATGTCCCGAAAACTGGATCGCAACACATCAAGGCGGCTCTCGACCACTTCACGATGGACAGCAGCCCCAATCACCACAAGCAAGTTGGCAACGATTTGGATCTCGCCCGTGCCGGAACTCGGCCAGGCCAAATTGAGAAGAACAACGACGGCCAGATACATGAAGATCAAAACGGAGCGGTAACGCTCAACTTTTGAAATGGTGGCCTTTAACTCAAAAGTGTCGTGCACCGTCACATTATGGTCCTTAGTTGGATTGCTCAAATAGTTCATCGTGTTCCTGCCACCGCTGGCAACAAGGACAGTCCGGCTCAAAATCCGAACATCGTACACCCCAGATCCGCCGAGTGTAGAGCCACGAAATAATGCGGTCTATCTGCATAGTCTGCTCCCTATTTGGTCTCGTCGTTCGCGTGCTCCGCGATCATCTGCGCTGCACAATTTGGGCACGTGAAATCGGCGCCCTTAGCCGGAACCGCCTCGAGGTCGAAATCCATATCAACCTGACAGATAGGACAATCGAACTCCGCCCAGGATGAACCATCCGCTTGATAGAAATAGAACATGCACTGTCTCCTTTTCTGGACCAATATAACTTTCGTACTACGCTACATGAGATCCGCCACTGGGTGGGTGGGAGAGCGATCCGCGCCCAACACACCCCGAGTCTGCGCGCGCGGGTCGCTCCTTTGCTGGACACAATCGTCACAAAAAATCCAAAAATGGGAATGGGCGCTACTAAATCACTTCAAGAAGATCTCAATATAAAGAGTCACAAGGGTAATAAGGACGACAACAAAAATGATAAAATCTTGTGGCGCCATTGCTGTTCGAGACCTTCTCTACTCTCTTGGTACCACTTTGCATCCTTATCTTTCTCCGGTAAATTTTCATCTTTCATTCTTCTTCGAATAATATACAGGCCAAAAAAAGTACCTAGAACCAATATCAGAACCAACAACAAAGACACAGCTACCACCTCGCCATTTTGGTGCCGCAACTCGTTTACTACATAGGAGGGCGACACCCTATTGTGCCTCCTATGCTGGACTCATCCTACCCATCTGCTGCTATCGCGCAATGTCCGCTCCGAGCTCATTGTGATCAATGCTGCTCTCGCAGAAATGTGTACGTAAGGGCGGACACCGGCCCCTCGCTGCGGTCAGCATCAACGGCAGCTGTGCGCAGATAGCGCCGCTTGCAAAGTCTGGACTACCGAGTGTCCTGATAGGACGCGAGCGGCTCACAGAACCGAAAGACGGGCTGCATTCTCAACGGCCCAAAAACTCCGACATATCGCCGCCCGCCCAAGGGGCGGCTATATCTGGGGCGCCCCTTAGAAGCTGAACAATAATGCAGTTATAAGAGCCAAGCGCCCCTGTCCGCGACCACTTCGAGAGAATGGCCGGAACAAGCCCTTTTCCCATTTTCTACACTGCAATGTTACTGCACCGAAGGTTGGCACCTGTCGTTAGTCTTAGACCTCACGACCGGCCAATGCGCATTGATACTAAACATTCACTCGTCACTATCCGGCTGTATATAAAGTTCCTTTCGTTCGAATTGGAAAATCAGGCTGCATATTGCATAAATTCAGTGGATCGCACCGAATGGAGCCCTAATCAGTGAATTTCCACAGTAAAAACGTCAGTAATCATTCGGGTATTTTATTACTTCAAACCCGTTTTCCTCGAGGTGTTTCATAAGTTCTCTGAATAAGTCTTCATCAAGCCTGTCCAGAATTCTAGACATCACCTCTTCATCACGAAACCTTCGGGTACGTTCGCGAATTTTTGATGTTTTGAACATTGCCCTTTTTAGGGTGACGGAATGCCAGGGCCCCATGTGTTCTGGTAATGTCAACGCTGATTGATCAGAACAGATTCCAACTCTGTTAGCTGAGTTCGCGAAAATGTGAGTCGGCATGAGGCTTTTCCTTAGTTCTATTTGAGCATTTCACTTAACTGCCCTCCGACCATAAAAAAGAAATCCAACCATCATGATTGAAAATCTCGAAAATTATGATTAGAGAAATATGTATTGCTCGGTCAGCATGTTTAACTGACATGACCTCAAAGTTATTTTTTTATTGGTGGGCAGTGCCATTCGAGACGGTCAGAGGAAAAATGGTTTGGCATCCATCTAAACATTTTAGGCCTAGCCCCTGCCAAACTGCATGTTATGTTTACGCAACTTGGTCCAAAACCTGTGAATCTCTTTAGCGAGATCGTTGTAATAGTGATCCAAGTGCATCGAGGTGAGTGTGCTGTCATTTATAAGCCTCGCCTCAATTTCTGTTGGACTAGATGGCGGCGGCTTTGTTTCAATTTTGGAAAGCAATTCTTCACAAACAAAAATTGCCATAAAACTCAGCAAATGCCTTGTGGGCGGTCGCTCCTGGTTAGTCGCAACTGTGAGATATAGGTGGACTGCCAGAATATCTAGAGCTGAGTGAAGCATAGTCTCATCGTTACCTCGGTAACGTGCAATATGGCTATTGTCACTGAGTAGAACGCTCAGGTCCCTCTTGTTCATACTCAATAATCCCCGCATCTCAGAGAGTGTATACACATTTTGCGATATTGAGCCAGATTGGAGCGTTTCCAGCATCTCGTTCACCTTTAAGCTGAAGTGGTTGTGTTGGTGAACATAATGTGAACAAGGATGATTAACGGAAAGTTAAAGTCTGACATGGTGTTCGCGCTTTGAACGCATTTTGACAATGTTTTTACGATGAAATAGTGGATGACCTTTTGAACTCAAAAGTCCCTTGTGACCTAGAAGTAAGGACGCTTGGATGCTGACAGGCCGGACATATTTACTTCATCGACGACCGTTCATTGTGACAATCTGAGGGAAGCAAGTGCATCCAAGAGATCGGCCTTGGTTTCACAACCATTCACTTGGATTGGCTTGGGCTGGTGGTAAATTGTTCGCAGATCCGCCTAAATGTAATTCATTTGCGTGAAAAATGCCTAAAAAAGAATATAGAAAAGTGCCTCACTTTAGCAACTCAGATGAGAAGTTTGTTTTCTGATCCAATTTTTGGTGAATTACAGAGCTAGCAACTTCCTAACTTACTGACAAGAAAGGTCGACAAATGCGGCGCCCTGGGGTCACTTTCATATTATCGACATGCGGGAATGGCGAAACAATACTGTTCTCGATCAAGAAATAGTACCCCTTCAAACCGAAAATTGAGGGTAGTCCTCGAGGTAATGACGTCCAAAACACGCCAAAATTGAGGTGTGTAAAATTTTATCGTTTCCGTTTTATTATCAATAACACTTCAACACTCCCTCTTACAAACCGTGGGGGTTAAAAATGGTTGCGTTAGAAATAAGTTCTGAAATCGGAAACCCGATGTCGCAAGCTCTATTTGGGGGGAACTTTCTGTTTACCCGTGATCAGCTAGGTGATGAAGGTACTTTTGACGAGCTTTCAGCTGCTTTGGGTACTGAAAACATCAGATACCCTGGGGGGTCCATTACTGAACGATTGTTTGATGTTTCTGATCCAAACCGAAGCATAGCTTTTGACGATCACGCAGGCGCGAATGTTGAAATTGTCCCGCTTTCTGAATTTATGGCGTTTGCGGAACAAGAGGGTCACTCAGTGACAATTGTGTTGCCTACGAGGTCCTATTTTTCCGATGAAACGGACATGAATGACAATCGTTTCGTGGAGTTTGATGAGCAGGCTCTTTCTCAGTTCGCTATAGATGTCGCATCTGGTATCTATGGCAACGTCCAGATTGATGCCTTCGAAATCGGTAATGAGTATTGGGGATCAGGTGAGATGTCGTCCGTCGAATACGGGCGTGTCTCCAGCAGGATGGTGGAGGTATTGGATACTGCATTAGATTCTGTTTCTAATGTTACCTTTCCTTCTAATGAAATTGATATTGTCGTTCAATCAGGAACAAATTTTTCTTACTCTCAACTGGACGACCAGTATTCTTACATTTCCGATCCTGATGAGATTTTGGAAGCTCTTGCGGAAGATTATGGCTTAGACCTTGAAGCAGACTTCAAATTTGGTTCGGGCACTCTAAACTGGACAGCAATTAACAATGAACTGATTATGAGAGAGTTCGATACTCCTGAGGAGATAGGCGGTTTAGATGCAGTTGCGGCACATGTTTACTCACGAGAACCAGAAGTCCCAGGAACTCGTGATTTTTTTCTAAAGGAGATAGATAACTCCTGGCTTGAAAAATTTCCAGATTTAGAAACCTATATCACTGAGTGGAATCTAAAGTCAGGGGTCGGAGCATTAGACGGTGACGATTACGGGCTTAAACAAGCCCATGAGATGCTAAATATTCTCGAAGCATTTTCAGACCATGGCGTAGACGCGGCTCACGTCTGGCCCCTGTCTCAAAATACGAGCAACGCTTTAAGCCGAGGATTTGAGTATGATGAGCTTTCGCCACCAGGAGAAATGTTCCGCCTAATGGAAGAGGAACTTACTGGAACTAGGCCGCTTGATCTCATCGGGTCGGAAGGAAGAGAGACAGAAATAACAGTCTCTGATATTGATGTACATACCTTCGCCAACCCTGAAAAGTTTGTCATGTATTTGGCTTCCACATCAGACGAAGTGACCAGCACTACTATCGACCTGCGTAACTTGCTGAGCGAGGATGATTCCGCCTACGTGACATACCTAGGTGTTCAGCCAGGCGACGAACCTGGAGGCGTTACATCAGGCGCCCTCGTCGAAGAGCCCTCGGCGAAAGAAGTACAGCAGGAAATCTTTGTTGACGGAATGGTGCAAGTCGATCTTGATGCGTATGAAATTATGCAAGTGGTAATAACTTCCCCGACTTGGACCGAGGACATGGAAAACTACTGGTCCAACGTTGAAGGTAACGACCCGGATCCAGATGACGAACCAGTAATTCCAGAAACGGATCCACCAATCGAAGATCCAGAAGACCCCGAAGTCGATTCTGATGACGGCGGTGATGATAGTTCAGGAATATCTGGGATACTGTTGGCCTTTTTACCATTGCTAGCCCTGCTCGGGATGGGTTGAGTATGGCTGATTTCATTGCACAGGCAGGCCCAATTCCGAACTTATCAAGCGTTCTCATGTTGGTATGGACGCCTAAAATCTTGGGGTTAGCGCTCGCAGCGTTCCGAAATAATATCACTTCATTTTTTAGCCGGAGGTAATGCTATGGGAGCTCTAATGTTGATGGGTGTAGCAATGCTTGCTTCCCTAGCTATTGGTAGTCTCTTTGGGGATGATGAAATGCCTGAGGATGTCTTAGATGAAGAAGACAACAATGGACCAGATTTAGTGACTGAAATATTTGGGGGCGACGACGAGGGAGATCAGGAAGGCCCTACTGATGGTGGATCGGCATCGGCCTTTCCTGGCATCGTCTTTTCAGATCTTGATGAAGCTCACTGGGACACTGAAAACTTCCAGGCTCTTTCTCCAGAGGAACTCATGGGTAATTCTATTAACACGGCTCAGGCGGTTTACGTTGCTGATACTGAACTTGCCGAAAATATTGATGTTTCCGCATGGACGCATGCCATTGTTTACTCAGGTGAAGGCGATACTGTGATTGGGGGCAATGACCACCCAGAGGGCGATCAGTTTGCCGTGATCGCTAGCGGAGGCTCTGTTGTAGAAGGCGGAGATGGTGATGGGATCTTTGTAGCCCTGAATGATGGGAATTTAATTCGGGCTGGAGAGGGAGATGATCTCCTGGTTTCTGATAGTGGAGCGGCGTATCTTGATGGAGGTGAAGGTAACGATACAATTTTTGCCTACAACGGTGACTGGGTCACCCCTTCGGCAACCAGTCGATTTGAGGACTATTCTGATACTAGTATAGACACCATTTCAGGTGGAGCAGGAGATGATGTTATCGTTGCGTCGAGCGGGGACATTGTTAACTCTGGAACCGGCTCTGATGAAATTTTCCTCTTCGGGTATCACAATTCAGTTCAGGATTTTGAAGTCGGAAGTGACAGCATAATCTCGTTTCTTCCGGAGGAACCAAGTGTGGAGGGAGCTGTAGCACCCATTCAAAGTGAACTGTTTGAACTGATTCACGACGGCACTTCGCTTCAAATCCAGTACGATGGAGAGAATGTTCTTTCCCTTCCTAACACCAGCGATCTCAATATTGCGTTTTCCAATCAGAGCAACCTAGAAAACCTAACCTTTATCTTACGTGGGGATAGTGCTTACGATGGAGCTGATGTTGTCTTCATGTACCATCCGACCGTTGAATCGTAGAGCAAAAAACTAGTCTTGAGCACCAATTTTGAGAAGCAATATAGGGTACTTGGGTAATCCCCCCATGCTGCACTGCGCATCAATGTCGTACAAGGGCTGCAAGCTGCCGTTAGACGGGTTTGGTACGAATGGCAGCTGAGGGCTGGAATCGCCCGTTGGTCCATTCTGAATGTAGGCCTGAGGGCCCCGCATTGCCGCCTTTACCCGGCCTGCCTTTCTGGATTTTGACCTCGCTTTTTCTACACAATCCCGCTTACCTCGCCATAGTTTCTGGACTACTTTCTGGACTCCACATCCAAGAAAACCCTCAGAAAATGACAAATCCATGGGTCGCATCAGCGCCACTACAGCATGTATCCAACAAACCCCCATCGACAAGAACACGCCGTTGAACAAAATGTTGAATTTTCACCCAACGTTTGCGATAATTTCAGTGGGCGCTCGTAATTCGCAAGCCGCCCGACATCGGAGGGGTAAGCACTGTGAAAAAACTTTATATCGCAACCGCGCTGATAGTTAGCTTCGCGACACCGGCATTCGCAGGGCACTGTCCGAAGGATGTTAAGCGTATTGACGAAGCGATCTCAGTGACTGAGGGACTTTCCACTGCGCAGATCACGAAGATCAATACATTACGTGACGAGGGAGAAATGCTTCACAAAACCGGCAGCCATAGTGAATCGCTCGATGCCTTGCACAAAGCTCTGGTAATGCTTGGTATTGAACCACATTGAACACCACAAGTAACTTGTGGGAATGTTGGTAACGTTAGGGACCCGCCAGAATTACTTAGATGGCCGGGATAGGCTTTTGCTTGTTTGATAATTCAGCCGCCATACAAGGAGATCCCGTTCTCAGTTTCTACCGCCGCCGCTCCCCCAATGTTTCGACACAACTTCTCAATATTAATGTCAGCTCGACTCTTAGCCAGTCTCTAAGTTCGGCGTCCAATTAACCCCCGTCAAAACTGCGCCCTATTTGGAATTGACCCTCGCACTGTTTCCAAGATGTTGGCGTTTTCTGTTCCGCCCGGATATGTCCATGAGGTGGTGATTGCCTGCGGGGCTGAAGTCATCGCCCGTCACCCTCGTTCCTGGGAGAAGGAGGATTACATCTACAATCCGCTTCATTATCTGGCGCTGTCCTCGGCAGGATCGCCGGGCATCAATTCGACTTCGACCATGCATTACAGCCAGCACACCAAATCGATCGCGTCGATTCGGCATCGAGGCGACAAGGGGATCATTGACACCTTGGTCACGTCTTTCGACAATTTGGTCACGAAACTCGCTCTTCACCTACATGTTTTCAAGTAGTTACTTCCTGTGGATGTCACGCTGGTAATTTTCATGTTCACAGATTTGGCGCCTGCTGGCCTGTATCTTTGTTTCGCGAAGCAGGTCGAATTCACTCGACTGTGAAAGAAGCAATGAGGCTCACCATGGGCAAGATGACACAAGAACAACTGGCGGATCGCTGGCAAATTTCGCCGCGCACACTGGAACAATGGCGTTGGTTGGGCAAAGGCCCAAAGTTTCTGAAGATCGGGGCGAGGGTTCTCTACCGGGACGAAGACGTCGAACCGCCCACATAGATGATCCGGTAGTCCTTGAACCATCTGTATGGCGGTATGGACGAACCAGAGCTGAAAATCATCGACGTATTTATCTGCAAGTTGCGCAAGAATCTTAGTACTGCGACAGAAGGCGAAAACTACATCGAAACTGTTTGGGGCCGTGGATATGTTCTGCGCGATCCGCAGGAAGATCATATGTCCAATGGACCACGTTTGGCTGTTGGCGCTTAATAACTTTCAGTAGCGGTGCCCTAGGGCGCCGCTGCTGCATTGCCCGGCAAGGAATTCTGTTCGAGGTGGTTTGAACATCTGGACCCGGCGCGTCTCACATCCTAGTTTGAAGAGAATCAGCACTGGCCCCTTAGTTTGGCGACCCAGAAGCCAGTGCTTTTTAGGTAAAACCACAGACCCCAGAGAAGGAGGCTATTGGCCTTATGCAAGACGATAACCACAATCCACCCGACATCGCCAGTGAAAAACCAAAACAGGCGGGCGTTAAGGACAAGAAGCTAGCCATTGAAGGCCCAGAACCATTTGTGCGTTGGGCTTTTAACCGTTTGTTGTTCTACCGATATATAAGCCTGATCACCATTTTGATTCTGGCTTGGGCTTCACGTGACACGTGGCTAACCCTTGTTAGCTAGCATTAGTAATCCATAGCCCCGGCACCCAAGCCGGGGCCGCTCAAATCACATCCCCATCAGTCCCCCAGCGCGCGCTTGCCTGCGTCGCGCTCGATAGGCTGCACGATCACCACCAGCTTGGTTGGATCAGCCTGGGGCGGGGGACCATCGTCTGCCCAGACCACCAACCACCGTTACAAGACAACAAAAAAGGCCCCGACCAACTGGCCGGAAATTTACAGAAGGCGGCGCATATTTGTCGGGAAGTGATGTCGGGCTAGATGAACTGAATTCAGTCATTTATTGGGAGACGAGACTGTATGCCACAAATGTGTAATGGAAACTGTAAAATCTCGCATGCTTTCAAGGCGTCAGTTTATGGCCGCCGCGCCCGCCTTGACGGTTGGCTCTGGGCTCGTTCTCGGCGCGACAAAAGCCGCGCAGGCACAGAACACGGGTCGTATTGTCGATCTGACCTACGTCATTGATAACAAGTTTCCAACCTGGACCGGTTCCCCCGGAATCAAGATGGAACAATTGGCCAAGTTTGAAGAAAGTGGCTTCAACGCATTTAATATGGAGGTGTTCGAACACACCGGCACCCACGCTGATGCTCCATTGCATTTCTCTGCGGACGGTCTGTCCGTCGATGAAGTTCCAGGTAAAAATACCGTGCGTGAAAATTTGAACTTAGGATAGGTAAGTACCCGATGTTAAATGCAGAATCTTTGGCCATCCACGCTCCCTACTCGCCGAACATCTCCTCGAACGGAATACTGGGCATCAAAGTTACACAAGGTTCCTGGCTTTCTCCATCGGCCACAACACACGCAAACACTGGTTCAAAGACTGGTGATTCGAGCGCTTTTGACTTCGGATTGGTGCGCGACACCAAAATCCTGTCTATGGCATTCGGAATTGTTGTTGCAGTCGAAGGCAATTGGGACGATGGAACGTTTATCAAACATTCCTGGGGCAACTACGTGACGGTTTTACATGTCGCCCCGAGGCTCGATGGAACCGGCGTCGAGGTCTTCTATGCGACCTATGCACATTTGGGAAAGGCCGAGCGGCCGAACGTATTGGACTTCGTGAACGCCGGTGACATAATCGGCCATGTGGGCGAAACCGGCGAGTCCCATGGGGCACACCTTCACGTTCAAATTGGCACAGAGCGCGACGGCACGATGGCAGATGGTAGTCCAACTCCTGAAAATCAGGCACTTCTCGAACGGTTGTTTTTCGTTGGATACCAATATGACGAAAACGGCACTAGAGTCGACTTGACACCTCTGTCACAACTGGATGAGGGAGAGTATGTACGAAGTGTCAACGGCATTCAAACCGTCATTGAGCCAATTCCCAATTCTGATGGAGTCGGTGGTGTTGGAGACGTTGCAGATTTGGCTTTCGCATTCGTAGGTCTTGGTGATGACTTCGCCAACAAAGGATCTTCCATCGACTTCATCGCGAATGTGGAGAATTTAGGCGATCTATCTTCTGGCCAAACTAGTGTGCGCCTTGTTATCACCAGCACGCCCGAAGACTCGTCATCTTGGCGTGAACTCGGCGACTTTTCTATAGACGCGCTTTCCAACGCCTCAGGGTTGAATTCCATCGACTACCTGTCTTCAAGTTTTGACTTACCGAACGACCTTGTTGGTGATTTCTTCGTCGGCTTCATTATTGACCCCGACGATAATGTGCCGGAAGTACATGAGTGGAACAACATCAATTGGTCCCCTATTACAGTAGTTGACCCAAATAACAGCTTTGTCGACTTGATGGGTCTCGATGTTGACGTTGACGGCAACACATTTGACGTTGGTGATACGTTTGAATTCACTGTCGACTACACGAACTTAGGAAATGGTCTTGCGGGCTATTTTGACATTGCCGTGTATCTATCGCCAACCGAAAGTACTGAAGACGGTATTCTTCTCTTCGAGGAGACTGGATTTGAAACTCCCGACCCAGGAGAAACCCTAACCGAGTATTTCAATGCATATACGAATGGCAAGTGGTATTCCGGCACATACAATATTCTGGTTGAATTTGATTCCGGCGACGACATCGCAGAGCCTAACGATGCCAACAATGTGGCGATGGGAACAATTTATCTAAATGGCATAACTCCAAAACCAGATGTAGCGTTTTCCGGATATTCAAGTGGGACCGCCAACCGAACTCTTGAGCAAGGTGGAACGTTCTCGACATATTTCGAAGTTACCAACTCTAATTTTGGACAATCAGATTTTGGTGGGCCAACGTCTGCCCAGATCGTATTCTCGGCAGACCAGAATATTTCCAATGACGACATCTTCCTGGGCGATTTTCATATCCCAGATTTGTCGGTAGGCGAGAATGTTGTTTTTCTTAATGCAGAGGTTGCGCTCCCAAGCAACATGACACTAGGAGACTACTACGTTGCAGTGGTCCTCGATCCAGATGATCTCATCAATGAAGTCTATGAAGACAACAACACAGCGTGGTATACGCACACCTTTGAAGTTGTTGCGCCAGCTAGTCTGCCGGACATGAGCGTTTCCAATTTGGAGGTTGTGCTGCGCTCGGATGGGAGTGGCTTGTACGATGCCACTTTCACAGTTCATAATAATGGTGGCGATCTGCAAGGAGCAGGAGTTATTCTGCGATTGTCACCCACGCAAAATATTTCTTGGGAGAATAGCTACGCTTTGGGAGGCGACGTTACCGGCTCATTGGATTCTGGAAATTCTGTAGAACTAAGTATTTCTGGTGTCGACCTCGATTGGGTTCAAAATTATTCCGGCTTTACTCCGGGAACTTATTATTTCGCGGTGGAAGTTGACTATAGTGGATTTGTCGATGAGTTGAATGAACTGAACAACATCTCTAACCTGGTGGCAATAGAACTTGAGCTCCCGGTTTTATCATCAAGTGGTGTTTTGGGCGAGACTGGCACGTTGACGCTGAATCACACTGCATCGACGGTGACGCTTCAGCACAGCTACGACAATCCAGTTGTCATCGCGTTCATAGCAACGGAGAACGGCAATCAGCCGGTGAATGTCCGCGTGACCGACATTGGCGGGGATCAGCTCTCACTGCAGCTTCAAGAACCCAACTACCTCGATGGTTCACACGCCAAAGAGACTGTGCATTACCTCGTCG
>JABSSD010000184.1 GCA_013214575.1 Paracoccaceae bacterium | reverse complement strand
AGGAACAGGCCACTGAATGGCTATGGACATACAACAACGACCGACCCAACATGGGCATCGGCGGGATCACTCCTGCCATGAAACTGAAAATGGCCGCGTAAGTTCTACGGCTGAGCCCCATTAAAAATGGGGGGATTACCGTGTGAATACCCACAGATTGGCCTATAGGGCGACAACAGGCGGCGAATCTATACCGGCAGATAGGCGGGATGGCGTGCACTGGAAATCTTAGAAAATTCTTGAGTCTAGGTTATGTCTAGGTATTTTTCTATTCTGGAAAGTTCCAATTTTCCGTTTAACCCGCTGACTTACGTGGTTAATTTGGAGGAGAGTACGAGAATCGAGCTCGTGTACACGGATTTTCAATCCTAAGTATTGCACTGTTTCTATTTATGTTTTTGGTAAAATGACCAGTAGGATGCCTGTGGGGTATCAGTAGGTTAGCTGTAGGAAGTAAAATGCACACAGTGGTTTGGATCGAAGTTGTCACACAGTCGATTTCAGTGCGAGCGAACATCTACGGCATTGCTGCTATCTAAGACGTCGCCAAAACTGTGAGTACAGCTGTAGCGTGCTCAACGACATTAACGCTACAGGCAGCGTCACCAAGGCGATCCATTCTCCATCCAATGCAAGAGACGCGAACGTGTATGCCACAGCGCCAGCCGGGAAAACTACTGCAGTCAGCATCACGGTAGTCCTTGCGAGTACACGATCGAGATACAGCCCGACCCAAGGCACCCCCCAAACGGCGTTGTCCTTTCCTGTAGTATCGAGGCGACGAAACAGCTGGTCGGCGTGAAGGTAATGATAGGTTTGAGCGAAAAAGACGAACGCACCGCCAAACAGGGACAGCAGCCCAATCGGAATGGACAAACCGAACAGGCTAACTGCTGCGGCGCGTTCCCCCTGTTCCAGCTGCTGCCGGATTAGCGTGTCCATTTCAGCGTACGGCATCGTGCCGTACTGCTTATGATATGTCTCGAGGGCTGGAAAACTCTCCGCAAAGGAACCTGGGGCGATCGATGTCTCATGTAGAGTTCCAAGCGGCAGACGCGCCAGTACTAACCTTTGCGCATCGAAGGGAGTGGTTTTTGTCCCGATGGGTATCAGAACCTGCGTGAATACCGAATAGTCCTTTGCAGGATGGGTCCCATCCCAAGCGTCCATCCACCCAATACCCAGTGTAACCATTGCTACAAAATCCTTCTGGGGAGAGAGATGCAGTATCATGTTCGAACTCGTCTCGAGTTCGCCCACGTATTTCGAAATATCTCCCCGCAAATGGAAGCCTGAGTCATCACTGTCGGTGAGGTCGGTTGGAATTGCGCTTTGCAAGCTCTCAAATGCGCTACCTCGATTCTGAAGTCCGCCAGCAAGTGTCCAAAGGGAATACGCCGCCGTTTCCTCCTCTTCGGTTTCCACCCCTCCGGGTTCGTTAAGGTGAAACTGAACGGAAGCGCCGCCAACCGCAAACCAGACGAATTTGGTCATCGAAAAGACACCAGCAATATCTGACTGTGAGGGCTCGACGGTTTGAAGGCTGTGATCCAGTGAGAGTACATTCCAAAAATCACCAAAGTCGAGTAGCGAAGATGGTCGGGGAAATTCTACCATGCGGTGTGGGGTGTGATAGTAAGGACCGTCTTCGATTTTTTCTTCGTATGGAGCCCTAGGTGGGGCATAACGACCAGTAGACAGTGTCTCATTTGAAAGCTCTTCCCATTTCGATAGGAGTGAATCAGAAAGTAGTGACACCGCCGAGGCAGAGAATTGCACGGTTTCTGGATAGCCCAGACTCTCAATCGGATCGTCGAAAAACCACCCAGGCGTTTCTGTATCGTCTCCTTCGGGGTAGAGGGTAGCCGTGCCGGAAATTTTCTGGGTCGGCTTGACACCGTGACGGTCCGCATAGGCATCAAGCGCAAGCGCTTCCAAGTCACCTGGCGTCCAGTCTTTCGACAGCTTCTCAACGATGAGCAACTCGTTGAGTGCATCATAGGGGGGCGAGGCTATCCTAGTCTGCGCGACAATCAAGATCGTCACGCTAACCACAACGATCGCGAAATGAGTTGTCCGTACATGCTCGGCAAGTTTCGATAAATCCACAGCGTCGCCTCCGATACTCGTTTTCTATAGGTTGAGCGAACCCGTTGCATGGAACCCAACAGTCTGTGGCGGCATATGCAGGTGAAGTTATATCTCTCTGTCAATTAATTAATCACGGAGTGAGTGTCCAAGCAAGGCGTTAAATCTACTCAGGATTGTACTATAAGTATCTCAACAGTCCATGGGCCATATTTTCAGCGCATCTTGGAATAGATGAGATGCTCGGGCGTTAATCGTTTGGTCACTCCATTCATCGCGAAACTCATCCCGCTCGCAAAACAATGCTGCACACGCCCAAGTGCGAATCTGGGATTGAAAGAGGTTGAAGTGCTCCAAGTAGGCCGGTTACACATGCGCTTTGCCAGGCCGCAGGTGCACAAGTGACTCTGAATGACTTGTTCAGGTTGCATCATTGGCCGGATTTTCCATGCTGCAAGGTGCAACCTATGTTGAATATCTGTGGAACGGCACCAGCACGGACTTTGTTTGATATGCCGCTGACAGCACATCTGTATCGATGGTTTCGCAAGACATGTTTGCCTAGGTCAAGCGACTGCTGAAGGGGTGAGAGTGCATATTCAGGTGGCACAGGTGATCAACGACGCGTTGCCGATGCCTTCTGATTTCACGGATGACGTGTGATAGGCGCAAGGGGGGAATTCTTGTGTCAAGGTTGTGTCAAAGTTTTTGACAGTTTTGGCAAAAATTCTATCTACGATTAACCCCTTGGTTTTTGGGATTAATTTGGAGGCGAGTACGAGAATCGAACTCGTGTACACGGATTTGCAATCCGCTGCGTAACCACTCCGCCAACTCGCCGCCTATGGTGTGAGCGTCATTAATCATAAGCGCCCAAGGCGTGCAAGGGTTCAATACCCGCTGGAGGGTGGATGTTTGAAGTTTTATCGGGTGACCCTGGTGCCAAGGCAGTTTTCAAGGGCCCGGGCTATTAAGTGGGCGACCCCCGGAAGGGCGCCGGTCACTGGCAGGGGGGCATCGGTAAATCCAGCCGCGGTCAGCGATTGTGGAATGTCGATGCGGCTGTGGTCTCCGGCTTGGGCAAAGAACGGCAGGCACAGCGCCCGATCCCTTAACACCCGCGCGGCGGTTTCAATCAGCGGCTCCTGTTCCACAAATCCGGTGGTGATCCGGGCCTGTGGCAGCAAGGGGCGCAGGGCTGTTGCAAAATCCTCGGCGGCTTGGGCGGCTTTGGGGCCGCGCGCCGAGCCATGTGCGGCCAGCAGCAGCTCATAGCTCTGGCCGGTCCAGCCGCGCCGGGTCACTTCGTCTTCCAGAGCCGAGGCCACCAGCGCGGGCAGGGCAGGGTCCAGCCCAAAGGGGCAGGCCATCTGATGCGGCACTTCACCAATCCGGCGGCTCAGGACCTTACCGGCAAACCAGCCTCGGGCCATGAAAAACGGATAGATCACCGCGCCGGGCGTCAGTTCACCCTCAAACCGGCCCGGCGCTGATAAGGTGGCCGCGCGGATGTGCCACGCTGGCAAAAGGTCCTGCAGCTGTGCCGCCAGCCGGGCCAGCGCCGCCTCGGGGGGCTGCGGGGCTGAGGGTTGGCCGTGGGCGGTGATCAGGGCTATGGGGCGTCTGTCTGGCATCATCATTTCGCTGACTGGCTGACTGGTCGAGGATAGGTTACTTGGCGGTTTTGGTCCACCAATTGCCCGGTTTCTGACGTCCGCCATGGGATTTGGACAGTCTCAGCGCCAGATGGCGCAGCGGCGACAGGGCCAGTTTCAGCCACAACCGGTGATGCAGCTTGGAAAAATCGCGGTTGAATGGGCAGACCCGCATGCAGATGGCGCAATCCGACGACATTTTTGCCCAGAACGAGAAACATTTCTCGGCGTTCGAGGTCCATTTGCGCACGCCCTTGATCGCTGAGACATTGCTGCCGCCGATCTCAGGCGGGCCAAAGGGCAGCGCCTTGACCGGGCAGGCCACGGCGCATTTGGTGCAGATGTCGCAAAAATCGCGCACCCCTTGCGGTTTGGCGCTGTCATGGGCCAGCGGCAGGTTGGTAAAGATCTTGGAGAACCGCAGGCGGGGGCCAAACTCAGGCGTGATCACCATCTGGTTGCGGGCGTATTCGCCCAGGCCCGCCTTGACCGCATAGGGAATGACCAGACCGGTGTCGTTCATCGACGGCACCGCCTCATAGCCCAGATTGCGGATATAGGCGGCCAGTTGCATCACCACAGAGGCCTCGTGGCTGTATTCGCGACCGGTTGCCGCCCCGGCCAGCGCCGAGGGGTAGGTGGCGACCAGTTCCTGATCCATTTCATGGCCCAGCACGATCACATTGGTCAGGCCCTCGGGCAGATCATGCGGTGCGTCAGACATGTCGCGGGTGTCAACGCGGCTGGTATAGAGCCAGCGTTCATCCAGATCGGTGACACCACAAAGATCGGCGCCAAAGAAGGTGGCGACGCGTTTGATCTCGGCCGACATCTGCGCCGGATCATCAATCTCGGCGGTGTCTTCTGCAACCGGGGTGTCCGACTGGATCGGCGCCTGAAACCCCTGCCGGAGCCCCTGATCGGCAGTGCGGTTAGAGACATTGTCGGAGATCAGCCAGGCGGCATTGCGCAGGGCAAAATCGCGGCGGGTAAAGCCGTCACCGCGGCGCGGCGCGGCCTCCATCCGGTAGGAGGCAAAGAACTTGGCGCTGTGTTTCGAGATCACCCGATCATCCCAGAAGGCGCGGCTGAAAATGTCGTTGCGTTGGGCAAAGCCCTCAAAATCATCACTGACTTCGATGCCTGCCTCGGCGTCGCCATCACGTTGGGGCGGGGTGTTGTTGGGCCATGCCATGGCGCGAAGCTAGCGGCCAAAGTTCGGCGGCGCAACATTTACTATTGGCGGCACTCTGCGCGGTAACTGACGTTGGTTTCACGAAAAAATCTCGGTGATCCAGTCCCGCACCAGCCTTTCCTCGGGGCTGTTGGGGTCTGATCCGGTGGTCGGCATCAGATAATGCCCCTGACCCATCGGCATTTCAAAATCCATCACCCGAGCGACCCTAGCCTGATCCAGCGGCGCCTGCGCATAGCGTCGCATGATCATCGCCACTCCGGCGCCCGCCGCCGCCATCTCGATCGCCGCCAGTGAGGTATCGGTCAGCAACCCGGCGGCACGATCCTGCGGCTCCAGCGCCTGACTTTTGGCAAATCGCAGCCAGTTGTCCTGATAGCCGTGAATATGGATCAGGTTGTGCTCAAGCAGCTGTCGCGCCGATGTCAATCGCGCCGCCAGCTCTGGCGTGGCCACCGGTACCACGGTCTCCGTTGCCAGCAGATGCGCCCGGCGGTCAAACCAGCTGGAGGGGCCAAGGCGGAGGTCAATATCCACATCCTCGTCGCTGGTGCTATCCGCCCAGATCGCCGAGATCAGCCGCAGTTTGATCTGCGGGTGCCGGTCCTGAAAGCTGCCAAGACGCGGCGCGATCCACAGCACCGCGGTTGAGATCGGCGCCCGCAGGGTGATGGTGCGTGCCTCCATCGGTCGCAGCAGCCCACGGGTGGAATAGGCGATATCATCCAGCGCCTGGGCGATGCTGGGGTAATAGGCATGCCCCAATGCGGTCAGCTCCAGATGGCGGGCGCGGCGCAGGAACAGGGCAACGCCAAAACTGCTCTCCAGACTGCGGATCTGGTGCGACACCGCCGCCTGGCTCAGCCCCAGTTCCCGGGCGGCGGCGGTAAAGCTGTGTAACCGGGCCGAGGCCTCAAAGGCGCGCAGCCAGACGAGATTGGGCAGATCCGACATATGTTGCTAATTTTCTGGTGCTAAATTATTGGGGGTCAGGCCGCGTTATTATTCGTTTTATTTATAGATGAGGTCAAGCTAGCCGTTGTTGCTAAATGGACTCCAAGCGGTGGTAGAATGACAATAGAACTCAAAGTGGGATTTATCGGCCTGGGCAATGTGGGCGCCAAGCTGTCGGGCAGCCTGCTGCGCAATGGTGTGGATCTGATGGTGCATGATCTGGACGCGGATCTGGTGCAGGCCTTGGTGGCCAAAGGCGCCAGCGCAGGCGGCTCAGCTGCGGCGATGATGCGCGATTGCGATGTGGTGATCACCTGTCTGCCGTCGCCCGCCGCCTCGGCTGTGGTGGTGCAAGAGATGCTGCCGCAAGTGATCGCGGGCAAGGTTTGGATGGAAATGTCCACCACCGACGAGGCCGAGGTGCGGCGACTGGGGGCGGCGGTGATTGCCCGTGGTGGTGCTGCGGTTGAATGCCCGGTTTCCGGGGGCTGCCACCGTGCCGACACTGGCAATATCTCGATCTTTGCGGGCTGTGATCGCCCGACGTTTGAGCGCATTCTGCCGCTGCTGACCCTGATGGGGCGCCGGGTGTTGCACACCGGAGAGATCGGCACCGCCAGCACCCTGAAGGTGATGACCAACTATCTGGCCACCGCCAACCTGCTGACCCTATGCGAGGCGATGGTGACCATGAAGGCGGCGGGGCTGGACATGGCCACCACCTATGAGGCGATCAAGATCAGCTCCGGCACCTCGTTCACCCATGAAACCGAAAGCCAGCTGATCCTGTCAGGGGCGCGCAATGTCAATTTCACCATGGATCTGGTGCTCAAGGACATTGGGCTGTTCCAGACCATCGCCGAGCGCAACAATGTGCCGCTGGAGCTGTCGCCGGCGGTGATCCGCATCATCAAGGATGGCCAGCAGCGCTATGGCGAGCGGGCCCAGTCGGACCGCATTATCGAACGGCTCGAAGAGGCGACGGGGCACCGGGTTCTGGCCGATGGATTTCCCTCTGATCTGATCGACGACGAGCCGGAACAGCCGGGCTATGAGGTGGTGGTCAACCGGGCCGCAGCGAAATAGCCATACCCAATAGTGGGGGCTGTTCGCGGCGCCAATTTCAGGCTAGACCCGTCGCGCATCTTTTGGGTGCGGCATCTGGGGAGCGGATCATGAACGACGACATCATAGTAACAATCAGCGCGTCAGAGGGGCGTCGCTATATGGGCGTTGGCATGTTGGGCGCGGTCGGGGTGCTGGTTCTTTACGTGGCGCTCTCCACCCCGCCCTCAATGGGGTGGTTGGCGTTCTTGCTGGCAGTGGGCGTTTCGACCCTCTGGCTGGCGACCCGCATGTGGCAGGCCACGCAATATACCATCGAGCTGACCGAGACCGAGCTGCGCTGCACCGATGGCAATGTGATCGCGCGGATCGACGACATTGAAAACGTCGACAGTGGCTTCTTTGCATTCAAACCGTCAAATGGCTTCCTGATCAGAACCAAAACCCCGGCCAGCCGGATCTGGCGGCCGGGGTTGTACTGGCGCATGGGGCGCCGGATTGGTGTTGGCGGCGTCACCCCGGGATCGCAAAGCAAGGCCGCCTCGGAAATCCTCGCCGCGATGGTGGCGATGCGCAACCAGGCTGGCGATGGTCGGCTCTAGCCTTAGCTGGTGTCTTCGGTCCCGTCTTCATGGGTGCCACCGGCTGACAGGCTGCCTTCAAAGACAATCTGCGGCGCAAAGCGCGGCCGGGTAAACACAAAGTTGTAGATATTCATGTCCGGCAGGCCGATCTTAAAGGCCGCGTTGACGTCGTTTTGTGTCTCCACCAGAATGACGCGCTCCTGATCGGGCATGGCGGGCAGATCATCCTCGACCTGGCTGATGGTGGCATCGGTCCAGGAGAAGAAATGGGTGCCGCGATTGACCGACCAGTCGACGTAATAGCGATCATCGTCCTGATCCCAGCGAATGACCGAGATCCGCAGCGAGACCGATGAATCTGAGCGGACCAGCAGCTCGGTCAGCGCATGCATGCTGTCGATGTAGTCGTTATTAATCGCATTGGTCTCACGCGAAACCAGATCCGATATCGTATAGGCCGCCTTAAGGTTGGCACTTTCCTGCTGGAAGGCATCAAAATAGGTGTAGATCGACGCAAAGACCAGCATCAGGAACGGCAGGTAGAATGCCGTCTCGATTGACACAGATCCATCGGTGTCGCGGCGAAAGGCCTTAAAGGCGGGCTTTATGAAACGATCCATGATTACCTCGGCTCCTGAACAAATGCTGACGAGGCAAACAGGCTGACACGACCGCCGGAATCTTTGTCCAGACTGTCACCTAGCCCCCATTGCGGGAATACCGGGTCGAATTTCATGCAGGCCCGAATGAACATCAGCTCATTTGACTGACCGCTGATAAAGCTGCGCACCGGCTGCACATCTTCGATCGCGTTGACACAGTCCGGCGAGGCGTCAATGCCAGTCCAGTTGAACGGATCGACCTGCACCATCTCCAAACGCAGCGAGGTGTCACAATTGTCGATAAAGCCTGATCTGGCGCAAATGGCGTCGCGGATGTCGTCATGTTGCTGGTCGGCGCCGGTTCCCAGTCGCAGATCGCGGACCGTCAGGTCCAAGGCGCGCTCCAGCATGGATTGCTTGATGGTGATCAGACCCAATTCGACCGTCGACATCAAAATCATCAGGAAAAGAGGCACCACAATGGCAAACTCCACCGTGACGTTGCCATTTTCGCGGCTGCGGAACTGCCGCAGTGACTGTTGAATGCGCCGGATCATTGGGTCAACCTCAGCTGTCTAATCGAGGTGGCAATCGAGGCAAAGGCATCGGAGATTTCCAACCCGCTCACATCAAAGTAATGCGCGTCTGAACTGGCGCAGTCCTGCAGCACCGCTTGACCGCCGCTGGGGGCCTCAAAGCCGATGGTGTAGACGATAATGCCCGCTTCCTTGGCTGCGTTGCAGATGTTTTGGGTGCGGGTGTTCTTGGTGCTTGTGCCGTAATACATCCGGACCGGATAGTAGTATTTGTTCTTGGCGCTCGAGGTGCCCATCCATTCCCCGAAAATATACTTGTAGTTATACTTCAAAGAGGTCCGCGCCCAGAGTTCAGCATAGCTCAGCTGAACCGCAGTGCCGCTTTCGCTCGACCCGTTGCCATAGGGGTGATCTTTCCAGGTTCCGTAATTATCCCAGTAGTAATCTCTGTCGTACGAACGCGTACTGTTCGGGTCATAAGATGAATAACGGTTCGCGCCTGCGTTGTACCAGAGGTCCGACATTCCACTGCGGAAATCTTCGTGAACATAATACTGCGATGTGTTCTGCCCATCGGTCATCAGCACCACGATCTTGATGGTGTCAGCATCGGTATAGCTGGACGGGCGCGCCGCAAAATCAACAGGAATGCTTGCATCCGCGCCGGTGGTCAGGGCGTTGATGGCCGGTTGGGCGGAGGGGTCCAGCAATGTGGTGGCCCATTTCATCCCCAGATCAATGGAGGTGTTTCCCCATGCTTCGAGATTCTGGATGAAGGCCTTGAGCGTCGCGGCGTCTTTTTGAAGCGGCAATATTTCGCGATCTGCATCAGCAGAGCACACGGCATAATCGACCAACCGTCCACTCGGGCGATAATTACTGGTATACCAGGGGCTGAAATGCATGGTGCCCTGCAAAGAGGTCGTCAGCGGCAGCGCAACACTGTTGAAGTCGGCAGAGGAAAAGTTCACGCAGTGGGAGTAATCCTGCTCGGTTGAGACGTTGTATTGGTCAAACAACGCTTCCGGGACTGAAACCTGGGTGGCATAGGGAATGATCGAGATCGACATTTTGCCATCGGTGGTATTGGCCACCATCTCGTCGATAAAGTCCTTGGCGGCCACTTTTAGGTTTTTGAGACGGTTGTTTGAATTCATCGAACCGGACACATCTAGCACCAGCGAAATTTCCAGCCCATCGATGCTTTCCTCGGCGGTCGATGAGGCATAGATCGGGATGCTGCCAACGCCGGTGAAATTCATGAAATGGGTCTCGAAATCGGTGTTGACCGTGCTGGTAACGATGCGGTAGCCCAAGCCGATGTCCGAGGTGGGCGGGCTATAATATTCGCTCAGACCGGATTTGGTCAGGTAGTCGAGCACCACAGCCGCTGGCGTCTGGGTCTGGTCCAGATCGGCGGCGGCCAGAACCGCCCGGTCCAGAGTATACTGCAACTCAGTCCGGTCGCGCTCCATGCGCATCAGATCAACCCCAATACCGCCAACCGCCAGCATCGACAGGAATATGAATATGGTGGGTTTGATCAGAACCCCGTCCTCTTCCTGCGCAAATTTGCACAGGGTTATCCTGCAGCGGTTTGCCGCAAGTCTGGATAGGGCAGTTGTCTGGCGTAGCGGCAGTGGCATTGCAGTCCTCTCCGGCCCAAAAGTGACAAAGGGCCCGTATGGATACTGTGGGATTTGGTTGAAGTGTTAATGCTTGATGAAGATGGCGGAATTGGGGCCTTCACATGGCGTTAACTTTCGGATTAGTCATAAAATTAAGGCAATTTTTGCCTTTATTTGCCAATGCCCCGACCGCTGGCCTGATCGCCGTATCGCCGCTGCGGGGAATCGCCAAGGTTTCCAAAACGCGGAAAAAACAGGTTTTTTTGAAATGAAATGGTCAAAAAGGTCGCACTTATTAAAGAAGTCGTCATAACCTTTCAGTGACAACTGTAGGCGAGTCGTCTCAGAATTAGGGAGAAGAGCCAATGAGTAACGTCAACGAACCCAGTTTCCGTGAAAGCGTTGACCGGATGTTCAGCCGGGCCGTCGCCCTGATGGAACTGCCACCTGGTCTGGAGGAAAAGATCAGGGTCTGCAACGCCACCTACACGGTGCGCTTTGGGGTGCGCCTGCGTGGCGAGATCAAGACCTTTACCGGATATCGCTCGGTGCATTCCGAACATATGGAACCGGTCAAGGGCGGTATCCGCTTCTCGCTGGGGGTCAACCAGGACGAGGTCGAGGCGCTGGCGGCACTGATGACCTATAAATGCGCCCTGGTCGAGGCGCCGTTTGGCGGCTCCAAGGGTGGTCTGTGCATTGATCCGCGGCAATATGACGAACATGAGATGGAACTGATCACCCGGCGATTTGCCTATGAGCTGATCAAACGCGATCTGATCCACCCGTCGCAAAACGTGCCGGCACCTGACATGGGCACCGGCGAGCGTGAGATGGCCTGGATCGCCGACCAATACGCCCGCATGAACACCACCGACATCAATGCCCGCGCCTGCGTCACCGGTAAGCCGCTGAACGCCGGCGGTATTGCCGGCCGGGTCGAGGCCACCGGCCGGGGGGTGCAATATGCGCTGCAGGAATTCTTCCGCCACCCGGAAGATGTGAAGGCGGCCAAGCTGAGCGGCTCACTGGATGGCAAACGGGTCATTGTGCAGGGGCTGGGCAACGTGGGCTATCACGCCGCCAAGTTCCTGAGTGAGGAAGACGGCGCCAAAGTTATCGGCATCATTGAATATGATGGTGGGTTGTTTGACGCCAATGGACTCGACGTTGAGGCGGTGCGCCAGTGGATCGGCCAGCATGGCGGCGTCACCGGCTATCCCGACGCCACCTATTCCAAGGATGGCGCACCGCTGCTGGAGGCAAAATGCGATATCCTGATCCCGGCGGCGCTGGAAGGGGTGATCAATCTCTCTAATGCGGCGCGCATTCAGGCGCCGCTGATCATCGAGGCCGCCAATGGTCCGGTGACTGCCGGCGCCGATGACATCCTGCGTGAAAAGGGCACGGTCATCATCCCTGACATGTATGCCAATGCCGGCGGGGTGACGGTGTCCTATTTTGAGTGGGTCAAGAACCTGTCGCATATCCGCTTTGGCCGCATGCAGCGTCGCCAGGAAGAGGCCCGCCACCAGTTGGTGATCAACGAACTGGCGCAGCTGGAAACCGTGATGGAGGGCCGTTGGAAAATGTCACCGGACTTCCGTCAGAAATACCTGCGGGGCGCCGGTGAGCTGGAACTGGTGCGCTCGGGTCTGGATGACACCATGCGGATTGCCTACCAGTCGATGCGCGAGGTCTGGCACAGTCGTGACGATGTCACCGACCTGCGCACCGCCGCCTATCTGGTGTCGATCGGCAAAGTGGCGGCCAGCTATCGGGCCAAGGGGCTGTAACCTGCCAGGCAGATGACCATGACGGCGCGCTGATATCAGCGCGCCGTTTTGCGTTTGTGGGTCTGGTCGTCGGTATCAGGAGGGACGGGGTTGAAACGCGGTCAAAATACAAAGGTGCAAAAGCCAATTGTCAAAGATCGGCACAGGCCGTTGTGAATGGGACTAGACAGACCTGCCCAGTGTGTGCGTTTGTACCGGGAACAAGGTGCCGGGCCGTGGCGTTTCTACCAACAGGGGTAGGAGCCAGGCGGTAAAGCGGCTAGCAAGGTTTCAGCGGGAGGTGGCGGCGGATTGGTCGGCCTCCCCGTATTCGAATTTGGAGGTAGCCCATGCGGTTTTCAGGCTGGCGGGTGCTCAAAGAAGGGCTGACAGGCAACAAGGGCTGGGCACCGCATTGGCGCAACCCCGAGCCGAAACCCGAATATGATGTGGTGATCATCGGCGGCGGCGGTCACGGGCTGGCCACCGCCTATTACCTGGCAAAAAATTACGGCATCACCAATATCGCGGTGCTGGAAAAGGGCTATCTGGGCGGCGGCAATGTGGGGCGTAATACCACTATTGTGCGGGCCAATTATTACCTACCGGGCAATTCCGAGTTCTACTCCCATTCGCTGAAGCTCTGGGAGGGGCTGGAGCAGGATCTGAACTATAACGCGATGATGTCACAGCGCGGAGTGATGATGATCTATCACAATGATGGTCAGCGCGACGCCATGGTGCGGCGCGGCAATGCTATCATCAATCAGGGCGATGATGCCGAGCTGCTGGATGTCGAAGGGGTGCGCAAACGGGCACCATTTCTGAACTTTGACAACAACCGCTTCCCGATCATGGGTGGCTTGCTGCATCGGCGTGGCGGCACTGCCCGCCATGATGCGGTGGCCTGGGGATTTGCCCGCGGCGCTGATATGCGCGGCGTCGATCTGATCCAGAACTGCGAAGTCACCGGCATTGATATCGACAATGGCAAAGTGCGCGGGGTGCAGACCACGCGAGGAGTGATCCGGGCCAAGAAGGTGGCGCTGGCGGCGGCGGGTCGGTCGGGACAGGTGGCAGCCCTGGCCGGGCTGCGGCTGCCGATCGAAAGCCATGTGCTGCAGGCCTTTGTCTCGGAGGGGCTGAAGCCGGTGCTCAACCACGTCATCGCCTTTGCCGAGAGCCATCTGTATATCAGCCAGTCCGACAAGGGCGGTCTGGTGTTTGGCAGCTACCTGGATTTTTACAGTTCCTATGCGGCACGCGGCAATCTGCCGATGGTGGAACACACCATGGAAAGCTGCCTGGCGATGGTGCCGGCGCTGGGCAAGGCGCGGCTGTTGCGCAGTTGGGGTGGCATCATGGATATGACCCCGGATGGTTCGCCGATCATTGATCAATCCGGGATCGAGGGGCTCTATCTCAATTGTGGCTGGTGTTATGGCGGCTTCAAGGCGATCCCCGGATCCGGCGATGCCTATGCCCATCTGATCGCCACCGATCGCCCGCATGGCGCGGCGACAAAGTTCAAGCTGGACCGGTTCCGCTCGGGGCATGGGCTGATGGATGAGGAGGGCACCGGTGCGCAACATAATCTGCATTGATTTGGGTTGGGTTGGGGATTTTGGGGGCGCTGCCCCCTCGGCCGGGCGGCCTCACCCCCGAGGTATTTTGAACAAGAAGAAGGGGGCTGGCGCATGAGGATCAACTGTCCAAATTGCGGCGAGCGCGATCGTCGCGAGTTTTACGTCAAGGGCGCCGCATTGGCGCGCCCGGCTGCGGCTGCGGCGCTGGAGGCCTGGCATGATCATGTCAATCTGCGGGACAATCCGGCAGGGGAGCTGCACGAGCTGTGGTATCATGAAATGGGCTGCGGTGCCTGGATCGATGTCTGTCGCAATGTTGTCAGCCATGCGGTGCTGTCGACCGCGCTGGCCTCGGCTGCGGATCTGGGGGGCGCGCGATGAGGATATCAGGCAAGGGTCTGTTGCAGGGCGCCAGGCCAGTGACGTTTTCCTTTAACGGGCGCCATCTGGTGGGGCTGGAGGGCGACACGCTGGCCTCGGCGCTGCTGGCCAATGGGGTGCATCTGGTGGCGCGCTCGTTCAAGTATCACCGGCCACGCGGCATTCTGACGGCGGGCAGTGAAGAGCCTAATGCGCTGGTGACCATCGGCTCAGGGGCGCAAAGCGATCCCAATATTCGCGCCACGAGCCAAGAGATCTTTGCCGGGCTGGAGGCGCGCAGTCAGAATTGCTGGCCCTCGGTCGAGCATGATCTGCAAGCCATCAATGATCTGGCGGCGCCGTTTTTGGGCGCCGGGTTCTATTACAAGACCTTCATGTGGCCGGCGGCGTTCTGGGAGAAGCTCTATGAGCCGGTGATCCGCAAGGCGGCGGGTCTTGGCGCCTTGTCGGGGCTGGCGGATCCAGATGCCTGCGAGAAGGCCTATGCGTTTTGTGATTTACTGGTGATCGGGTCTGGCCCGGCCGGGTTGATGGCAGCCTTGACCGCCGGTCGGGCGGGCGCCGATGTCATTCTGGCCGAAAAGGATGCCCGCATGGGGGGCCGCCTGCTGGCTGAGGTTGAGCAGATCGACGGCCTGTCCGGGGTGGACTGGGTGGCGCAGGTCTTGGCGGAGCTGGCCAGCCTGGACAATGTCCGGCTGATGCCGCGCACTGCCATTACTGGCGCTTATGATCAGGGCACCTACGGCGCGCTGGAGCGGGTCGGCCATCATCAGCCGCGCCGCGATGGCCTGCCGCGTGAATGTTTCTGGCGCATTGTGGCCAGACGGGCGGTGCTGGCAGCCGGGGCGATTGAGCGCCCCATAGCATTCGCCAACAATGACCGCCCCGGCATCATGACCGCCAGCGCGGTGCGCTCTTATCTGAACCGCTGGGGGGTGGCTCCGGGGCAGCGGGTGACGGTCTTTGCCAATAATGATCAGGCCCATCACACGGCGCGCGATCTGGTTGAGGCTGGGGTGCATGTGGCACTGCTGGTCGACAGCCGCCATGACGCGCCGGACAGTGATTTATACCCGGTGATCAAGGGCGCGCAGATCTGTGACACCAGCGGCCGCAAGCGGATCGACAGTATCACCGTGCGGTCGGTCAAAGGCGAGCAGCGCATTCAGACCGATTGTCTGGCGATGTCCGGCGGCTGGAACCCAACGCTGCATCTGACCTGTCATCTGAACGGGCGGCCCCAGTGGAACCGCGACATTGCCAGCTTTGTACCCACTCCGGGAACCGTGCCGGGGCTGGCCTGTGCTGGCGCCTGTAATGGCACGTTTTCCACCAAAGGGGCGCTGCGCGAGGGGGCTGAGGCCGCCGCGCAGGCGCTGGCGGATCTGGGGGTGCAATCAGCCAGACCTGATGTGCCGGAGGCGGAGGATGATCCCTATAACATCACCGCGCTCTGGGCGGTGCCCGGCAAGGGCCGTGCCTGGCTGGATTTCCAGAATGATGTCACCGTCAAGGACGTGAAACAGGCAGCGGCCGAGAACTTCCGCTCGGTGGAGCATATGAAGCGCTATACCACCCAGGGCATGGCCACCGATCAGGGCAAGAGCTCCAACGTGGCGGCGCTGGCGGTGCTGGCGGATGCCACCGGGCGTGGCATACCTGAGACCGGCACCACCACTTTCAGGCCGCCGTTTGTGCCGGTCTCTATTGCGGCGATGGGGGCCGGGGCGGCAGGGCAGGCGTTCAGGCCCCAGCGGCTGCTGACCTCGCATCTGGCCAGCAAAGAGCAAAACGCGCCGATGATCGAAGTTGGCCTGTGGTACCGTGCCAGCTATTTCCCGACCAAAGGCGAGAGCAACTGGCGGCAGTCCTGTGATCGCGAGGTTGAGCTGGTGCGCAGCTCTGTGGGCATCTGCGATGTCTCTACCCTGGGCAAGATCGACATTCAGGGGGTGGATGCGGCGAAGCTGCTGGATTTTGTCTATGCCAACACCTTCAGTACCCTGAAAGTGGGCCGGGTGCGCTATGGGTTGATGCTGCGCGAAGATGGCTTTGTGATGGATGACGGCACCACCGCGCGGCTGGGCGACACCCACTATGTGATGACCACCACCACCGCCGCTGCGGGGCAGGTGATGGCGCATCTGGAGTTTGTGCATCAGGTGCTGCGGCCGGAATGGGATGTGCAGATCACCTCGGTGACCGAGCAATGGGCGCAGTTTGCCATTGCCGGACCCAAATCGCGTGAGCTGTTGAATGACCTGCTGGATGAGCCGATCATTGAGGCCAACTGGCCGTTCATGGCTTGCGGTGCGGTTGACGTCTTGGGCGTTGCGGCGCGGCTGTTCCGGATTTCGTTCTCGGGCGAGACAGCCTATGAGCTTGCGGTGCCGGCCCGCTATGGCGATGCGCTGTTCCGGGCGCTGTTGCAGCGGGCCCGCGCGCTGGGCGGCGGTGCCTATGGCATGGAGGCGCTGAATGTGCTGCGGATCGAGAAGGGCTTTCTGACCCATGCCGAGCTGAACGGCACCGTCACCGCCTTTGATCTGGGGATGCAGGCCATGGTGTCGAAAAAGAAAGACTGTATCGGCAAGGCAATGTCGGCGCGGCCGGGGTTGATGGACGAAGATCGCCAGCGGCTGGTGGGGCTGAAACCCATCGGCGCGGTCCAGCAGTTGAGCAACGGGGCGCATCTGTTCAAGCCCGGTGATCCGGTTGAGCGGGTCTATGATCAGGGCTATGTCACCTCGGCGGGGTTCTCGCCTACCCTGGGTCATTCGATCGCCCTGGCGTTTTTGAAAAACGGCGCGGATCGCATCGGCGAAGAGATCCGTCTGGTGGATCACATGCGTGGCATTGACGCGCTGTGCGAAGTGGTGAGCCCTGTGTTCTTTGATCCCGAAGGAGGCCGTGCCCGTGGCTGAACTGATTGCACTGACGCCCTGTGATGGGCTGTTGCCGCTGACCATCGGTCGCCTCAGCCTGACCGAAGACCTGCCCGCGGCGATGACCTCGATTGCGCCTTATGCCGGGCAGGACATGGCCTTGAGCACTGCGCTGCAGGCGGCGCATGGCATCGGCTTTCCGGCGATCAACCGCAGCACCGGCAAGGCTGGCAGCCGGGCAATCTGGTTTGGCCAGGGCATGGCGCTGTTGCAGGGGCCGGTGGCTGCGCCAGTGCTGGCGGAGTTTGCAGCACTCACCGATCAGGGCGATGCTTGGGCGGTGGTGCGGCTGGAGGGGCGCGACGCCGAGGATGTGCTGGCGCGATTGGTGCCGGTGGATCTGCGCCGCCAGAGCTTTGAGCTGGGCCATACGGTGCGGACGGAACTGGCCCATATGATGGCCTCGATCACCCGCATTGGCCCGGATATGTTTCAGGTGCTGGTGTTTCGCTCCATGGCGCGCAGCCTGGTGCATGATCTGAAGGTGGCGATGGCGGCTGTGACCGCGCGGCGGGCGGGGCTGGGTTAGGCTCTGGAATTGGCCGGGGAATTGGCCCGGGATTAGGCCTGGGATCGGCGGCGCTGACATTCGACGCGGCGCCGGTGAAAACCGGTTCCCACTTGGCGACGGGCGCTTTAGTCTGGTGTGACCTTACTGATTCACCGGAGCTGCCTGATGAAGACCCTGACCGCACTAAGCGCTGCCCTCTTGTCCGCTGTGCTGGCAACCCCGGTGATGGCAGATGAAGTAACAGCCGAGGACAGCTGCAGCTATCAGGCGGATGTGGTGGCGGCGATCCAAGCGGCCCGGCGCGACCGGGTCAAAGAGCGGGCGCTGAGCGACACCCTTATCGCCGCCGAACCAGACTGGCCGGACAACTACAACGCCGCCATTCCGCTGATTGCACCCTGGGTCTACGAGATGAAGATGAAGGTGATCCGCAACGAGGATCTGGGAGCAGTCTGGAAAGAACGCTGTCTGGAACAGATCCAGTAAGCCCCCTTCGTTCTACATAATTGGCAGCTATCCAAACCCGCTGTAAACGCAGCCCGGGCTTGGAACTGCCTCCGTTTTCTGGCACATTACCCCCATGTCACTGACCCCCGGATTCCTTGATGAACTGCGCAACCGCGTCAGCCTGAGCCAGGTTGTCGGGCGCAAAGTCATGTGGGACCAGCGTAAATCCAATATGGGCAAGGGCGACATGTGGGCGCCATGCCCGTTTCACCACGAAAAATCCGCCAGTTTCCACGTCGATGACCGCAAGGGATTCTATTATTGCTTTGGCTGTCAGGCCAAGGGTGATGCGATCGGCTTTGTGCAGGAAACTGAAAACGTCGGCTTTATGGAGGCGGTGCAGATCATCGCCGCCGAGGCTGGGATGGAAATGCCCGCCCGCGACCCTCAGGCGCAACAGAAACAGGACCGCCGCACATTGCTGGTGGATGTGATGGAACAGGCGGTGCAGTTCTTCCGGCTGCAGCTGAACACCGGCCGCGCCCAGGAGGCCCGCGCCTATCTGGAACGGCGCGGCATGTCGCAGCAATCGCTGGAGCGCTGGCAGATCGGCTTTGCCCCCGATGGCTGGCAGAACATGTGGGACCACCTGCGCGGCAAGGGCGTGGATGAGGATCTGATCTTCGGCGCCGGGCTGGCAAAACCCTCGACCAAGGGCGGCAAACCCTATGACACCTTCCGCAATCGCATCATGTTCCCGATCCGCGACGCCCGCGGCCGTGCCATTGCCTTTGGTGGCCGGGCGATGGACCCCAATGACAACGCCAAATACCTGAACTCGCCCGAGACCGAATTGTTCGACAAGGGCCGCAGCCTGTATAATCTCGCCCCCGCCCGGGTGGCCGCTGGCAAGGGTCAGCCGCTGCTGGTGGCCGAGGGTTATATGGATGTGATCGCACTGGCGGACGGCGGCTTTGAGGCCGCAGTGGCACCGCTGGGCACCGCGGTGACCGAAAGCCAGCTGATGATGATGTGGCGGATCGCGGATGAGCCGATCATTGCGCTGGACGGCGACACCGCCGGCCTGCGCGCCGCGATGCGGCTGATTGATCTGGCGCTGCCGCTGCTGGAGGCCGGTAAATCGCTGCGCTTTGCGATGATGCCCGAAGGCAAAGACCCCGACGATCTGATCCGCAGTCAGGGCCCGGCGGCGGTGCAGGCGCTGTTGGATCAGGCGGTGCCGATGGTGAAACTGCTGTGGCGGCGTGAAACCGAGGGCAAGGTGTTCGACAGCCCAGAACGCAAGGCCGGGCTGGACAAAAGCCTGCGCCAGAAGATCAAACTGATCCGCGACCCGTCGATCCGCAAACACTATGGCGATGACATCAAAGACATGCTCTGGGAGCTGTATCGCGGCAATCGCAAGCCGACCAGTGTTGCCTTTAACCCCATTGGCGGCTTCAGCCCCAAGGGTGGCTTCAAGGACGGGCCGCGCGGCAAATGGCGCCCCGGTGGCAAAGCGGTGCCGCAACCGCTGGCCAGCACCAAAAGCTCGATGTTGGCGGCAGCCACCGATCAGGCGGCCATTGCCATGCGCGAGGCGGTGATTCTGGCCAGTGCCATCGCCACGCCGGCGGTGATTGTTGAATTTGAAGCCAGTTTTGAACGGATGTCTTGCTCTGACCCGGACCATGCCATCATGCGCGATATGATCCTGCGCTACGGCGTGGGCGCGCCAGAGCGGCTGCAGGATGAAATACTCTATGCTTTGGGACCCTACGCCCTTGAAAACCTGCATGCGCTTCGCCATGTCGCTATCAGCGCATGTGTCCGCAATCCCGGTGATCTGGAAACCGCCAGCCTGATGCTGAGTGAAGAATTCGCCAAAATAGAAGCGCGGCTTGGGCTGGATGCTGAGGTGGCCGAGGCCGAAGAGGACCTGAGCGGGCTGGCCGATGAGGCGGTGACCTGGCGTTTGGGGCAGGCCGCCGAGGCCCGCAACAAGGCGGTGCGCAGTGAAAACGAAGACCGTGCCCAGTATGACATTGCCGACAACGGGGCGCGCCTGAACCGGGATGAACGCAACCTGTTGAGCGCGCTGACAGATGGAATCAACTTCTCACGAAAACGCCGCTGAGTCGCTTTCATAAGGAAGTACCTAGAAAAACCGGGTAAACGGGGTGACGAATCACTTGCTGCGTGAATGATTCGCCTAGACCGAATCGCCCTTAGCCCCTGTAGGAGCATTGAATGGCCGCCAAAGACACCGACGACCGCAAACGTGACGACCAGGAACCTGAAACCTCGCTGGACATGAGTCAGGCTGCCGTCAAAAAGATGATTTCTGAGGCCCGCGAGAAGGGCTATATCACCTATGACCAGCTGAATAAGGTTTTGCCACCCGATCAGGTGGGCTCGGAACAGATCGAAGACGTGATGTCGATGCTCTCGGAAATGGGCATCAATATCATCGAGGACGAGGAAGCCGAAGAGGAAGAGCAAAAGGGCTCGACCGATCTGGTTACCGCCGACGGCGCCCGTGAAGTTACCATCGCCACCGCCGCCTCTGAGAAGCTGGACCGCACCGATGATCCGGTGCGCATGTACCTGCGCGAGATGGGCTCGGTTGAGCTGCTCAGCCGCGAGGGCGAGATCGCCATTGCCAAACGCATCGAGGCCGGCCGCAATACGATGATCGCCGGGCTCTGCGAAAGCCCGCTGACCTTTCAGGCGATCACCATCTGGCATGACGAACTGCTGACCGAAGACATTCTGCTGCGCGACGTCATTGATCTGGAAACCACTTTTGGCAACACGATGAATGAGGACGGAACACCTCAGGATTCGGTGACCGCCCCCACGGATGCCACTAAGACCGAAAAGCCCGAGGAAAATACGGGCACCGAGCTGGATGCCGACGGCAATCCGATCAGCCAGGACGATGACGACGACGATGACGAGGACGATCAGGCCAACCTGTCGCTGGCCGCGATGGAAGCCGCGCTCAAGGATCAGGTTCTGACCATGTTGGAGCGGATCTCATCGGATTATTCGCAACTGTCGGAAATGCAGGACAGCCGGATTTCGGCAACCCTGAACGAAGACGGCTCCTTTAGCGCCAAAGACGAAGAGGTCTATCAGGCGCTGCGCTCGGAAATCGTTGAGCTGGTGAACGAGCTTCACCTGCATAACAACCGGATCGACGCGCTGATCGACCAGCTCTACGGCATCAACCGCCGGGTCATGCAGATTGACGGCTCGATGGTGAAACTGGCCGACCAAGCCCGCATCAACCGTCGTGAATTTGTCGAGGCCTACCGGGGCCGCGAGTTGGACCCCAACTGGCTGTCCGAAATGGGCAAAAAGCCGGGCCGTGGCTGGAAGATGTTCATCGACCGCTCCACCGAGAAAGTCGAAGAGCTGCGCGCCGAAATCGCGCAGGTCGGCCAGTATGTCGGTCTGGATATCTCGGAATTCCGCCGCATTGTGCAGCAGGTTCAAAAGGGTGAGAAAGAAGCGCGGGCCGCCAAGAAGGAAATGGTCGAGGCCAACCTGCGTCTGGTGATCTCAATCGCCAAGAAATACACCAACCGTGGTCTGCAGTTCCTGGATCTGATCCAGGAAGGCAACATCGGCCTGATGAAGGCGGTGGACAAGTTCGAATACCGTCGCGGCTACAAGTTCTCCACCTATGCGACCTGGTGGATCCGCCAGGCGATCACCCGCTCGATTGCCGATCAGGCCCGCACCATCCGTATTCCGGTGCATATGATCGAGACCATCAACAAGCTGGTCCGCACCGGTCGCCAGATGCTGCACGAAATCGGTCGCGAGCCGACGCCGGAAGAGCTGGCCGCCAAGCTGCAAATGCCGCTGGAGAAGGTTCGCAAGGTGATGAAGATCGCCAAAGAGCCGATTTCACTGGAAACCCCGATTGGTGACGAAGAAGACAGCCAGCTGGGTGATTTCATCGAGGACAAGAATGCCGTGCTGCCGCTGGACAGCGCCATTCAGGAAAACCTCAAGGAAACCACCACCCGGGTGCTGGCCTCGCTCACCCCGCGCGAAGAACGTGTGTTGCGGATGCGCTTTGGCATCGGCATGAACACCGACCACACTTTGGAAGAAGTCGGCCAGCAGTTCTCGGTAACCCGCGAACGGATCCGCCAGATCGAAGCCAAGGCGCTGCGGAAGTTGAAGCATCCGAGTAGGAGCCGCAAGTTGCGGTCGTTCTTGGATCAGTAAGTTTTAGTCCATCGAAAAGATTGGCCAATACTCCCGGTAGCCGGGTGAGTAGGTTAGCAAAACATGAACCGTGCCTATGCTTGTTAGGCGCGGTTTTTTATTCGGTTGCATCCAGATCGATACTTCTTCTGGGGTCAGCCAAGGCTCATCTGAATAGACGATTAGGATATCAATGGGCACCTCTTGGGCTGAGTACTTTTTGTCCTTTTTTGATATGAGGTTGTTCAACTCAGTGAAAAAACGCTCCCTATCCCACTGAACTCGAGAGAAATCACGTACAGAAAAAGCACTGCGGTGCTTTCCTTTATTTCGTGATCGCTTAACGTCGGCGATAAAATCTCCGTCGACCAGCTCGGTTAGTTCGATCGTTTTGTGCAAGCCATTTACAGTAGCTTTCGCATCAGGAGGGTCATTCTGAAGAAGAGCAGCGTCGGTAATGTTTAGAGACAATTCACTTGATGCCGACCTTACCCATTCGGCAAGAACACTTGCTTCGATAATTCTCTTGTCTTGTTCAGTGCTGCCTCGTCCAAAAGTCGTGGCGTGACCGCGATTATTCATTTTGCCTGCCCAATAGGAAATGTAATCTTTGGTAGGGCCACTGTTCATTTGATGTCCAATCGAAAACTCTTAGTACCATACTCGATTTGCGTGGATCATGTAGTTTTCAATCAAGCGAGTTAGTGATTAAGAATAAGTAACAGCATGTATTGCTCCCTCGTTTCCCCGTAGACGGTGCCCTCCCGCCCGGCACCGCCGGGTCGCGCCTGACCTTGGTAGGCGTGCTTTCAGCACGACTACCAAGGTCAGGCGCGACCCTTTGTGGACACGTAGCTCTACCAACAAGCGCTTCTTAGGGCTCCGCCCGTCTCGGCTTAAAACGATCCCCCGGATCGTTTTCTAGACAGCCTCAACTCCCCTAGGTCAGGCGCGTCCCTTTCGTTGAGGTGTCAATCTTCCCCCCGTGCATTCCCGCGCCCGATATGTCACCCTCCGCCAAAACCAGTAGGAGTCCGACATGTCCTTTTTGAAAAAACTCTTCGGCGGGTCTGACGCGGCGGCCGCCAAGGGTCCCGAGCCCGAATTCTACAAGGATTTCGCCATCTTCCCCGATCCCCTTGCGGAAGGGAAACACTACCGTCTTGCCGCCCGGATCGAGAAAGAGATCGAGGGTGAGTTGAAAACCCACCGGCTGATCCGGGCCGACACGCTCAACTCCAATGAAGCCGCCTCCGAGGCCGCGATCCAGAAGGCCAAGGTGCTGATTGACCAGATGGGCGACCGGCTGTTCACCTGAGCCCGCCCGGCCACGCAGCCAGCCACCCTTGCACCGAACCGTTAACCATTTGGTAACCTTCTGCATTGCCCCACGGCAGCCTCCTCTCTAGACTGAGCCCATTGGTGGGGCGCATTCGCTTGGGGATTACGATGTCTGCAAATTCAAACCTGAACGAGGCGCTCGGCCTGTTGGATGAAAAACTCCAGTCGCTGAACGCCATGATGCGGGCCAACCAGTTCATGATTGACGCGCTGCGCGATCACCCGTTGAAGCTCAAGGCGCTGGACGCCGATGGCGCCCGGGCCTTTCTGCGTCAATCGGCCAGGGCCAAGTTCGCCGATGACGCCGCCAGCCGCGATATCCTGACGGTGCTGGAACAGCTGCTTGCGCCGCGCCAATCGGCTAAAATCATCCCGTTTCCGGCTCGGCCCGCATAAATTTAACGCCGTAATCCAAGGCCGGACAATCCGCCGGGATCCAATCATCAGCCCCTCATTTGGCGCAGGGTTTTGCCCGCCTGACCGGGGCGCACCGGGATTGGGCTGGCATCCCGGCGCAAGCTGGCTATGATGGGGCAGGTGGCTAGGCCATGTCGGCGTTTTAAGTGTTGGTTTCAAAATGAAAAAATCTCTCTCTACATTGGCTCTCTGCGGCGCTGTGATCACCGCCTGCACGGTCGAAGCCAGTAATTTCAAAGGTTTAAAATATGGCGCCCGGGCCTATCCCCATGCGGGCGTGGTTTTTGAGGTGGCACCACAATTCGGCGCCACCCGCTCGGCCTATTGGTGTGCCGGCTCGGAATATGCGCGCCGCTATCTGGGGGCCGGCTGGCAGACGCCGATCTATGTTGTGCGGGGGCTTGGCCTGGGCGAGGTATCAGGCCGCAAAGACACCGTGCTCTTTACACTTGACCCGGTTGCCTCGCAGGGGGACCCCAGTGCCATACGCTCGAATGGGTTTAATGTGGGCCGTTCTAAAACCGTACAAGGCGCAGATTCCCATTGCGATCCGTATTTGCTCAACCTGTTGTGAGCGCTGAATTTTAACATATGGGTCTGACCTCAACACAGTGATGCAAATGCGCGATTGCAGCGGCATCACCGGGCAGCGGCGGACTGGAGGTAGATCGTGAAATCGATATTTAAACCGCTTGCCATTGTCGCCGCCTCGGTGCTGGCGCTGCCGCTGACCGCGCAGGAATTCCGGGCGACCAACTCGCTCTATGTTACCCGGGTCGACCAGAACGTGATCGAGGTCATTGGCCGCCCCGGGGTGCAAAAAGAAGACTATTGGTGTGGCATCGGCGATTATGTGCGCCGTGTCGTGCGGGCGCCCTGGAAAACCCGGATTTATGTCGTCAGTGATGTGGGGCGGGGCGTGACGACAGGGGCAAGGGATGCGGTGACATTTACGTTGACCCCCGATGCGATCGGCATCGAGCCCTACCAGTCCAGTTTAATTCTCAATGTGCTGACCGTGGGCTATTCACGTTCGGTTACCGCGGCGTTTGACCAGTGCTACAGGCGGCCGTTTTTCATAAATTTGATGTGGGATTAATAACAGTGCCGCAGTCCCTGTTTCACAGTGAAGCAGCGGCACCGGAGGGCCTGCCCGCGCCGATCATGGCCTCTATTTAGGGGTGTGAATATCCCCCTACCCAAATCCTAGCGTCTGCCCTATAACTGTGGATAACTATATTGAACTCCGTACAAATTGTGGTCGAGTTGATTGAGGGGAACTGTAAATGCGCTGTCCGTTTTGCGGGAATGTTGATACCCAGGTAAAGGATTCTCGGCCCGCCGAGGATCACGTCGCGATCCGGCGACGGCGGTTTTGCCCGGCCTGCGGCGGGCGGTTTACCACCTATGAGCGGGTGCAGCTGCGTGACCTGGTGGTGATCAAGTCAAAGGGCAAGCGCGAAGATTTTGACCGCGACAAACTGGAGCGGTCAATCCGCATTTCAATGCAGAAACGCCCGGTTGATCCGGAGCGGATCGATCAGATGATCTCGGGCATCGTGCGGCGACTGGAAAGCATGGGCGACACCGATATTCAATCCAGCCGGATTGGCGAGATCGTGATGGAGTCGCTGGCCCGGATCGACACCGTGGCCTATGTGCGCTTTGCCAGCGTCTACAAAAACTTCCAGGCGGCGGATGATTTTGAGGATTTTGTCCACGAATTGCGGCCGCTGACGCCGCCGGAAGAGTGAGCGACACCGACAACCGGTTCATGGCCTTGGCGCTGAGCCTGGGACGGCGGGGCCAGGGGCTGTGCTGGCCCAACCCGGCGGTGGGCTGTGTGCTGGTGCAGGGCGATCGGATCGTCGGCCGTGGCTGGACCCAACCGGGCGGACGGCCGCATGCCGAAACCATGGCGCTGGCCCAGGCCGGGGCGCAGGCCCGCGGCGCCACCGCCTATGTGACGCTGGAGCCCTGTGCCCATCAGGGCCAGACACCGCCCTGCGCCCAGGCTTTGATCGACGCGGGCATCGCCCGGGTTGTGGCGGCGATCGAAGACAGCGACCCCAGGGTCTCGGGGCAGGGGTTTGAACGCCTGCGTTGGGCAGAGATCGAGGTCAAGACCGGGGTGCTGGCTGATCAGGCCGCCCGCGACCATGCCGGATTTTTTCTAAAAACAGAACAGGGTCGCCCATTGGTGACGCTGAAACTGGCCGCCAGCTTTGACGGCCGTATTGCCACCAGCAGTGGCCACAGCCAGTGGATTACCGGCCCCGAGGCGCGGCGGTCGGTGCATGCGATGCGGGCCCGTCATGACGCGGTGATGGTCGGGGCCGGCACCGCCCGTGCAGATGATCCGTCGTTGACCGTGCGCGATCTGGGCATTGCGCAGCAGCCGGTGCGGGTGGTGATCTCGCGCCATCTGGATCTGCCGCTGCTCAGCCAACTGGCCCGCACCGCCCATAAGGTGCCGCTCTGGCTGTGTCACGGCGCCGGCGCTGATATCGAACGGCTCAGGGCCTGGGAGGGGCTGGGGGCCAGGCTGCTGCCCTGTGCGGTCCGGGGGATGCAGCTGGATGCCGCAGATATCCTGCAGCAATTGGGCAAGGCCGGGCTGACCCGGGTGTTCTGCGAAGGCGGCGGTGCGCTGGCGGCGTCCCTGCTGGCCCTCGATCTGGTGGACGAGCTGATCGGCTTTACCGCCGGGCTGGCCATTGGTGCCGAGGGGCTGCCGATGATTGGCACACTGGGTCTGACCCGGTTAGAGCAAGCGCCGCGGTTCCAGCTGATTGAAACCCGTCAGGTCGGAGGGGATGTCGAGCATCGCTGGACCCGGTCGCTGCAATGACCTGAGCATGGCGGTCGACCACCTGTAATCCCCCCCCCAAACTGACGGCCTTAGCGCCACAGATGCGCATAAGTGGCCAGCAGCCCCTGCAGCTTGGACAGCGCCCGGTTGGCCCTGCCGGGATGTGGGATCTCGCCGCTTTGCAGACGTAGCACCGCGACCTCAACCGGGCAGGGCAGGCCGGTCACCGGATCGCAGTAGCGCGGATAGTCGATCAGTGCGGCATGCACCAATCCCAGCAGGCTGGGGCGCGCCTGGCGCCGCTTGGGCTGTCTCGACAGGTCCTGCGTCAGCCCCCAGCCGGAATAGAACGGAGCCCCCAGCGTGGTGACTTTGACGCCGCGCAGCAGGGCTTCGAACCCCATCAGCGAGGTCATCGTCCACAGCTCTCCGATCTCGTCAAACAGGGCAATGGGATCGCTGTTGAGCGCCACCACATCGGCCAGACCCTCGGCTTTGATTGCGCCGCGGCGCAACCCGGCCTCAACATCCGGGTGCGGCTTGTAGATGATCACCGCGTCCGGATTGGCGGCCCGAGTGGCGCGCAGCAGATCCAGGTTGGTCTTGACCTTGCCCGCCCCGGTCAGGATCGAGGCATCGTCTTCGACCTGTCCCGGCACCAGAATGCGACGCCCTGCGGGCAGTTCCGGGCTGTCGCCGCCCAGATTGTATTTCGACAGGCTGGACTGGACCAGGCTGCGCAGCAGGTTTTCGGCCCGCCGCTCCTGCGCCTCGGTCAGGCGGACACGCTGCGTGATCAGATCCTCAAGATCGCTGGGCTGTGTCGGATCGTAATAGATGCCCTGACGGTCGGTAACCAGCGACAGCGGCGGCACCAGTTCGGCCCCCAACCCGCGCGAGCGCAGTAAGCCATCCTCAACCCGGGTGGCGCCCTGATGCTCTGCCCCGGCCTTGCCCGCCCAGACCATCCAGTTGCGGCCACTGGCCTGAGCTTTCTTAACGTCCTCGGTGAACAGCAGCTTCTTTTCGCTGCCAAACATCCTTTGCAGCGGGCGGCGTTTCCACAGGCGCATCCCCGAGGCGGCCCAGCCGTGACGATCCTGGCGCCAGGCCTGCACCTGTGCCTCAAGATTATCCAGCACGGTTTCCAGCTCACACAACTGATCGCGAAACGGATCGTACCAGACCGGATACAGGAACATGGTGGCGGCACAGAGCTGCTGTCGGGTCAACTGGCGCTGGCGTCTGGCCAGCGGGAACTCATCCTGGGTCAGCCCCCAGCCGGCATAGAACGGCTGGCCAAAAATGCGCGGCTTATGACCTGCGAGAATGGCCTCAAAGCCCATCTGCGACGACACTGTATAGACCCCGATGGCGCCGTCCAGCAGCTCCCACGGCGACACCGCCTCAGTCAGCAGGGTGATGCGGTCATTGGCATCCTCGGCGCGGTAATGGCCGGGGCGAAAGCCCTGCGATGTTTCCGGGTGGGCCTTGATGATAATGCGGGCGCCGGGGTTTTCCTCTTGCGCAAACACCAGCATCTCCAGGAATCGCGCCCGATCGGCACCGCTGGCCACCACCGAGGCATCTCCACGCGCCTGATCCACCACCAGCACATAGCCGGGTTCAGGCACCGGGGTGGCGGGGTCAAAGGCATTGTACTTGCTCAGTTGCACCTCAATGATCCGCGACACCGCATCGCGGGCGCGGCGCATCAGGGCGCTGTCATCCAGCGGCGCTGTGGCCAGCATCTGTTCCAGATCCGATTGGCGGGCCGGGTCAAAATGCACGCCTGAGCGATCCAGCTGCAAGCCGACCGGCGGCTCGCCGGCGCGGCCGGGGTGGATCGAGCGCAAAAAGGCATCCTCGACCCGCAGCAGGCCAACCTGCTGCCTGTCGGCCCCCCGGCGGCCGCGATGGGCGGTGGGCGAGTTGCCCCAGATGCCCACCAGATCCTTGGGGCCGGGCAGGCCCAACCGAATGTCATAGCCGGCCAGTTGCAGAATGCGCCGCAGGCGTTTCTGGGTGACAAAGCCACCATTGTAAACAAACAGCCGGGAGCGATTGCTCCCGGCCTGATGCCTGTCATCAAAGCTGTTCATCGGTGTCAGCCACCAGCCAGAGTGCTGACGTTCGCCAGCGGTGTCAGCGGGCTGGCCAGCAGTGAAATGGTCTTGGTCCACTGGGCATAGGGGGCCTCGGTGACGTAAAGCGTATCATCATCGCGGATGACAAAATCACGGGCGATGAACAATCCGTTGGGCTGGGTCAGGTTGAGCACATAGACCATGCGCTGCGCCCCCACCAGATCATCGCGGCCCAGCACCTGGCCGGCAATCTCAGCCGGTTCGTTGCGGAACACAAACACGCCGGTGGGATCCGAGGCGGTGGAGATCAGGCCGCCGACCTGGGCAATCGCCTCAAGCGCCGACAGGTCCTGGCTTTCAAATCGCACCCGCGCCTGCGCGTTGGTGGCGCCCAATGCGGTGTATGAGCGGCTGTCTTCTTCTACCAGAATACGGTCACCGCCGCGCAGGGCGATGTCCAGTTCGGGGTGGTCATACAGATCCTGGAACCAGATGGTGCCTTTATCATTGCCGCGGATCACGGTGACCTGGGCAATCTCCGGCGAAATCGAAACCCCACCGGCCTGCGCCAGCATGGTGGCCAGGGTGCGGGTTGGCCGCTGAATGGGATAGATGCCCTGGGCGCCGACCATGCCAATCAGGCTGACAGTGGAGCCGTCACCGGCCAGTCGGCGCACCTGCACCTGTGGATCGGGGGTCTGCTCATCCAGCTTTGCGGTGATGGTCTGGCGCAGCTGATCCGGGGTATTGCCCGAGGCCCGCAGCCGGCCTGCATAGGGCACAAAGATAAACCCGGCGCTGTCGACCTGAACTTCTTCCAGCAGGGTGGCGTTGGAGGCCTCACCGGCCAGCAGCCCGTCATCGACGTTTTCCCAGATGGTCAGGCCCAGCACGTCGCCGGGGCGAATGGTGTCCGATGTCAACTGACCTGCGGATTGAAAAGCGCTGGAAAAGCCAAGAGCAGGCACCACCGCGGTGGCCCGGGTAACCCGGTCGTTCACCGAAACAATAAAGGCGTCACCCTCTTTTTGGACGGAGCCAGCAAAGATCTGACGTTTGTTTGGGCCAACTTTGGGCAAGCCACAGGAGGCCGCAAGCGTCAGCGCAGCCAGCATAGCGATGGGGCGTGCCCACCGAAAGGGAACGGAATTCACTGCTCGGTCTCCTCGACCTATTATTGTTCTGCCTCAGTCTTTTTTTGCCAAACTATCGGAAAGTTGAACTAAAATCCAGTGCTGCGACAAAGCAGGATCAATTCACCAGGCGCAACTGTTGCCGTGGCGCCGCTGTGCCGGATTTCAGCGCCTCATAGGGATCATCCGCCGACAGCATCATATCAACCACCTGGCGCAACAATTGCCGCCGCCCCTTGCGTGAATAATATCCGCCGGGCAGTTGCGAGGTCTCCAGCAGATAGCGCCGGTAGTCTTTGTAGGCGCGGTTGTCCGGTCGCGCAGCTGCAGAAAAGAACTCGGTCAGCGGTTGGGTCGAGACAAATTCGGGTTTGGCATAAACCGCGCGGCCAAACACCTTGAGCGGAATGCCCCGCCACAGCACCTGCTGGCCGGCCGTGGAATTGACGGTCACCGCGGTGCGGGCCTCGTTCAGCAGTTGCGCCAGCTTGCCGCCCCGCACGTAATGCACCCGGTCTGAGATGCCGTGTTCAGCGGCCAACCGCCTGACTTCACGGCGGATCGGCACCCGGCCATCTTCCAGTGGATGCGCCTTGACCACCAGATGATGGTGCTGCGGTGCGCCATTGGCAAAGCCCTCAACGATCTCGGCCAGAAAGTCGCTCATGGTGGAAAACGGCGAATGTTTCTGGAACGAGCTGTCATGTTCCAGTTGCAGCAATGCCAGATGATAGGGGAAGCCACCGTTGCGGATGCGCAGGGTGGCGATGCGCCGCTGCACTGCCAGACTGGGCATCAGCAGAAATCGCTTCAGATAAAGCTGGAACTCCTTGGTGACCGAAATTGAGCGGTGCGGTTTGAAGCCCCGGTATTTGCCGTTCCTAAACATCACAAACCAATGATACAGCGCGCCGTAAAAGATATGCTGGCGCATGTCGCCCCAATGGGACGGCGGCAGCGGCGCCTCCATATCGGAGCGCTCAAGTGCCGCCTGCATATCCGGCAGGCTCATCTCCATCAGCTTGGAGTTGCCATTGGAGCCGCCACGCTCATAGGTCACCCAATAGGGCCGCATATATCCTTCCTCAAAGACATGCACCCTTATGCCGCGCGCCTTGGCCTCGGCCACGGCCTGGGCATGGATCGGCCGGGTGTCGCCGTAGAGTGCAATATCAGTGACCTGATGGCTGTCAAACAGGGCTTCAACGGTTTTGGCCCAGTCTTCGGGGTGGCCCTGATATGGGATATAGCTGGCTGGGTTATGCCAGAACGCCCGGTCGCCCGCATTAAACCCAACCCGCCAGACCTCACATCCGGCGGCGCGCAGCATTTTGCCTAGGCTGTTGAAAAACGGCCCATGTGGTCCCTGCAGGAACAGGAATACGCGTTTTGGCTCGGTCATGGTGGTCATTTCGGCGCTCATACTAGCCCACTAAGATAATGTCTTGGTTAATGCCGTACTGGGGCGAAACTAAGTCCACCGGGGGGCAAATGGCAAGGCGCAGGCGTTCTGGGCTTGTGCAATTTGGGCGCACTGGCTACCAGTTTTGCAACAGTTTTCAGACCAGCAAGGGGCGCGTTATGTTCACAGGTATCATCACCGACGTCGGCACCGTGACCGAGCTGCAGCAGGACGGCGACCTGCGCGCCCGCATTCAGACCAGCTATGACACCGCAGGCATCGACATCGGCGCCTCGATCGCCAGCGACGGGGTCTGCCTGACGGTGATCGCGCTGGGGGAGGATTGGTACGACGTGCAGATCTCGGCCGAAACCGTGTCGAAAACCAATATTGGCCACAATGGCTGGCACACTGGCAAACGGGTCAATTTGGAACGCGCGCTAAAGGTCGGCGACGAGCTGGGCGGCCATATCGTGTCGGGCCATGTGGACGGGGTCGCCGAGGTGGTGGAGATGGTCGAGACCGGCGACAGCACCCGCGTCACCCTGCGCGCGCCCATCGCACTGGCCAGGTTCATCGCGCAAAAGGGCTCGGTGGCGCTGAACGGCACTTCGCTGACGGTGAACGATGTGCGCGGCTGCGATTTTGATATCAATTTCATCCCCCACACCAAAGAGGTGACCACCTGGGGAGACGTCAAACTGGGCGCCCAGATCAACTTGGAGATTGACACGTTGGCCCGCTACGTGGCGCGGCTGGGCGATTTTCAGTGAGAGCCAGCCTTAGGGCCAAGGCCATTGCAGTTTGCGACAAGAAAATCAGCCAAAAGGGCGAGGGCGTCGGGCTGTCGTTCTATGCCTTCTTTGCCAACAGGAACGACGACCCCGAATTGCTGATGGAGGCGGCGACATGGTGGATCCAAACCCATGCGCTGGATCATTTTGAAAAGGCGGTGAAAATACGGGCGATGATTGCGGACGGGCAGTAGGGGCTGTTATTGGGTCTTGTCGATTTTTCTCAATTGGTAATTGCGGCCCTCTGCGGCCCTCTGCGGCCCTCTGCCGCCATTCGTGACCACCGCAGCGAATGGCTGGTCAGAGCCCAATGTGACCATGGACGATCCTCAGGGAGGGCGGGGAGCGGTAGTTCGCCGGGGTTTGAGCGAATGACTTGGATGCCAAATAAACCTCCTTTTTAGCGCGGGCATAACCCGTTAGAACTCGATGTGTGAACAACATGCTGCAAAAAATGAAGGCAAAGTTAAAATTGTGCAACAGGCCCTTATCTATTGGGCGTATCCGGCCATTTTGCCACGTAATCTGACTGGTAGACTTTTGCACTTTCTTTAAAGAGGCCATCCGGTTTTCTGACCGCATAATTCAGGATCAAAGGTGAGTTCTTGGGTAGACCACCTTTGATCCTAGGGCGTTTGCCAGTTTTATTCGGATTGGTAGTCGTAGCTACGTGCTTGGCAAAATTCGGTAACAGTGGCTGTAGATAAACGTGCTGCACCTCATAGCCCATTGCTTTTTCCCAGAACCCATAAATCATTTCGGGACTGATCTGATAAAACGAGTGATTGATCCAATTATTGCATGGCGAATGGCCAATTAGGGTACCGCCTGGTTTCAGCATGCGGTGAAGATTGCGATAAGCCTTAGGCAGCTCGAAAATGTGCTCGCAGGTTCCGCCATCGTAAATGACGTCAAAACGTTGTTTAAGAGCCGGATCAAGCTTGCCGGAAAGGTCCTGAATAATACTGGCTCCTTCGAATGATGAAATATCCATTGAATTAACTGTACTAAAGCCAAGTATTCGAAAGAAATTTTCTGAAAAGTCGTCATCTAAATTTTTCAGATCGCCTTCCTTCACACCAGGCATGTATTTTTCCAACACTTCTTTAAGCAACTGTGCTGCAACACCCCTTCGTGTGCCGATCAAACGTTGACGTCCCAGCATCAAGAAATCACCGGACAATTGGTGCTCATTTACAGTTTCAATGATGCGAGCAATTAGAGTGTCGGGTAGAGCCATTGTAGTGACTTTCATGGTAAGTTATTTGGTTGATTGGATTTTCAATATTTTACAGTATTGTAGAGACTCTTCAAGAGCTGAATCTATACGAGTATAGTTCAGCCTCTGGGAGACCGATAGCCGCGCCTTGCACGAAGTTCCGGCCAAAGCCGTTTGCGTTATTTTGCAAAGTTATATCTGCGCAAAGCTGTCCTTTAAGCCAACCGCAGCGAATAAGCCAACCGCAGCGAAGTTCCGGAATCCGCCCATTCCGGCCAGAGACCTGCAAACCACAAACGTATTCTCTATCAGTTTATAGATGTTCTCGGTCCCAAACCCAACGAACCTTGCCCCGGCATTCCAATTTTACAAAAGCACCAGGTGTTGCCTGCCCAGCGTGCGCTCACTTGAGGCAAGTTTAACCCCACTGCACCACACTTCCCACCAATCGCGATTGCCGCCGGGACTATCACCCCCGGCACAGGAAACAGGGCTCCGGGTTACGCCGGGGCGCATTTGAACCGGGTCACGCATGGGGGGTAAATCCCCTGTCCGATTCCGCAGTGGCGACGTCGCCATCCATAACGCCGGAACCCATCGCGTCGGGTACAGGATGAACAGGCAGGGCAGGGCTCCTGGCTGGGCATTTGTGCGCGCGCGGCACTGGGTCCGCACTGGGCCAGCAGCGGCGCATTGTAGCGATTGCCTGCCGCTTGCAGCACTGGCCATCAGGCCGCAGGTGGTCTATTTGGCTTGTAGCCGAGTGTCCAAGACTCCTGCGCATCGAAAGGCCGCCCCAAATGAGCTATGAAACCCCCGGACCGGTGGAAACCGACCTGCGTGACGCGATCAGCCCGATCGAAGAGATCATCGAAGAGGCCCGTCTGGGCCGCATGTTCATTCTGGTCGATCACGAGGATCGCGAGAATGAAGGGGATCTGATCATTCCGGCAGAGTTTGCCGACGCCAAGGCGATCAACTTCATGGCCAGTCATGGGCGCGGGCTGATCTGTCTGACCCTGCCATCCGAGCGGATTGACGCGCTGGGCCTGCCGATGATGGCAATGCATAATTCCTCGCGCCATGAGACCGCGTTTACCGTGTCGATCGAGGCCCGCGAAGGCGTCACCACCGGTATTTCCGCCGCCGATCGCGCCCTGACCGTGGCCACCGCCATCAACCCAGATCTGGGTGCCGCCGATATTGCCACCCCGGGTCATCTGTTCCCGCTGCGCGCCCGCAATGGCGGCGTGCTGGTGCGGGCCGGCCATACCGAGGCCGGCTGCGATATTGCCCGGCTGGCCGGCTGCTACCCCGCTTCGGTGATCTGCGAGATCATGAACGATGACGGCACCATGGCACATCTGCCCGAGCTGCTGATCTATGCCAAGAAACACGGGCTCAAGATCGGCACCATTTCGGATCTGATCACCTATCGTTCGCGCAATGACAATCTGGTGGTGCAGACCTCGCAACAGAGCGTCCATTCGGAGTTTGGCGGCGACTGGGACATGCGGCTGTTCACCGACCAGACCCACGGGATTGAACATGTGGTGCTGATCAAGGGTGATATCACCACGCCTGAGCCGGTGCTGTGCCGCACCCATGCGGTTCACGAGGCTTCGGATATTCTGGGGCTGGGGCCAAAACCCGCCAGCGAGCTGCCGCGCGCGATGCAGCTGATCGCAGCTGAGGGCCGCGGTGTGGTCTGCCTGTTCCGTCAGCCCCGCAACGCGCTCTATGCGGTGGAAGACGAGGGCCCGCGCACCATCAAGCAAACCGGCCTGGGGGCGCAGATCCTGTCCAAGCTGGGGGTGAATGAGCTAGTGCTGCTGACCGATTCTCCGGAAACGCGCTATCTGGGGCTGGATGCCTATGGGCTGACCATAACCGGCACCCGCCCAATTTTGACCGAGGTTTGATATGGCTGCTTCTGAAACACATTACTCCCTGCCAAGGGCTGAGTTCTCCAGGCCGGTAAAGCTGCTGATCGTGGTGGCGCCCTATTACCGGGACATTGCCGATCATCAGATTGCCGGCGCCGTGGCCGAGATCGAAGCCGCAGGTGGCCGCTATGATCTGGTCGAAGTGCCGGGCGCTCTGGAAGTGCCAACCGCCATTGCAATCGCCGAAAACGCCTCCAATTTCGACGGTTACGTGGCGCTGGGCTGTGTTATTCGGGGTGAGACAACCCATTATGACACCGTGTGCAACGACAGCAGCCGGGCGCTGCAGCTGATGGGGCTGCAGGGGCTGTGCATTGGCAATGGTATCCTGACGGTCGAAAACTACGGCCAGGCCCAGGTGCGCGCCGATCCGGCGGCGATGAATAAGGGCGGCGGTGCGGCGGCGGCGGCCTTGCATCTTGTCGCTCTCGGGCGTAAGTGGAGCGCCCAAACCAAGGGCGTTGGTTTCAAGGCCCGCCCGGAGGCCATTATACTGGCCGAATCCAGCATCGGATCTAAAAACGCATGAGCACGACGGACAGCAAAGGTGGCGCCCCCGACAAGGCGCTTCAAAAACGCCAGAAGAAATCTGCGGCGCGGCTATATGCGGTGCAGGCGCTGTTCCAGATGGAGCACAGCAGTCAGACCTTTGACGCGGTGATCGTCGAGTTTCTCGACCACCGGTTTGGCGCCATCTATGACGGCGATGAAATGGCCGAGGGCAATGCCACGCTGTTTCGCAAGCTGCTAGAGGATGCGGTCAACCATCAGGCGGAGATCGACCAGATGACCGATCGGGCACTGGTGGCCAAATGGCCGATTTCACGGATCGACCCAACCCTGCGCGGGTTGTTTCGCGCGGCCGGCGCCGAGCTGACCCACTCCGACACCCCGCCAAAGGTGGTGATCACAGAATATGTCGATGTGGCCCGGGCCTTCTTTCCGGATGGTAAAGAGCCAAAATTCGTTAACGCGGTGCTGGATCACATGGCACATGAGGCCAAACCCGAAGGGTTCTGAACTCTCTCCCTGTCAGCGGTGCGTGCCAGCACGCACCCGACAGCCCCCAGGACCGTTGCCCAGGGCCGTTAAGTGTCTTTGTAGGGTGTGTGCTTGCACGCACCAGTGGCTGCACCTGATGGGGTTGCGCCCGGGCCATCTCGTCTGCAGCGACATCGCAAAAAACCCACCGAATATCCCCCGACTGTGCGGCTTTGCTCGGGGGGGGCACGCGTTTGCCTGCCGGCGTCAGGACGATAGCGACAGGTGCGACATATTCCGCCGACCTGAGCGAAGGCGCTGGACCTGTGCGCGCAGAGTGCTACTCTGCGGCTGGTAACAGAGGAGACACCGTCGATGCCCAAACTGATACAGCTCTATATCCGCAATGTGATCATTGGTTTTGTGATTGCTGCGGCTTTTGTGGCGATGTTGCTGTGGTTTAACATCATGGGCCTGTGGCATCTGGTCAGCTCCAGTGAAACGGGTCTGCTGGCAGTGTTTCTGTTGTGGTTCATGACCGGCATTGTGTTTGCCGCCGTGCAGTTTGGCTGGGCGGTGATGGCGCTCTCCGATACGGACCGTGGCCCGCGTGGGGGCACTCCGGTTGCGCATGAGTTTCTGGCAATCCCGGTGCCGGTGGACCGGCCAGGCCAGCGACCGCACCGCCGTTAATCCTGCCGCTGATCCTGCGATATCCAAAGATTTGAAACCGCGCTGTTCAATTTGAGAGCGCGGTTTTTTGCTGTTTGGATGACATGTGCGATAGAGCGGCAGATCGATATAGTGATCAGGCCCGAGCCCAAGCTCAAGACCAAGCGCGACCCGGCAGCCGGATGGCTCGCCAGAAGGGCCGCCGGTGGGCGGTGAAATATAACAGGTGCCTATAAAAGTGAAGGTGTGGCGGGACCACCAGAGTTCAACCGTCAGACATTTGATTCCCGAGGACCTGTATGTACAGGTGGGCACCAGGTAATCGGACCAGGATCCGAACAGAGCCAGCTCCCTAGGAAATGATTAAGGCCACTGGAATGCTTGTCCGGCACGAGAGGGGCAGAACCCGCCACAGCCTCTATTTAGGCGCTGATGGCGGCTAGGGCAAGGGGTCAGCTGGAAACTTCGTGGGCGCAGCTGCGCATTCGGCCGATGTGATCGTCCCAGCCTTTGTCGAGCGACAGTATTAAATCAAAGGCTTCAATGTGTTGAGGCAATCCGCTGTGCTCCAGCTCAAGTCGGGTGCCGCCAGCGACAGGGATCAGGGTCCATTTCACCAGACTGACGGCATCACCCATCGGTTTAATGGTGAAGGTATATTCCAGATACTCGGGCGCTTGCGCGACCCGGACCTCGCCCCAGATCAGCCTGTCACCACTTTCGGTGCCATACATCACCAGCGGCTTGCCCTGTTGCAGGGGCTCTGTTGGGGCGTGAAACCACAGCGCCAGTTTTTCGGGCTTGGTCAGATAGTCCCAAACCAGCGCCGGTTCAGCCTTCAGGTAAATGGATTTGTTCAATGTCAGAGCATTCATTTTGTGTCCTTTTCGATGGCTGTTTTCAAAGTGGTCAGACGGTCATCCCAGAAGCTGTCGAAAAACTCCAGCCAGTCGAGCACCGGCGCCATGCCGCTTGGGTTCAGGCTGTTGACCCGTTCGCGACCTTTGGCTCGCACCTGAATCAGGTTGCCTTCTTGCAGGATGGTCAGATGTTTCTTGACCGCGGGACGGGTGATATCGAACTGGTCCGAAACCTCGGCAATGGTCATGTCGCGGGTTGTCAGCATTTGCAGGATGTCGCGGCGGGTTGGATCAGACAGGGCGCGAAAGGCGGATTGCGGTTGTGGTCTCATCGGCCCTCCTTGTGACACCAAAAGGTTTCATGAATTTATGACACCAAAAGGTATCATGTCAAGGGGTCACCTCGCTTGCTTTTTGGATCGCTAAACAGGCCCTGAATGTGCCCCAATGCAGCTGTCTGGTCGCAGTGTTGCCGATGACACTGGAGCTCGGCGATGACGGGGCTTATGCTTACTTTCGAAAATCGGAAAAATTGACGATTCGACAAAGACCAGGGCAACGCGGCCAAGCCGCCGATGTGCCTCGCAAAAACGGGACGACCTCTCCATGACAGCCAATAACCGCATCGCCCTCTCCAGCGATCACGCCGCCATTCAGCTCCGACAGGCCATTGCCATCCACATCGCAGAGCTTGGTTGGGAGGCGGTCGATATCGGACCGACATCACCAGAAAGCACCCATTACCCCAAGCACGGCAAAGCGGCGGCGCAGCTTGTCGCCTCTGGAGATTGCCAGTTTGGCATCATTCTATGCGGCACTGGCCAGGGCATCATGATGGCGGCGAACAAGGAAAAGGGCATCCGTTGCGGCGTTTGCACCGATGCATTCTCCGCCCGTATGATCCGCCAGCACAACGATGCCAACATGCTGTCATTGGGCGTGCGGGTGGTGGGCGAAGGACTGGCGCTTGATATCGTGGATGCGTTTCTGAGCGCCCAATTCGAAGGCGGCCGGCATGCGACCCGGGTGCAGATGATTGAGACGACGGAGGGCTAGCGCCGACCGTTGCCTCTTCCCCGGCAAAAAGTAGCTGCCGTTAAATACCGCCCCGGACCCTCCGATAAGCGGTGGTTGACGCGTTCGAGGCCATGATGGGTTGAATTATGGGCTGGGTTGGCGGCGCGCTCCCGCCGCCACCCAGCCCATCAACTGCGTTGATCGCCACGGTGGCGTTGGGCGTGGCGCCGCGCAGCGGCGCTGGGCCCAACGAGAGGGAGGCCTCCGGCAGGAGGTTCCCGGCAGGCGGGAGACGCTGTTGGCAGGAGGCTCTGTTGGCTAAGCAGCTGATGGGCGCGCAGGCAAAGGGCCGCCCATCAGCTGAGATACTGGCGGGCTCTGCGCCGGGCAGACTTCGGCTGGGCAGACATCGGCTGGGAGGGCTGGCTCAGCCCTTGACCATGCGGGCGGCCTGGGCGGCGGCGCGGATCTCTTCGGCGATCTCTTCGGCTTCTTCCGGTTCGAAATCCATCGGAACTTCTACCCCTCCGGCCTCGATGAACAGGCGTACCATGCCGGCATCGGTGGGACCGATTTGCATATTTGCCTCGATGTCACGTTCGCTATTGATACCCATTTTGCACTCCTGAAGACACTGGTGGCTGATTTCTGGTGCTACCGCGCGCACCATTGAAAGACAACCGTGGTTTGGGGTTTGATAGCACATGGCTGATGTGACTGTACGCCGATTCGTTGCCGGGGACCTCCACTGGTTGGCGGCCCGCCACCAGGATCTCTATGCGCGCGACGAGAGGGTGGATGCCAGCTATGGGGCGATGATAACCGGGCTGCTGCATGATTTTTGCAGCGCCCATGATCCCCTGCGCGAAAAAGGCTGGATCGCATCGCAGGGGGCGCGGCGTCTTGGCAGCATATTCTGCATCCGCGAGAGCGACGAGATTGGCCGCCTGCGATTGTTCCTGCTGACGCCGCAGGCGCGGGGGCAGGGGCTGGGCAAGCGATTGATCCGCGATTGCATGGGCTTTGCCCGTCAGGCGGGATATCGCCAGATGGCGCTGCGCAGCTATCAAAGCCACCGCACAAGCGGATCCCTGTACCGCGCATTTGGCTGGCAGCTGGTCGATTCCCGGCCAGTGTTTTCCTTCGGAGCGAATTTGATCGAACAAACCTGGCATGTTATGCTCTAAGCCCCTTGCAATTGCCCGGGGGGTTGGCTAAATCGCCCTCAGTGCCGCCATAGCTCAGTAGGTTAGAGCGCCTGATTGTGGATCAGGAGGTCCCCCGTTCAAGCCGGGGTGGTGGTACCATTCTTTCCAATGGTTTAAGTTTCCTTGCAATCTTTCAATGCGACCAGTCGTTGTGGGGGATGCATGGGGGACATTTTACCCGAGATAGAGCCCTCTTTGCAGTAACCAGGCCGTTGATGCGTCGATTGCAGATTATTTCTGGTTCTGGCGGCTTTTCGCATAGCGCAAACTGAAAACCTGATGCGGGCTGAACTGAGGGCAGGGTGTGTGGCATCATCCGATAGGTTTACGGCGAGAGGGACGAGGACATCATCAAGGTTGTGATGTCGAACGATCATGTTCTCATATTCGTTTTGGTACCTGAGAGTGGACGGACGAGACGTTGGTGTAATCCTAATATCCGAAGGGCTTGCCGCACTGTATAGATGCGGGAGAACCAGTTGCCCCCGGCGTCCAACTCCGTGGTGTGGTTGAACCAAGGCAGCAAGCAGTGCACCTTTTCGTCGGGTGCCAAGCCTTTTGCCGTGTTTAGCGAGGTAGGTCATGAGCGCGGAGATGTCGCGCTGCCATAACAGTCTCGGCCGAGGCGCGGAAAAACAGGCCATTTACCGCGCGCTTGTTCTAATAGGCGATCTCGGCGGGCAGGCCAAGTTGAACGACCGCTTGCGTGCCGGTTATGGGCTGGGACAAATGGCATTGTCGGAGAATCTGCAATTCATCTTCAAGTTATTTAACGTTCAATTTTTGCAAGCTGGAGCAATTGGTACATAGACAGCCATCGTTCTCGGGGCTGGGCACGTTCCGAGAGGTGAAGTGGTCGAGTGTGTTGCGAGGGGCTTGGCCCCAGGTTGCTGGGAAGCGTTTCGCCATGACCTGAAGCGCGGCTGTTTGGCGGAAAGCTGGGTTGGTGATGTTTTCCCGAAGCAGGCGTGCCCAGTAGGCGTGTAGAATGTGCCAGCCAGTTTCGACCGCTTCTTCAAACTCAGCCTTTTCGTTCGCCCACGCGTATAGCGTCCGCATGGATTTACAAAGTTCTGCGCACCATTCCTCCGGAAACATGCCCTTGCGAGACATGCAGAGGATCTGGCTTGGAATTCCATCATGGTATTTTTGCCGATTTGAACCGACCCGCGCCACGGAAGCCGACATTATATTATTCCTGTGGGACATGTGTGCGATTAGACTGTGTTTTAAGGCCCGGATTTCCAACAGTTTGCATGATTGAGGCAGGATCTACGCTCCAGGCTGAGGCTGCTTCAGCCAAGGCACAGCGCTCGGCGTCGACTCGTATTTGACCGCCATCGAATTCGTGAATGGCCGCACGCTCTTCGTGGTGATCGACCGACTGCTTCAGAGTGTCACCTCTACATGGGTCTGAAACCACTGGCACCGCTTGGGACGGCGTTCCCCGTTCAGGTTTGGCTGGCCCTATTATGTCGAACAGCGCAGCTTGCACATCAAACCACATGACAGCCCCCATTTGGATTTTCGGTGAAATACACTGCTGGGTGGCTATTTTGGCTATTCCGGCTATTCAGGGATGGAACTGCCGCCTCGATTAGCTGGAATAGCAAGAATAGCCGGGTAAGGTGCTCAATTGGTGTTTTCCTCATTTTACCGTCCTCACAACCCGATAAGCAATTCTTCTGGCCTTGCCTCGGACGGGTGCCCCTTCTGGCAGTGGGACAATCCAACCATATTGAGCCAGTAACTGCAGGGCAGCTTTGGCTTTGGTGATATCGCGGAGCGAACGCGGGCCTAACTGAACTACATCGCTGGGCAAGACCTCCTGCTCATCCCAAACATCCATCAGCCATTTGCGTAAATTTTCCGCCTGTTCTGTCTTTTAGAGATAACTGCCGCGTCCGCCAATCGAACAGCCTCACCCAAATAGAACTGTGCAAGGGCTATTCAGTTGCCCATGACGATCACCGAAATTTCAGTTGCGTCTTGGTCCGCCCAAAGGGTGAGAACACCCGCTATTCGTGCTGCTTGTTCTGCACTCTTACTGGCATAGGATTGAACACTTGCCAAATCACTATTCGGGCGCTGCGCTTCCTCTGTCGCCTTGTAATATTTGAACAGCAGGGCTTTTGTTCCTGTACCTGCTGCCACTGTGATAAGCCGCTTTTGCTTAGCTTCCCACAGCCTGCTATCTTTTACAAACTGCGCTCGAGCTGCGATGTAGGTTTGATAATTGCTGGCCTCGAACTCTCGCAATCCGGCCATCAGTAATTTGTCGCACCCGCTTTTGCGCTCGCCGGAAACCGCAATTGTCAGGCAGAACAAAGAGGTTGGTGCATCACCACCAAGTGTTTCAACATCGGCAATGCCCTGCACCGCCAAAGAGGCCACAGAAAGGGCCGATTGTGCCACCAGCAGTTGAGAGCCCAAAAGGCTAACGTTGCACGCTCAGAGTGACTGAGACGGGCCATCCAAATTGCCGATGCACCAAACCAAGCGCTGTGGTCACCAAGCGTCAGAGCGTAGCACAGTACCCGTGATGCAAGACACGGCCTCTGCGCTGTCGTGGATGGCCCGATGGTAGGCATTGAAGTCTCGTGCTCGGAACGTTGCGAGCGAATGAAGATTGCGAAATTTAGGTTCCTTGTTGAACCGGATCCGGACTAATGTATTGTGGCCCATGCGATCACACGCTCTCTTCTGAGCGGCTTGTTAGCCATTCTTGGATGGTGGCCTCAGGCCATCCGACAGCGCGTCAGCCGAGTTTTACGGGGCGTGGAAAACGCCCAGCAGTCATTTCGGCATAAAGCCAAGACCGTTTCATACCGATCATTTCGAGAACGGCAGGCATTTGGATGATTTTCTTTGACATTGCAGTCTCCATTTCCGTTAGTGAATGAAGACTGCCGTAACCGAACGGCTACATAAAAATGAGATAAGAAGAAAATTTCATTTTTGTTTATCTTTGTGTTTCAGCTGAACCTTGCGCCTGTTTTCCTGAAACTCACCGATCCACTTTTTCGGCCCATTCCACTGCTTGAACGAAGGCGTTATCCGCTACTGGAATATGGGCTCTGGAATCAGTCTCACCCCTTCAAATTGTCGATCCAACGGCAAGTTATTAACAATCCGATCAAGCGAGCCGGACACCGATTTGAGCCAATCCGCCCGCTTCTTCTTCGTTGGAAGGGATGACTTGCGACGCTCGAAGTCGTAGCTAGAAGCAATCGCATTCAATTTTTCCACCAAATCCTGCGGCAGGCAGCCTTTTAGTTCGCACCTCGTCTTAGTGGCGATCTGACTGACAATTTGTGGATTGAACGGCGCAAACCCCGTATGCTCGTCGCCATCGCATTGGCGAATGAAATGGCTCGTGGTCTTTGGGCAATGATAACGAAGCAAGAGGACTACCGAACCTGATCAAGCAATTCGGGGAACCAAAGTTGTTGGCTATGCGCCTGACCCTGGCGGAGTGGGTGCTGAGGGCTGGGTCGGGTGAAACATCAGGCCAAACACCAAATGAGGCGTCACCAGTGCGCCCAGGCAGGGCAAGCAAACGAGCCATGCAATGATCAATCAAGCGCGCCCAGGGCGCGCAGATCTGGACGCTGATCCCGCCAAGCCGCTCAAGGCTGAGGGCTGATTTCATGGGGGCGGATCCAATCAAAGGCGCTGTGATGGGGAGTAAAGCAAGCGCCATGCGCGCGTTCAAGATGCGGCAGGGATCGTTAAAAAGTCAAACATGAACTTTGACCCAATGAGCTGGGCAACCACAGTTGGAATTGAGTTGAACTTGCCCCCCTATGAGCGGCTCATGCTTT
>JABSSD010000183.1 GCA_013214575.1 Paracoccaceae bacterium | reverse complement strand
GCCGCATGAGCGCTTCCGGATGGGTTTTCATGAAGTCGTCGAAACCGTCGCCTGATACGTCAGATATTGCCGCGCGGGTGATGAACAGTCCGACAAGCTGTGCATCCAGTTCCCGCATTTTGGCGTCCCGGTTGGCCTCAATTACGTCGCTGGGTAAAACTCCGGCGCAGTTTTGCAGAAGATCATTGCCGATAACGGCTTCAAACTGCTGCCAGAGTCCATGAACGGGCCAGCGGGCGCGATTGCGGTCTGTTGTGGGGACGGTGTAGCGCATGCGGGTTAGCGCGTCTGTGAAGGCGTCTCCGACCACGTTCCGCACGTCCTGCCAGTTGCGCATCTCAAACCGGTTGCGAAGCTGTTTTGATCCAAGCCTGAGTTCAAAACGCCATACTTGAACTTGATCACGGTCACTTAGATCAAACGGTGGTTTTTCCTTTGCGGCAAGGGCGGCGTTCCAGATTGTCAGCCAGCCCATTTTCTTACTTTGGATCACCTCGGCGCGTTTGTCATAGATCGCCAATTGCCGGTTGCACCGGCGCGAAGACCGACCACGCGCGCGCCGCTGGCAATGGTCGCGGTTTCAGCAACGCCGGTGTACTCGGTGACTTTGGTGCCGGTGTGGGCGGTAAAATCCCGCGCACCTTTGTTGGTGACGCTCAGAAAGATAGGTCCAAATTCCACCAATCAATCGCCGTAGGTTTCCTTGGCGTGGGCCTTAGCCGATACCAGTTCCGCGCGCAGCTTAGGGTCAGGACCTATTAATTTTGGGTTCCCGAATGGTGTAACGTCTGATTCAATTGATGCAGGAGAACCTGCTCATGTTGAATATTTACTGGCTTTCAGAAACACAGCTCGAGCATATAAAGCCCCATGCCAACATCGAGGTGCTGGCGTCGGATCGCCTGCGCGCACTGACCACATCTGATCCAGACGAGTCCGGCGTCTCGATATCTGCTCCGATAGTCATAGGGTTTTTGTCCTTCGCTTCGCGATGCAGAGCTAAGCGCAATCGGGAAGAATTAAATTTACCGGCAAGGGTGGCGTGCTGGAAAGTGGATATGCCAGAGCCAGTCAGACCCCGCCGCCACAACCGCCGGGTTTCCCACCCCGGTCAGGGGCCGCCACCACTGACAAAAAGTTCTTTGCATCAAAAAGGTTCGGTGCATCAAAGCGGTTCGGTGGCGGCTGAAACACCGTGATTATCCCAGAGCCACCCGCGGGCGGCCGCTGGCCTCGACCGTCAGCACCGCCTCAACAAACACCTGCCGCGATTCAACCTGGGCGGTGCGAATGTCGCGCTCCACCTTTATGTAAATATCCTCGGCCCCGGCCTCTCCGGCGGCGTCACGGGCCTGTTCGGAGAGGAGGTGTTCCAACATTTCCAAGGCAGAGTCAGAATCGTCAAAATCCTTAGGCCCACTTTCCAGGAACACCCGAAAGCAGCCCTCGGCGGGCGAACTGACGGTGCCGCTGCGCCGCATGGCGATACGGCCCACAACCGCACCGATGGCATTGGCAACACCGGCGTGCTGCGGCAGGATCATCCGGCAATGCAGGCGCTCGCCCACCGCCGGATAATACGCCGGTGCCGAAGCCCCCAGCCCCACCACATCAATGTTCAGCGCCGCATCCAGCGCCAGCAGCCCGCGATGCCCAGCCAGGCCACGCTGCATCAGAACATGGCGCGCCAGCTGCGCGGCGGGCAGGCCAAAATCCTCAGCGTCTTCTTCGATGGCGGTCTCTAACAGGGTTAACGCGGTTTGTTCTGTCAGTTGATCAACAATCATTTGCGCCAAGCCCAGCGCGTCGGCAGCCAGCACATCGCCACTGCCAATCCGCCGACGGGCAAACAGCGTCAGTGCCTTTTCCGCCGCTTCCCGGTCCCAGCAATGCAGCCGCCCCAACACATGGCTTGCATCCGAAGGTGTGATCCCGGCCACTTGCACCAACCCACGATCTAGCAACCGGCTCAATGCGCCCTGATCAACCCGGTTGCGAAGCACATCTGCAAAGGGATGCAGCTGATCGCCAATCCGCTGCAACAGCCGGTGCTCACGGTCTGTCAGCCCGGTGGGTTCCACCCCCTTCAGAGCCCGTACAAACCGGCCATCATAGTCACCAGGCAGCGGCGCGTTCAACTGTCGGTCCAGTGCCGCATGCACCACCTCGGCGGCGTCGACCGCGATGAGAGACACTGGCAACACCCGGCGCGGGCCCAGCGCCAATCCGCCAGACATCCCTGTGGCATTGACATGCACTTGGCTGTCACCGCCCAGCCCGGTGGTCCGCATGGCCACCGCTTCGACCATGGTGCGAAAGCCGCCAACCCGAGCGCCGGCCGGGTCAATCGTCGGCTTGCCACCGCGCAGCACCGCCACATCGGTGGTGGTGCCGCCAATATCCGAGACCAATGCGTCGTCTACTCCGGTCAGCCAACGCGCGCCAACAATCGAGGCGGCCGGCCCAGACAGGATCGTCTCAATGGGCCGGTCGCGCGCCTGTTTGGCCGACATCAAGGCGCCATCGCCGCGCACCACCATCATCGGCGCCGCGATGCCCAGGTCCTGCAATGTGTCCTGCGCCCGGCCGATCAACCTGTCAATCATACCGATCAGCCGCGCATTCAACACCGCCGTCAACGCCCGCTTTGGTCCGTTCAGCTTGGCCGACAACTGGTGCGAACAGGTGACTGGCGCCCCCGTGTGCGCCGCGACAATCCGAGCCGCCTCCAGCTCATGTGCCGGGTTTCGGGTGGCAAACAAACCCGCCACCGCAAAGCCCGTGACCCCTGCGGCCTCGTTCTGCAAAAAGCGCTGCAGGGCCGCCACATCCAACGCGCTGAGCTCTGCCCCTGCGTGGTCGTGGCCACCGCCCAGGATCAGCGCTGGATCTCCCTTCAATGCCTCAGACAGCCCATGCCGGTCCAGATCGCTCTGCTTGAAGCCAATGTAGATCAGCGCCACCCGGCCACCCTGGCCCTCCACCAATGCATTGGTGGCCAATGTGGTCGACAGCGCCGCCATCGACACCTCCTGTGGGGCCGCGCCGGAGTGTTGCAATACCGCCTGAATGGCTTCGCTTATGCCCAGAGCCAGATCTTGCCGCGTGGTCAGTGCTTTGGCCGAGGCCACCACCGTCTTATCATCGCGGATCAGCACCGCATCGGTATAGGTACCGCCAGTATCCACCCCCAAAAGCAATGCCATGTGATAATCTCCGATCCAGTTTTAACCGACATGTCCCAGTATGCGCAAAATTGGCAATAGGTCTTATCTTGGATGCGACATTTTCATGCCCAAACTGCGCATCTTGACCCATTGAGTAATCTGACGACACCGTTGGACAGAAAATGGCAATCCCTGCGCCGAGGCGCAGTATTGGTGGGGCATTCCGGCAGCCGAATAGTCCTGCACTACCGGCTGCCAGCTTGCCGAACATGTTCTCGATTTTGTGGCGGGATTTGCCCCCTTTTTGAGCGCTAGGCTTGATGCCGTTCGGTGCGCTTTAAGGTGGGTTGCATCGATCATGAGCACATCGGTTTTATCCCCCTCGCGGGCCAGTTCCATTAGAATGCAAGCGAAGATACCTTTACGGCTCCACCGGATCCATCTGTTGTAGAGCGTCTTTGTTGGACGTATTCTGACGGCGCATCTCGCCACCTTAATCGATTGCGATTGATGAATATTATTCCGCTCAAGACACGTCTATCATCAACGCGGGGCTTTCCATGAGACTTTGGAAAGAAAGGCTTTGGGCGGGTCATCTGGGCGTCATCCAGCCAGAAAATATCACTCATGTCACCGCTCCTGTTTCGATACAGTGATTCAGACTCCCAGCTCAAAATCAGTGGGTCCTGACCCTTGGCAGCAAGACGCCCCTGCAAGCGATGAAGGACTGGCACGAACTCAAACCGAAGTTGTTCACGATTTAGCCGTGCTACCGTCTGGGTGTGCAATTAAGTGACCCAATTCGGCCTGTAATCGACAAATGTGACTGTTAACAACTTGCAATTTTCGCAGTTTTGGCGTAATGTGTTACAGTCTTGAATCCATGTGTTGTGGTTTCAATCGGTCCTTTTTAGACCCCCTGATTTAGTGCCTCGCACTGGATCAAATTGAATAATCTCAAAATCGCCAGATCTCAGAGAGCCGCTGTAACGCAAATTTTTGTGCGGGCAGCGTAGGTCGGGACGAAATCTTCGTCACAGGCACTGCGCTGATTTGAGGGTATTTTGGCCGATTTTTGGTGCCAATTGCGATTCTTAAAAAACCCCGGCGATCCAGGGCAGAGTCCTGCCTTGGTTGCATAAATAGAGTTGGGACCTGTGCTAAGCCGGAAATTGCGATGCTTGGGTTCTTGATTGAAAATGCCAGTCTTTGTCGGAATTTCTAACACTCGGCACGATTGATTTGAGTAATTGAAATTAACAGGAGAAATTTAATGAGAAAAGATATCGAGGTCCAAGAGGCCGTAAGACAAATGTTTGTAGGAGTGGCCCCGGAGCGGGCCGGGGACCTGCAGGAGCTGTGGGACAAATATAACCCGCGCTTCAACATCCTCCCTGACATGGGGCCGGAGGGGAACTTTATCTTCGATGCGGGTGCCTATGTCGACGTCCGGTTCAACCACCGGGCATTGAGGGTTTTCTGGCTTGCATCCTTTATTGCGTGGGAAGCATTTAGGGCTGTCCAAGAAAGTGACCAAAATGGCAGTACCAACCTAGTGAGGTTTCACGAAATGCTTATGTCTTTCAAAGCATTATTGGAAAACCAAGATGAGCATGTGGATCTACCTTTACCTGATGGGGTGCCGGACCCCGGTCATTTTCCAGCCGTTGATGAGTCCGCTGACCGCAGGGCCGCTGCTGAGCTTGCCATCTTCGCGGCAGGGTGGGGACTGCTTCATGAGGTTCGCCATATTAAACACCAGCAAGATGGTACCGGTGCTACTCCGGGTGATCCGCCGGAGAAATTCTGGGAGGAAGAATTCTCTTGCGATGAATTTGCCACTGAATTCTTGCTGGGCAAGATTGGAGAATACGCAGATTCTAAAAATGTGAATGAAGCGCATGTTCGGCAACAGAGTGTTGGCGGTATCTATATGGCATTGTTCGCAATGACACTTCTGACATCCGGAAAGTGGGAAGCATGTGAAACGCATCCCGCTGTGGAAGACAGGATCAAGGCGGTGATGAAGCGGATGGGTAGTAATATCGATGAGAATTCATTCGTATTGGCACACGACGCCTTCAGTGCTCTTGGCGCTGTGCAGACAGGTGCGCCAAATCCATTCTTGCAAGGCTGATGACTGCCGCTGCTGGCATTTGCAGTAGCAATACAGGCCGCCATATGGCGGCCTGTCTGGACAGTTTCGGATTTTGGCTGGTGTCAAATTTTCTCAACTGGCAAGAGCTTCAGCCGTTACTGTCAGACAAAGCTTGGTCGAAGAGGGCAGGCGGCTCACCTAGTGTTTCCGGATGACAAAACGCAGTACATTTCGATATTTTAAAACGTCGCTCGACATCATCTGCCTTGCGGTGATGTTGGCCGTCCGGTTCCCCCTGTCGCTCCGGAATATGGAGGATTTTCTGCATGAGCGCGGGATCGAAATCAGTCATGAGACTGTGCGGTTTTGGTGGGATCGCTTTGGGCCGTTGTTCGCCGCGGAGATCCGAAGGAAACGGGTTCAGCACCTTCGTGCTCACTCGAATTGGAAAT
>JABSSD010000182.1 GCA_013214575.1 Paracoccaceae bacterium | reverse complement strand
GCGTGGATTGGATGCATCAGGCGGCCAAGGACCTGTCGGTTCTGGCCAAGGATAATGATGTGGATCCGGCCACGTTAGCTGTGGCTTGGGTGGCGTCGAACCCGGCGATCACTTCGCCGATCATCAGTGCCAGATCTGTTGTCCAGCTGGCCCCGTCATTGGCGGCGCTTGAATTTGACCTTGGCGATGATCTCAAGGCGCAGCTTTCAGCCCTCACACCGACTCCGGCCCCGGCAACAGACCGGCTGGAAGAGGTCTAAGCCAAGCGGGCTGATTTCAGGTCAGCCCGTCCCAGATCAGCTTGGCTCCGGTGCAGGACAGCAGCACATAGGTCAGTGCAAAGAACAGCTTCTCTGGCATCTTGGGGTGCAGTTTGACACCCAGCCAGGCACCCAGCAGGGCAAAGGGGGCCAGCATCAGGTCCAGCTTTGGCGTCTCCAGGGTGAACAGCCCCAGAAATGCATAGGGGATGAATTTGGCGGTGTTCATAACCCCAAAGACCAACACCTTTGCTCTGAAACTAATGAACATTTTTGGTCTAAGACAAACCAGTTTTCCCAAATCGAACATACGAACATACGAACTCACGTCTCTCCCGAATTCAACGGGAGACGGAAACATGTCGACAGATAAACCAAGCAAGAAGCATCCGGTGGTGCTTCGCTTTGAAGGCTTGTGGCCCCATTGGCTGGCCGGTTACGAGATGCACAGAAACCGCACCGGCGGTGATTTGGGGCATGTCGATCGGGATTGTGTCCATCTGAACAAGCGTTTGATTGGTGAGGAGGAATGGGCTGAAAAAGCGCAGGCTGAGATCGCGCAGATGCGGGCGGAGAATTTCGCGGATGAGCTTGATGGGTTGGCTCGGCGCAAGCGGAAGTCGGATATCAGGAGGCGGATGGTCGAAGGCCCGAAGGAGCCCTGGCGAAATTCCAAACATGGCCCGATGCGTGAGGTCATCTTGACTGCTCGCAAGGATTGGTTCGAAGATGACCTTGATGGAATTCTGGGGCTAACACCTCGTGAAGAACACTTTGAAGACTATGCAATTTCCTGGTTGAAAGGCACGTTTGGTGATGACTATCAGGCCATCGTTGATGCACGAAAAGCTGAGGCCGAAGCAAGAAACGTCGCTTGATCAGCTGCCGCGTTGATGCTTACGATTTGGCCATCCTGAGATTTTCTCTGGAGACCATTTCTCTCTGAGCTTAGCGGCAACCAGTCTTTGTAGTTGAATGCTTAGTGCAAGCAAGCAGGGCTTTGGCCGCTTGGAGCTCTTCCATGCTGATTTGTCAGAGACAGTAGCGCGGTAGCTGTTTGATACCTCCATTCTTGTTTACCCCAGTCTATTTTTTTGTTTAGAGGATCAAGTAAGGAAAGTGCTCCGTGCACCGCTCTACGAGCTTGTTGTTTTGTGACGCTGGTCTGATCACGCACAATTTTTGCCATTTCGATTGTCTTGAGTGGGTAAGGTGTTTTTTTCGGTGAAACAAGGTGGACCAATACTAACTCCTCCGCAATTTTCCTTTTAGGGCTGAGGCGCGGAGATCTTTTGCATTGCCATGGAAAAGGTCCTTTAATTACAATGGTGTAGTGGTTCGCACTTTCATCCCACGCGGCCCGCCACTTACCAAAGAAAACCTGTTCTCCGTTTTGGGCCGCCGCCGGATTTTCTTGTTGTTTTTAAAGGTTGTAGCGACTGGGCTGTTGACTGCCACTTCGATCGTTGGCCCGAAAATGGTTCTCTCTCCCTCGGTATTCTCCAAAGCTGTTGACTAAGGGTGTTTTGGTTCACATCTTTAAGTCACAGATATTGCAGAGATTTTTGTGAGGCTCTCAAGCTGCGGTTTGTCAAATCAGATGGCAGGCGAACGTCACCGGCTTCGAAACGGAGTTCAGTTGCGACGCAAAGGCGGACGTTCACCCGCATACCATTTGGATGGCAAGGAGGGCGGAAGGTGGTGGTCTGCTGCAGGTGCGAAGTGGTCGACCGAGTTCCCGGAATCGGTCACTCAAACCGGCGTGAACGGCCCACTGCTGCCATTGGTGACGGTTGGAGCGAAGGTCCGGTTTGAGCCCTTCTCCACCGATTTCTGCGATCCAATAAATGACGGCTATTACAAGCTGGCATACTTGCGGCCATTCATCGGTTGCGCGCACAGCCAGTTCAGAGGAGGATGAAAACGGTAGAAGCTGAATGAAATCGGCTCGGTACATGTACTCAATCCGATGTCGATCAGCCCGAAAGTTACGTCAAATCAGAAGTTGAATTCAGAAACCGCGTCAGGCTTGCAATCTGAATGCACAAGACGGCTAATTTTCTCCAATAAAAGCTTGATTTGACGGTACATCAGTTTCAACTTGGGGGGCATGGCGTTCCATTTGGGAATGTCAGTTTAAGCGGATTGCCCGCGCACCGGACAGGGAAGCCGCATGAAAATCACAAAAATTGTCAGTCACGTTCTTCAATACGACATGCCCGAAGAATTGGGGTATTCGCAGCAATTTTATGCCAGACGTTCGGCGCATTTGGTTGAGGTGCAAACCGATGACGGCATTGTGGGTTGGGGCGAATGTTTTGGTCCCGGCAACATTGCCATTGCCAATAAAGGTATTGTTGAAAAGGTCATTCAGCCGATGATCCTGGGCGATGACCCGCTGGATCGGGATGTGATTTGGCATAAAGTCTATAATCTGATGCGGGACCACGGGCAAAAAGGCATGCCAATGCAGTCACTTTCTGGGGTCGACATCGCGCTTTGGGATATTGCGGGCAAGGTTGCGGGGCTACCGATTCACAAGCTGATCGGCGGGGCGCATCGCAATAAAGTACAGGCCTATGGCTATGGCATGATGCTGAAGCGCGAAAGCGTAGAAGACCATGTTGCCCGATTTGCCGACGAGGCTGCCGCGATCCGCGACATGGGATTTTTAGGCGCCAAGATGAAGGTGGGGCTTGGGCCAAAGAAGGATGTAAAACTCTGTGAGGCGGTTCGCCGCGGAGTTGGTGATGACTTCAAATTCATGGTTGACGCCAACCATTGCTACACCACTTCGGACGCTTTCTATGTGGGCCGTGCACTGGAGGATCTGGACGCCTACTGGTTCGAAGAGCCGGTCGCGCCCGAAGACCTGGATGGTTATCGTGAATTGCGAGCCGGGCTAAAAGTCAACATCTCTGGTGGCGAGGCGGAATTCAACCGCTGGGGCTGGCGGCAAATCCTGGAAAACCGTGGGCTTGACATTGCCCAGCCCGAGGTTTGCGCTCTTGGCGGAATCAGCGAATACCTGCGGGTTCTGGCCCTTTGCCATGCTCATTTCACACCTGTGATCAACCATGTTTGGGGGTCGGCCATTGCCGTCGCTACAAATCTGCAACTTTTAGCCGCGATGCCGCCCTTGCCCGGAGGCCTGAATCCCTGGGAACCAATGCTGGAATTTGACACAACCGATAATAAATTCCGTGATGACCTCCTGGCCAACCCACTGGACATTCAGGGGCAGGTTAAATCTTCGGGCGGCTATGTTTCGATTCCGCAAGCTCCGGGTATCGGCGTCGAGCCGGATATGGAATTTATCAAGCGTTTTGAAATCGCGTCCTAATTTGGCGGCATTTGGCGTGCGGAGGAGTATCAACTGCTGAGAAAAGAGCTTGCTAGCGTCGACGGAGGCCAGTTGCTTCAGGTTTTTCCGATAGGCAGCTTTTTCTGCACTGCAGCCGTTGGTGCTTGACGCAGCGAATGGCCGGAAACCGCCCTTTGTGTCGAAATGTGCTTGGTGCAGCAATCGGACCACTTCCCCCGCCCATAAATGTCGAAAATCCTTGACCTGAGCAGCCGTTGGACCTTGGCGCAGCGAATTCACACTTCCAGCCCGAAGCGGACATGTCCGTTGACCAGAAGAGGCGATCCGGTTGTTCTCGACAGCCCTTACTGAGTTCCGCTTAGCCCCGCTAATTGACGGCGCATTCGTATGCATTCCGATCACTTGTGCTACTGCTCTTTTATGGTGAACTCACCCCTAAGTGGAAACTTTTTGAAGCATTCGAGGCACGATTGGGCAAGCAATTTCTTACTACCACCCAACTCACTGCGCTTGAAATAGCGGAGCCGAACAACACTACACCGGGGCTTGTCAGAGGAAACTCGGTTGTGAAGGGCAGGGTGGCGATTTAGCTTCTCGGCATGACCAAACACAACCCATTTCAGTACTTCAAGACCAGTCCCGACATCATCCGCCTTGCAGTAATGTTGTACGTCCGGTTCCCCTTGTCGCTCCGGAATGTGGAGGATTTGCTGCATGAGCGCGGGATCGAAATCAGTCATGAGACTGTGCGATTTTGGTGGAATCGCTTTGGGCCGTTGTTCGCCGCGGAGATCCGAAGAAAACGGGTTCAGCAACTTCATGCTCATTCGAATTGGAAATGGCACTTGGACCAAGTGTTGGTAAAAAACAACGGCGAGGCCCACTATCTCTGGCGGGCTGTGGATCACGAGGGCGAGGTGCTTGAAAGCTATGTCACCAAGCGCCGTGACCGCAAATCGGCATTGAAATTCCTCAGAAAAACAATGAATCGCTTTGGTCCACCACATGTCATCGTGACCGATCTACTTCGGTCTTTCGGCGCCGCGATGAAGGTCATCGGCAATGCTGACAAACAAGAAACCGGCCGTAGGTTGAATAACCGGGCTGAGAATTCACATCTGCCATTTCCACGACGAGAACGAGCCATGCTGCGCTTCCGCCGAATGCGAAGTTTGCAGAAGTTCGTCTTTGTACACGCCTCGGTTTACAATCACTTCAACCAGGAGCGTCACCTATATTCACGGGAAAATTTCAAGCTCAACCGCACCGCCGCTCTCGCTGAGTGGCGCCAACTTGGCGCGGCATAAAGAACAGTCATATTGTCCTTGCAGAGATCAGTTCGAATTGGTCTGACAGCTCCCTCGCAGCCGCTAAACAAGGGTGGCCGAATACCCCGGTTTAGGTGGCCGGATGTTATCGGAATGACCGGCCGGATGCTCCGGAATACGCAACATGCCATCTTCCTGCCCGCGCTGGTCGCAATCCGGTATAATGCGGACCTGAAAGCTAAATACGATCAGCTCGTCGCCGTAGGGAAAGAGAAAAAAGTCGCCATCACGGCGGTCATGCGAAAGCTGCTTGTCCTTGCAAACGCACTATTGCGCGATCAACGGATGGGGAGCGAAAATCAGGGTTGACCAAGACGGATACTCGGGACATTTCTGCGCAATACACTGACGGGCAACGGATGCTTTTGAACCCACGTGTTCAAGGTCGAAAGCCCAACACCTAAATCTGATGCAATTTGCGGTCTTGTCAGCCCACTGGTGGTCGCAATACGGACCGCATCACGGCGAAATTCGTCTGTGTATCTCATTGCCACTCATTGTCTCCTTCATAGCAAACATTGCTCGAAAGAGACCGAAACTAAACCGCGACAAGACCAATGAGATTGGCAGCCTAAATGGAACCCTGATCCACCTTAAGCAGGCTGCAAACTGGTCGAAAAAGTAGGGCCACCTCTGATGAAATGTTGATCGACCAGAACATATTGAAAAGCCATTTTGTATCATCGGGCCTCCAAATGATTGACGCACCTCTTTTTGTCCCATTAAGGTGCGGAACCTGCAGGAGGTGAAATGAGCAAGCCGACAACAAAAGATTTGGCAAGAGCTGCTGGCGTGAGCATGGCCACTGTGGACCGTGTGTTAAACGCCCGTTCTGGCGTGCGGAAAGCCACGGTGGACCGCGTTAACAAAGCTATCAAAGAGATCAATTTCGTGCGGGATATGGCGGCGGCCAATTTAGCACGCAGCAAGGAATACAGTTTGGTGTTTTTACTGCCGGACCATGACGATGAGTTCATTGATCTGGTGCGCGAGTCCGTTGCCGAGGCGAACGCATCTATGGCCCATGAACGTACCAATCTGCGGATCATTCGCGCGCCCGCCAATGATCCGCACCGAATTGCCCAGATGCTCGACTTGCTTTCAGCAGAACAAATAGACGGCGTTGCTATCATGGCGCCGGAAACGCCACAGGTTCGGGATTCCATCGCCCGTCTGGATGCGCAGGGTGTTGCCGTTGTCGCCTTTGAATCCCACCAGCCGACGGCCAAAAGTGCTTATTATGTTGGAATAAACAATGAAGCTGCCGGACGAACTGTCGGCCAATTGATGGCTCGGTTTACCGGAGAGCGGCAGGGCAGCGTCCTGGTTCTGACGGAAACCATGCAGGCGCGCGACAGTCAGGAGCGTCGGTTGGGGTTTGATGCCATCATGTCAAAATATGCGCCGCGCCTGCGCGTGCGTCCCTCAATGGAAACCTATGGTGATCCGGCGCGGACAGCCAAGATCATAAAAGCCGCATCGGAAAACCTTCCCCCCGTGGTCGGTGTTTATCTGATGAATCACAACATCGGCGAGACGATGAAAGCGATCAAAATGCTGGGCGCATCACTGCAGACTGTGATTATCGGCCATGAACTGACCCCGCAAACGCGGGAATGTTTACTCGACGGTTCGATGGATGCGGTCATCACCCAAGATGTTGGTCATCTGGTGCGCAGTTCGATACGGTTATTGCGCGCCAAGGCGGCCCGTATGGGGACGGTCGCCTCGCAGGAACGAATCCGGATCGAGATCATCTTGCGTGAGAACATGCCCGAAGACACCTGAGTTCTGAGAATTGATTACATAAAATGGATTAAAAGCAATGCGTTCCAATATGATGTACGCACCTCAATAATGTGTTGACCCAAAGCGGGATGATCCTCTACGGTCCCGCTACCGTAGAGTTTCTTTAAGACCGGCTTCGCGCCGCAAACAACGATCTGGGAGGATCCAATGAAAGCTTCACAATTTTTGATGGCCACAGCCTTAACAGCCGTGGTCGGTCTGGGGGCCAGTAGTGCCTCGGCGGCATCCATGACTCTATGTTGGGCGGCATGGGACCCGGCGAATGCACTGGTCGAGCTGAGCAAAGATTTCGAAGCCCAATCGGGCATCGATATGGAATTCGAATTTGTGCCATGGCCCAATTTTGCGGACCGGATGCTGAACGAGCTGAACTCGGGTGGTACTTTGTGTGATCTATTGATCGGTGATAGCCAGTGGATTGGCGGAGCTGCTGAAAATGGAAATTATGTCAAACTGAATGACTTCTTCGAGCAAGAGGGCATTTCCATGGATGATTTCATCCCGGCAACTGTGACTGGTTATGCTGAATGGCCCAAAGGCACGCCGAACTATTGGGCCTTACCGGCCTATGCCGATGTGGTTGGCTGGACCTACCGTCGCGATTGGTTTGAGCGCCCAGAGCTTCAGGCCGAATTCAAAGAAACACACGGCTATGATCTAGGCGTGCCTGACAATCTTGAGCAACTAAAGGACATCGCTGCGTTTTTCCAAGGTCGCGAGATTGATGGCAAAACCGTTTATGGCGCGGCACTTTATACCGAGCGTGGCTCGGAAGGCATCACTATGGGCGTAACGAATGCGCTTTATAACTACGGGTTTGAATATCAAAACCCAGACAAGCCTTATGACATCGAAGGTTTTGTCAATTCTGCCAATGCTGTCGCAGGCCTTGAATTTTACAAAGCTCTCTATGATGCGGGCGCGGCTCCAGGATCATCCAACTGGTATATGAGCGAAAATATCGACGCCTACAAATCCGGTCAGGTGGCCTTGCAGATGAACTTTGCCTTTATTTGGCCCGGCGTAAATGCCGATCCGAATGTGGGGGGGGATAAAACCGGCTATTTCGCCAACCCTCCAGGGCCTGCTGGCCAGTTTGCCCAGTTGGGTGGACAAGGGATTTCTGTTGTTGCTAATACGGACAACATGGAAGGCGCTTTGGCCTATATCAAGTGGTTTGCACAGGCGGATGTTCAGGCACAGTGGACCACCATGGGCGGCGCGTCTGCCATGCGCTCGGTTGTTGAGGCCCCTGGTTTTGTCGACGAGCAGCCCTATAATCAGGCGTTCCTTAATTCGATGGCAATTGTAAAGGATTTCTGGGCCGAGCCGGCCTATGCATCATTGCTTTTGCCGATGCAAAGCCGCGTTCATAGCTATGTGATCGCGGGCCAGGGCACTGCGCAAGAAGCTCTTGATGGTCTGGTTGCAGATTGGCTCGAGGTTTTCGAAGACGAAGGTCTTCGCTAAAGAAAATCGTTCGCTCCGGTCTTCGGAGCGAACCCTTTGATCGGGCACGACAACGTCTGGCTATCTTTTCCAACATTCAGGAACATCCTATGTCCGGCAATCCCATTGACCGCATTGCTCAAGCAACGCCGCCTTCATTGGCCAATCGTTTTCGAGGGTTTTCTGATCGTACAATCGCGTGGTTGTTTGTCGGGCCGTCCATTATACTGTTGCTGGCGGTCAATATTTTTCCGCTGATCTGGACGATCAATCTTAGCTTTACCAACTTCAAAGCCAACCGTTTGCGCGATGCGGAATACATCGGGTTTCGGAATTACGAACGTATCCTGACAGACGCCGATACTTGGCAATCCATGCAGGCCACCGCGCACTTCCTGTTTTGGACGATATTCTTTCAGGTATTGATTGGCTTTGCGCTGGCCTATCTGATCAATAAGAAATTCAAGGGCAACGATTTATGGACCACAATCATCGTTTTTCCGATGATGCTGTCGCCCGCCGTCGTCGGGAATTTCTGGACATTTCTTTACCAACCTCAAATCGGGTTGTTCAATTATGTGGTCTCGTTTTTTAGCGGCGTGGACCCATCAAGTTTTTCGATGATCGGAGATGTTGACCTCGCACCTTGGTCAATTGTGATCGTGGACACATGGATGTGGACCCCGTTTGTGATGTTGATCTGTCTGGCAGGCCTGCGGTCGATCCCCGACAGTATTTATGAGGCCGCCGAATGTGACCGCGCCAGTAAGTGGCGGCAATTCTGGACGCTGACCGTGCCGATGGTGCTGCCATTTCTGATGCTGGCTGTGCTGTTTCGTGGCATAGAAAACTTTAAAATGTTCGATCTGGTGGTGCAGCTTACCGGTGGCGGGCCGGGATCATTGACGACGCTGACCTCAATTGATCTCAAACGGGAAGCGTTTGAGAAATGGCGCACTGGCTATGCTTCGGCTTACGCAGTCATTCTGTTCGTTACCGTATTTGGACTTGCCTCGATTTATGTCAAAGCCCTGAATAAGGTAAAAGAAAGATGAGTGGACATTCGGTTACCGAACCGTCAAATCGGCAAAAATGGATTTCGGGTTTGCTCGTAATCACATATGCGGTGATCACGATCATGCCGCTGCTCTGGATCATTGCGACCGGTTTCAAGTCTCCGGAAGATGCGATTTCCTATCCGCCAAAGGTGGTGTTTGAACCCAGTGTGGAGGGCTATGTAAACCTGTTTACCGCGCGCACACGGGTCACCCCTAGCATGGAGGAAACGTTGCCCCCGCCCGACACATGGTATGAGCAGATTGCCCGTGAAAGCGGCACTGTCATCGTCGGCCCTTCACGCTATGGGCAGCGGTTCTTGAACTCGGTTATTATCGGTTTTGGCTCGACTTTCCTGTCTATATTCTTTGGCACCCTGGCCGCCTATGCGTTTTCGCGCTTTCGTGTGCCAATCAAGGATGACCTGCTGTTTTTCATCCTGTCCACTCGGATGATGCCGCCGATCGCAGTTGCGATTCCCATTTTCCTGATGTTCCGGCAGCTTGGTCTGAACGACACGCATCTGGGGATGATTTTGCTTTACACGGCGGTCAACTTGTCGCTTTCCGTTTGGTTGCTGAAAGGGTTTATTGATGAAATCCCGCTGGAATACGAAGAAGCGGCGCTGATTGATGGCTACACCCGTTTTCAGGCGTTCTACAAAGTGGTCTTGCCACAGGCGGCGACGGGCATCGCCTCGACCGCTATTTTCTGTCTGATTTTCGCGTGGAACGAATATGCCTTTGCTGTATTGCTGACTTCGGGCACTGCGCAAACCGCGCCACCGTTCATCCCGACCATCATCGGTGTTGGTGGGAAAGATTGGCCAGCCGTCGCTGCCGGGGCCACCCTGTTTTTAATCCCGGTCATGATCTTTACCATCCTGTTGCGCAAACACCTGCTGCGCGGGATAACATTCGGGGCGGTGCGAAAATGAGCGATTTTATAAATGGCCTGCTGCGGTTTCGCCGTGGCGCATGGGAAATGTTGGCCACGATCCTGATTACGCTTGGTGTGTTCATGCTGATGCAACCCTTCTGGATGATTGCTTTCACCTATTCGTTCATCGTCACGCTGATTGGCACGGTGATGTTTATCATCGTCAGCCATTTTCCGGAGTAACCCATGGCGCAAATAATCATAAAAAACCTGCGTAAGGATTTCGGCGATTTCACCGCTGTGAAGGCGTCGAGTTTCACCATTGAGGACGGCGAATTTTTCATGCTTCTCGGGCCTTCAGGCTGTGGGAAAACCACCACTTTGCGAATGATTGCGGGGCTGGAATTCCCCACTTCGGGTGAGATCTATATTGACGGTGAGGAGGTCAGCAAAAAACGTGCGAGCCAACGTGATATAGCTTTTGTCTTTCAGATGTTTGCGCTTTATCCGCATATGAACGTGCGACAGAATATTTCATACCCGCTGAAAAGCCAGGGCATGCCCAAAGCTCAGATTAAGGCCAAGGTGGCCGAAGTCGCACGGGTTTTGGGGATAGAGGACATCCTTAGCAAACCCGTGGGCGGCCTTTCTGGTGGTGACCGGCAGCGTGTGGCCCTAGGCCGTGCCATTGTGCGCGAACCCAAGGCCTTTATGATGGATGAACCCCTCGGGGCGCTGGATGCCGAATTCCGCGAGCATATGTCAAAAGAATTGCGCGCCCTACACGATCGCATCGGGGCCACCACGGTTTACGTCACGCACGATCAATTGGAGGCCATGCAAATGGGCGACAAAATTGTGGTGATGAATCACGGCTCTGTTGAGCAATTTGGCGTGCCCCAACAGATTTACGACTGGCCTGCCACCATGTTCGTTGCGGAATTTATAGGCTCGCCCTCAATGAATTTTCTGCATTTCAACGGCGAGGTGGCCAAGGGGGACACGCAGGTTTCCTTCAACGACCAATCCTTTGATATCCCCGAGCAGCTTCAGGCGGCCACAGGTGATTTGGCTTTTGGGGTGCGTCCCGAACATGTCTCACTGGACGAAACCAATCCATATAAAGGCGAAGTTAGCGCGGTCGAATATCTTGGCACCACCCAGATTGTCACGATTGACAGTGCCAACGGGGTGCTGAAAGCGCGGGTGTCGTCTGCGCAGGCTGTGTCTGTTGGGCAAAATGTCGGGCTTGCCTTTAATCCACGTACCATTTCGATTTTTGACACGTCCAGCGGCATGGCGCTGTTGTCTGAGGCCAATAAGGGAGTGCTGGATCATGGCTGAAGTCAGCTTGCAAAACCTATCTAAATCATTCGGCGATCAAGTGGCGCTGAAGGATGTGAACCTGACCATTCCCGATGGCTCTTTTGTGGTGCTTTTGGGGCCAACCGGTGCGGGAAAAACCACCACTCTGCGCATGATTGCCGGGCTGGATAAACCTTCTTCGGGCATGGTTCTGATTAACGGGCAGGATGTTGCCAACCAATCCCCAGCAGAGCGCAACACGGCAATGGTTTTTCAGCAGTATTCCCTTTATCCGCACCTGTCTGTCCGCCAAAATCTCGCCTTTCCGCTCAAATCCCCGATGCTGCGCACTCCGGATAATGAAATCACGCGCAAGGTCGACGAAGTGGCCGAGGTTCTGCAAATCTCGCACAAGCTTGATAACAAGGCGACCGAGCTTTCGGGCGGCGAAATGCAGCGGGTGTCCATCGGGCGGGCTTTGGTGCGCAGCCCGCAGATTTACTTGATGGATGAGCCGCTAAGCTCGCTTGATGCCAAATTGCGTTCGGATCTGCGGATCGAGTTGAAGCGTATTCAAGCCAGCCTTGGCGCGACCATGCTTTATGTGACCCATGACCAGATCGAAGCAATGACCATGGCCACGCATGTTGGGGTGCTGAACCAAGGCAAGCTTGTTCAATTTGCTTCGCCCCGCGAGATCTATGAAAATCCGGTCAGTGTTTATGCGGCCAGCCGGCTCGGCTCGCCAAAAATCAATATCCTGCCTGCCGAGTTGTTTCCCAATGCACCCAATGCGGCCACCCAGATAGGGTTGCGCCCTGAACATATTCGTATTGGCGAGGGACAGGCGGCTCGGGTTGGGCGGGTGGAGCGTCTGGGAGATCAGACCCGATTGCACCTGAAACTTGGCGAGAATGATTTGATCACTCTGACCGACGCGCATACTGAATTTGCGAAAGGCGACACCCTGAAAATCGCCCCGCAATCCCCACTTTATTTTGACGTTAGCGGCGACCGCATTCAATAAGGAGCCCAATATGGCCCAATTCATAAATAGCAAAGAATCTCTGGTTACCGAAGCAATCAACGGTGCCCTGCGGACAGCAAAAGGGCGGTTGGCACGGCTGGATAGTTTTCCACATATCAAGGTGGTGGTGCGTAAAGACTGGGATAAATCAAAGGTGGCGCTGGTGTCGGGCGGCGGCTCTGGACACGAACCTGCCCATGTCGGCTATGTCGGCCAGGGGATGCTAACGGCGGCAGTGTGTGGCGATGTATTTGCCTCGCCTTCGGTCGATGCGGTGCTGGCCGGGATTTTGGCCGTGTCCGGCCCGGCAGGCTGTTTGTTGATCGTGAAAAACTACACTGGTGACCGGCTGAATTTTGGCCTCGCCGCTGAACGGGCGCGGGCATATGGCATCAAGGTTTTGATGGTGATCGTCGATGATGATATTGCTCTGCCGGAATTGCCACAGGCACGCGGCGTGGCGGGCACACTTTTTGTTCACAAAATCGTGGGCGCACTTGCGGAATCAGGTGCCGATCTGGAGACTGTATACGAGGCGGCAAAACGAGTGATCAAAAACGTTGCCTCTATTGGCATGTCACTTGACACCTGCACTGTGCCCGGATCGCCCAAAGAAACACGTATTGCGGCTGGCAAGGCCGAGCTTGGCCTTGGCATTCATGGCGAGTCCGGGGTGGAGCTGGTGGATTTCACCAACGCACATGATGCTATGGCCATTGTGCTGAAACGCCTGAAGCCTCACACGAGTTGTGGGCCAAAGGTGGCGCTTCTCAATAACCTTGGCGGGGTGACACCACTGGAAATGTCAGTGCTGGCAGAAGAGCTGGCGACGTCAGAGATCATTGACGATATCCTGTATTTGATTGGTCCAGCTCCGATGATGACCTCGCTTGACATGCGCGGGTTTTCAGTGTCGCTCTTGCCTGTGGACGCCCAGGAACTGGCTTTGTTGCAGGTTTCAGTTGCTCTAAAAGACTGGCCTGGCTGTCTGGAGATCAACACCCCCGAAATTCAACCGATCCCTGATGGCTTGACGCCGATCAAGCCGATTCCTTCGGCAAACCCTGATGCTGCGGCATTTGTCGCGCAATGTTGTGATGTGTTTATCTCAGCCGAAACCGCGCTGAACGCGCTGGACGCACAGTCAGGCGACGGCGACACCGGCTCCACTCTTGCCGGGGCTGCGCGAGCACTGAAGGGCGCAATTGACCGACTGCCTTTGGCTGATGCCACACAGCTTTATCGCGCTATCGGGCTAGAGCTAAGCCAGACCATGGGTGGGTCATCGGGGGTGCTTTTGGCGATATTCTTTTCGGCCACGGGAGACGCGGCCTCTTCGGGCTTGTCACATGTGGAGGCGCTCAAGGTTGGGTTGGCTCGGGTGCAGGAAGTCGGGGGAGCAAGCGCTGGTGATCGCACTATGATAGATGCTTTGATACCGGCGCTGGAGGCTTTGCCAAATGGATTTGAAGCGGCGAGCAAGGCTGCTCGAGCTGGGGCGGATCATACCGCCACGATCGTTAAGGCCAAGGCCGGTCGTGCCAGTTATATTTCCGAAGATCGCCTAAGCGGTCACAATGACCCGGGCGCCGAGGCAGTCGCGCTCTTGTTTGAGCGCCTGAAATAGAAGTCTAATTTATCTGTAAACATTGCAAAATCGAATGGAAATCCAAATAGGGTTTGGATTTGTAGGGAATAGATGTGGTAATTGTCTGAGGGCAACGAATTTCTGTCGAACTGACCTAAAGGGTAGTGTCGAAAACTTTCGGATTGCCGTTGCGTCTGGTTTCAAGCTGGTCCAAATGGCACGCTTTCAAAAGCCAATATCAGGATTGAGAAGTTGATCAGTTTCAAAGGCGCACACTATCCGAAATCTGTGATTCTGTACGCGGTCTATTTCTACGTTCGGTTTGCGGTATCGTATCGGGATCCCGAAGAAATCATGGCCGAGCGCGGCGTCGATGTTGATCATGCAACGCTCAATCGATGGGTCGAGAAATACTCTGTCGCCGTTGCCAGTGAGGCTCGTTGTCGGAAGGCGCCGACCGGTCGATCTTGGCGGATGGACGAAACCTATATCAAGGTCAAAGGGCGCTGGACATATCTCTATCGGGCGATTGACAAATGCGGCAAAACCCTTGATTTCATGCTGTCCGAGCGACGTGATGAGGCGGCAGCGACCACGTTCTTCGCCAAGGTGATCGCCAGCAACGGATGGCCGGACAAGGTCGTCATCGACAAGAGCGGATCGAACGCGGCCGGTCTGTTCAACATGAATTGCCTGCTGGTGATGCATATCTGGTGTTGGTTGATCGACGTCCTGCAGGTGAAATATCTCAATAATATAATCGAACAGGATCACCGCTTTATAAAGAAGATCACCCGCCCCATGCAAACCTTCAAATCGTTCAATTCAGCCGCAGCCACTCTCGCAGGCATCGAAGTCGCTCACATGATCCGCAAAGGACAATTCGACCGATCAGGGCTGTCCGGCTTCGAGCAGTTCGCTGAGCTCGCTGGATAATTGTGTCCGGCTGCAGCCTCCATCTCATTTCATGCTGGAATTTGCGACACTACCCTTGCCAATCATCGCAATGCACTTAGGTGCCCAGACCTTGAACCGGCGGGGTTCATGGTCATCACCAACCGAACGCCAGACATAGGCGATCAACGGTATTGAGCCGTTCTTGCATGGCTTCGCTCTCCTGTCGGAAAATATTGGACTCGCAAAAACCATGCAACTGGCGCCTGAAGCCAGTTGGCCCAGTTACTTATTTTCAGCGGACTGGCCAGGAGGGGCTAAGGCGAGCCGGAGTGCAGACCGATCTGGGTGTGGTGGGTAGCCAGACCCGGCCAGTAAAACAAGTCCGCCCAAAGAAAAAGCCGCCCTGGGAGGAGCGGCGGCTTTTACCTTCGGACTGGGTGGCGTGATCAGAACCGATCAGCGCGGGTCAGGCCGATGTCATCAAGTTGTTCGGCGCTCATGCGCGACAAAACATTGCGGGTCACGCGGGCTCTGTTCCAAGCCACGGCCGAGTCTTTCAGGTTCAGAATACTATTCACAACGCGGAGGGTGGCGACTGCTCCCAGAGGAGCTTGGGTGTTGGTGACTGCAAATGCCATGATACGCTTCCTTTGATCTATCAGCCGACACTGTGCCGGTTGTTGAACTTGATGTAAGACTGCCGGGTGAGTCTCACAATTGCCCGTTTGACAGTCCCGAAATGCGCCCAGTGCATAGCATGTTAACAAAATGTGAACTGTTGCCTCCTCCACTTTTGAACCCTCAGAAGACCGGTGGAATACTGCACCACATGAACGACACGATTGTCTTGCCGTTCATGTGGTGATCAGGCTGTCTTGTTACTCCACGGCCCTATGCGGGAGGAGCTTTCATTCTTCGAAACGTGGTGGAGCCAGAACGCATCCCCATCGCATCCATCGGCGTGTTCTAGGACTTCGACATTCTCATCTGAGGGTCCGTCAGTCCCAACAGGAACATCGAGCCATTCCTCATCCCGGAGCAGAACCTCTCAAAATCGGGCTGTTTTGCATCTCAGCTTCCTCTTTTTGCCCGGTGCAGAGTTCGCGCTTTCTCTAGCGGCCCCTGATTGGCTTATCGCAACAATGGCAACTGGAGGCAGACCAATCACGCCTTGCAGGCTTGGGCCGAGAATCTGCCCAACACTCCGCAAGCTGTCCGCCCACAGCACGCCAGGCTGCCATTGCGGGTGTAAAAGGCAGCAAAGCAGCACCAAAAAAAGGCTTGATTCGACTACACGTCAGTTTCATCTTTGGGCAAATGGCGTTCCACTTGGGGAATGCCGGATGATAGGCGGGGGTAAGACATTGCAGAAATTCACTCAAATCCTGGCCTTGCTTGCCGTCGCTGGCATTGCTGGTGGCGGCACTTCGGCACAGGGTCTGCTGGGGAAGTTGAAAGATGGGGCCGGTAAGGTGGTCGGCGCCGTCGAAGGCGTCGCTGATAACCTGGGGGAAACCATTGTTTCCACCGTCGGCCTTGCGGCGACCGACAAATCCCCGGCGGAAACCCGCGCTATGGTCGACACCATGGCTGAAGCCAGTCTGCAAACACTGTTTGCAAACGAGCCTGACGCAAAGGCTTTGTTTGACACCAGCGCTGGGTATGCAGTTTTTGATACCCGGAAAATCGGCGCATTGTTCGTGTCTGCAGGTGTCGGGCGTGGAGTAGCCGTGTCACAGGCCGACGGTGGGCGCACCTATATGAACATGGGGTCTGGGGGGCTTGGCTTATCTTTGGGCATCGGAGGCTTTGAATCTCAAATCGTGATTCTATTTGAATCGCCTGGAGGATTTCGGTCGTTCATCACCGACGGCTATGATGCCACGGCCCAGGCAGGGTCGATGTTTGGCGATGAAACCGCAGGTGAAACCGCTCAGTTTGTTGATGGGCGCTCAATCTTTGTGCTGGGTAAAAAAGGCTGGAAAATCAGCGCTACCGCAGCGGGCACAAAGTATTGGGTGGACCCTAAGCTGAACTGATTTACTAGCACAGAGTTCTAAGCCGACTTTCTTGCTTTGCAGCGACATGCTGAACCAGGTCAAACAAGTATTTTCAAACCGGATTGCCTCAATGCCTTTCAACCCTGACCGCCACCCTTGAGTGCCGTAACAAGTTACCTCCGCCAGTCAACAAATTCACTCAATTCGGCGCGGTCGGTTCGAAAATTGTTAGCTGCGTGATCCGCATTGCCATAGCCAAATGAGATCGCGCAAAGGATCACCCGATCTTTTGGAATGTCCAAATGTTGGTGCAGCATCGGTGCAAAAGAAGCCACCGCTGCCTGCGGAATGCTGGCAACTCCGGCCGCCTGGGCCGCCAGGGTAAAGGCCGCGACAAAGCCACCACAATCCATGGCACCATATGCACCCAGTTCCGCTGGGCTTGAGACAATGGCGCAATGCGGTGCGCCAAACAGGTCGAAATTCTGCGACAACTGACGGGCCGAGCCTTCACGGTCACCTTTTTGCACGCCCACTGCCTCGTAGAGGGCCCAGCCGCAACTGCGGCGGCGCTGCAGGTATTCATCGGAATAGCCGGTGGGAAACGCCAGATCGGGCGCATGACTGCCGCTTTTGGCAGCGTCCACCAGAGCGGCTCGCAACGCCTCGGTCTCTGTGCCACTGGTGATGGTCAATTTCCAGGGCTGCGCATTGCACCAGGACGGCACCTTTTGCGCGATTGTGAGGATCTGCTCGATCACCATTGTGGGCACCGGATCGGGCCGAAAGGCGCGACAGGAGTGGCGCGCTGCAAACAGTGCGTCCAGATCAGGCAGAGTGAGGTTCATGGGAGTTTCCTTGGAGTGTCGCTGCAACATGCGGGGCACAGCGCGTCTTCAGGGCGCAAGCATGTTCAGCCTACTCTGCACTTTTTCAACTGAAGTATCCAATGTCCGATCTCACCGTTTGATTTTTTTACCCTGCTGATTATCCTGTCGAAAAGTCTACAAATTAGGCTGGCGGCCACAGGAAATGGTCTCCTGGCCAGAAACCGTCTTCATCATCTGCAAGCAAGTGTTGGTAATGTGTCTCGGCCCGGGCCTCGAGAGTGGTATCCATTCACCCACCAAAATCTTCAATGAAGACAGGCCAAATCGAATAGCGCCCCCAGTAGCCTTCGACAGTCAAAAATAAATGATTGGTAGGGCCTCATTAGCAAACACCGCTTACAGGTCCCTGACGGGGCGTTCTGGTGGTGCTGAGGGTGGCTCTGGTTTTGAATAGCCCCCACCGTTGCCTAACAGAGGCGATACATAAATTCTCATTCGACGTCATGTTTATCCTTTCAGGCGGTGCAGAACCTGAAGATGGGGGCTGCGTTTACGTTGATCAGCATCGCCAGATCATTCGCGCTGCGGCGGCTGTTCGAGCGCCTCCGTGCAGATGTCCTATAGTCTGCTTGACGCCACAGCTCCGACAATGTCTTTTTCGCGAGAACGAGAGATGGAGAGCTTCAGGACCTATGGGTGAGTTTAAGGACATTAGAGAACGACTGACCAAGCTTGAGGCGCTATTCGCCCGCGGCGCGACGGCAGGTGAGCGGGCAGCTGCGGGGGCCGCCTTGGAGCGGATGCAGGCACGGCTCGAAAAAGAGGGCGAGGCTGAAACCGAGGTGAAATATTCACTTCCGGATGTCTGGTCGGTCCGCCTGTTTGTGGCGATCTGCCGTAAGCATGATGTGCAGCCATTCCGATATCGGCGGCAACGGCGAACGACAGTCATGGTTCGGATCAGGAAGTCGGAGTTCGAGCGCACGGTTGCTGCCGAGTTCCACGCCTTGCATCAGGAATTGACCACCTATTTCGCCGAAATGGTTGACCATTTGATTTCTGATGTCATGAAATCTGATGGCAATGATGACAATCTCGAGCAGCGCCAGATTGCGCGCTGAACCTCGGAGGAAAGTGAACCCGATCTGATGGCGAAAGCGGCAAGAGGCAGTTGGGCATTCAAGGCCGGTATGCGGGCCCGCAGCTATGGATGGCGCGGGTCACAAAAGGCCATCGCGCGTCTCAAGGGCGCGGTTTCCGAAATCAAGGCTGTTCGCAGACGCGACCCGGTTGCCGCCGGAGAGGGGGTTGTCAGTCTTGCAGAACGCATCTGGCCGGCCTTCGAGCAGATCGACACGTCGACAGGCGCGCTAGGTAGTGCCGTTAACAGGACACTTGAGAGCCTGATCCCGATCCTGATCGCAGCACCGGCAGACGAGGCAATTCGGACGGGGTGGCTGGAGCGGCTCTACCACGCAATCAGGGAGGATGGCGTTCAATACCTGTTTCCGGTTTCTGAACGCTTCGGCGAGATTGCCGTCTATCCAGGATTGATCTCTGCCTATGCGGACAGGGACATCGACATGATCCGCATGGCATGGTCGGACAGAACCGCCTTCGGTTATGTCGCGACCGACACTCTTTGTCTGTCCTGCATGCTCGAGGCTGGACGAACTGATGAACTCTTTGCGTTGCTTGATTTACGTCAGAACCGCATGTGGAGCGATGACCGTTTCGGGGCGGAAGCTCTTGTAGGGCAGGGACGGCTAGAGGAAGCGCTTGTTTTCGCCGAGAAACGGCTTGCGCTGGAACGGCAAGGGTACAGTCAGAGCGAGATTGGCCGCTTCTGCGAAGATGTACTTATTCGCCTTGGTCGGCGCGACGAAGCCTATGCCCGGTACAGCTTGTCAGCCGGGCGCGGCTCGACTTACGTCGCGATCTGGCGTGATCTTATCAAACGCTACCCGGAGCGCGATGCCGGGGAAATCCTCGTCGATCTCATTGAGAAGCACGGAAACCTGGGAAAATGGTTTGCGGCAGCGAAAGACGCGGAGTGTTTTGACATTGCGCTACAATGCGCAGCCGATCCGAATGTTGAACCTGCCACGCTGGTGCGCGCTGCGCGGGACTTCCGGGATCGTGATCCCACGTTTGCCGCGCATGTGGCCCTTCAAGCTATTGAGCATTATCTCGCGGGTCGCGGTTATGATCCAAGTCCGAGTGACGCGGAGGCCGCGATGTCGCATCTGCATCATTCAGCCCAAAATGCGGGTAAACTTGGCTGGGCTCACCAGATGCTGGAGAGGCTGCTTGCTGACAAGACCGGGAAAGACCTGCTGATGCACGATCTGTTTTTACGGATGAAGACGCAATTTGAGGAATACATCTAGCGCGTTACTTCGGATGCAGATCGATTGATCACATATTCAGCAGACGACGGAGCTGAGCCGTTGATGATTTGTAAGGATTATCTATAAAATTTGCCGCATTCAATGATGCAGCCAAAATTTCGTCTCGAGACAGAGAGAACTTTCCAATCACAATCACTGCCCACGTCCTTTCATACTTCTCGCTACCGTTGCTTATTCTGGGAAAGTGGCGGCTTAACGCAGAGATTATGGCAATTTTTGGAAACAATCGGTTTGCAGCAGCGAAAGATGCCGGGTGTTTTGACATTGCGCTGCAATGCGCTGCCGATCCGAATGTCGAACCGGCCACTCTGGTGCGCGCTGCGCGGGGCTTTCGGGATCGCGATCCGACGTTTGCCGCGAATGTGGCCCTTCAAGCCATTGAGCATTATCTCGCGGGTCGCGGCTATGATCCAAGCCCGAGGGATGCGGGGGTGCGCAACAGGGGGCCGCTTGCCCTCGGGGCCGCCTGAGGGGGTGCCATAGGTGGGGCCATATTGGTTCGCCCTGTGGTGGGGTTCTCTTGCCGTTGCCTGTGGCCACCCTGACTCGGGGTGTGGGTGTGGGTGCTGGTGCAGGGGTTCCCCTGTGGTGGGGG
>JABSSD010000181.1 GCA_013214575.1 Paracoccaceae bacterium | reverse complement strand
GAGAAGGGGCCATTTCGACGACGAGAGCGAGCCATGCTGCGCTTCCGCCGAATGCGAAGTTTGCAGAAACCCGTCTCCGTACACGCTTCGGTTTACAATCACTTCAACCGCTGCCCGGCAGGGTATGTTTACATACCCGAGAGGGGGGAACGTCACCTATATTCACGCGAAAATTTCAAGCTCAACCGTACCGCCGCTCTCGTCGAGTGGCGCCAACTTGGCGCGGCATAAAGGACAGTCATATTGTCCTTGCAGAGACCAGTTCGAATTGGTCTGACAGCACCCGCCGGGAAACTGACCCTTTTTGCACTGGGATTGACAACAACGCCTACATGCTGTCCAAAATTCACAGGGGCCGGATGCTGGAGCTCGATGAGGCTGCTGCAATGATCTGTTGCCTGCGACCGAGGAAAACAACTTTACGACAGGCGGCGTTTTCGACCTGTCCGGTGGCCGCGCCACTTATTGAGTGCTGCACAAAATTTGAGGCAAACCCATGACGATTGATTCAAAAAGTGCACAGATCAGTGACGTATTGACCGAACTGACGCAGGTACTTGGCACGGCGTATGTTCTGACCGGGGAGGATACGCGCAAATGGCAGGCTGACTGGACAAAAACCTATTCATGGATGCCGTCAGCCGTTTTACGACCTCAATCCGTCAAAGAGGTGTCGGCTATCATGCGCATCGCTTCCCAGCACCAATGTCCAGTGGTTCCGGTATCCGGCAACACGGGGCTGTCAGGTGGAACCGTTGCAGAAGGCGCGCTGATGCTCTCGCTTGACCGATTGAACAAGATTGAAGACATCCGCGTCGATACTCGGACGATCCGTGTTCAAGCAGGGGTGATCCTTGAGGCAATACACAACGCCACCGAAGAACATGGCCTTGTCTTTCCTTTATCGTTCGGCGCACGCGGGTCGGCGCAGATCGGCGGATGTTTAGCCACGAATGCGGGCGGCTCGAACGTTCTGCGTTATGGCAATACCCGTGACCTTTGTCTGGGCCTTGAAATCGTTCTTGCGTCTGGTGAGGTGCTGGATCTGATGGCGAGCCTGCACAAAGACAATTCAGGCCTCAACCTGCGCAATCTGTTCGTTGGGTCCGAAGGCATCCTTGGTGTCATTACAGGCGCAATTTTGAAGCTACACCCAAAGCCTAGAGCGTATGCAACTGCTATGATTGCCGCCTCGAAACTCGAAGACAGCTTAATCATATTGAACCGTTTGCAAGAAGCGACTGGTGGGATGGTTGAGGCATTTGAATATATGCCGCGCATGTATATTGAACAACACCTCCTCCATGATCCCGCAGCCAGAGAACCATTTGACGACCCACACGAGGTGAACCTGATGGTTGAACTGGGTGCCATATCGCCAGGCGACGCAAGAATAGATGAAAACGGCAGCGTGCCAATTGTCGAAAAGTTACAGTTGTTGTTGATGGAAATGCTAGAGGAAGGTATGTTGCTTGATGCTGTGATCGCGCAAAACGACGCGCAGCGTGGCGAAATGTGGCACCGTCGCGAATTGGCGGGCGAGCTGACCACGACTGTCGACGATATCATCATCAACGATATATCTCTGCCCCTCCAAGCCGTAGCGCCATTTCTAAGACGTGCAGAACAAGACTTACTAAAGTTAGACAAAGCCGCCCGGTTTTTTGTGGTATCACATTTGGGCGATGGCAACGTCCACTTTACCATTTGGCCCTCCGCTGAGAGTACGACAAACCATGAGGATTTCCGGACAGTTCTGGAAAACCTTGTTGAAGAATACCACGGCAGTTTTTCTGCTGAACATGGTGTTGGCGTCTCGAAACTGGGGTCCATGGCGCGCCGAAAATCCAAAACGTCTTTGAAAGTCATGCGCGCAATCAAAAGTGCCCTTGATCCGCTGGATATTCTGAATCCTGGCAAAGTCATACCACCTGTGCTGGAATCCTAGACCTCACCTCCCACGGGACGGCCCAAACGGTTCCTGTGAACCTTTTGACCAACGAGAGCTAACCGGGATCTCGACAGAGGTAGCTGAGGCCCAAGAGTCCCACTGAGAGCCGCTGTAGCCCCCGAATTACACCACACAGGCGCAGGGGCATTACTGGGGGCATTCTGAGCCAGTCAGGGCCAGAGCCTCGGTGTCATCACTCCAAACCCTGCGGCACAACTTACCGGGACGTGGTTCACTCACCCACGGAGGGCGCTGATGGTGGCCGTGTCATGAAACTCGTGGATATGGGTCACCAGACTGTCTTTGATGGTCAAGAAAAGAGCGTTTTGGGAGGATACCACTGCGCCGGTCTTACGGCTTTTGAACCGAAGGTCACAACGGCACGCGCCTTTGTCGCCGCTGACAATCAGGTCAACCAATTCAAAGCCTTGGATTTTCCAATCATTGCCGTATTGCTGCAGTGCACCTACAAAAGCCTCCTTGCCTTTGCAATCAATTGCATATGGTCCGGTTTCCGGGCTGGCCTGAACACAATAGCCAACATCGTCAGAACAATGCTCTAGGACAATGTCCAAATCGCCCTTGCCATAAGCGGTAATTATTGTGCGGATAAGCTCTTCGTTGGTCATGAAATCTCTCCTGTGAAAAGGACAGAATAGCATGTTTTGCCCTTCCAGAATAAGTCATGCAACTTGAGTGCCTACAAAGGCCCGCAATCCAGACCTTTGACGGCCCTGCCTGCTGCGCAGGTCGCAGGCCTCAAACGGGGCGGCTGGCAAGTCTTGCATCGCGGCCAGGTCGGTTTCCAGCCGTTCTCCGATGCTGGCTTTGTGGCCACGCAGAATATCGCCCTGCCTTTTACGGCATTGGTCCTCCAGATAATCGTTGAACGCATCCCAATTGGCAAAGCGCGGCATCCACTGCCCGGCAGTGCATGTTTACATGCACGAGAGGGGCACCATGAAGTTGCGGCGGGAATAGCCAACCAGGCCTTCGACCTTGCCTTTGTCGTTGCCCTTTCCGGGTCGCCCGTACCGATCTTGGATCACATAATGCGACAACATAGCACTGAACCGCTGGGTGCGCTTGCGAGTGCCATCCCTTGCCTGGCAGGGCATGCTTGCATGCCCGAGAGGGCGGCATGATCTTGGCGACCAGACACCTGTCATTATCATAGAGAACTGACTGCGGCACCGCGCCAAAAAACGCAAACGCATGCACATGACCGTCCAGCCAGACCTCGGTGTTCGCCGCAGGATATGCCCGGACATAACACGCATCGCTATGCGGCAAATCCAGTGCAAAGAAATATGCCTTTTGTTCAACACCGCCGATGACAACCAGAGCTTCGCCAAAGTCAGCTTGCGCATGCCTCCCTCTCACACATGCTATGCATGTGTTGCCGGGCAGCGGGTCGGATGGCTCAGCGGCACAAACATCTCACGAGAACCGCGCCTCTTGGTCCGCACATAATCTTTGACGATGGTGTAACAGCCGCCGAACCCACATTCAGCACCGAGCCGTTCAAAAATGCGTTTTGCAGTGTGGCGTCGCTTGCGAGGGCGTCCTTTGTCTTCAGCCAGCCAATGGTCAATTTGATCCGCATACGCATCCAACTTCGGGCGCTTGACCACCGCTGTTCGCCGATACCCAGGCGGTTCCGAATACGCCCACATCTTCGATACACTATCTCGGCTGATCCCAAATTCACGGGCAATCTGCCGCCCGCTCGAACCATCCTGAAAATGGGCGAGCCGCACCTTCAAATACAAATCCACGGTGAAAATCCTCACACCCTCCCGACTATCGAAAGGGCAAAAGTGGCCGACTTTTACGCCGCCCGCGACACCACAATGACGCCGCTACCGTGGCCGAGTATTGATCCGCCGTTTACAGGTCTGCTGCGCAACGTGAAGCGCGTCTCTAAGCAAGGCTCTCCACTGCCGATCCGACATATGCGTGCAGCGGTGCCAACATGGCATCAACCAGGCTGCGGAGAGAAGCGTGACCCGGATGAGTGACAATGAGCCAAAAGACAGAAGGAAAATGAGCTTGACCCAAATACCCAATTAGAGAAGCAGCCGTTCACACGAAGCGCAGGGAATTCACACTTAGAGTCCAATGCAAATCACCTAGTGGTCATAGTGTGCCGCGTGGTGGTCGGTCATTTTCTTTCGTGAAAATCATTCCATCAAGTAGTTCGGTCAACTCTGGCCGCGCGGATGGCCCGTTGGATATTGCGATCAACAATAGACTGCCATCCGGACGGATGACAAAAGTCCCAGGTTCTGCAAAGGGACGTTCCGCTTCTGACGACGATAGAGGTTCAGAAACATATACGCCCAAGGTGTTCATTTGACTTTCCGACATGCCATAAGCTAGGTCAAAATTCCAACTAAATTCGTCTCGGTCCGCCGCGGCTTTTTCTTGGGTGTCAGCAGAAACAACAGCGATATCAAATCCTGCTTCAGTCCATTGATCGCGCATCTCGTCAAGAATGTTGAGATATTTCTTGCATCTGGGGCAGTGTTTCCCACGATAGACCACCAACATGGTCCAATTCTCTCTGGTGCCACCAACAGTTACTTCGCCTCCGCCGAGTTTTGGAAACGACATGTGTGCAAGGATGTTGCCAGCAACAGGTTTAGGTGTAGGCATATTTTCGACCTCTGTTGAATATTCATTCTGCACCTAGCAGTTGTAATGGAGGCTTTCAATTAGTGTGGCCTATCGAATTTGAATTCGCCATTGCTAGTCAACGTTAAAGTCCGCCTTGGCCCCTCTGCAGCCACTTGGACAATGCGCAGCAATCAGACCACTTCCCTCTACCAACACGGTCACGAACGGCCCAGACCGGACCTTGGTGCAAGCCCATACCCGCTGCCGGACTTCACTGCCAGCGGCATGACCCATACACCTCCCGCGTATGCCGCTCTTGCGAACGACAAGCGGATCGCCGGGCCATTCCCGGATTTAGGGGGATGCTGTGTTGCCGGTGATGGCCCTTACGGCAACTTGAGGTGAAACAGGCCTCGCTCCGCTCTCGTAACCTTGCTAGGAATCTGTACAGGGTAGGAGAAACAAATGAATACATATGATCTTTCGGGGAAAACTGCGGTTGTGACCGGTGGTGCGCAGGGGATTGGTCTGGCTGTGGTCCAGCGGCTGCTGGCGTCTGGCGCGCGGGTGGCCAGTTGGGATGCGAATACTGAAATGAACCAACAGTCTGCAGCAGCGCATGAGGTTGGGGACCGGATTTTTGCCGCGACCTGCGATGTCTCTGATTGGCAGCAGGTCACCAGAGCTGTCCGTGATACGGAACAAGCGCTCGGTGGCATCGATATTTTGGTCAATAGCGCCGGGATTGCCGGGCCAAACGCTACGGTAGAAGACTATGACAATGAGGCGTGGAACCGGATCGTCGCCATCAATCTGACCGGCACTTACCATGTCAATAAATCAGTAATTGCCGGGATGCGGGCGCGGGGGTATGGGCGCATTCTGAATATTGCCTCGGTGGCGGGCAAAGAGGGTAACCCAAATGCCGGTGCGTATTCTGCGTCCAAGGCTGGAGTGATCGGGTTTACCAAGTCCCTTGGGAAAGAGCTGGCTGGGGAAGATATCGCGGTGAACTGCGTCACGCCCGCAGCAGCGCGTACGCCGATTTTTGATCAGATGGCGCAGGAACACATCGATTACATGCTCTCCAAGATCCCGCGGGCGCGGTTTCTGGAGGTTGAAGAGGCCGCCAACATGATCACCTGGTTGGTCAGCGGCGAAAACTCATTCACAACCGGAGCTGTTTTTGATCTTTCCGGCGGCCGTGCGACCTACTAAACATGCTAGCATGTTGGTTGTTCGGCTTGCAGTGTGAGTGGATTTTTGACTGCTGCACGACGCGGATGGATTTAGTCCGACAGATAAGGGATTTTACCGATGATAACTGCTCCTAGTTTTGACCGGATCGGCGAGGAAAATGCCTTTGCCGTGTTGGCGCGTGCAAATGCGCTGGCCGCAGACGGAATGGATGTGATCAATCTGGGTATTGGTCAGCCGGACTTTCCAACCCCGCCGCATATCGTCGAGGCCGCCGTCAAGGCGATGCGCGACGGGCAGCATGGCTATACCGCGGCCACCGGTATCCCACAGCTGCGCGAGGCGGTTGCAGGTGACCTACACCGGCGGTTCGATGTTGAGGTCAATCCCGACAACGTGATGATCGTGCCGGGTGGCAAGGTGACCATGTTCACCGCGATCCTGATGTTCGGCCAGCCCGGCGTTGAGATCATGTATCCTGATCCCGGTTTCCCTATCTATCGCTCGATGATTGAATTCACTGGGGCGACGCCAATTCCAGTACCCATTCGCGAAGAGCGTGGGTTTGCGGTGTCGGCCGAGGAAATGTTGGGGCTGATCACTGACAAGACCCGGCTGGTGATCCTGAACTCGCCAGCAAACCCCTGTGGCGGTGTCACGCCAAAGAGCGAGATCGACCAAATGGTGGCTGGGCTGGAGGCGCATCCGCAGATCGCTATTCTGTCGGACGAAATCTATGACCAGATGCTGTATGATGGCGAGCAGCATGTGACGCTGCTGTCTTATCCCGAGATCCGTGATCGTCTGATCTTGCTGAATGGATGGTCCAAAACCTATGCGATGACTGGCTGGCGGTTGGGCTATTCGGTCTGGCCGGATGATCTGTATAACAAGGCGCGCAAACTGGCGGTGAATGCCTGGTCCTGCGTCAACACGCCGTCTCAGTTCGCCGCACTTGAGGCGTTGACCGGACCACAGGACAGCGTGGCCGAGATGCTGGCTGCTTTTGATAGTCGCCGTGGCGTGGTTGTTGAGTTGCTGAATGCCATGCCGGGGGTCAGCTGTGTGGCGCCCAAGGGGGCGTTTTATGCCCTGCCGAACATCAAGGACACCGGATGGAAAGCCAAGCCGCTGGCCTCGGGACTGTTGGAGAAGGTTGGCGTGGCTACCATCGGCGGGCCTGACTTTGGTATTCTGGGTGAGGGTTACATCCGCATCAGCTATGCCAATAGCGAAGAGAACATTCGCCGCGCGCTGGGCCGCATGCACGAGTTTCTGGCGGACCGATAACACTGAACGGCAGGCTTGGGGCTTGTTGGCCCCGAGCCTGCCGGGCTGGACCCTATTGTAAAAGCGTTGGGGGGGCTTCATCCTCGACAAGAATTGGAGCAACTTCCTCAGATTGAATGCTCTGGAAACTGAAAAATTTATTGGAAGATACTATGTCAATTACTGTCCGCCAAGTCTCAAGCCCTGCAGAAACCAAAACCTTCGACACGGCGCAATTGCGCGCGAATTACTTGATCACCGATATTTTTTCGCCGGGTGACGTCACCATGACGTACAGCCATCTTGATCGGACAGTGATCGGCGGCGCCATGCCCACCACCGAGCCGCTGATGTTGCGGTCTTGTAAGCAGATCGGGTCGCCGAACTTTCTCGATCGCCGCGAGATTGGCATAATCAATATCGGCGGTGCCGGAACGGTGAGCCTGGACGGCGAGGGCCACCATTTGGAGGCCACGGACTGTCTCTATGTGCCAATGGGTGTGAAAGAGGTGCTGTTTGAGAGCCGTGATCCCACCAGCCCGGCAAAGTTTTACTTTGTCAGCACCCCGGCACATCACGCCTATACGGCGCAGAAGATTACGGCGCAGGATGCCAATCTGATCGAGCTGGGGACCCAGTCGGACGCCAATGTAAGGTCGCTGCGCCAGTATATTCATCCGGATATCTGCAACAGCTGCCAGTTGGTCATGGGGATCACCACGATCAAGGACGGAAGTATCTGGAATACAATGCCGACCCACACCCATGACCGCCGGTCAGAGGTGTACCTGTACTTTGACATGCAGGCAGACACGCGCGTTATTCACCTGATGGGAGAGCCAACCGAAACGCGGCATCTTATGGTCGCCAATGAACAGGCCATTCTGTCGCCCGGCTGGTCCATTCACAGTGGTGCAGGTACGGGCCGTTATGGGTTCATCTGGTCGATGGGCGGCGACAACCAAGACTTTACCGATATGGATTTTGTCGCAATGGCAGACTTGCGGTAAGACCGTTCGCCCGGTCAGGCGGGCTTGAACAATTCGGGCCGCTCAGTCTCTAGCGGCTCGATATATTTGACCAGTTGGCGTACGTGATTGCGTATCGCTTGTTTGGCGGTTTCAGGGTCGCGCGCGATGATGGCAGCGACGATGGCGGCATGTTCGTCGACGGAGGACTGCATGCGCCCTGGTGTCGGCATATGTAAATGCCGGGCCCGGCTGACCTGGGTCCAGGTGGTGTCTGCCAGTATCGCCAGCCGCTTGAACCCGGTAAACGACATGATCAGATTGTGCATATCGGCGTCCATCTGCAGGAAACCTTCGACATCACCGTCTTCGGCCAAGGCTTGTTGCAGGCGCAGATTGCGCCGCAGGAGAACTTTTTGAGGGTCGGTGATGTTCAGAGCCACATATTCTACCGCAGCCATCTCCAGGGCTTCGCGCAGGAAAGCGCCTTCGCGGATGTCGTCCATCGAGAATCGCGACACAAAAGTACCGGCCTGCGGGACCACTTCGACCAGACCCTCGGCGGCGAGTTTTGCCACAGCCTCGGAGACCGGGGAGCGGGAGACGCCCAGGGTGTCGCAGATCTCGGTTTTGCGCAGAGCATCGCCGGGTTTGTAGATCAGCGACAGAATCGCGTCCTTGAGAACAAGATGCACCCGTGTTGAGAGCGAGCCGCTAAAGCTATCCAGCGGTAGCAATTGGTGCGTGTCGTTCTTTTCCGCTTGCATCATGTCGCCTTCACTCTCTACATTCTAACATGTTAGCCGCATTGCCTGTCGCGTCAAGGCAAAGCTCCCACAGCGTTTCCGCAAGTAACATACGCATATAGGTAGCCTCAATGAAGAATTCCGACAAATTGGTCATTCGCCTGCATGGTGATGATAATGTGCTGATTGCGCTGCAGGATCTGGCGGTTGAGACCGCCTTGCCTGAACATGATATCAGCCTGACCGCCGATGTGAAGCAGGGGCACAAGATTGCCTCGGCCACAATCGCAACTGGCCAGACTGTGATCCGCTATGGCCAGATCATTGGCGTCGCCAGTGCACCGATCTCGGCCGGAGACCATATCCACACTCATAATCTGGTGATGGGAGAATACAGTCAGGATTATGCGTTTTGTTCGGAGGTCAAGCCGCTGCCGGACATCAGTGAACCGCGGTTTTTCAATGGCTATCACCGGTCTGATGGCAAGGTTGGAACCCGCAATTATCTGGGGATTCTGACCTCGGTCAACTGTTCGGGCTCGGTAGCGCGCTTCATCGCCGAGGCAGCAGAGAAATCCGATTGGCTGGAGGGGCTTGAAAACGTTGATGGTATCGTCCCGATCGTACATGGAACTGGCTGCGGAATGTCCGGCAGTGACGAAGGCTATGAGACCCTGTTTCGGACGCTGTCAGGCTATGCGCAGCATTCGAATTTCGCCGGCATCTTGCTGATCGGTCTGGGCTGCGAAGTGATGCAGGTTCGGGATCTGGTTGGTGCGGTCCGTATGCGCGATACGGATGTCTTTCGCTATATGACGATCCAGCAAACGGGCGGCACCCGGCGCACCATTGAAAAGGGGCTGGAGATCCTCAAGGACATGGCGCAGATCGCCAATAAGGTTGAGCGCGCGCCTGCTCCGGTTTCACATTTGACGTTGGCGCTGCAATGTGGGGGTTCGGATGGGTATTCTGGCATCACTGCCAACCCGGCGCTGGGCTATGCCTCGGATCTGTTGGTGCGCCATGGTGGCACCACGGTGCTGGCGGAAACGTCCGAGGTGTATGGGGCAGAACATTTGCTGACACGGCGGGCTGTGTCGCCGGAAGTTGGGCAAAAGCTGGTGGATCGTATTCACTGGTGGGAAGAATACACCGAGCGCAACGGTGGCGAGATGAACAACAATCCGTCACCGGGCAATAAACGGGGCGGGCTGACCACCATTCTGGAGAAGTCGCTGGGGGCTGTGGCCAAGGGCGGCAGTGCGCCGCTGACCGATGTCTACAAATTTGCCGAGCCGATCACCAAGAAGGGTTTCGTGTTTATGGACAGCCCCGGTTATGATCCGGTTTCGGTGACTGGCCAGATCGCATCGGGGTCCAATCTGGTGGCCTTTACCACTGGTCGGGGATCTGTGTCTGGCTACAAGCCCAGCCCCAGCATTAAACTGGCCACCAATACCGAAATGTACGAGCGCATGAGCGAGGACATGGACGTGAATTGCGGTGATATCATCGGCCAGGGCGTCAGCATCGAGCAGAAGGGTGAAGAGATATTTGAGCTGTTGCTGCGGGTGGCGTCTGGTGAAGAGACCAAGAGCGAGGCGCTGGGCTTTGGCGGGGCGGAATTTGTGCCCTGGCAGATGGGCTGCGTGATGTAGGTGGTTGCCTAAATTCGAAAAACAAAAAGGGGTGGTCCGATGGGCCACTCCTTTTTGTTAGATCTTTACAGTTGGCTGCACTCTGGGACGGGTGTCAGCGTTTTTCCATCCTTCAGGAACTGGCTGAGGTTGTCGCAGGTCAGGTCGCCCATGGCCTTGCGGGTTTCAACCGTGGCACTGCCGATGTGGGGTTGCAGCACAACATTGTCCAAAGCGAACAGTTCTTGCGGAACCTGCGGTTCCTTGTCGAACACATCCAGTCCGGCCCCACAAAGGCGGCCGTCTTGTAAGGCCTTCACCATTTCTGGTTCATCTACAACTGATCCGCGTGAGACGTTGATCAGGATGCCCTCGGGGCCCAGTGCCTCGATCACCTGTTTGTTGACAATGCCTTGGGTGCTGGCACCGCCCGGGGTGATGCAGATCAGCACATCCGAGGCCGCCGCCATTTCAGTCAGATCGCCGTAATATCGATAAGGCACGTCCTTTTTGCTGCGCGAATGGTAGACCACGGTGGAATTGAACATCGCCAGCCGGTCGGCAATGGCTTGTCCAATACGACCAAGGCCGAGGATGCCCACGGTGCGATCCTGAACGGAGCGGCTGAGCGGCGTGTTGCCCTCGGTTAGCCAGCGCCCGGCGCGGACATAGGCGTCGTTGGGCACCAGGTTGCGACTGACCGCCAGCCACAGCATGATTGCGGTATTGGCGACCTCGTCATTCAGCACGTTTGGTGTGTGGGTGACCACAATGCCCCGTGCCGCTGCTGCATCGGCATCGATGGCGTCATAACCGACACCATAGCTGGAGATGATTTTCAGGTCTGGCAGGCCCGCCATGATCTCGGCGGGCATACCGTTGTGCCCATTGGTGGCCACTGCGACCACCGATGGACCCGTTGTGTCCAGAAACCCCTGCAATTCGTCAGCCGCAGGGAGGGGGTGCACGGTGAATTCATCCGTGAACCGTGTCATCATGACGTCCGTTACGGTGCCAATCAAAAGCAGGTCGGGTTTCATGGTCGCTCCTTATTCGTCTTCAAATACGGTTTGGGATTGCTGACCCAGCCCGTCGATCCATAGGTCCATCTTGTCGCCTTTGTTCAGGTAGATGGGGTTTGGTTTAATGCCCATGCCAACGCCTGGAGGGGTGCCGGTGGAGATCACATCGCCCGGATGCAGGGTCATCAGTTGCGACAGATGCGAGATGATCTGCGCCACGGTAAAGATCATGGTGTTGGTGTTGCCGGTCTGCCTACGCTTACCGTTTACGTCCAACCTCATGTCCAGAGATTGCGGATCCTCAATCTCGTCACGGGTGACCAGCCATGGCCCGGTGGGGCCAAAAGTGTCGCAGGATTTTCCCTTGGTCCACTGGCCCGTCAGTTGGGTTTGAAAGTGCCGCTCGCTGACGTCGTTGATGATGCAATAGCCGGCAACATGGTTCAGCGCGTCTTCTTCGCTGACGTATTTGGCGGCAGTGCCGATCACTACACCCAGCTCGACCTCCCAGTCGGTGTGGGTTGATCCGCGTGGTTTCACAACCGGGTCATTGGGGCCAACCACAGCCGAGTTTGCCTTGAAGAACAGGATTGGGTGCTCGGGGATGTCAGCGCCGGTTTCGGCGGCGTGGTCCGAATAGTTCAGACCGATGCACATGAATTTTCCGATGTCGCCAACGCAAGCGCCGATGCGAGGCGAGCCTTCGACGGCGGGCAGGTCGGCTGTGTCCAGCGCGCGAATAGCGTCCAGACCGGCGTCTGACAGAGTGTCGCCGGCGATGTCACTGACATGTGCCGACAGATCGCGCAGCGTTCCATCTGCATCAATCAGGCCTGGCTTCTCAGACCCGATCTCTCCGTAACGTACTAATTTCATATCTTAATACCTTTGTTAATGGTTGTCGCGCGGCATGGTGCCGTGGGCAATATCCTGGAATTCATCGGCGCCGTCTAAAATCATCCCTTCCGAGAAGGGGCGAACCTTTTCGCGGAACAGTTCTTGCCAAGGTGTTTGGCTGGGCGGTGTATAGGCATCTGCCGGCAGCGCGGCGCGGCGTTTTTCGATCTCGGCCTTGTCCACCAGCATGTTGGCGGTGCAGGCGTTCAGGTCGATGCGAATGCGATCACCGTTGTGCACCAGTCCTAAGCCGCCACCATCAGCAGCCTCGGGTGAGGCGTTGAGGATCGAGGGCGACCCGGAAGTGCCCGACTGGCGGCCATCCCCTAGGCAAGGCAGCGCATGGATGCCTTTCTTGAGTAGATAGGCGGGGGGGCGCATGTTCACCACCTCGGCACCACCGGGATAGCCGATGGGGCCTGCGCCGCGCATGATCAACACGCAGTGTTCGTCGATGTTCAACGCTTCGTCGTCGATGGTGGCGTGGAATTGCTCTGGCCCGTCAAACACCACGGCGCGGCCCTCAAAGGCGTTAAGATCGCCGGGGGTGGACAGGTAGCGGTCGCGGAACTCGGTCGAGATGACGCTGGTTTTCATGATGGCGCTGT
>JABSSD010000180.1 GCA_013214575.1 Paracoccaceae bacterium | reverse complement strand
TTTTGGCGTCCCGGTTGGCCTCAATTACGTCGCTGGGTAAAACTCCGGCGCAGTTTTGCAGAAGATCATTGCCGATAACGGCTTCAAACTGCTGCCAGAGTCCATGAACGGGCCAGCGGGCGCGATTGCGGTCCGTTGTGGGGATTGTGTAGCGGATACGGCCTAGCGCGTCTGTGAAAGCGTCTCCGATGACGTCGCGCACATCCTGCCAGTTGCGCATCTCAAATCGGTTGCGAAGCTGTTTGGAGCCAAGACGCATCTCAAAGCGCCAGACTTGGCTTTGGTCGCGGTCGCCCAGATCAAGCGGTGGTTTTCCTTTTGCGGCGAGGGCGGCATTCCAGATTGTCAGCCAACCCATTTTGTTTGTTTGGATCACTTCGGCCCGCTTGTCATAAATCCCCAACTGCCGGTTGCCGAGCGCCCCTGCGCGTAGACCATTCACGCGCGCGCCGATGGCATTGGTCGTGGTTTCATCAACGCCAGCATATTCGGTGACATTGGTACCTGGTGGCACCACCAAGGCTTCGCGGTCAGGTTCAAACCACGGAGCCAGAAAATCTACCGCAAAGTCAGCGCGGGCCACTCGCAGTTGCGTTTCGACGTAATTGATCCCGAAGGCGTCCATACAGTCCCTGAAATGCCGCTCAGCAGCTTCAAGACCACCAGCAGCAAGCCCGATCCGCAGAAAACGTATCCGCAGATGCGCGCCCATTCCAATTGGCAATGCCAGCTGGACCAGGTTTTTGTGAAGATCAACGGCGAGACGCAAGTCTTTGGCGGGCTGTGGATCACCAAGCTGAGGTGTTGAAAACCTTTGTCACTAAACGGCGGGATCGCAAGGTGGCGTTGAAATTTCTACGAAAAATCGCGAAAAACTATGGGGGTCCGCATGGCATCGTGACGGACAAACTTCGGCCCTGCGGCGCTGCCATGAAAGTCATCGGCAATGCACAGAAGCAGGAAACGGGCCGTTGGTTGAACAATCGGGACGAGATTTCTCACCCATTGCCTGGCATTGGTTTGTTAGCAAACCACGAGAAGGGGCCGTTTCGACGACGAGAACGGGCGATGCGGGGCTTTCGGACTATGCGAAGTTTGCAGAAATTCACCGCCGTTCATGCGTCCGTCCAGAACCATTTCAATCGCTGCCCGGCAAGGTATGTTTACATACCCGAGAGGGGTGGAGCCCCAGCTTTACTCACGCGACAATTTCAAGCTCAACCGCGCCGCCGCTCCCGCCGAGTGGCGCCAGCTTTGTTCGGCATAAGTTCCGATAATTTGGCGGAAAATGAGACTGGTTAGAAGCCGCTTGACAGCACCAAATAGCGGCCAATATCCTTTACAACGGCCAAATTATGGAGCCTGAAAGCGGCGGTACGGTGGGGCAATTCTCGTTCACCTAATACGGCTATTTGTGAGCAAGTATTAGAAGTTTCTGGGCCATACCTGATACCAAAATGATGCGACGGAAAATAACGCTCAGCATTTGCCTTCTGTCGAATGAATATATAGCGTCACCTCCGTTGAGATATTTGTATCTCAAGGAAACTGTTGGATATACGCACAAAATTCAGGCGCCAGTTAATAATCGCTAGGGAGACATATATGACTATTTCATTCAAAGGCATCAAAGCCGCCGTTATCGGTGCTGCTTTGGTTGCCGGGTTAAGCACCGCTGCTTCGGCTCAGGATCTTAAGTTCTTTACCATAGGTACCGGTGGCACTGCCTATACCTATTATCCGGTTGGTGGCGTTATCGCCAACGCCATTTCCAAGCCACCCGGATCGCGCGAATGTGACGCTGGCGGTTCCTGCGGCGTTGAAGGCCTGATCGCCTCGGCTGTGTCCTCGCGTGGGTCGGTTGACAACGTCAATGCCATTATTTCGGGTCTGCGCAATTCTGGATTTGCCCAGTCGGATGTTGCCTATTGGGCCTACACCGGCACTGGTACCCGCGAAGGCAAAGAACCGGCCAAGGATCTGCGCACCATCGCGGCTCTGTTCGAAGAGCACATCCACCTGGTTGCGCTGGCAGACAGCGGTATCAACTCGGTTGCTGATCTCAAGGGCAAGCGCGTCTCGCTGGATGAGCCGGGCTCGGGTACCTATGTCGACGCCAACCTGATCCTGGGCGCCAATGGCCTGTCGGTTGACGATGTCACTGCCGAGGCGCTGAAAGGCGGCGCGGCTTCTGAGGCGCTGCGCAACGGCAAGATCGATGCGTTCTTTGTGGTTGCCGGCTATCCGACCGGTTCGCTGGTCGAGTTGGCCTCGGCTGCGGACATTAAACTGGTGCCGATCGACGGCGCGGGTGCCGAAGCTCTGACCAGCAAGTACGGCTTCTTTGCCGCCTCAGACATCCCCGAGGGTACCTATGAAGGTATTGCCACTACTGCCACCGTTGCGGTTGGCGCCCAGTGGTTCACTTCGGCCAATGAGGACGAAGAACTGATCTACAACATCACCAAAGCCATGTGGAACGAGAAAACCCGCAAGTTGCTGGACGTGGGTCACGCCAAGGGCAAGACCATCACCGTTGAGACCGCTCTGAATGGTGTAGGTGTGCCGTTGCACGCAGGTGCCGAGCGTTTCTACAAAGAAGCTGGCCTGCTCAAGTAAGCCTTTACTCTATCACTTTCGGCCCGGGCGCATCACAGCGCCCGGGCTTTTTTCATTGTAAGACGGAACGTATTTCATGGCCGCTGACACAATACCTGAACTAACACCGGAACAGCTGGCCGAGATCGAGCGCGAGTTTGATCCGGAAACGGCATTCCGCCCAACTGGTCCGCAGTTGGCCCTGTTCATTGCCGGCGTGCTGGTGGCGATGTCGGTTTATCATTTCTACGCCTCGGGCTTTGGTCTGATCCGCGAGTTGCTGCATCGTGGCATTCACCTGTCGTTTGTGCTGGGCCTCGTCTACCTGCTGTTTGGCTGGCGCAAAAGTGACGGGCTGACTCCGGCAGCCCCGGCCTGGTACCGGGTGCAGGGCGTGCCGATCCTCGATATTCTTTTTTCGATGCTGGCGGTTGGCGCGGCGCTGTATCTACCGCTGTTACCGCCGGAAATTGTCGCCGATAGGGTCGGCAACCCATCACAGTCTGACATTCTGATGGGCACCGCGCTGCTGGTGCTGACGCTGGAAGCGACCCGGCGGTCCGTTGGCCCAACCCTGCCAATCATTGCGCTGTTGTTCATTGGCTTTGCCCTATTCGGACCCTGGATGCCCGGCGCGCTGAAGCATGGTGGTTCATCTTGGTTGGGGCTTATCAACCATCTTTATATGACCAACCAGGGTATTTATGGCGTCGCCATTGGGGTGATGGCAAAATATGTGTTCCTGTTCATCCTGTTTGGTGTGCTGGCCACCCGGATCGGATTGGGCCAGCTGTTCATCGATATGGCCATGGTCATTGCCGGGCGCTACTCGGGTGGGCCTGCCAAAGTGGCGATCTTCTCCTCCGCCTTTATGGGTACTATTTCCGGTTCGTCGATTGCCAACACGGTAACAACAGGCGCGCTGACCATTCCGGCGATGAAGAAGGTTGGTTATCCGGCGCATTTTGCCGCTGCGGTTGAGGCGACCGCATCGACAGGGGGCCAGATTACCCCGCCCATTATGGGCGCGGCTGCCTTCATCATGGTGGAGTATCTGGAAATCCCGTTGCGCGATATACTTGCCGCGGCGCTGATCCCGGCATCGCTGCACTATTTTGGCATCTTCATCATGGTCCATCTTGAGGCTAAGCGGTTGGGGCTGCGGGGTTTGCGCGCGGAAGAGTTGCCCAAGGCTGCAGTGGTTCTGAAACAGCATTGGCTGTCGCTTATTCCGCTGTGCATTCTTGTCTATATGATCCTGTCCGGCAAAACTCCGGATTACGCCGCCGTCTATGGGATTATCGCCTGCGTCGTTGTTGGCTTTCTCAACCCGGTCAACCGGCTGACCGTCAAGGATCTGTGGAACGCACTGGCTTCGGGGTCAAAGAACACCCTTGCGGTCGGCGCTGCGGCAGCCACGGTGGGTGTGGTTGTAGGCGTTGTGACACTCACTGGCGTAGGCTTTCGTCTGGGCTATGTGGTGGTGCAGACCGCCAATGACATCGGTGAGTTTTTCAGCACGATCTGGCCGCTCAGCTACTTTTCGATCGAGCAATGGGCCCTGTTTGTCTCTCTGGTGCTGATTGCTATCTCTTGCATCATCATGGGGGCCGGTATTCCAACCACAGCGACCTATATCATCTTGGTTGCGGTGGCAGCGCCAGCTCTGGCGCAATTGAATGTGGAACCCTTGGTGGCGCACTTCTTTGTCTTCTACTATGGCGTTTTGGCTGACATCACGCCGCCTGTGGCCTTGGCGGCCTATGCCGCCGCAGGCATCGCCGGATCTAACCCGTTTAAGACCGGCAACACTGCCTTTCGCCTTGGTATCGCCAAGGCGCTGGTGCCGTTTGTGTTTGTCTACTCACCTGCCTTGCTGCTGGTGGCGGACGGCTTCACCTGGTGGGCCTTCACGGTGACGCTGATTGGCGCAATGATGGGTATTGCCAGCATGGGCGTGGCGTTTTCCGGCTATATGCTGGCGCCGCTGAAAATGTGGGAACGGTGGTGGGTGGCGTTGGCGTCGTTCCTGTTTATCGCTCCGGGTTTGATGACGATGGGGATTGGTGTCCTTGCCGTTGCGCCGATTGTTGCTTTGCAACTGTCGCGCCGCAATTCGCTGGTGCATCAGCCTTTGTGAATGACCAATCATGACAACAGAAGGGCCCGCAGACAGATGTTTGCGGGCCTATTTTTTTAATTGTCTGACGTCAGCGCTTATGGGCCCGCCTCTGGCGGGACGCGCAGGCGGGCTGTGGATCACGAAGGTGAAGTGCTGGAAGCTACGGCGACAAAGGGTCGAGACAAGACCGCAGCCCTTGAATTCTTGAGGAAAGTGATGAAACGGCACGGCAAACCGGAGGTCGTCGTCACGGATGATATGAGGTCCTTATGGCGCCGCGATGTAAGATACCGGCAACGCTGTCAGGCAAGAAACTGGTGGTTGACATAATGACAGAAAACTTTCATCAATATATCTACACAAGTTATCTGTCAAAAAAGGCTTACCTTTGCAGCTCCCTGTCCGCACCCGATTATCGACTGCAATCAAAAACGGCTCCAAAGCCGATAAGGCCATTGCGAACTATATGATGAGCGCGTTGGCGGAAGTTCCATTCGAAACTGCAGCAAGCCTTGCCGCAAAAGTAGAGGTGAGTGAGGCCACAGTTGGGCGATTCTGTCGTTCCATCGGATACAAGAGCTTCAAGGATCTCAAAGAGCATCTAAAAGCCGACCTCGGAGACCATCCCTGGCTGGTGAGCGACCGGCTGAAAGAACTGCAGCGAAACGCGCAAAAAGACACCAGCCATCTGACCGTCAGCATGGAAATGGAAATCGCGGCGGTGGTGAAAATATATGAATACGTCAGCACACCGGACTGGCAGAAGGTGGTCGAGCGGCTTGCCCATACAACCAGCGTCTATGTGGCGGGGTTCCAGACTGAACGTGGGATCGCACAGTACTTTACCAACCAGATGCAATATCTGCGGGACCGGGTAACCCTGCTCGACTTGGCGGGCGGAAATTTCGCCGAGATGCTGGCATCCGATCAGAACGCTTGCCTGGTGATCTTTGAAGCGCGCCGGTATTCGCGAATGGCCAAAGTGCTTGCCCAGGAAGCGAAAAGCGCCGGTGTTCCAGTGACCCTTGTGACCGATGTTTTTTGCGATTGGGGCCGCGATGTTGCTGACGAGGTCTTTGCCGTGCCGACCCAATTCAACCAGTTTTGGGATTCCACCGCACAGATGGCCAGCCTGTCCAACCTCATGATCAATGGCGTCTTTATGGAGCTTGGGCCCAAAGTCGAAGGCCGCCTGAGCCGGATTGCCGAGCTGTACGGAAAATTCACCGGCCATGTTGGCGACCCGGTCACCCAGATGAAAAAATGACGACAATGGACATTCAAAAGGAGAGAACCAAATGAAACTGAAGGCAAAACTGGCCACTATTCTGGCTACCACCGCCCTTACGGCCGCGATGACGATGACCGCATCGGCGGAGACCCTGCGTCTGGGAACCGAAGGGGCCTATCCTCCGTTCAACTATATCGAAGCCGACGGCAATATCGCTGGTTTCGATGTCGAGATCGGTCTGGAACTGTGCAAACGCATGGGTGCGGATTGCGAGGTCTCGGCCCAGGATTGGGAAGGTATCATCCCCGGTCTGCTGGCCGACAAATATGACTTCATTATTGCATCGATGTTCATCACCCAAGAGCGCAAGAAGATAGTGAATTTCACCGACCCCTACTATTTGGCGGCGATGACGCATGTTGTGAACAAAGGTGCGGATATCACCGAATTCACCAACGAGACGCTGTCCAAAATGGTCATCGGCGCGCAATCAGGCACCACGCAGGCCGACTACATCGAAGCCACCTATCCCGATGCCGACATCCGCCTGTATCCTACTCAGGACGAGGTCAACCTGGACATGGCCAGTGGCCGCATCGACATGCAGGTCGGTGATATGCTGCCAATGCTGGACTGGACCACCAAGACAGAAGATGGCGGTTGCTGTGAATTGGCTGGCGAACCGATCACCGATCCGGCCTTTGTCGGCGAAGGTGTGGGCATTGCCGTCCGTCAGGAAGACAAAGATCTGCTGGCAAATCTGAACGCTGCTCTGGCCGAGATCCGCGCCGACGGTACCTACAAGGCGATCAACGACAAGTATTTCGAGATTGACGTCTACACGATGAAGTAATCCCCTTTGTCGCCATATGTTCCCCCGGTCGAAAGTATAATCCATGTTTGAACTATTCGCATACGGCGATACCGGCTGGGGGGACGAAATCCTTCGGGGGCTGGCGATCACGATACAACTCGCGATCGTCACGCTGCCCGTCGGGCTATTTCTGGGGTTCCTAGTGGCCTTTGCCTCAATGTCAAAGCTGAGGGCGCTGCGGATGGTTGGTTTTGGTTACACCACCATCATGCGCGGCCTGCCGGAAATCCTGACTTTGTTTGTGGTTTATAACGGTGTTGGGCTATTGCTCAATATGGCTGTTCGCTGGTGGAACCCTGAGGCCGATGCCATTGATTTCAGCCCCTTTGCTGCCGGGGTTGTCGCCCTTGGCATGGTGTTTGGTGCTTTTGCAGCCGAAGTCCTGCGCGGGGCTTTCAACTCACTTGATACCGGCCAGAGCGAAGCCGGACGTGCCATCGGCATGACCCCGACCCAGGTTTTCCGGCGCATCCAACTGCCGCAAATGTGGCGCTTTGCGTTGCCGGGCCTGGGCAATCTGTGGATCAACATGCTGAAAGATACGGCGCTGGTGTCGATCATCGCGCTGAATGACCTGATGCGGATGACCAAGGTGGCGGTTGGTGTGACCAAACAACCCTTTACCTTCTATCTGGTCGCTTGCCTGATTTACTGGGCCATGTGTGTTCTGTCGGAACTGGTGCTGGCACGCATGGAACGCCGCGCCAATCGCGGCATCCGGAGGGTCTGAGATGAACCCGATGGACATCCTCCTCCAATACTGGCCCCGACTGCTGGACGGCACGCTGATGACGATCAAGCTGACGCTGATGGGCGCGCTGATTGCCGGCTTGATCTCGCCCTTTCTGGCGCTGATCCGGGTCCAGGCGTCGCCGATCGCGCAGGCACCGCTGCGCCTTTATGTGTCATTTATGCGCGGCACGCCGATCATGGCCCAGCTGTTCCTGATATTTTACGGCTCCGGCCAGTTCCGCCCCTTTCTGCAAGAATGGGGGCTATGGAGCTTTTTCCGTGATCCATTCAACTGCGCCTTGCTGACCTTTGCGCTGAATTCCACGGCTTATCAGACCGAAATTCTGCGCGGCGGCATCCTGGGCGTGCCCCGGGGAGAAGTGGAGGCTGCAATGGCCATCGGCATGAGCCGCGCCCATACTCTGCGCCGGGTGGTGTTCCCGCACGCATATCGCATTGCCTGGCCAGCGCTTGGCAACGAAGTTATTTTGCTAATGAAAGCCAGCGCACTGGCCAGCATCGTGACCGTCTTTGACCTGATGGGGCGCACACGACAGGTCTTTTCGCGCAGCTTTGATTTCTCGGTATATCTGTGGGCAGCGCTGATCTACCTTGGGATCACCGCGATCTTTGTCCTGCTTTGGTGGCAGGTCGAAAAGCGCCTCAGCCGCCACATCGCCCCCCATCAGACATCGCGCAAGCCCGTGAAGGAAACTCAGGCATGAACCGGCCAGAAACCATTCTGAAAGCCCAAGACATCCATAAATCCTATGGCACTCTCGAAGTCCTCAAGGGCATCTCGCTTGAGGCGCGCAAACATGATGTGATCTCGATCCTGGGCTCTTCAGGTTCGGGCAAAAGCACATTTCTGCGCTGCCTGAATTTTCTGGAAACTCCGACCTCGGGCAAGGTAACCGTGCATGGCGAAGAGGTTCTGGTGAAGAATGGTAAGCCGCAAAATGCACGCCATATCGCGGAAATCCGCAGCCGCCTGGGCATGGTATTTCAGCAATTTAACCTGTGGACCCATCGCACAGTGCTGGAAAACGTGATGGAAGGCCCGATCCAGGTCAAGCGCCAAACCAAAGCCGAAGCGCGTGACAAATCCGAAGCCCTGTTGGCGCGTGTCGGATTAGAGGATCGGATGGATATGTACCCCTCGCAGCTATCGGGTGGCCAACAACAGCGGGTGGCAATTGCCCGGGCGCTGGCGATGGAGCCTGACGCGATCCTGTTTGACGAACCCACCTCTGCGCTTGATCCGGAACTGGTCGGAGAGGTGCTGAAGGTCATGAAATCGCTGGCCGCCGAAGGTCGCACCATGATCGTCGTCACCCACGAAATGGGCTTTGCCCGCGAAGTCTCCTCGGAAGTGGTTTTCCTGCATAACGGCCGTATCGCAGAACAAGGCCCCCCAGAGGAAATGTTCACCAATCCAAAAACCGAAGTCTTTGAACGCTTCATCGCCAAAGTGATGTAAGCCACCACGCCTCTTTTCTGCCCATCCGAAAGACCAAACATGCTGCACCCCCACACAACGCCCCACCCCGGTATCCTGATCGAAGCCGCCGAGCTGCGCATCGTGAGCCTGCCCCTGCTGACACCATTTGTAATCTCGACCGGCACCATGACCGGCAGGACCTTTCCGCTGCTTGTGCTTAAGGGCGACGGGCTGGAAGGTGTCGCCGAAGGCGTGATGGACCCAACCCCGGATTATCTGGAGGAAACCATTCCCGGTGCCATGGCGTTCCTGCGCGACGTGCTGCTGCCGCAGATTGTCGGTAAGCGCTTTGCCTCCCCCTATGAACTGGAGCCAATCCTATCCCCCTGGCGCGGCAACCGGATGGCCAAAGCCGTGGTGGAAATGGCGGTCTGGGACCTCTGGGCCAAAAGCCTGAACCTACCTCTGAAGGCGGTGCTTGGTGGGGTGCGAAACCACGTGGATGTGGGTGTCAGCCTTGGTATCGCGCCGATCGGCAAGACCCTTGAACGTGTCGAGGAAGCCGTCTCGCAGGGTTATAAACGTACCAAGCTGAAAATCTCGCGCGGCCATGATGTGAAAATCGTCGAGGCGGTGCGCGCCGCGCATCCCGACATCAAGCTGACGGTGGATGCCAATACCGATTACGGCCTGGCCGACCTGCAAGTTCTGCAGGCTCTGGATGAATTTGCGCTGGATTATATCGAACAGCCTTTGGCGTTTGACGATATCCATGATCACGCCAAGGTGCAGGCGGGGCTCAGAACAGCACTCTGTCTGGACGAAAGCATCCGCTCCGCAGGGGACGCCCGCAAGGCGCTGGAAATCGGCGCCGGTCGGGTCATCAACATCAAGGTCGGTCGGGTCGGAGGCTTTGCCGCCGCCCGTGCGATCCACGATACTTGCGCCGCCTTCGATGTGCCTGTCTGGTGCGGCGGCATGCTGGAAAGCGGCATCGGTCGGGCGCATAACATCCATCTGGCAACACTGGCGAATTTCACCAAACCCGGTGACACCTCCAGCGCCAGCCGTTACTTCAGCCACGATATCATCAACGAACCGCTGGAGGCGGTGGATGGCCAAATGCCGGTGCCCATGAACGGACCCGGCATCGGCGTGACGCTAAACCGCGACTACCTTGAAACCGTCACCGAACATGCCGAGGAGATCCTCGCGTGAACGATCAAACCACGGGCCTGGTGCTGCGCGAACTGTCCGGCGTGGCAGAACTCAAACGTGCCGAACAGTTTCAGAAAACCGTCTGGGGCGAAGACGATCCGCCCGACAATTCCGATATCATGCTGGCAATTCAGCATGAAGGTGGGTTGGTCGCCGGGGCCTTCCGGGGCGATCAGATGCTGGGCTTCCTGTTCGGTTTTCCGACGTCAGAGTCCCATATTCAACATTCCCACCGGCTCGCGGTACATCCTGACAGCCGCGGCATGGGGCTGGGGGCGAAGCTGAAATGGTTTCAGCGCGACTGGTGCCTTCATCGCGGTATCACCCTGGTACGCTGGACCTACGACCCGCTGCGCAGCATCAATGCGGGGCTGAACATCACACGCCTCGGGGCCACAGCCGGAATATATCACAAGGACTATTACGGCCAGATGGTGGGCATCAACGCCGGTGTCGCCTCAGACCGTCTTCTGGCGGAATGGGAGCTGAATGCACCCCATGTTGCAGCGCTGGAAAAAGGCAACAACACAGCCCTCCCGGCGACGGCCAATGACAGCCTGACGATAGAAATCCCCAAGGATCTGGATACGCTGTTGTCGACAGACTTGGACAAGGCAGTTGCCGAACGTCTCCGTGTGCGGGAAGCGATAACCGCAGCATTTGTCAAAGGTTACCGAATTACAGCATTTGATATCGACGCAGGCCGCTATCTCATGACAAGGGCATGAGGATCGAAGCACTAACAACGATGATGTATGAGTATGGCCATGTTTTTCCGCTAGGCATCACACATCTCAAGCATATCGAGGCTGCTATTGAGAAATTGAATGGGGAGCGACCTGAGCTGGCTTGAGCAGAAGTCGATCCGGCCCGGCTCGTGGCTGGCGCGAACGATCGGGGCCATGATTACGAAGAATGAGGACTATAGAGATCCGACGCAGGTCGCAACAGACCGCAAAGCTGATGGTGTTTACACATATTCAGGCGGCATCCAAAAAATGGCTGCGCCTGAACGGCAGAAATCAATTGCCCAAACTCATCGAAGGCACCGTAGTTCAACGACGGTGTCGAAGTGACCGATACCAACGAAACCTGCGCCGCCTGAATGGACGCCGTCACCTAAATTCAGTCATAGCTCGGAAACATAGCTGACGCGGTTTGACGGAAACTGCATTTGGACGAGGTCAGCATCACGCTCAGATGTCGCGAATACGGGCTGTGATAGGCCGTTGATTAAAATGAAATGCTTCTCCTTAGGCAGGTGCTAAACAATTCTGCAATCATGATGTGACCACTTTGATGCCGACTTTTGACAGGACTTGATCAACTTCTTGCTCATAGTCTTTGATCGTTTGGATCAGCCAGTTCTGGAATTCTGTTTCCTGTTTCGACAGGATCCGCCCTTTTGGGTAGTATATCACATAGCGTTCTTCGCTGCGCAGGCCGGTTTTGAATGGCGCAACAAGGCGGCCGTCTTCAATTGCGCGCAGGCATAAAAAGCTGTCACCGATTGTGATGCCGGCACCTGCCAGGGCCGCAGACAGGCACAATGTCGTATCATTGAAACTGGTATAGGCGGCCTTACTGCCAAAGCTATCAAAGCCTGTCTTTTCAAACCATGTTTCCCATGGGTCATAGTTTTTATCGAGCAGAAAATGAGCGTTGTGGCACTGGCCCTGTGCGGTGATGTTTTGGGTCTCATAATCCGGGGTACATAGGGGAATGTCGATCCAGTCACACAGAAATTCTTCGACAAGGTTTTCAGACGCAAATCGACCCTTCGGCCCATAAAAGATTCGAAAGCTGAAATCTTCGTCTTGCCGCAGGAAGCCGTTTCTCTCTGCATTGATTTCGATTGAAATGCCTTGGTGCCCGATCAGAAACGCACCAATTCTTTCTGCCAGCCAGGACGAAGCGAAATCCCGTTCCACCAAAATTCTGACGGTTTCAGGCCGCCGCGCATTTTCAATGGTCCGATGCGTGCTTGCAAATATCAGGTCAAAGGCCTGATGCAATCCCACTGCCAGTTCCGCACCTTGATCAGTCAGCATGACTTTGGGACCGGATCGAATGACCAAGGCGCACCCCAACACCTCCTCTAACCCTTTAATCTGCTTGCTAATAGCCGGGCGGGTTACGTTCAGTTTCCGTGCTGCCTCGGTAAATGTACCCAGCCGGGCCACCAAGTCAAACGCTCGAAGCGCTGTAAGGGAAGGGGGCAAGTGCATCGTCATATAGTAACCTCAGGTTACCTTAGCATAATCTTTGTAATTTTGATTTTCCAGCTTTGTTTCTTAGTGTCACAGAAAATCGGCGTAAGTCGGATGTATTGGAACGGAAAATAACCAATGAACATGCCTGTAAAATTCGCCAAATCCGGCCCTGAAGGATGGAAAGAAACTGCTGATATCGCGCTGGAAACTGCGGAATTAGTTGAAGGTAAGCCGTATGGGCAGGACCACGTGTATTTCGAAAAGGCCACACAGGGTCTGCGGGCCGGCATTTGGCGCTCAACCCCATATACTGAGTTCTATGAGGATTATCCCTGTACTGAATTCATGTATATCCTGGAAGGTTCCGTCGTCCTTGAGAACGAAGAGTTTTCGGAAACCTATACCAAAGGTGACGCCTTTCTGGTCCCCAAAGGCTTCCGCGGCACCTGGAGACAGACCGAACCGATGCTGAAGTACTATGTGATGATCGATTGATTTTGTTGCCGGTTCAGGACTTTTTATGACATATTCCGTTTCAGCCAGCACGCCCACTGACATCGGCGGCTTTGATTATGTAATCATCGGCGCGGGTTCGGCTGGCTGTGTGCTGGCCAACCGATTGGGCGAAGATCCCAAGGTCCGCATTCTGGTGCTTGAGGCCGGCGGCAGCGACAAATCGATTTATGTCGAGATGCCCACCGCGTTGTCTATTCCAATGAACACCAAACGGTTCAACTGGGGTATGCAAACCGAACCAGAACCGGGCCTGGATGGGCGCGTCATGAACCTGCCGCGCGGCAAAGGCTTGGGCGGGTCGTCGTCGATCAACGGCATGTGTTATGTTCGCGGCAACCCGATGGATTACGAATTGTGGTCTGCGCTGGGGGCCGTCGGCTGGCATTGGGCAAACGTCTTGCCTTACTTTCAACGATTAGAAAACGTCAATGGTGGCGGCCCTTTGCGGGGCACCGATGGTCCGATTTCGGTCACCCAGGGGGCTGCAAAAAACCCGCTTTATCACAGTTTTGTTCAGGCCGGTGCGCAAGCGGGCTATGCCGTCAGCCGCAATATGAATGAACGCCAACACGAAGGCATGGGGCCGATGGAAATGTCTGTCGGCGACGGCAAACGATCCAGCGCAGCGGTTGGCTATCTGCGTCCGGCGGTCAAACGCGGCAATACGCGGGTGATATCACATGCGCTAGTCGACCGAATTTTGTTTGAAAACGGCCATGCGGTTGGGGTTTTGTTCACCCAAGGTGGCACGATAAAAATCGCGCGCGCCGATCGCGAAGTTATTCTGAGCGCCGGTTCGATCATGTCTCCTATCATCCTGAAACGGTCCGGTATTGGCCCAGCTAAAGAGCTTCGATCGCTGGGAATTGACATAGTGGCAGACCGCGCCGAGGTGGGTGAAAACCTGATGGACCACCTTGAGATTTATGTGCAGCAAGAATGCACCCAGCCGGTGTCGCTATTCTCGCATATGAATCCCTTGGGAAAGGCGATGATCGGCGCGCGCTGGATGCTGACCAAAGGCGGTTTGGGGGCAACAAACCATTTCGAAAGCGGCGGCCATATCCGCAGCCGTGCAGGCATTGTTTACCCTGATATACAGTACCATTTTCTGCCACTTGCCATCTCTTATGACGGTAAAACACTGGCCAAGGGCCACGGGTTTCAAGTGCATGTTGGCACCAAGAGATCCAAAAGCCGAGGTTGGGTGCGGTTGCGCAGCACCGATCCCTCTGATCTGCCGCGGGTGCGCTTTAACTATATGTCCCACCCGGATGACTGGCTGGAAATGCGCGCATGTATCCGGCTGAGCCGTGAAATATTCGCTCAACCCGCCTTTGACGCCTATCGCGGATCAGAACTAGCGCCAGGCGATGACTGCAAAAGCGACGAAAGCCTGGACCAGTTTATTAAAGACAAGGTTGAGAGCGCCTATCACCCCTGCGGGACCTGCCGGATGGGAACTGACGATGCGGCTGTGGTGGATCCACGAACAATGCAGGTCAAAGGTGTGCAAGGCCTCCGGCTGGTGGACAGCTCGGTTATGCCGCAAGCGACGGCCGGTGACTTGAATGCCCCAACACTAATGTTGGCGGAACGGGCATCTGACCTAATCCAGGGAAAAATGCTGGCGGCGGCTCCGGATGCACCGCTGTTGGCTTCAGCAGACTGGGCGACCAACCAACGGTCGCGAGAAATTGTCTACGACTACGCCGGGGACCGGGACAGTTTGCGAGCGGCATTGCTAGGCACTGCATGACATTAATAGACCCAAAATATAACAATAATAACCGTCAGGGAAATATCAATGAAACTGAATCGTAAGAAAACCACCGCGGCACTGACTGTGACCATCGCAACCATGATGGCATCGATGACAATGGCCGAGGTCGAATCCAGCAATCCAATCAAGATTGTTCTCAATGAATGGACGGGCCAGCATCTGTCGGCCAATATCGCTGCCGAATTGCTCAAGAAAATGGGCTATACTGTTGAGATGGTGACCGCCGGCGGCCTGCCGCAATTTACCGCATTGCAGCAGGGCGAGTTGCATTTCAATCCTGAAGTTTGGGACAATTCGATCACGGATGCATATATAGACGGCTTGGCATCAGGCGCGATCGTGGATTTGGGCGAATTGGGATTGGAGCCGCGCGAAGGTTGGATTTATCCCGAATATATGACTGAGCTCTGCCCGGGCTTGCCGAGCTATCAGGCACTATATGATTGTGCCCAGGCCTTTGCCAACGCGGAAACCTTCCCAAATGGCCGCCTGATCACCTATCCGGCCGATTGGGGCACGCGGTCAAAATCCGTGGTCGAAGGTATTGGCCTTCCGTTTAACCCAATTCCTGGTGGATCCGAGGGGGCCATGGTCGCGGAACTGAAAAGTGCGCTGGTGTCCAAAGAGCCAATTCTGATGATGTTCTGGCAGCCGCATTGGGTGTTTGCAGAACTGGACATGGACTGGGTCGAATGGAACGCGTCCGAAGGCGAATGCGTTGAAGAAAATCAACAACGCGCCACGGCCTGCGGATTTTCTCAGGCTTCGGTCAACAAAATCGTGTCCAAATCTCTGCCGGAAACCTGGCCCGGCGCGGCAAGTTTCATCCGTCAATTTACGCTTACAAATGACGAACAGAATGAAATGATCCTTGAAGTCGATCAAGCTGGGCGTCCGCTCGAAGATGTCGTTCAAGAGTGGATCACCGATAACGAAAGCAAATGGTCCAACTGGATCAAGTGATCCGCTTAAAATAATTGCACTCGGCGAGCAACGCCGGGTGCGCGCCACACGAAGGAACAGATAGTGACCGCTTTGGAACAACAGGCACCAGATGCGGGCAGGGCTGTCAAATTGTCCTGTCGCAATTTGTGGAAGGTCTACGGACCCAAGCCAGACTACTATTTTGACACGAAAGGCTATCAGATAGATGCCGATGCGCTGGCAGCGCGTATGAAAAAAGAAGGGCATATCCCGGCCGCTATCGACGTCAGCTTTGACGTGCATGTCGGCGAGATATTTGTGATCATGGGCCTGTCGGGGTCCGGTAAGTCTACAGTGGTGCGCTGTCTGTCACGACTGGTGGATTCCAGCCATGGCGCGGTGCTGTTGGATGGCGAGAACCTGCTGGACAAAACCGAAAAGGAACTGATCGACATCCGCCGTCACAAGATGGGGATGGTGTTCCAGAATTTTGGCCTGTTGCCGCATTTGACAGTCTTGGAAAACGTCGCCTTTCCACTGAAATTGCAAGGTTTGCCGCCTGATGAACAACGCGAACGGGCTGAACGGGTGATCAAACTGGTCAATCTGCAAGGCCGCGAAGATGCTTTTCCCAGCCAGCTGTCGGGAGGGCAACAACAACGGGTCGGCATCGCGCGATCCTTGGCCGTTGAACCGGATGTGTGGTTTCTGGATGAGCCGTTTTCGGCGCTCGATCCGCTTATTCGGCGGCAGATGCAGGACGAATTCCTGCGTATTCAGCAAGCGCTTCACAAATCCATCGTCTTTATCACCCATGATTTCCTTGAGGCGCTGCGGATTGCCGATCGCATGGCTATCATGCGCGATGGCAAGATCGTGCAAATTGGCACACCAGAAGAGCTCATCCTGAATCCGGTTGACGATTATGTCGCTCAGTTCACCTCGGAAGTGCCGCGCATCCGCGTGCTGCGCGCCGAGGCCTGTGTTGTGGCGGCGGATGGCGATACCAGTAAAATGGCGCATGTGCCGGGGGCAATGGTGGCTGAATCGCTGATTTCGAAGCTGTCAGAAAACCCTGCCGGATTGGTGGTTGATGGCGCCGACGGCCAGGCACTGGGCGTTGTCACCCCGGTGTCCCTCATTCAGACTCTTGCCGGGATGGACGACACCCCCGACACCGGCGATTTTTGACATGACACAAAAGACCACGACCAGATCCGGCATATTGGGGCGTTCTCTGGATCTTGGGTGGCCCTTGGTCATTCTGTTCTCGGTGATTTGCGTCTTTCTGATGGGGCAAATTGGCTGGATCGAAGATTTCCCCAAAGACTGGCAACTGCCGGTGGCAGAGGTGCTCAACGTCTTCATGAAGTGGCTGGTCGCCAACTTCGA
>JABSSD010000018.1 GCA_013214575.1 Paracoccaceae bacterium | reverse complement strand
TTAGGAGGTCAAGAGGCCTTTCGCCGCAAAGTGGTTGCAGCGTTGAACCACTGCCAAAGCATGACATCTGCCGGGTGTTGCGCAAATGGCTTGGATATCAAAATTTGGCTACTTTTTACCTTCAAAGGAGCTATCGAATGCGAAAGCAGACTTTGGACTAAACCACTACAGACTGGCGTCGGTAGGATTTTTTATATGCTTCTCCAAGTACTGAAGTACGATGTTTTCGGTGATTGCCCCGTTGGTGGTTGAAAAATACCCACTGCCCCAAAAGTGCCGACCCCAATAGCGCTTTTTCAACTGTGGAAACTCGCGCTGCACCTTGTGGGAAGACCTCCCCTTCATCAGCTGCATCGAGTCGCTTATCGCCAGCTTTGGCGGCACGCACACGAACATGTGGACATGGTCACTCGATAGAACACCTCGAATGATATCGACGCCGTTTTCAGCGCAAGCATGGCGGCAGATGTCACGCACACGACGGCGAACGTCACCCGACAGCACCTTATGTCGCGGCCGCTATCTCGACAACATCTTCATACCGTTTAATTCACGCGTCAATTTCAAGCTCAATCGCGCCGCCGAGTGGCGCCAACTTTGTGCGCCATAAGGGACAGCATTACTGTCCTTCCAGAGGCTGGTTCGCATCCATCTGGCAGCACTTTTCTGGTTCACTGTAACTGTTGAGGACTAAGCCACCACCAGCTAAAGTTGGTGGATTGAAGAATTGGCGGGTCCGAAACTCGCCAATTCAACATGAGCATGCTCCGCATGCAGCTTAGGTATCGCTTTTCCGTTTGGAAAACGGTGGATTCAAACCACTTCATGGACCGTGGAGATGAACAAGAAATCCGGGTTCAGCAAAGCGATCTCAGCGCCTCTGTCAATATCTGGGCCTTTGCCGGGCCTAGTTTCTCCAAAATCTCATCATTCTGGGCACTCGCGAATTTGCGCAGCTTCTCAACCTGATCACGTCCCAGATTGGTCAGTGCCAGCTGTACACGCCGGTGGTCAGCCCGCGACACCTGGCGATGTACAAGACCGTCCGAAACCATTCGGTCCACCAGCTTCGTCAGTGTCGGCGGATTCATCAGGACAACTTCGGCCAACTCTCCCATTGTGTGATCGTCCTCTGCGATCAGCACTTCCAGAATGCGCCAGGCTTCAACCTGAATTCCAAGCTCTTTCAGTTTCATGCCCAAGCTTTGATGCACGTTCCGATGCGCAGCTGCCAACGTATAGGAAAGATAACCTTCGATCGAAAGATGTGAGTCGCTCATTGCATGACCTGCTTCTGATTTGCTGGGGCGAAATTAGTTTACTAGGAAAGTAAAATCAATTGCTGTAGCGTCCATTTTTGAAAGAACTGGGCGATAGGGTCATGAATATCGAACTGACGAAGTGGTCGGATGAAAAAATCAATCCGGCGGCATTGATTGAATTTCGGGACAATGATTTCCTGCTGGGTAAACAGCAGGCGTTTCGTGTTGCCTTGCTTATTCCCCTGTGCGGGGCGGCTGGATTGTGGGCCCCATCCTGCATTGCTAGCGCGCAGGTCGCGGTTAACGAACTGAACCAGGCTTCGGGTATTGCTGGCCGTCAGGTTCAGATGATCATGATCGACTCTGCATTGGAAGCTCAGACTCCTGTCGAAGAACTGGTCAATTCCTTGATCGAGACGGGTGCAATTGATGCGATTGTTGGGATGCACATCAGTGCAATCCGCCAACGTCTGGTCAAGATCGTGAACAGCCGGGTGCCTTATGTCTACACGCCACTGTATGAGGGTGGGGAATGTACGCCCGGTGTTTACACAATCGGCGATACGCCACCCGCTCAGCTTGGGCGGGCGATGGAATATCTTCAACACAGTTTCAAACTGCGTAGCTGGGCTTTGATCGGAAATGACTATGTATGGCCGCGTGCCTCTAACAGCTATGCAAAAACCAGGCTGCAGGAGATGGGCGCAAATCTTGCTTATGAGCAATACCTGCCGTTTGGCGCCGGTAATCTGAGTGCCCATATCGAAGCGATTGCAGTCTCTGGGGCGGATGCGGTTTTGATGTCTTTGGTTGGGCAGGACGCGGTGGATTTTAACCGGCTGTTCGGTGCGTATGGGCTGGACCGGCACATGATCCGCCTGTCTTGCGCCCTGGAAGAGAACGCTTTGCTGGCAAGTGGTGCGGAAAACCTTAAGCGTTTGTTTTCCTCGGCGTCGTATTTTTCCGCTGTCAATACACCTGAGAACGCGGTTTTCCGGGAGAAATATCACGGGTTCCACGGCGATCGTGCACCGGTTCTGAATGCGATTGGCCAGTCGACTTATGAAGGCATGCAGTTTCTGGCAAGCCTGATGGGCAAACCGAAATCGGACTGGCGGGAACGGCAATTTTCTAGCGCATACCCAATCGAATACAAGAGTGTTCGACAGGCGAAGTATGGCTCGAATTCCCACAACGGTGCGCCGATATATCTGGCCAGAGCCAATGGCGTCTTGTTCGATGACATAAAATTACTTAGTTAATTCAGTATGTTGAGAGATTTCCTTGAAATGGAAAACATAATGCTTGAAATGGAAATTAAAACACGCTTACCCTGATGTTCAACGAATGATCGTGGAATAAGGTGCCGTTCAAGGACATCGGCCACGACACGGGAGGGTACTGTGGTCTGGACGATCTCCATCTTGGCATTAGCCATTTTTCTGGCCGTTTGCGTTTGGTTCCTGCAACGGTTTTACGCCAAGGCCACGCTGGAAACCGCATTGGTTCGGACCGGGTTTGGCGGTCAGAAGATTGTCGTGGATGGCGGCTGTATTTCTTTGCCTATTGTGCATCAGATTCAGAAAATCATGATGGGAACCATTGTTTCGCGTGTGGATCGGGTCGGTACTCAACCGTTGTTGACTGGTGATCGGCTGCCCGCTGACATGCAGATGGAATTCGAATTCCGTGTCACTCCGATCAAAGACGGCGTTGCGACGGCGGCGCAGTCGCTGGGCCAGCGGATCGCCCGTGACGGCGAAGCGGTCAGCGAACTGCTGAACGGAAAGTTCGTCGATGCCATGCAAAACGCAGCAGCATCCCAAAGTCTGGATGAGATTCACAAAGACAGGGCTGGGTTTTCGGCACTGGTCGCAGATGATGTTCGCCCGCATTTGGAAAGCCTCGGGCTGTCGCTGGTTGCCGTATCGCTGATCCGGGTGGATCAAGGAACGTTCAGCGCATTGGACGAAAACAATGCGTTCAACGCGGAAGGGATGCGCAAGCTGGCCAGTCTTGTGGCTGAGAACCGCAAAGAGCGTATTCGTATCGAAGCTGAGGCCGATATCGCCATCCGCGAAAGTCAGTTGACGCAGGCCCAACGGCGGCTCGATATCGAACGGGCCGAACGCGAGGCTGAAATCACCCAACGCGAATATCTGGCCCGGCTTGAGGCCGACGCTGCTGCGCTTTCGATCGAGAAAAAGGCCAAGGCGGCCCGGATGGCAGAGGCGGCGGAGCTGGAAAAGGTTCGCGAACTGCAGGCGTTGAAAATCGCCCATGACGAATCGCTGCGTAAATTGGAAATGGCTGCGATCCTTGAGATTGAGGAAGAGAAAATCCTCAACTCGATGCGCCTGTCGCAAAAGCGTGTGGCTGAATCGGATGCCAAAGTCGCCGAGGAGCAGGCGCGTTCCAAGGTCATTGTGGCTGCTGAAGCCGTGCAAACACAAAAAGAGCGGGCAACTGCCGCCCGCGAACAGGAAATCGCTCTGTTGAAAGTGCAGAAAGAAAATTCAGTCGCAGCCGCCCGAGCCTCGCAAGAGGCAGAGAGCCGCCTTGTGACGGCGCAGGCCGCTGCGAAAGCCGAAAAACTGCGCGTTGAGGCCGAGGCACAGGGTCGGGTGGCGCTGATTGCAGCGGAAAACGGGCTGAGCGACGCTGTCATTGCCATGAAGCTGGAACAGCACAAGCTGGATCGTCTGCCGGAAATCATGACCCAGATGATGAAGCCTGTCGAGAAAATCGACTCGATCCGGATCAATCAGATTAGTGGGCTTGGCACTGGCCAGGGCGCAACAGACGGCATCGACGGGGCCTTTGGCGCAGCAATGGATCAGATACTGGGCATGGCCGTGCGTCTGCCGGCAATGAAGCAGATGGGGGCCGAAATCGGGCTGGATTTCGATGCCAACCTGGCCGGACGCACCGCCGATTATGCCAATCGCATCAAAGAAAAATCCGACAACACGACAAAACCAACGGGAGAGACAAAATGACCTCGAACAGACGTAGTTTTCTGGCGTCATCAGCGGCAATGGCGGCGTTTGCGACCCTGCCAACCAGCACATTGGCGGCCAGCAAGATCAAGCTGGGCTCGGTATTGGATACGTCGGGGATATTTGACGCCTATGGCAAGCCGATGGATATGGCGATGCGACTGGCGGTATCTGAAATTAACGCCAGCGGCGGGCTAAATGGTCAGATGATCGACATTTCCGCTTATGATACCCAATCGGACATGGCCCTTTATTCCCAATACGGTCAGAAATTGGTGCGCGAGGACAAGGTCGATGTGGTGCATGGTGGCATTCTGTCAGCCTCGCGCGAGGCCATCCGCCAAACCATGCGCAAATCCAAAACGCTCTATTTCTATAATGTGCTGTACGAGGGCGGCGTTTGTGACCGCAACATCTTTATCAACGGCGTCACCCCGGCCCAGCAAGTCGAGGCGTTGATCCCTCATGCGATGGGGCGGTCCGGCAAGAAAGTGTATATCTTAGCGGCTGATTACAATTACGGGCAGATCACCGCGAACTGGATTCGGAAATACGTGGCCGACAATGGCGGCGAAATTGTGGGCTTGGATTTCTTTCCGCTGGATGTTGCCGATTTTGGGTCCACCATCGCCAAAATCCAGAAGGCGGCACCGGATCTGGTCGTTGCCCCTCTGGTTGGTGGAGCGCATTTGTCGTTTTTCCGCCAATGGGCCGCTGCTGGAATGAAAGACAAGATCCCACTGGCCTCGACTACATTGGGTGTGGGCAACGAACATAAGGTGCTGACAGCCGAAGAAGGCAACGGCATCATGGTTGCCTATAACTACAGCCAGGAACTGGACACGCCTGTCAACGCAGCGTTCAAGAAAAAGTGGGCGGATGCCTATGGTGACGACACCAACTACCACGAAATTGCCGTATCTAATTATCAGGGTGTGATGATGTGGGCCGAGGCGGTGCGCCAAGCCGGATCCGTCAACCGCGATGACGTGATTGCAGCGCTGGAAACTGGACTGTCGATTGAGGGGCCCGGCGGCAAGATCACCGTTGACCCAAAGACCCACCACGCAACGCTGGACGTGCATATCATGGAGTTTGAAAACCAGGGTATGAAAGTTCTGGAGACATTGCCGCAGCGGGCGCCGATTGACACGCAAGCAGTGTGTGATCTGCAGGCAAACCCGGACGACAACACCCAGTACGAAATCCAAATCTGATTTCTCTGAACATGGTCCTGAGGCAACGATTGTTGCCTCGGGGCTTTCTCCGGCTTTTTGGTCGGGTGAACTGACTTAGGATTGCCAAGCCCCATGGATTACGTTGCCGTCATATCCGTTGAAGTTGTCTATGCGGTCGCCTCTCTGGTGCTGATCAGTGCCGGGTTGGCCATCGTGTTTGGCATGATGAAAGTGATCAATCTAGCCCATGGAGAATTCATGATGATGGGCGGATACGCCACCATTACGGCGGTAAACTATGGCGTGAATATTTTTGTAGCGATGCTGGTCGTCGCGCCTATTGTGGTGGGGTTGATCGGGCTGGTTGTTGAACGGCTGGTGATCCGACATCTCTATGGGCGGCTGGTTGATACCATGCTGGCCACATGGGGGCTGAGTTTGTTGTTCATCGGGCTAGCGACCATGATCTTTGGCAATACCACTACCGGAATATCCACGCCGATCCCTGGGTTCACGGTAGGAGGGTACCAGATCAACGGCTATAATTTCTTTATCATTCTGGTGTCCATCGTGTTGCTGGTCTCCATGTACGCTGTGCTGAAAGGCACGCGTTTGGGACTGGTGGCGCGTGGTGCCATGCAAAACCCTGAGATGGCGGCAGCCCTTGGGTACAGCCCTGACAAAATCTATATGGCGACCTTTTTTGCGGGTTCTGCCTTGTCAGGGCTGGCGGGCGCGGTTCTGGCACCGCTGGTTGGCTTGGTGCCGACGTCGGGCGGGGCTTATATCGCCAAAGCGTTCATCACCGTGATTGCTGGTGGTCCATCGCTGATTGCCGGACTAATGAGCAGCGCTGGATTGTTTGGACTGGTGAACCAGTTATTCACCTTCACGGTCTCGCCGGTAATGGGAGAGGTAGCGCTGCTGATCGCGGCTGTCATCTTGTTGCGCTTGTTGCCCCAGGGCGTCACTGCGCGGTTCTTCAAGGGTAAGATGTAATGGCAATCCTACCTCTGAAAGAAGCCGTTACCACCATTCTGGTCGCGGCGGTTCTGATCTACACCCTGCCGCTGATGATCTCGACCTATACGCTTAGCATTCTGCTGATTTACGCCATGCTAGGCCTAAGCTTGGGGCTGATCTGGGGCTTTGGAGGCATTCTTTGCTTTGGCCAGGCGGCGTTTTTCGGGCTCGGGGCCTATTCTTATGCCATCGCCGCGATCAACATCGGCGAAAGCACCTTGCCGATGGTTATTGCGGTGCTGGTACCGGCATTGTTTGCAGCCGTGATGGGCGTGTTTATGTTCTACGGACGGCTGGCGGATGTTTATCTGGGGGTGATCACCCTTGTGGTGACGCTGATCCTTTTCAAATTCATCAACTCAACTGCTGGTCCTTCCTATGTCATCGGCAAGGCCCGTCTGGGAGGCTATAATGGTATCCCCGGTTTCCAGACATTGAACGTGCCAGGACAGCCGGACAGCTATATCTGGGGCGATCCGTTTTACTATGTCTGCGCCGTCGCGCTGGTGATTGTGTTTTTGTTCGTCACCGCTTTGTTGCGGTCCAGCTTTGGCCGCATTGCCGTGGGTATCCGCGAGAACGAACAGCGCATGTCATTGATGGGCTATGACGTCCGGGCGCGCAAAACCGTACTGTTTGCCATTGGAGCCGGGATTGCCGGGTTGGCGGGTGCGCTGTTTGCAAACTGGGCAGAGATTGTCACGCCGGGGCTTTATAGCCTTGGCCAATCGGCCGAGATCATCATCTGGTGTATTGTTGGCGGCCTGGGCACCCGGGTCGGGCCGATGCTGGGCGCGGCGGGTCTGGCCTATCTAAAATTCATGTTGGGCCAGCAGTCGATGATCGACAATACGCTGATCACAGGCCTTATTCTGGTGTTGTTTGTGCTGTTCCTACCCAAAGGGATTGTGCCTGCGGTTGCCGATCTTTGGAAACTAAGCGTGCGACGCAGACCAAGGCGGAAACGCCCCAATCGCCGGATCAGAGCGGAGCGGGTCGATGGTTGAAACGGTACTGGAAACGGTCGGACTGACCATGCGTTTTGGTGGGGTCGTTGCCTCGGACAATGTGAATTTCAAGCTGAAGGCGCGTGAACTGCGCTGTTTGATAGGCCCCAACGGCGCTGGCAAAAGCACTTTTTTCAAATGCGTGACCGGGCTTTTGACACCGACCAGTGGGCAGGTATTTATGCGCGGCGAAGAGGTGACAGGCTGGTCGCCGCATCAGGTGGCCTCGCTTGGGGTGGGAATAAAGATGCAGGTTCCCAGCGTGCTGGACGGGCTGAGCGTGCAGGAAAACATCTGGCTGGCGGCGCGCCGGTTCCTGTCAGCGCCCGAGGCAAGGCAAAAGGCCGCTGAGGTGATCGAACGACTGGCGCTTGGGCCAATCGCGCGAGCTGATCTGGGCCGTCTGGCGCATGGTGAACGTCAGCGCGTTGAACTGGGTACAGTGGTAGCTGCTGATCCCTGGCTGATCCTGTTGGATGAACCTGCCGCCGGACTGTCAGGCGAAGATGTCGAACTGATGGCCGAGTTGGTCCGTGAAATGACCCGTACCTCTGCGGTGGTGATTGTCGAGCACGACATGCAATTCATCCGCTCGATCGCCAACACAGTAACAGTGTTTCATCAGGGAGCAGTTTTGATGGAGGATCACGTTGACAACGTTATGTCCGATCCGACTGTGCGCAACGTCTATCTGGGAAAGAACGCCTGACATGAGTGACGCAATCGACAGCAAAACAAGTAACATATGTCTGGATGTAAAGGGCCTGTCAGGCGGCTATGGGCGCGTGCCGGTGCTGCACGGGATCGAACTTTCTGTGATGGAAAACGAAGTGGTCGGGGTGCTGGGTCACAATGGCATGGGTAAATCCACTTTGCTGAAAACCTTGATGGGATTTCTGCCAGCGCAATCGGGCACCATTCGGTTTTTTGACACTGAAATCACCCAGATGCCACCAAACGAACGCGCGGGCCTTGGGGTTGGGTACGTGCCGCAGGGGCGGGGTATTTTCCCGCAGCTCACTGTGCGCGACAATCTGCGGTTTGCCTGGCACGATCAGGGCCGAGGGGACGAAAGCGATACCATCGACGCTGTCTTGGCTGACTTTCCCCGGCTCGACCGTCTGTTGGATCGCGAAGGCGGCACCTTGTCGGGGGGCGAACAGCAATTGCTAGCCCTGGCGCGTTGTTTGATGGGCGACCCTGATTTTCTGCTGCTGGACGAACCCACTGAAGGCATCCAGCCATCCATCATCGAGGAAATGTCGGAAACCCTGTTGAAGCTGCGCAAGCAGCGGGGTCTGTCGATCCTGCTGGTTGAGCAGAATTTCGATTTTATTGCCGACCTTTCTGACCGCGTCTTGGTGCTGGAGCGGGGCCGGATCACGGGCACCCTGTCGCGCAGTGATCTGAAGGATCAGGCCAAGGTTGATCAGTTTCTCGGCTTTGGCGCGGCGCGCACCACCCGGGCAAATTCTGCATCCAAGTCGGCGACAGGATCGGCCGCTCCCCTCCCCACTAAGGCTTCGCGTACCGCCACACCTGTTCAATCCTCCTCCATTCTGGTGACAAACATGACCATCAAACGCCCCACCTTGTCGCAAATGCGAACCATGGCTGAACGGTTCGGTATGAACCTGAGCGATGATGAACTGCGGGAATATCTGGAGATCATTGAGCCCAATTTTCAGTCGTATGATCGCCTGGACGCCGCCCCCGATAACCTGCCCGAGGTGCGCTATCCGCGGTCGCCAGGGCGACGCCCCAGCCCGGCAGAGAACCCATTGAATGCCTGGTATTACAAGACTGACATCAAGGGCGCGGTAGACGGGCCTTTGCGCGGAAAACGCATCGTTTTGAAGGACACCGTGTGCCTGGCCGGGGTGCCGATGATGAACGGATCCTCGATCATGGAGGGTTACACGCCTGAACTGGACGCTACCATCGTCACCCGTATTCTGGATGCGGGCGGCACCATTGTTGGCAAATCCCATTGCGAGAACTTCTGCCTGTCTGGCGGATCGCATACCAATGCCACCGGCCCAGTGCAGAACCCGTGGAAACATGGCTATATGGCGGGCGGGTCGTCCAGCGGATCAGCTGTTTTGGTCTCCATTGGCGAGGCAGACATGGCCATCGGCGGAGATCAGGGTGGGTCAATCCGTATTCCGTCATCCAATTGCGGTGTTTACGGGATGAAGGCAACCCACGGGTTGGTCCCCTATTCCGGGGTAATGCCGGTGGAACGAACCATCGATCATGTGGGACCGGTGACCGCCAATGTTGCAGATAACGCGCTGTTTCTGGAGGTTTTGGCCGGAGAGGATGGCTTGGACCCACGTCAATATGCACCGCGCAGCTATCACTATACCCAGGCCTTGGGGAAAGGCGTGCATGGGTTGCGGATTGGCATTCTGAAGCAGGGGTTTCAGCGATCAGAAAGCGAGGCTGACGTCGATGCCAAAGTGCTGGCCGCCGCTGACAGGTTCCGGGACCTGGGCGCGCAGGTCAGTGACATTTCGGTCGAAGAGCACGATTTCGCCACCGATTGCTGGACGGCAATCACGTTGGAGGGAATGCAAGACCAGATGATGCACGGCAACAGCGGTGGATCGAATTATCGCGGATTGTTTGTGCCCTCAATGACTGACCACATGGCGCAATGGCGCAACCGCGCGGATGAGCTGTCACATTCGCTCAAGGTCAGCATGTTTGTGGGCGAGTATTTTCAGGACAAATATCGCGGCCGATTTTATGGCAAGGCGCAAAACTTGATGCGCAATGTGGTGTCAAAATACATGGCGGCTTTCGCGAATGTGGACCTGATGCTGCTGCCCACCGTGCCAATGAAACCGCAACCGATCCCGCCCGCCGATTGTTCGCCCAGCCTTTATGTGCAACGCGCCTTTGAGATGATCGGCAACACCGCACCGTTTAGTTGCACCGGCTTTCCGGTGATGTCGGTGCCTTGCGGATTAAGTGAAGGGTTGCCCATCGGTATGTCTCTGGTCGCGCCGCATTTCGGTGAAATGGTAATCTATCAGGCGGCCCATGCATTTGAACAATCCAGCGACTGGCGAAATTTCTAAGGGGGGCAAAAATGACAATTCTCAGCGAAAGCCTGGCTCATCAGATTGGCGGATTCGCCACACCTTTTGATAAGACTGATCAATCTGGCGCTGCACCCCGAGAAGGCCATTCCTATGTGGTTGGGGATAAATCAGTTGAGTTGCGCCACATTACAATTCCGCAACTGTTAGCCGAAACCGTCGCGCGCCACGGCCCTCGAGATGCGGTGGTTTTGGCCAAGGAGGGCAAGACCCTCAGCTATTATGATCTAGATCGAGAAGTTGACGCGCTGGCCTCGGGTTTGTTGGCCTTGGGGCTGGGAAAAGGCGATCGGCTGGGCATTTGGTCACCGAACCGGTTGGAGTGGGTCCTGACCCAGTTTGCCACGGCGCGGATCGGCATTATTCTAGTCAATATCAACCCGGCCTATCGTCTGGCCGAGCTGGATTATGCGTTGAACAAGGCAGGCTGCAAGGCTTTAATTCTGGCCGAAAGGTTCAAATCGTCTGACTATCTGGCGATGGTGCGCGCCCTTGCACCAGAATTGGACACATGCGCCAAGGGCCGGTTGATCAGCGCCAAACTCCCGCATCTGAAAATTGTCATCGCAATGGGTGATATCCCCGGCGTCGGTGTATTTGCATTCACCGAAATTCAGCGGCTTGGCGGTCCTGCTCAACAACTGCGTCTGGATGGTATCACGGCTGGGCTAAACCCGGATGATCCAATCAACATTCAGTTCACTTCGGGAACCACCGGCGCCCCCAAAGGGGCGACGCTGACCCATTTCAATATTGTCAACAATGGCCGTTTTGTCACTGGGCGGATCAATTTTACAGAAACTGATCGCCTTTGCATCCCAGTGCCGCTGTATCACTGTTTCGGCATGGTTATGGGCACTCTTGGCTGCGTCTCCAAAGGGGCGGCAATGGTATTCCCCGGCGAGGCATTTGACGCGCATGACACGTTGTCAGCCGTTGCTAGTGCCCGCTGCACTGCGATCTACGGCGTGCCTACGATGTTTGTGGCTATGCTCGAACAGGCCAAAGCCACCCATTACGACCTCTCATCCCTACGGACTGGCATTATGGCGGGGGCCTTGTGCCCGATCGAAGTGATGCGTGGTGTGATCGAGGTGATGAACATGAAACAGGTAACAATATGCTACGGCATGACCGAAACGTCGCCAGTTTCGTTCCAGAGTTTTGTCGACGATCCAATCGAAAAGCGCGTGACAACGGTGGGCCGCATCCATCCGCATGTGGAAGTAAAGGTAATTGACGAAAACGGCGCCATCGTCCCGGTTGGCACCTCGGGCGAACTGTGCACCCGCGGCTATTCGGTCATGTATGGGTATTGGGACAACTCCGAAAAAACCGCCGAGGCCATTGACCCAAACGGTTGGATGCGCACTGGCGATCTGGCCGAGCTGGATGATCAGGGGTTTTGCTCGATAGTGGGGCGTTTGAAAGATATGATCATCAGGGGTGGCGAAAACATATACCCGCGTGAGGTCGAAGATTTCCTGTTCCGTCATCCTAGCGTAATGGAGGTCCAGGTGTTTGGTATCCCACATGCGAAACTGGGTGAAGAAGTGTGCGCTTGGATCGTACCCAAACCAGGCAAGCAGCTGCGCGATGACAGCATCCGGGAGTTCTGTTCGGGCCAGATCGCCCATTTCAAAATCCCGGGGCGTATTCGTATCGTCGATGAACTGCCAATGACCGTTACCGGGAAACCCCAGAAATTCATCATGCGCGATTGGATGATTGAAAACAGCTAGAAAATAGCCAAACGACAAGCTCATGCTCAACTGCTGCTCTCGCTGAGTGGCCCTGGCTTTCTGAGACCGCCGGTGGAATGCTGCACCACGTAGCGGCCGGATTATCCGACTGCAGATAGGCCAATTTGCCTGTCCTGCTATGCTCTTCGTTTTGACGGGGGGCGGGATTGAGGCACGTGGAATAATATGGGCGCGTTCGCCACGCTGTTCTTGTTGATGGCATGAGCCCTCGGGAAGCGGCGCGTATTTTTGGGATCAACCGTCGCACTGTTGAGAAGATGTTGAAGTTTTCGATCCCGCCAGGTTGTCGGCGCGACAAAGAGATCAGGCGTCCGAATCTGGATGCGTATACGGGGATTATCGATCAGATCCTTGTGGCAGGTAAGCTGGTTCCAAAGAAACAGTGGCATACCTCAAAGCGTATTTTCGAGCGGCTTCGCGATGAGCATGGTTTTATGGACGGCATCACGATTGTGAAGGACTACATCCTCGCGGCCAGGCAGCGTCAGCGAGAGGTTTTTGTACCGCTGGCGCACCCGCCGGGGCATGCTCAGGCGGACTTTGGTGAAGCGCTTGCCGCCATCGGCGGTATTGAGCGGAAGATCCACTTTTTGGTGATGGACCTGCCGCATTCGGATACGTGCTTTTTGAAGGCGTATCCGGCGGAGACGACGGAAGCATTCTGTGATGCGCATGTCGCGGCATTCGCGTTCTTCGGCGGGGTTCCCATTTCCATTGTCTATGACAATACGCGGATCGCGGTTGCCCGCATTCTGGGGGATGGAACGCGCAAACGAACCCGTGTGTTTTCCGAACTGGTCTCCCATTATCTGTTTGAGGATCGCTTTGGCCGCCCCGGAAAGGGGAATGACAAAGGCAAAGTTGAGGGGATGGTTGGCTACACCCGGCGCAACTTCATGGTTCCCAAGCCCCACTTTGCCAGTTTCGATGATCTCAACGCGCACTTGGCCGAACAACCG
>JABSSD010000179.1 GCA_013214575.1 Paracoccaceae bacterium | reverse complement strand
GAGAGGATTGAAACGAAGATCGAAATCTCTCGCATCGAAGATTCCGGCGGGACGTTTGTGCAGATGACCTTTTATAACAGCCATGCGCGCGCGCAGTATCTGAACATGCTACCAGAGGATGCCGCCGGTATGGCGTCTGACTTGCGCAGTGCTGCGTTGGGCGAAGAATCCATTTAAGGAGCGAGCAACCCGCAGGGCATAGCCATCGACCTTGATGACGATACGGGCCGCTCTATCCACCTAGGGTATAAGCGGAATGCCGACACGATAGCGTTAGATTAATTTATGTCCATCAAAGGATGAGCGCGGCCCGCCTAGGGGGGAGTGCTGCTGCACGGTCCATGGCAAGCCGCTACCCCGCAGGGCATCGCGGGGTTTGAAAATGGTAGAACGGAACTAAATTCCGTCCATTATGGGAGCACTTTACCCAACCGATGTGGTGAAAATCGAAATATGCACTACCATAAAATGCACATATAATGAAAGTCGAACTCTCCTAGGCTTGGTCCCAATGCGCTACAAATCCAAACCCATTGAAGTCGAAGCCGCTCTTTTCGACGGGCAGAGCATACCTGAATTTGCCCGGGACAGAGCTGCCATCAGCGAGGATGGGCACTCTTTGGTCGTTCAATCCCATGAGGGTGAGCGCCTATGTTCTGTTGGTGACTACCTAGTGCTAACAGACGGGGGTCAATTGTTAGTCAGAGATGGGCCTCTGTTCGAAACCCTTTTTGAACTTATTTTTTAGAACAAGATAGCAGTCATCTAGAGCTGCTAGACTTCGCTACAGCGCGGACTTTGTTTTTGAGGTTTACAGCAAATAAACTTGATGCGTATGCGACGCGAAGCGGACCTTTAAAATTGCCAGCAAGAATGTCCGAGAAACCTGCACCGAAGCGGTCATCGGACAGTCCATCAAAGGAGCAGCCGGTGCATGGTCGCAAACTCATCTGGCAAGTTCCAGCCTTTGAGCGGCGCAGCCTGATCCAGGGCCCCAACCTTTTGCTCCAGCAGCGGCTGGTAGTGCATCGGATCAAACACCATATCGGCCTTCTCATAAGATCGGCTGTGGCAGGCAATCACGTCAGCGCCGCAGCCAATCATATCCTCATGGACATAGGCCCGGACCTGAACCTCGTGATGGGCGTAAGCGACGGGCACGGAGTAATCGTTGTTGCGATAGCGGACCATGGAGATCGACGTCGCCCGTGTGCTGACCTTCTCGCAGGCATCGTAGGGCGTGGGCGGCATGACCATCAGCTCATCCAGGTCGCGCATCAGGCGGTCGCCGATGGTCTCGGCATGACCACGTACGATGTCGTCCTGACGCTTCAGGCATTGCTCTTCAAGCAAGAGGTTCAGGGCATCAAAGCTGTCGAGCCGAGGCGCGGGAACAAGAAAGTTACGCCGCCCATAGCCGATCACACCTTCAACGTTTCCTTTGTCATTCCCCTTTCCTGGTCGGCCAAACTTGTCATCAAACAGGTAATGCGACTGCAACTCGGCAAAGGTTCTGGTCCGTTCCCGCTTTCCGTCGCCGCAAATCTTCGCAACGGCGATTGTGGTGTTGTCATAGAGGATCGACCGGGGCACGCCGCCAAAGAATGAAAACGCGGAATTGTGCCCGTCACAAAAGGCCTCGGTCGTCTCAGCCGGATACGCTTTGATGAAGAATGCATCCGAGTGCGGCAGGGCCATCGCAAAATAATGCAGCTTGCATTCAACGCCTCCGATCACACCAAGTGTCTCGCCAAAATCCACCTGGGCATGGCCTGGTGCATGCGACAACGGCACAAATACCTCACGCGTACGGCGCTTCTTCTCTCGCACATAATCCGTGACAATGGTGATCCCGCCCGTGAACCCATGCTCATCGCGCAGACGTTCATAGATGCGCTTCGCCGTATGGCGTTGCTTCTTGATCCGGCTCATATCCTCCGCAAGAACATGGTCGATAATCGCCACGAACGGATCAAGCTTCGGGCGGGCCGGTGGACCTTCCCGGCGGTATCCCGGCGGAACTGAATGCTTCAGGATCTTCGCAACGGTCTTGCGATCAATCCCAAATAGACGCGCAGCAGCGCTATTGCTCATCCCATCAACATGGCACGCTCGCCGCACCCGACCATAAAGTTCCACTGAATACATCTCCCCACCCTCAGCTCGTTCGCCTTAGGTGTCAGACTGCGGAGTTTTGCTCCGCGACGGTCAGATCATCCGACCGATTCAATGGGTATTTTGCCTCCGGGATTCACATCTCGTGGAAACTCTGCACAAACATGAGGACTGAGGATGTGACTGACACGCTGGACTTGGCTTTGCAGGCATCAGGTTGCGACCAGGTTCACGTCGTCCACAAGCCACGCCTGCTCAGCGATAACGGCTCAAGTTACGTCTCGGGCGATCTGGCTGAGTGGTTGCAGGACAAAGGCATGAAGCACTCACGCGGTGCGCCGTATCATCCTCAAACACAGGGCAAGATCGAGCGATGGCATCAGACTTTGAAGAACCGTATCCTGCTGGAAAACTACTTCCTACCCGGTGATCTCGAAGCCCAGATTGAAGCCTTCGTCGACCATTACAACCACCAGCGCTACCACGAGAGCCTGAACAACGTCACACCTGCCGACGTCTACTTCGGACGGGACAAAGCCATTCTACAACAGCGAGAAAGGATCAAACGAAAGACGCTCGAAGCGCGCCGCTTGCATCACAGGCAACGCGCCGCATAATCAAACCAACCAGATGAGCCAAACTCTCTCTTAGTTTAGGCCGCCTTTGGACCCAAAAACCCTGCCGACGTACACGCGGAACTTCCCGGGCCGAAAGGTTACGGTTCCGGATGGCCAGACTATGTGCAGGAAGTCAAACACGTTTACGGTCGAAATCCTAGCGTGAGAATAAACTAAACTGTTGCGCCGACCACTTAAAGCCGTAGGCGCAAGATTCAGGTGGTGATCGGCTCAAAGGAGCAGGTCATTCGGATCAGCAATTCCAAGGACCGCTTCAAGCAACACCGACGAAGAGTCACTAAATGTGACCAATGTAGCATCGTCGCCGCCGATGCCATCTGTATCCACTTCAATAACGGAACCAATGGACTGAGCTGCAGATAGAGACAAGAAATCCGTTCCGACAACAAAGTCCTGTATGACGTCAGCCCCTTCCCCAAGACCAAACACAAATGTGTCTGCCCCGGTCCCACCAAACATGACATCATCACCGAAGCCTCCAGTAATCAAATCATCATCACCGCCACCGTCGAGAGTATCAACACCGTTTCCACCATTAAGAGTATCGTTGCCAGCAAAACCAGATATATCGTCATCGCCAAACGATCCGGTTAAAGCATTGGCCGCCCCATCTCCATTTTGAACGGCCCCAAAGACACCACCTCCGTCTGGGCGGTAGCCTTGTGATGTCGCCGCATCAATCAAGAAGTTCTGGTCAGAAAGATCATTAATCAACGTGTTTTCAAAGATAAACATAGACTGGAAACTGTCCCCACCGCCACTGGTGTCGACTTGTACTACCGCACTGGTTCCTACTTGAAGGATCCGCAGGTCCCCGGCGCCAAATGGATTTGATGCGCCGTCCCAGCCAGTAAGTTTCTGAGAAATGAAATCATCAAACACGATTTGATCCTCACTGACATTAAAGTCGGTAAAGGTTGCCGTCGTGTACTGGTTGAAGTTCGAGTTCCGTTCGACCTCAACCGTATCGGCCCCAGCGCCCAATGTTATGATCGATAGGCCTGGGCGGGAGGAATAGCCGTTGGAGTATAACCGGACATAGTCATCTCCGGCGCCCATATCGACAGTGTCGGTCGAATAATAGCCAACATAATAGGCATAGTCGTTGCCATTGCCACCGTTTAGCACTTCGACTGCAGCAGAG
>JABSSD010000178.1 GCA_013214575.1 Paracoccaceae bacterium | reverse complement strand
GCTAAATTACACAAATCAGAAGTTTCCATGAAGAAAGCCGACAAACCCCGTAAAAACAACACCCTACACCAAGATAAAGCCACCCCCCTGCCCCATCATCCCAGCACCAAACCAGCAAAACCGCCAAACCACAGCCCCCGGATCAACCATGTAGCGCAACCCGCAGAGTTACCCACAGGCCTGCAGAGGCTCACAGGATGTATCACCCAGAATCGCAGCCCATCAGACCGCGCGAAGAAAGAACAGATCGCGCCATCAAACCGTAGGATCAAACCCCTAGTCATGCGGCGCAATCACATTTCATCAAACGCTGCACATTGCCTTTTCGGGGCTGCTCGCCAGCCCGCTCCTCAGAATTCGAATTCAGATCAGCAGCAGCGACAGCACCGGGAAATAGCTCAGCAAAACGAGAATCACCGCAACCGCCAGCAGGAATGGCCACAGAGCTTTCAGAATTGCACCGGGTGTTGTGTTGCTCATCGCAGAGGCGATATACAGCCCGATCCCAACCGGCGGCGTCAACAGGCCCAGGGCAAGGTTCAGGCAAATCACCACCCCAAATTGATAGGGGCTGATGTGGTAGGACCCCATGGCAATCGGCAACAAAATCGGGGTGACAAGGATGATTGCGGCGATGCCGTCGATCACCATGCCCACCACCAGCAACGCTGCATTGACGATCAGCAGGAACAGGAACGGATCGGATGTGACCGAGGTAATCAGCCCCGCCAGTTTCTGCGGAACCTCTTCATAGATGATGACCCAACCAAACACACTGGCCGCGGCAATCATGAAGATGATCATCGAAGCGTTGGCGGCGGTGCGCTTGAACATCTCGCCCAGATGCGATGGCTTCAACTCGCCATAAAAGAGCCAGCCAACAAGAAAGGCGATCAGAGACGCGATGGCTGCGGATTCGGTTGGTGTGGCGATGCCAAACAGAATGCCACCAATGATCGAGAACGGGATCAGCAGGGCCGGCAGGGCGTCGCGAAGGGCGCTGACGGCCTCCCTGCGGGTTAGCCAGCTGCCTTTGGGAAATTGGTGTATCCAGCCGATGACAGTAATAACCAGGGCGAAGGACGAGGCCAAAAGAAAACCGGGGATAATTCCGGCCATGAACATTTCGCCAATGGGGATTTGCGCCAACACGCCGTAAATCACAAACATCATTGAGGGCGGGATAACCGGGGCAAGCAGCCCACCCGCAGCCGTTGTCGCGGCGGCAAATCCCTTATCGTAGCCTTCTTCCTCCATGGCCGGCACCATGGCCCGCGACATAACCGCGATCTGCGCCGTGGCAGAGCCAATGATCGCCGCCATGAACATGTTGGCCAGAAGGTTGATATAGGCCAGACCACCGCGAAAGCCGCCGACAAAAACCCGTGCTGCATTGATCAGCCGCTTTGTCATGCCGCCTTCGTTCATCAGCTCTCCTGTGAGCATAAACAGCGGAATTGCCAACAGACCGTAGTTCTCCAGCCCACCAAACATTTTCAGGGCGATACTGTCATAGAGCACCGTATTGCCGCTTTCCCAAATGTACCAGATAGCGGCGATGACTAGGACGATGGCCACAGGGACCGACAGGATCAATGTGGCAAGGAAAACGATCGCAGTCATTGCTCTGCCTCCCGAGCTGGCCAGCACAACAGGTGCACAGCGGAATGAAGCGTCGCCCCAAAAGCAAAGAACCACATCACCGACCAGAACATGTATTTCGGCAGCCCAAGCGTCGAGGTCGGCTCAGCATAGATGAAATTGAACGTCGCGCCCTGAAACGCCACCGTGTCAAACCCGGCCCGGACCAGCTCAAGCGGCGAGAACCAGCGCCAGCAAAACCACACCACCGCAAGTGCAAAGGCAAACACGATCAGATCGACCAGTTTTTCGATGATGGCCTTGGCCGCTGGGGGCACCGCGTCAGTGAGCAAGGTTATTGAAACCGATGTTCGGTAGTGCATTGCCGCCGAAGCGCCAAAAAATGTCATCCAGACCATCGCGTAGATGGCCAGTTCGTCGACCCAGAACAGTGCCGCGCCAAGATAGCGGGTCACCACGTTCAAAAGGATCAAGAGGGTGATCATTAATGCCAGAAAGGCCGAACACCAAAGCTCCAGTTTCGCCCAAGATCGTGATAGCTGATATAGCATATACCCCCCTTTCCCCAAAAAAAGGACGCAGGATTGACCCGCGTCCCTTTGTCATAGATTTTTTGTTATTTACTGAGTTTCCGAAGCCGTTGTCCGCAGATCGCCAAGCGACTCTGACTTCTGCTCCCAAGCGATATTCCATTCATCGATGGCATCGCCAAAGAAGGAGGCATCAACCTTGGTAAAGGTCTTGCCGGTGTCCTTGATCTGTTGCAGCCAGCCCGCTTCTTTTTCGATATAGCTGTCGATGGTGCTGTCAACATGACTGGCCATCAAGTCGCCAATCATCGCACGATCCTCCTCTGACAGGCCCGCCCAGACCCGTGCCGATACAAGACCCACCATCGGGAACATCATGTGATCGGACTGCAGGATTGTATCTGCGTGCTCATAGTATTTCAGCACCCAGATCAGCTCGGCGTCCATATCAATGGCATCAACCTGACCATTTGCCAGCGCGTCATACACCGAAGGCAGCGGCATCGGCGTTGGCGCGGCGCCAATGGCTTTGTAAAAGTCGAGGATCGGTGCAAACGGAGTGATCCGCAGCTTGCGACCTTCGAGATCCGCCATGCTGGTCACTTCGCCGCGGCTGACGATCTGGCGCAGCCCCGCCATCCCATAACCAACACCAACCACCCCGACCTGAGCGGGCAGCGGGCTGAGCATGGATTTGGCCGTGTCAGACCGCAGAATACGCCCGGCATGGGCAATATCATTGGCCAGATAGGGCGCATAGAACGCGCCAAGGTTGGGGGCCCGGTTTGAAACTTCAGCAACCGTCATAAAGGCCATATCCAGCGCCCCGGTTTGAAGTTGCTGCAGCATCTCGGCCTCATTGCCAAGCTGGCGAGCTGGAAAGACTGAAACGCTGTGTGCGCCGCCGCTTTTTTCAGCCAGCTCCGCACCAAAGGCTTCGGCCGCCTTGGTCCAGATATGTGGTGGAGGTGTGATCAATCCCAACCGGAATTCGGCAGCCTGCGCAGCGATTGCGGAGCCGACGATCATTGCGGTCGAAACGAGTGCTTTTGCGATGTTTTTCATGGCATTCCCTTATGTCTTTTGTTTCAAATCTAAGTTTTGACCCAGCCTTCGGGCGGTTTGCCTTTACCGGGGTGGATGGTGCCGCATTCGGGACAGGTCCGCGCAGCCATGTCGTTGTGGAATGCCTCATAGATTTTCGGAAGCGCGGTCACGATACCTTCTGGCCCTCCCAGCGATACCTCAACGCGATGCACCCGTGTTTCACAGTTGAAACAGTACCACTCAAAGCCTTCCATCATGCCGGGTTGACGCGGCGCTTCCACCACAATCCCCAGACCCTCGTTTGGCCGCTGAGGCGCGTGGATGGTACGCGGAGGCATCAGGAATACTTCGCCCTCACGCACCGGAACGTCGTAGATCTTGCCGCCCTCTGCGATCTTAATGACCATGTCGCCCTTGATCTGAAAAAACCATTCCTCGACCGGGTCATCGTGAAAATCAACGCGCGTGTTGGGGCCGCCAACAACCATGACAATCATATCGCCTTCTTTGTGCAGCAACTGATTGTTAACCGGCGGCTTCAGTTTGTCCTGATTGTCTTCAACCCATTTCTGGAAATTGAACGGTGTCAGTGTTGGATGCAAATTCATGGGACCCTCCTGTTCGCCAAACCCTGAGAGATTTTGGCCATAACAGCAAAGAGTATTGCGGCAAGTAGATATCGGAAAATCTTATATCGAGACCAGATTGGAAACGCCGACATCGAAGATTTGATTGCTACCGGACAAGCAATGCGGTTCCAATCAAGGCAAGGCCCACGCAGAGCACTATCCTGGCTTTGGGTTGGCGGCTATTGCCCGCCAAATGGGTCGCAAGTGCGGCGGCGAAAATGACTTCGAGCGTTCCGAGAACCGCAACCACCGGCACCGAGGCCGAGCTGAGAGCAAAGAATTGCAGCATCTGGCCAATGCTGAGTGACAGCGCCGCCAGCCATTGCCACCGCCCGTTTTGGGCAAGCGACCGCATTACAGAACCCCGCCCCCCTCTACGGATACCGGCTCTGATACTCAGCCAGCCCACCCCAGTCATGGCGCCAACAAATGTACCAAAAGCAGGAGCCGGGATGCTCTCCATCCCCAGGCTGCGCAGGCAATAGGCCATCGCATAGAACGCGGCGGATCCAACGGCCCAAATATAGCCCGATAGCGCCCCGGGAGGCAGGCGGCCCGCAGGTCCGAAAAACAAAAGCACTGCGGCCAAAACGATTGCTCCGCCAATCGTCTCTCTCAGCCCTGGAACCGTGCCCAGGATCACAAAGGCAAATGGCACCGCAAATACCGGCGTCAAACGTCTCAGAATGCTGGCACGGACGGCGCCAAGCCGCTCGGTGGACACATAAAGGCTGATACGACCAAAGACGATCGAGAACATCCCAGCCAGCGCAAAGATCAACAGGCCCCAGCGCCCTTCTGCAGTTTCGAACTGCTCCAGCCCCACATGCCCGAACCGCAGCCAGATCAGACCACTGATCACCGCCGTCAGAAGGACCGATAGGAGCAAACCATTGTCATGACCTTTGGCGCCACGACCCTGAACAATCGCAACACTCGCGGCGCCGTAGAACAGCGCCGACAACAGAACAAGGATTTCCCCTGACATCAGCGCCGGTCCATTTCGGGCGCGCGGTTACAGCTTCAGGCCACATCCCTCGAACGCGGTTCGAACGGTCTCTTTTTCAGCCTCTGTCAGCTCCAGCATCGGATGGCGAACCGCCCCGCCGACCTGCCCCAGAAGCTCTTGCCAATATTTGCCATGCGCCGTGGGCTTGCCACCCGGCTTGGTACTTTTGATCGCCTGGCGAACCGGGTTCAGGCTGTCGCGCACCCTGCGGGCCTCGGCAAATTGCCCCTGAAACGCCAATTGGGTGTATTCGTGCATCCGCTTGTCATGTTTGGTCTGCAACTGATAGGGCGGCGATGAACAGAGGTAGAGCTTCCAGTCCAGCTCCTCGATGTTATCCAGCCAATCATCCTCAACGGATGTTGAAACGTGGATTTTGTCGCCAATCATCTGGCTCAGCCGTTTATACATCTCTCGTGGCACTGAATATTTGATCGCCATGATATTTGGCAGCTCAGCGATACGCGCACAGGTTTCCGGCTCCATCAGGTAGCCGCTGTCCGGATGGCTCCACATGGCGATGCCGATATCCAGACGGTCACACAGATACTTGTAGTAATTGAACAGAACTTCGTTTCGGTCGCTGCAGAAGCTGAGAACCGGCGCGTGCACCACCACATAGTCGGCGCCGCAGTCCTGAGCATGCTGGCCCAGCTCAAGCACCGTATTCACGTTCTGATCCGAGATCGACATGATTGTGCCGGCTTTGTCGCCACATTCGTCAACCGCAAGCGTCATATTGCGTTTGCGTTCTTCAAGGCTCATGGAGAAAAATTCGCCCTGCTTGCCGGCAATGAACAGGCCCTGTATTTCCAGATCATCAATCCAGTGGCGGATGTTGCTGCGCAGGCCTGCCTCGTTCAGCGAGCCACCCTGGTGAAACGGATTCAGAGCAGCGGCCCAAATGCCGCGCATATGCTCGCGGGCGTATTCTTTGGCCTCGGATTTTGAGTATTTCATGGCGTGAACCTTATATGAGTGTCGGCGGTCTTTGCCGCCTTTCTGCGCGCAAACCATAGCAACGACCAATTCGAAACACCCAATTCAGGTATCAAAAAAAACTATAGCAACTCGATCTGAGTTAAAGCTACACAGCATCTGTCAAACGGAGGCGGCAATGATTGTAGGAATTATCGGCAACGGGGCGATCGCGCGCCATGTGAGAGCGCATATTGCGTCATCCAACCATAGCCTTGGCGCGGTCTTGCTGCGGCCGGAACGCCGGGGGGAAGGTCGGGGGGAACCCGGGGCCGCACAGCAGGTCTACTCCGTCAGCGAATTGCCGGACGTTCTCGATCTGATGATCGACTGCGCCGGACACAGTGCTTTGTCGGCCTATGGCGCAGATATTTTGCAACGCGGCACCAATCTGATCACGGTTTCTATTGGCGCCCTGGCCGACCAGAAACTGTATGACAAATTGCAGGAAGCCGCCCTGCAGGGCAACGCCAAGCTTTTTCTTGCAAGCGGCGCCATTGGCGCTCTGGATTGCCTGCAGGCGGCGCGGACCGGACAATTGGCAAGCGTCACCTATGTGGGACGAAAGCCACCCAAGGGATGGGCGGGATCGCCTGCCGAACAGGTGCTTGACCTTGAGGCCCTGACCACCGGCGCCGTCGTGCATTTTGAGGGATCGGCACGCGAGGCAGCCCTAGCATACCCCAAAAACGCCAATGTTGCCGCAGCGGTGGCACTGGCGGGACTGGGGTTTGAGAAAACAAGCGTCAAACTGATTGCAGATGCCGCCATCTCAGAGAATATCCACGAGATTGAGGCGGTCGGTGATTTTGGCAGCTTTCAGTTCCAGATCCGAGGCAAATCTTTGCCTGACAACCCACGCAGTTCTGCGCTGGCAGCCATGAGTGTGGTCAGTAAGCTAGAGCAACTCACCAACCCTATTATGTTGTAGACATTCACCATGGCAGCCAAACACTCCCGAATTGTTGATCGTGCTCTTAGCCGGTTAAAGCTGCGGCAACTGCGGCTGCTGGTCGCCGTCGGCCGCCACGGTAACATTCAGAATGCGGCGCGCGAGTTGGGTGTGTCGCAACCTGCGGCCACCAAGATGATCCAGGATCTCGAGCTGGATTTCGAGGTCACGCTGTTTCAACGCACCAATCGCGGTGTCATCCCGACGGTATTCGGCGATACCTTGATCCGTCACGGAAAACTGATTTTTGCCCAGGTTTCAAGTGCCGCACAGGAGCTGGATGATCTGAACGAGGGCAGCAGTGGCCGCGTGGTCATTGGCACCCTGCTGGCCGCCTCTCCCAGCTTGTTGCCGGGGGCGATCGAGATCCTGTTAACGGAACGGCCGAAAGTTGCGATAAAAATAACCGAAGGCACCAATGAGGTTCTGATGCCTGCCTTGCTGTCAGGTGAGATTGATATGGTGGTGGGGCGGCTTCCATCGCAGCGCCACAGGGATAAAATTACCCAGGAAAAGCTATACGATGAGCGCATCCATGCGGTTGTCGGCAATCACCATCCGCTGGCCAGCGAGCCGTCGGTGTCCTTTGAGAAAATCAAGCCCTTTGGTTGGATATTGCCGCCACTAGAGACCACGCTCCGCAGACAGGTTGATCAGTTCTTTGTCAGCCAGGCGCAATATGCGCCGCCTCACTATGTTGAATCGGTCTCATATCTTACCAATCGCGCGCTTTTGCGGTCCCGCAATCTGATCAGCCTGATGCCTGCGCATGTTGCTGCCGAGGACGTCGCAAACGGGTTGTTAAAGAGGCTCAACTGGACCGTTCCCTTTGGCGCCGGACCGGTGGGCCTGTCTTACCGAGGCAACGAGAGTCTGTCGCCTGCCGGACGCGCCTTTTTGCAGGCGCTGCATCACACGGCACAGGCAATGTAGCTTCAGATATTCCGCTTTCTTATACCTGTATTCGGCTAATTCACTTGAAGAAGTGGCCGAATTTTTATGATCTGCAGGAATACAATTAAGGAGGCACGTGGCTCATGTACCCTAATCTAGACCTATTTATCGGCGGCAAGTGGCGCAAAACTGCGCGGGATATGCCGGTGGTGAACCCCGCGACCGAAGAAGAAATCGGGCGGTTGCCACATGCTGAGCGCAAAGACCTGGATGACGCATTAGAGGCGGCTGAAAAGGGGTTTCGAATCTGGAGCAGAACCGCGCCACGCGACCGCGCGGATACCATTCTGCGGGCTGCCGCGATCCTGCGTGCCCGTCAGGAGGAGATCGCGCTGGCGATCACTGCGGAACATGGCAAACCATTGCCCCAGGCGCGCCAAGAAGTCATCCGCGGTGCCGAATTTTTTGAGTGGGATGCCGGCGAAGCGATGCGAACCTACGGCAGGGTCATCCCGGCAGCGCGCGGTCAGAAATTCACCGTTCATCACCAACCCCTCGGCGTCGTAGCCGCTTTCTCGCCGTGGAATTTCCCGATGAGCCAGCCTGCGCGTAAAATCGGTGGGGCGTTGGCTGCGGGATGTTCAATCATCCTCAAGGCGGCTGAGGAAACGCCTGCTGGCGCCATCCACATTGTGCGCGCCTTTGCAGAGGCCGGATTGCCGGCTGGGGTTCTGAATCTGGTGTTTGGCACCCCCTCCGAAATTTCTGATCACCTGATCCCACAGAGCTCTGTTCGCCTTGTGGCCTTCACTGGATCTACCGCAGTGGGACGTCATTTGACCACATTGGCCGCGCAGCATATGACTCCCGTCCTGATGGAATTGGGCGGCCATGCGCCGGTGATCGTCTGCGAAGATACCGATGTGGAAAAGGCCGCTATCAGCGGCGCCATGCGAAAGATGCGCAACGCCGGACAGGTCTGCACCTCGCCCACCCGGTTTTTCGTGCATGAAAGCATCTTTGACAGCTTTACCGAGAAATTTGTTGAACGTGCCGCGGCCACCGTGGTCGGCAATGGTATGGATGATGGGGTAGAGATGGGGCCGCTGGCCAATGAACGCCGGGTTCCTGCACTGACGCAACAGGTCGAGGACGCCCGCGCCGCCGGGGCCGAGGTCAGGACCGGTGGCGCCCGGCACGGCACCACAGGCTATTTCTTCCAGCCAACAGTTCTGACAAACGTTCCGGATCACGCAGATATCATGCAGGAAGAACCCTTTGGTCCCATTGCTGTCATCAACCCGGTTTCATGTCTGGAGGACGCCATTCAAAAGGCAAATTCGGTGCCATATGGTCTGGCGGGTTATGCCTTCACCAATCGGGCCGACTATATCGACCATATGATCGACACTGTCGAAGTTGGCAACTTGTCGATCAACACTCTTGAAGCTTCAATGCCGGAAACGCCTTTTGGTGGCGTCAAATCCAGTGGTTATGGCCGCGAAGGTGGCACCGAAGGTCTGGATAACTACATGACGATTAAGAATGTTTGGCATTCAGCGGACATCGCCTGAGCCAGACGCCGCGCCGCGCGTCAGCGCGGCGCCACCAAAGACGCGGGCGCGGAGCATTATGCTCCGCGCCCGCGCTGTCTCATCAATCCAAACGCCGCCTTACTCGGCGGCAATCTGGCCCTCGACTTTTTCAATCCGCACCGCGGCGAATTTGAACTCGGGGATCTTGCCATAGGGATCAATCGCCGGGTTGGTCAACACATTGGCGGCCGCCTCAACATAGGCAAAGGGCACAAACACCATGTCCTCGGCGATGGCCCGATCCGCCCGCGCCATGATCTCGATAGAGCCACGCCGGGTGGTCAGTCGCACCATCTCACCCGGCTCGACCCCCATCTGGCGCAGCGTTTTGGGGTTGAGCGAACAGTTCGCCTCCGGTTCGACCGCGTCCAGCACCAGCGACCGGCGGGTCATCGAGCCGGTGTGCCAGTGCTCCAGCTGACGACCGGTGGTCATGATCATCGGGTATTCGGCATCCGGCGCCTCATCCGGCGCAATCACGCTGGCTGGGGTAAACTTGGCGCGGCCATCAGCCCGCGGGAAACCATCGCCAAACACAATCGCCTGACCGGGGTCTGTCGGGGTCAGCGACGGATAGGTGATCGTCTCCGTCTTCAACCGCTCCCAGGTGATATTGTTCAGCGACTTCATGTTGAGCTTCATCTCGTTAAAGACTTCGCTCACATCCGAATAGTCCCAGTTCAAGCCAATCCGCTTTGCCAGATCGGTGGTGATCAGCCAGTCTTCCCGCGCCTCACCCGGAGGTGGGACGGCGGGGCGCACCCGCTGCACCTGACGGTTGGTATTGGAAACGGTGCCGTTCTTTTCATACAGAGTTGAGGCCGGCAGGATGATATCGGCATAGTTGGCGGTCTCGGTCAGGAAGATATCCTGCACCACCAGCAGCTCCAGCTTGGCAAAGGCATCGCGGGCGTGTTCCACATCCGGGTCTGACATTGCCGGGTTTTCACCCTGAATATACATCCCCTTGATATTGCCCGCATAGACCTGATCGACGATCTCGGTGACGGTCAGCCCCTTCTCGCTTGAGAAGTCATCGCTGCCCCAGACATCGGTAAACGCCTTGCGGATACCGTCATCCATCACCGATTGATAATCCGGCAGGAACATCGGCACCAGACCGGCATCCGAGGCGCCCTGCACGTTGTTCTGCCCCCGCAGCGGGTGCAGTCCGGCGCCGGGTTTGCCGACATTGCCAGTCATCAGCGCCAATGAGATCAGGCAGCGCGAATTGTCGGTACCGTGGATGTGCTGCGAAATGCCCATGCCCCAGAAGATCAGCGCCGCTTTGCCATTGGCATAGATCCGGGCGACGCGGCGTATCTGGTCGGGGGAGACGCCACAAATCTCCGACATGGCCTCAGGGGTGAACGGCGCCAGATGGGCTTTCTGGGCCTCCCAGTTCTCGGTGTATTTTTCGATATAGGCCTGATCGTACAGCTCTTCCTCGACGATCACATTCATGATCGCGTTCAGCAGTGACACATCGGCACCGGGACGGAACTGCACCATCTCTTCGGCAAAGCGCCGCATGCCGACACCGCGTGGATCCATCACAATCAGCTTGCCACCGCGTTTGGTGAACTGTTTGAAATAGGTCGCCGCAACCGGATGGTTTTCAATCGGGTTTGAGCCGATGATGATCGCCACATCCGAATTCTCGATCTGATTGAAGGTGGCCGTCACCGCGCCGGAGCCAACGTTTTCGATCAGCGCCGCCACGGATGACGCATGGCACAACCGGGTACAGTGATCGACGTTGTTATGCTTGAACCCCTGACGGATGAACTTCTGGAACAGATAGGCCTCTTCGTTGGTGCATTTGGCTGAGCCAAAGCCCGCAACCGAACGGCCACCGTGGGTCTCCCTCAGATCGACCAGACCTTTGGCGGCCAGATCCAGCGCCTCGTCCCAGGTCGCTTCGCGGAAATGGGTGCCCAGATTGCCGGGATCGACGTTCAGCCCCTTGGCGGGGGCATCATCACGACGGATCAGCGGCTTGGTCAGCCGGTGCGGGTGGTGGATATAGTCAAAGCCAAAGCGCCCCTTGACGCAGAGACGGCCCTCGTTTGCCGGGCCGTTGATGCCCTCAACCGATTTGATCTTGCCGTCCTTGACCTTCAGCGACACCTTGCAGCCGACGCCGCAGAACGGGCAGACAGTTTCGGTCTCAGTGTCAAAATCTTTTGAATCGCCCTGACCGGCATCGTCGAGCACCGCCGTGGCCATCAGCGCCCCGGTGGGACAGGCCTGCACGCATTCGCCGCAAGCCACGCAAGAGGATTCGCCCATCGGATCGGCGATATCAAACACCGGATAGGCACCGTGGCCACGACCGGCCATGCCGATCACGTCGTTGACCTGAACCTCACGACAGGCCTGCACACAGAGGTTGCACGAGATACAGGCATCCAGATTCACCGACATTGCCACATGGCTGTCGTCCAGCAACGGGATACGGCCCGCTTCCAGCTTGGGAAAGCGCGAGTCCGAAATCCCGTTCAGCGCCGCCATGTCCCACAGGTGGCTCGACTTGTCGTGCGCCTCTTCCTGTTTGGGTTGGTCGGCGACCAGCAGTTCCATCACCATCTTGCGGGCACTGGTGGCGCGGGGGTTATTGGTGGTGACCACCATGCCCTCGGCAGGTTCGCGGATACAGGAGGCCGCCAATACACGTTCGCCCTCGATCTCGACCATACAGGCGCGGCAGTTGCCGTCGGGGCGATAGCCGGGGGCCGGCTTGTGACACAGATGTGGGATTATCAGCCCACGCCCATTGGCGACTTCCCAGATGCTCATCCCCGCTTCAGCGGTGACTTCTTTGCCATCGAGGGTAAAGGTGATCGAGTTGCTCATGGCTTATACCTCATCCGGGAAATGTTTGATGGTCAGGCGGATCGGGTTCGGCGCAGCCTGCCCCAGGCCACAGATCGAAGTGTCAACCATGGCGGCGCTCAGCTCTTCCAGCAGGTCCTGATCCCATTTTGGCGCCTGCATCAGTTTGACCGCCTTTTCACAACCCACTCGGCACGGTGTGCACTGGCCACAGCTTTCATCTTCAAAGAAGCGCAGCATGTTCAGCGCCGCGTCACGGGCAGAATCCTGATCCGACAGCACCACCACGGCAGCCGAGCCGATAAAGGTGCCATGCGGTTGCAATGTGTCAAAATCCAGCGGCACATCGTGCATCGAGGCCGGCAGCAATCCCGAGGACGGCCCGCCCGGCTGATAGGCCTTGAAGGCGTGACCTTCGATCATGCCACCACAGGTCTCGATGATGTCGGTGATGGTCGAGCCGGCCGGCAGCAGATAGACACCGGGGTTGTTCACCCGACCGGAGACCGAATAGGACCGCAGCCCCTTGCGGCCGTTCTTTTCAACCGCGTTCAGGCATTCCGGCCCTTCGCGGTTGATCCGTGCGACCCACATCAGGGTTTCAACATTATGCACCAGCGTCGGGCGACCAAAGATCCCCACCTGCGCCACAAACGGCGGCCGATGGCGCGGCATGCCGCGTTTGCCCTCGATGCTTTCGATCATCGCGCTTTCTTCGCCGCAGATATAGGCGCCAGCGCCACGGCGCAGATCAATATAGCCCGGCTCAACAATGCCAGCATCCTCAAGCGCCCGAATTTCAGTCGCGAGGATCTCCAGAACCGCCGGATACTCGTCACGCATATAGATGTAGGCCGTCTCGGCTTCGACCGCCCAGGCAGCGATCAGCATGCCTTCAAGGAACAGATGTGGCGTGCGCTCCAGATAGTAGCGGTCCTTGAAGGTGCCGGGTTCGCCCTCGTCGCCGTTCACCGCCAGATAGCGCGGGCCCTCATTGGCACGCACAAAACCCCATTTGGTGCCCGAGGGGAATCCGGCGCCGCCCAGACCGCGCAAACCGGCCTCCTTGATCTTGGCCTGAACCGCCTCCCAGTTGCCGTTCAACCGCAGATCTTTCAGCGTGGCATAACCACCCTCGGCCACATAGGCATCAAAACCTTCATAGTCCGGCAGATGCGCGTGGATATCATTTGCGGCAATCGCCGCCTGCACCTTTTCCGGCGTGGCGTGATCAATGTGATTGTGCCCGATTTCCAGCACCGGCGCGGTATCACACCGCCCCATGCAGGGGGCGCGCAAGACGCGAACCTGGCTTTCGTCCAGCCCATCTTTCAGCGCCTGCTGCAACTGCGCGGCGCCTGCCAGTTCACAGGACAGGGAATCGCAGACCCGAATGGTCAGCGCCGGGGGCGGCGTCTCACCCTCGCGCACCACATCAAAGTGAGCGTAAAAACTGGCCACCTCATAAATCTCGGCCTGGCCGGTGCGCAAGATTTCAGCCAGGGCGCGGATATGGGCGCCACTCAGGTGGCCATAATGGTCCTGGATCAGGTGCAGAAACTCGATCAACAGATCCCGGTTGCGCGGTAGCTCACCCAGCAGGGCCTGAACCTGCTCCAGTGCGGTATCGTCAACCTGGCGGCCTTTGGGCGTCTTGCGCCCTTTGCCTTTGCCGGATTTCCAAACGCCTTTACGGTCATCCAAAGGGGCCATGATGATCTCCAATTCGCAGATGTCTTTGTCAGCGCAATGCCATCAGCAATCTGTATCGTCAAATTTGAAAAATGAATGGCACGATAACGAAATCTTATCGCGAAAAACCGGCAACCAGTGCTTTCAGCGCCCGCACCGTGGTCAGTTCGGGGGTGCGGTCCAAAGTGGCGATACAAATGGGTCGCGCCTGAACCGGGTCGATCAGATCCAGCACCCGGGTGCCGCCCAACGCCCCCAGCGCATCAACCAGGGCCCGCGGCACGATCGTCGCGGCAGATCCAAGCCGGGCCATTACCATCGCCGCCATGAACCCATTGGCCTCTGACACGATAAGGGGCTTCAGCCCCAGGTCGCCAAAAACGCGGTCCAGAATTCGGCGGTTCTGCATCTGTGTGTCCAGCAGGCACAGGGGCAATTCTGCGGCCTCGGCCCAGCGGATACTGTCGGTGAAATCCGCCACCATGTGCTCAGGCGCCAGCAGCACATAGGTTTCATCGTACAAAGGCTGCAGGGTCACCATATCACGCCCCAGGCTATCATCATAGGTGATGCCTGCGTCGATGGTTCCATCATAGAGCCGCCGCTGGATCGCCAGCGAGGTAGTAGATTCAATGCGCGGCAGAATTTTTGGATGGGAGCTCAGCAGCTGAACAACCAGCTGGGCGGCATAGGCCATCGCCGTCGGCACCACGCCCAGCACCAAAACCCCTGATATCTCTCCCCTGCTGGCGGCGATTTCCTGTTCCAGCGCTTTGACATCATCCAGAATTCCGCGGGTGCGGCGCAGGATCATCTGGCCCTCTTCGGTCAGGCCCTGAAACCGGTTGGCCCGCCGCACGATGGAAACCCCCAGTTTGTCTTCCATGTTGCGAATGCGCATGGAAAAGGCCGGTTGCGATATGCCGCAGTCCTGCGCGGCCTTAGCAAAATGCTGGTGCCGCGCCAGAGCGGCCAGCAGTTGCAGGTCTTTCAACTCGATCATGGGGCCTCTCATCGCGCGGTGTTGAGGCGCATCTTGGCGCTGATGAGACAGAATGAACAGGCCAAAACCCGCTTGGCGGCAGCCGCCGGTGACTGTCTGCCCCCGGACCCCCGAGGATATTTATGGCCAGATGAAGGATCCCCCAGGGAGGCCAGCGTTCCAGAGGTAATTTGACCATCCGGACTGGTTTGCTAGTCTGCCCCGGCAAGGAGCCCCCAGCATGACGCCATTGGCAGCCAAAACCGACCCCATCCCTTTTACCTCAGCGTTGATTATCGATGATCATCCGCTGTTCTGCGAGGCGCTGGTCATGACCCTGCAATCGGTCGCCGGGCTGCAACAGGTCTTTACTGCGCCCTGCCTGCAAGACGCGCTGCCAATGCTGCAGCACCAGCCGGATCTTATCCTACTGGATCTGAACCTGCCAGATGTGCAGGGGTTGGAGGGGCTGACGCAATTGAAGCGGCTGAGCAAGGCTCCGGTATTGGTGATTTCATCCATGGCAGACAACCGGGTGATCAGTGCGGCGCTGCACGCAGGCGCCGCCGGGTTCATCCCCAAGCACAGCCAGCGTGAGGTGTTTCAGGCCGCGGTGGAGGGGCTGCGACGGGGCGAGCGTTTTGTGCCGCCGGGGTATCTGCTGTTGCCAGTGGGCAAGGAAGAAAGTGGCGGTGACGCCGCCGCCAGGGTGCGCAGCCTGACCCAGCAGCAGACCCGCATTCTGCGGCTCATCTGCGAGGGAAAACTGAACAAGCAGATCGCTTTTGACCTGACAATCGCCGAGACCACGGTCAAAGCGCATGTCACCGCCATCCTGCGCAAACTGGGCGTTCACAGCCGCACTCAGGCGGTTCTTCGGGCCGGGGATGCCGGTTTCCACCAGGCCTTGCCCAACAGTGGCGGCGGCGCCTAGGGTAGCCTACCGGCATAGAGAACAGGGGCCATCCATTCTGCAACATTCCTCAAACACCGCGCCCAGACTGATGCGAACAGCCCATGTCGATTGCCGTCACCCCAGCGCCGCCATGATGCTCTTTCAAGGGTTATCCCGCCCACCGCTGGAGGCAGCCGGCCCGCCAGATGCGGATTTGGAGCTGGTGGTGCTGTTTGTCTCGCCGCAGGCTGACATCGCCCGGATCGCGGCTGAGGCCTGTCAGCTGTTTGCGCCGGTGCCGGTGATTGGCTGCAGCACCGCCGGAGAGATCTCCCAGCACGGCTATGGCAAAGGCGGCATTGTTGCCATTGGCTTTCCCAAATCCCATTTCATCGCCCGCTGCACCCTGATCCGGGATCTGGAGAGCGCCGAAGTGCAGCCCGCCCTGGACCGGATCATCCAGAACCGCAATCAGATGGCGCAGGACGCGCCGGGCTGGAGCTCTGAATTTGCATTTCTGATGGTCGACGGATTGTCCCGCCGCGAGGATGCGCTGACCGGGCAACTGGCAGCGGGACTGGGGCCGGTGCCATTGTTTGGTGGCTCGGCCGGAGATGGCGACGCTTTTGAGCGCACCTCGGTTCTGTTTGACGGCAGGGTGCATGACAATGCCGCAGTGCTGGCTCAGATCCGGTCACGCTGCCCGGTCAAGGTGTTCAAGACCGACAATCTGATCCCGACCGACACCCGCATGGTGGTCACCGCGGCGGATCCCGGGCAACGGCTGGTGCATGAGATCAACGCCGAACCCGCCGCCCGCGAGCTGGCCCGGATTCTGGGCAAAGACCCCGAGCAGCTGTCCACCTTTACCTTTGCCGCCCACCCGCTGCTGGTGCGCCTGGGCGACCAACACCATGTGCGCGCCATCCAGCGGGTGGCGCCAGACGGCGCATTGGTGTTCTTTTCGGCAATTGACGAGGGCATGGTGCTGGCGCTGGCCGACCAACAAGACATGGTGATCCATCTGGACCAGGAAATGCGCCAGCTGAGCGCTCCGACGCCGCCCGATATGGTGCTGGCCTGTGATTGCCTGTTGCGCCGCATCGACGCCGAGCAAAAGCAACAAGCCAGTGCTGTCTCTCGCATCTTGTCCGCCAACCGGGTGTTTGGCTTTTCCACCTACGGTGAGCAGCTGAATTCGATGCATGTGAACCAGACCCTGACAGGCGTTGCAATCTATCCGCCAGAGATGCCACCGGACGGGCTCAAAAACGGGCCCAAAACATGAGCCACACCCTGGTCATCGCCACCGACAGTCTGCAGCGGCAGAACCAGAAATTGCTGAAGATCGCCGAGGCGCTGATGCGCCGGGCCGAGCAGAGCCCCTCGGATTCCGGGCTGGCCTATGCCCAGTTTGAGAGGGCGGCGCTGCTAGAGGGCGAGGTGCGCAATCGCACCTTTGATCTGGAACAGGCGCTGGACCAGCTGAACCTCACCCACAGCCAACTGGCGCAGGCCAATGCCGCCACCGAAACGGCGCGGGCCGATCTGAGCAACGCAATTGAAACCATCCACGACGGCTTTGCGCTGTTCAATGCCAGTGACACCCTGGTGATGTGCAACAGCCGGTTTGGCAAATGGATGCGCGACGTACACCCGCAGCTGCAACCGGGGCTTCGCTTTAAAACCTATGTGCAGCTGGTCTCCCTCAGTCCCTTCTTGGCGTTGCCAAACGGCGTTTCCCCTAGGCAATGGGCCAAGCGGCGGATGTCGCATCATCGCGACAAACACGCGGTGTTCAACACCCGCATCTCGGGGCAGCGCTGGCTGCAGATCAGCGAGCAGCGCACCCATGACGGCGGCACCGTGATCCTGCAGACCGATGTCACCGACATGATGCGGCTGGAACGACGCGAGCGGCACCGGTTGCTGGACGATCAGGCCCGGCTGATCCGCGCCACTCTGGACCACCTGGATCAGGGGGTCTGCATCTTCGACTCTCACAATCTTCTGGCCGGCAGCAACCGACGCGCCAGCGCGTTGCTGACCCTGCCGATGCATTTTATGGCACTGGGCAGTCGGGCCGAGCGGCTGTACCAGTTTCTGCGCGACCACGGCCAGTTTCCCGATGCCAAGTCTGCGACCCGGCTGCGCGCCTGGATGATCAGCAAGGACACGCGCGCGCCGCTGTCTTTCGAGGTGCTGATTGGCGCCCGTGCGCTGACCGCCTTTGCCCAGCAGATGCCCGACGGCGGGTTTGTCATATCGTTCACCGATATTACCACCGAACGCGCCGCGGCGCAGGCGCTGGTCGTGGCCAACGAGACGCTGGAACGCCGGGTGGCTGAACGCACTCTGGAGCTTGAGGCGGCTTTGAGCGATGCCGAGCGCGCCAATGCCTCCAAATCCCGCTTTGTCGCCGCTGCCAGCCATGATCTGATGCAGCCCTTGTCGGCGGCCAAACTCTATATGGCGTCTCTGGCCGAAGGCCTCCACACCCCGGAATTGCGCAGCCATCTGGACAAGGCCACCAATGCGCTGGCAGGGGTCGAAGACATTCTCCAGGCCCTGCTCGATATATCCAAACTGGACAGCGGCCAGGTGAGTGTTGACCTGACAGATGTGGCGCTGGGGGATATGCTGGGTCAGCTGAGCGATGAGTTGGCGCCACTGGCGGCGCAAAAAGGGCTCAACTTTCGCATCGTTCTGCCCGGCGCCACGGTGCGCAGCGATGCCACCTTCCTGCGCCGCATCCTGCAAAACCTGATCTCAAATGCGGTGCGCTATACCGACAGCGGAAAAATATTGGTGGGGGCCCGTCGCTGTGGCAAGACCCTGCGGGTTGAGATCCATGACACCGGACCCGGCATTCCCCGCGACCAACACCAGCGCATATTCGAAGAATTTCACCGCCTCAACACCCCGCCGCGCCCAACCGAAGGCGTCGGTCTGGGGCTGACCATCGTTAAACGTGCCTGCGAATTGCTCGATCATCCGTTACAGCTACGGTCGCAGGCTGGCCACACCATGTTTGCGGTGGATCTGCCGCTGTCAAACCCTCAGGTCGCGGTGGACCCTCCCCCGACCAGGGGTCACGGCCAAGCCGATTTGCCGTCAGCCCTGGTGCTGCTGATCGAAAACGACAGCGGGTTGCGCAGCGCCCTGACCGTCGCCCTGGAGGCCTGGGGGCTCGACGTCTTTGCCTGTGCCAGCGCGCGCGAGGCGATGTCGCTGCTGCAAGAGGTCGACATCACCCCGGATCTGGTGATTGCCGATTACCAACTGGATGACGGTCTGCTGGGCAGCGATGCCATTGCCCAGCTCAGGCAACGGCACGGGCCGCTGCCCGCCTGTCTGATCACCGCCAACCGGGATCCCGAACTGGCGACGCTGTGCAAGACCATCGGTGCAGACCTGTTGCACAAGCCGATCAATCCTTCCGACTTGCGCCTGCTGTTGCTCAGCCGCCTGCCAGCAGCACCGGCTTAACAGAACTGGCCTAACAGAACTGGCCTAACAGAACTGGCCTGACAGCACCGGCCTGACAGGCCTATCGGGCGGCTGTCACCAGGAACTCGACTTTGAATTCGGGATGCGCCAGCTTTGCTTCGCCACAGGCGCGCGCCGGGGTGTGTCCCTCTGGCACCCAGCCATCCCAGACCGCATTCATGTCCGCAAAATCCGCCATATCGGCCAGCCAGATGGTTGTCTGCAGAATGCGCGTCTTGTCCGAGCCTGCCTCCCCCAGCAATGTGTCGATCTTCTCCAGACAGCTGCGGGTTTGATCGGCAACGCTGTCTCCGGCGGTGCCAACTTGCCCCGCCAAATAGATCGTGTCGCCATGCACCACAATCTGGCTCATCCGGGCCCCTACGTGGGTTCGCGTAATTTCAGACATTCCAATACCTTCCCTATGTTCACATCGAGAGCCGCCGACAGCGGCAACTCACATCCCCTTTTCATAAATCGCCACCGCGCCATAAGACAAGCGCAACGGTGAAAATTCAGCAAAAACAACCACACATCACCCCGACCGCCCAATTTCGATAAAAATGTGGAAGTTAATTTACGGTACTTTAATGCGGCTTTAAGCTCCAGCACCCAGATGTGACTCGTCCTCTTTCACTCAGAGGTATCTACACAAGGGAACGACCAATGAAACTGACTACACTTGCCGTTTTGGCAGTCATGCTACCCGCGGTTGCCACTTCTGTATCCGCAAATGAATATGCGCCTGCCATGTCTGCCTACCTGGAAAATGAAATCCGGTCCTGGGCACATTCGCCAATTTTGGTGGACGCCATTAACGCCCAGAACCTGCTGACCAGTGAATACGATCAGGGGATGATCGACCAGCTGGACCTGGCCTGGCGCGCGGAAATTGGGGCCCCATCGACGCCAACCATCACTCCGGTTCTTGACAATGCAGCAGCAGAGTTCCTGCGCAGTCAGGTGGTGGCCTCTGGCGGCCGTGTCACCGAAGTCTTCATCATGGATGCCCATGGCCTCAACGTAGCCGCGTCAAGTATGACCTCGGACATGTGGCAAGGCGACGAAGCAAAACACGCGCAGACCTACAGTGTTGGCCCCGACGCCGTTCACTTCGGGGACGTTGAATTGGATGAGTCTACCCAAAGCTACCAGGGCCAGATCTCACTGACAATCACCGACCCGACAACGGGGCAGGCGATTGGCGCGATGACCATCGGCATCGATGCTGAATCCCTGATTTAAACTCGGTCAAATTCGCTAGGGCTGCAAACACAGAAGGCATTCACATGAAATTTCGTAATCCACTTGCTCCGGTGCTCAACGGTATGTCGGTTTTTATCAAATGTACTTTGTTGATAACCGCAACGACATTGATTGTGGCTGCAATCTTGATGTTTCAGTCCCAGCGCATGGTCAGCAAAGCCATTGAAGATGGCATTCTAGGCCTGGCGTCAGAAATCACCCAAGCCGCAGGCGCCCGCAATGGTGGCGCAATGCGGTTTGGCGATGCCAGCGGTGTACAGATTGCGCTCGACCGAATTCTGCAAGAATCCGGTGGCAGCGCGGTCTATGCCATCGCCACCAACAGCTCAAACGAGGTGATTGCAACCTCGGGCGCCGCTGACCAAGACGAGGCCCGCCAATTGGCAACGCTTGCCGCGGCCTCCTTTGCAACCGGGGCCGGTGAAACGACTGGCAACGGGTATTACATCGCAATGCCTGCCACAGCAGGGGCCAAAGGCGACAGCATTGTCGGATCGGTCGCCATCATCTGGTCACCGGACCTGGCCTTTGCCGAGCTCGCCAAAGCCAAAATGATCACTTACTTGGTGGCCGGTGTCGCATTTCTGATCATGTGCGCCATTTCGACCTTCTTGCTGCGGGCAATTCTGTCGCGGCCGCTTCAGGAGGTCGGCACCCTGATCGACGAGATTGCCAATGGCACGTTGGATCAGGACCCGATCCACCTGGATCGTGGTGACGAAATCGGTGCCATTGCCCGCACCGTCGAGAACCTGAAAATCCAGCTGGCACAGGCCCGCGAAGTGGAGAATGATCGCGTTCAGGCACAACAAGAGCAAAGCCGCGTGGTCGAGACCCTGACCAGCGCTCTGCAACGGCTGTCCGAAGGGGATCTGACCCAGACGATCGATCAGGCCTTTACTGGCGAATACGAAGTGCTGCGGGAGAATTACAACCGCACCATCAGCACCCTGGTTGGCATCATCGACTCGGTGATCAGCAACTCGGAAAAAATCCGCGGCAGCTCTGAAGAGATCAACCAATCGTCCAACGACCTCTCCCAACGCACCGAAAGTCAGGCAGCCACACTGGAACAGACCGCCGCCGCGCTGGATGAGCTGACAGCCAGCGTGAAATCTGCCGCCACCGGTGCAAAAGAAGTTGAAAGCATCGTCTCCACTGCCGGCACTACCGCAAAAAAGAGCGGACTAGTCATGCGCGAAGCGGTCGATGCCATGTCGTTGATTGAAAAATCTTCCATAAAGATCTCGCAGATCATTTCGGTGATTGACGATATCTCGTTCCAAACCAACCTACTGGCTCTCAACGCCGGGGTCGAGGCGGCACGGGCCGGCGAAGCAGGCCTTGGCTTTGCTGTGGTCGCCTCCGAAGTGCGGGCCTTGGCACAGCGGTCATCAGACGCGGCGCAGGAAATCAAACTGCTGATCAGCGACAGCTCGCAGCAGGTAAAGCACGGCGTCGAGCTGGTGGGCCGCACCGGCGACGAGTTGCGCAAAATCATCGACAGCGTCGGCACCATTTCCGATCACGTGATGGGGATTGCTTCAGGCGCCGAAGAACAGTCGATCGCTCTGGCCGAAATCAACTCGGGTGTCTTGCAACTGGACCAGGTGACCCAACACAACGCCGCCATGGTCGAAGAATCCACCGCCGCCAGCCAGTTGCTGCGCAATGACGCAAGCGAGCTGGCCCGTCAGGTATCGGTGTTCAAAACCGGCAATGACGGCGGCACAATGGGGCGTTTTGAATCTGTCCCAACAGGGTCAATGGAGAACGCTGATTTCTCTGCCCATGAACCGGATTTTGACACCCCAGAACCGCGCCGCGTTTCCGGCTGGCAAGACTTCTAACCAACAGGCCGCGACCAACCGCCCCTCAAGGACCCAAAAAAGCACGGAGCCTCACAGCTCCGCGCTTTTTATCTGGGTGCCCTGAAAGGCGCCGCTCAGTTGATCGGCTTATCAAGCGGTTTGGGTCCGATCAGAGGTCTGACGCCCTGCAGAAATCTGCGCCGGCAACTTCTGGATCCCACACTGGCCCTATTTATGAAGAACATGACAGAGGTGGTCCTATTTTTTCGACCCGTTTGCAGCCTGCTTAAGGGGGATCCGGGTTTCATTTAGGCGGCCAATCTCATGGGTGTCTTTCTGGTCTCATAAGCCTCCTTCGGCGTTAATATCCCATGGGGCAAATGGGCGCGTTCTGCGGTATTCTATATCATGAGAGCGGGTCAGCGACCCTTGCCATACATGCACGGCCTGGCAGCGCATGTTTACATGCGTGAGAGGAGAACCTGATTGGGCCGGTCAATCGTCAGGCCCCGAAGAAGGTAACGGTAAATCTTGTGCTGGGGGTCCTTTTTACTGGTGTTGGCGTCAGGTAGATTGGAACCAAACGCAAAAGACGTCGCACACCCCTTTCATGGTTTGCTTGCAAACCACTGCCGGGCAGCGGGACGACTGGGTCTTTCTCTTGGTCATTTCGGATCATCTCTCTCACAAGGTGATCCACCTTAGCTACTGGTCCGAAGTCCCGCGACCACCTCTGTGATCGCTCTTCTTTCGATGAAGGCGTGAAGGTAGTTACGCAATCAAGCGATTTCTTGGGGTAGGCTGCCGGTAACGGCCGGGGCTGTGTGAGAACTCACTTCGGCCGCGATCTCTGAGAACATCATTCCAACATCCTTTACTCTGGAGAGCATCTTCCCGAAGGTGCCGATCCATTGGCGGACTGAGAATATCCTCTCGAAATACCGAGTTTTCACACAGGCTCGGCCCTTAGCTGCCGTTGGTGGGGGCGACGTCAAGCGGCAGTTCCCAGCCCTTTTAAGACTTTGGTGCGCTGTGCAGCATCCGAAACGAAGGGCGGACAGTGGTCTTTCGCTGCAGGTGCGAATATTTGAGATCATCCCATTGAAGCCAAGAAAACAAGCCGTGATGGACAGTCGCTGGAGCGTCTAATTATCCATCCTTCTAATCATCGCCCGTTCGCAAGCGTCTCAGCATTGTGTTGAACAATTCTATTTTCTTAATCCGCGAGGAGTCGTGCCGGTATATCGATGATATGACTCTTTGTTCCACCAAATCAGGCAGTGGGGTCAGGCGGAGTTTTCTTGCTTGTGTGTTGAGCCCTCCCCAATCAGGCATGATGGAAACGCCCAAGCCCTCGCCAACAAGGAATGCAATGGCCTCCGGACTGTCGAGAACACTGATCACATTCGGTTTCAGGCCAATTCTGTCAAGATATCTTTGAATTATCAGCCCTCCCCAGGACGCAGGATCATAAGCGATGAACGGCGCTGTGCGCAGCATGATGTCCGCCGCGATACTGGGGCTATCTGGGGTGACTAAAACCAAAGGTTCGCGGTAAAGTGCTTCGGTAAACAGTGATTTTTCTGTCGTCGGCGGTGACACTATAACTGCCAAATCCAAGTCTCCGTCTATGACCTGCCTGTGCAACTCCTTTGATGTTCCGGGGAACAAGTGGATTTGCATCTGAGGATAGCCGTGCCTCAACTCTCTGATTGCCGAAGAGACCAAACCTGTCAGAGCCGTCGAAATTGCCCCGACGCGTATAACACCAGATAAACCCTTCGGATCCCATCCAAACTCCAGATCCCGACATTTCAGGATAATTTCTCGCATCTGAGGCAGAAGTTGAATACAGGCCTCTGTTGGTCTGGCCTTGTGGCCAGTTCTGATCAGAAGTTCAGTATTAAGATCAGCTTCCAACGCCCTAATTCTTTGCCCAATGGCGGCGGGGGTTAGATTGAGCGAACGGGCCGCCTCGGCGATTGAACCCTGCTCAATTACGGTTATCAAGCTTTGGAGAAATCGGGTATCCAACATCTTTCCTTTAGGGCATGGCAACAATTACATCCTAAAAGAATTGAAGCTCAAGTGCTAGGATTGTGTTCAATCCAATCGCTTCAAGGAAGTAATATGCTGGGATCTAACGAAAACTTGCTAAAGGAAGTCCGCGCACGGTTCGCCCATGTTGATGCATGCCCGTTTCAGGGTGAGCGCATTTTCTTTGAAAATGCGGGTGGCGCGCTTACCTTGAAATCGGTTGTTTCTCGCACGGCGGAGTACGCCGCAATTCCCGATAATCAGGGCCGCGATAACCCCGCCTCGCATGAACTGGTGCGGGTTATTGATCAGGCCCGCAAGGATATGCACCTGTTCCTCAATGCCTCGTCTGGGCAAGTGTTCTTTGGTGAAAGCGGCACTGAGGTGCTGTTCAGGATGATCAGCACGGCTTGTCTCGGGACCGCGCCAGGTGGCAATGTTGTTAGCTCGACCGTGGAACATCCGGCCACCCGCAGCGCTGCGATACGTTGGGCCGAGATCGCGGGGAAAGAATTGATCACCGTTGTCCACAATGATGAAACGGGTGATGTCACCGCGCAGAATTATGCAAAGGTTGTGAACAAAGACACCCGCGTAGCAACGATACTTCACACCTCTCCGGTCACGGGCATCGGAAATGATGTTGGTGAAATCAGCAAAGTGATCCGTGCCGTGTCACCCGATTGCATTATCATTGTCGACGGCATCCAACATGCTGCGCACGGGCTCCTTGATATCGACAGCTACGATATCGATGGCTATGCGGTTTCACCATATAAGATGTTTTCGCGCCATGGATATGGTGTTGGTTGGATTTCCGACCGCTTGACAGACGTGCCACACAATATGTTGCTGAATGGTCCGGCGAAGCAGTGGGAACTGGGCACCCGTGACACCGGCGCTTATGCCACTTTGTCAGAGGTAATCCGCTATTTCGAATGGCTGGGTTCTGAGGTTTCCGAAGAAAGCGATCCGCGGGCGAAAATTGTGGCCGCGGGGCAAGCCATCCTAGCGCACGAGGAGACTCTGACCAACGCGATGCTACACGGCACCGGCAACCTTAAGGGATTGGCGGATATGAAGGATGTCATAGTGCTTGCCGGCATTGACAACCCACATCGCGAGGGGCTGGTTTCCTTTATGATTAACGGGCGAAATGCAGTAGATATCGTTGCTTATATGAATGAACAGGGAATACGCACCCATGTACGAAAAGCCGACCATTATTCGGCCAACATCCTAACACCACTAAAGCAAGATAGCTGTGTCCGGGTGTCGTTCTGCCATTATAATACTGAACAGGAAGTATCCCGATTTTTGAACGCAATGACGTCATTTTTAGCATAATTGAGAAAGAAATCAGATGGAAATCCTTCGCGCCAAATAGCCGGACAATATCACCAACAAGCAAGTGGATACGTGTGACAGAAGTTTGCATGAACGGCAGCAATACGATAGCCGCACCGCAGCCTGTCTGAGGTAGTTCAATGGCCGCTGTGGGCCGTTCATGCACTCTCGCATCGCATGAGGCTTCAACTTTGCAAAGGTCATTTTCTGCGCATAGCCGACATCCATGCAAACCGCAGCGAATGGCCGAAACCGCCCTTCGAGTTGATATGTACATGGTGCAGCAAGTGGGCCACGTCACGCGCCCATAAAAGTAGCGAACAGCCCTAACCCGACCGACGTTCAGACGTCATTGCGAATGCTGCGGCGCGGCTCGTTCAAGCTGCCAATGATGCCCTGCGCAGCAAACAGTAGCGTTAGTGTTGGTACTACGAGAGAAGCGTCTGGGCTTGGTTTCTTTGCAGTGATGTGCCAACGCAAACCACTATTTCTCTGTCGATTGGTCCGGTCCGTCTATCCGGCAAACATCGGTCAACGACGCAGCATTCTACAGTCTGGGCTCTTATGCGCGATGTGAGCAGCTCGACGATCAATGATCAGCATTTTTCCATTTGGCCGGGGTCACGTAAACGATGCTATCATCAACACTGACCATCACATCGCCGTCCTGAATATTAACCTGCAGCTTCATCGAGCGACTTGCTAGGTTTCCCAGTTCGCGGGTGTCCGTCTCTGAAAAATTGATCACCTGAAGGTTATCAAACCGAGCGGTGCTGTTTTTGATCTTCTCCCACCATATCTCAGCCGTCCTGCCGCCGAAGCAATAGACAATCACCTCGCTGGCTTTGCCACAGGATTTACGAACAATCTTCTCGCTCGGAAGTCCCAATGCCACCCACAACTCAAGCTCGCCACTCAGGCTTTTCTGCCAAATGTCTGGCTCGTCATCCGCTGAAAGGCCCTTCGTCATTTCCAAGTGCTCATGGGCATTCAGTGCAAAAGCGAGAAGACGCACCATCAGCCGTTCATCCGTCTCGGATGGATGTTTGGCAACGGTCAGTTTATGGGTCTCATAGTAGTGACGATCCATATCACAAACGGAAAGTTCAACTTTATAAATGGTGGCTTTTTGCGCCATGATTTTTCCCACAATTGCGAAGATAGGGATGACTAATGCGTCTGGTGACTTTGTGAAAGCAGATAAAAAAGGCCCCCGAAAACAGGGGGCAAAATAGCTATTGCCAAGTTGTTTGACTTGTCGAGACAGGATAGTTGGTCCGTGCCGCTGATGACCACTATAGTCATCATCTCAAACCACATGTCTGCATCAACACAGACATTCTGATCATCACCATTTTGGATGCATGGCATGCGTCATAGTATTGGCCAGAAGTGCGTAGCCCTCAAATGTCGAAACGCTTCTTCGCAGGGTAATCCCCCCATACTCGCCGGAGGCGATTGCAACGAGTGTTTCCTGCACAAAACAGTCATCAATGCAGATTGCAGCGACTGTCGGCAATCCGCCCTTCATGTCGGATGCTGCACTGGGCATTAATGTGGTAAAAGTTTCTCAGCCGACAATGCGGGGGATGAGCCCAGCCATCTCCAGGACTGGCCATCTCCAGGACTGGCCAAGCGCCACCAGGCAAGCCTGCTCACAATGATCAAAGTGAAACCAGAGATAACTTAATCTTCGTATGAATGCCCAATTGTGCCTATGTCGGCTCGTTGTCAGATGACAGCATTGCTGAGCCGATGAGTTTCTGACGGTGATCCATGAGCTCGCAATTCGCCAGTTTCATGGCTAGCCGCACATTTTTTGCCGTCAACAGGAACATATGGATACATATGTTTCATCCCTTCCCTATTGGACAGGCGGAATGATCTAGGTCGGAGTGACGGCATCCTCGCTCAAATCACACCTGAGATGATCCGAACGGTAAACCAACTTCAGAAAACCCAAAGGCCCTATTCACAAGGGCCTTTGGAAAATTGGACAATCTATACCTAGTCGGAAACCGGTAAAACCGCCGTTTTGGACAAACTATGCATGGCGTGACAACAGTATCAAACGCCGCCCTAGCCGCATTTGGAGTGCCCGCAGCTGCGACAGGTCATGCAGCCTTCAACCATCTGCAGGCCGTACTGGCCACAGCTGGGGCAGGCTTTGCCACGCGGCGGCGCGCCCAGGTTGACCACCTCGGCGGTGGGATCCGTTTTCAGCCCCATGCCTTCGCCCTCGATAAATCCAGTCCGGATCATATGGGTCTCGATCACGCCGCCAATCGCCGCCAGGATCGAGGGGATGTACTTGCCCTGCACCCAGGCGCCGCCACGCGGATCAAACACCGCCATCAGCTCCTCGACCACAAAGGACACATCACCGCCGCGCCGGAACACTGCCGAAATCATCCGGGTCAGCGCCAGCGTCCAGGCGTAATGCTCCATGTTCTTGGAGTTGATGAAGACCTCAAATGGACGACGATGACCGTTCAGAATGATGTCGTTGATGGTCAGATAAATCGCATGTTCGCTGTCGGGCCATTTCAGCTTGTAGGTATGCCCCTCCAGGCTCTGCGGCCGATCCAGCGGTTCCGACATATAGACCACCTCGGCGCCATTGCTGGCCTGCGGCGCATCCGCTGCTTCACCGGGGGCCTGATCCGAGCTTTCGCTGACCGTCAGAACCGAGCCGGTGACGTCGTTGGGACGGTAGGTGGTGCAGCCTTTGCAGCCCTGATCCCAGGCCAGCATATAGACCTGCTTGAAGTCATCAAAGCTGATGTCTTCGGGGCAGTTGATGGTCTTCGAGATCGAGCTGTCGACCCATTTCTGCGCCGCCGCCTGCATTTTCACATGTTCGGAGGGGGCCAGCGTTTGCGCGTTGACGAAATAGTCAGGCAGCGCTTTGTCGCCAAACTTGTCGCGCCACATCTGCACCGCATAATCGACCACTTCCTCTTCGCTGCGGCTGCCGTCCTTTTGCAGAACCTTGCGGGTATAGGCATAGGCGAACACCGGCTCGATGCCGGAACTGACATTGCCCGCGTACAGCGAAATGGTGCCGGTGGGCGCGATCGAGGTCAGCAGCGCATTGCGGATACCGTGGCTGCGCACCGCCTGGCGCACGTCGTCGTCCATCGCCATCATGGTACCAGAGGCCAGATAGGGCTCGGCGTCAAACAGTGGGAAGGCGCCTTTTTCCTTAGCCAGATCCACCGAGGCCAGATAGGCGGCGCGGGCGATCGCTTTCAGCCAGGCTTCGGTCTGACGCGCCGCGGCGTCAGAGCCATAGCGCAGCCCAACCATCAGCAGCGCATCGGCCAGTCCGGTGACCCCCAGCCCGATACGGCGCTTGGCCAGCGCCTCGGCCCGTTGTTCGGGCAATGGGAAATTCGAGACATCCACCACATTATCCATCATCCGCACCGCGGTGGCGACCAGATCGGTCATCACGGCTTCGTCCATCGCCGCACCCGCCTCAAACGGCTGCGACACCAGACGCGCCATATTGATCGAGCCCAGCAGGCAGGCGCCATAAGGCGGCAGTGGCTGCTCACCGCAGGGGTTGGTGGCCGAGATCGTCTCGATGTAGTTCAGGTTGTTGGCGGTGTTGATCCGGTCGATGAAAATCACCCCCGGCTCGGCAAAATCATAGGTGGCCTGCATGATGGTGTTCCACAGATCCAGCGCCTGCACGGTGTGATAGATCTTGCCATCAAACACCAGCTCCCACGAGCCATCCGCCTTGACCGCATCCATGAAGTCATCGGTGATCAGCACCGACATGTTGAACATGCGCAGGCGGGCAGCATCGGATTTTGCGGCAATGAATTCCTTAATATCCGGGTGATCGCAGCGCATGGTCGCCATCATCGCACCGCGCCGCGAGCCGGCCGACATGATGGTGCGGCACATTGAATCCCAGACATCCATGAACGACAGCGGCCCCGAGGCATCCGCAGCCACCCCTTTGACATCGGCCCCACGTGGCCGCACGGTCGAGAAGTCATAGCCAATGCCACCGCCCTGCTGCATGGTCAGCGCCGCCTCTTTCAGCATGTCAAAAATACCGGACATGCTGTCAGGGATGGTGCCCATCACAAAGCAGTTGAACAATGTGACCTTGCGCGCGGTGCCCGCCCCGGCGGTGATCCGGCCGGCAGGCAGATATTTGAAATCTTCCAGGGCTGCGTAGAACGTCTCTTCCCAAGCTGCTGGGTCTTTCTCCACCTTGGCCAGATCGCGGGCGATACGGCGCCAGCTGTCTTCGACGGTGGCATCAATGGGGGTACCATCGGCCTCCTTGAAGCGGTATTTCATATCCCAGATCTGTGCGGCGATGGGGGCAGCAAAGCGGCTCATTTAGCGAATCCTTTAGGCTAGAGTAGCGGTCTGGTACAACAGGCAGGCCGCGAGTCTCAACGTGAAATCGACCTATGTTCCATGAATTTTTACCCAGTGTACCACAATACCTTGTTGCTGCCCAGATAATGACTACAATATGCAGTTGACCCTATGGACGACTCTGTGGATTACCGGTGGATAACTTTACAAACCTGATCAAACTTTCCGTTGGCTCGGAAAACGTCGAAACCCTGATCGACTGGCAAGAGATGCGCCGCGCACAATCTGCGGATGGATTGGCGCGTCACGTTACCCGTATGTGGCCCAAACGTGAGACGGAAATCGTGGCCGGCGGGTCAATCTACTGGGTGATCAAAGGCGCGGTTCAATGTCGCCAAAAGATCCTGCGATTTGATGAGGTGATTGGCGAGGATGGCATTCGCCGCTGCGCCTTCGTGCTCGACCCGATGATTCACCGTACCCACAACGCACTGCGTCGCCCGTTTCAGGGCTGGCGCTATCTCAAACCCGAAGACAGCCCGTCTGACCTGCGTGAGGGGCTGACCAGTGACGACGCGCTGCCACCCGAGTTGAACCAGGCGCTGGCAGAAATCGGCGTCATCTGATCTCGGCGGTCACCGGAAAATTCGAATTTTCCGGCCCGGAATTTTTGAAAATTCCGGACACAGTTCAGATCATGGTGAAATCAGGCCTCGCCGTGCAGCAGCGCCAGCATCTGCTTCAATACAAGTTTGTCCTCGGCGGACATGGCTGCGGTGCGGCTGCGCCACAGGGTTGCCTGTGATTTCAGCACCGGTCCGGCGCTCAGGATCTTCAGGTGATTGGCGCGCAGGGTTTCCCCGGTCGAGGTGATATCCGCCACCATTTCCGCAGTCTCGTTCTTGACCGTGCCTTCGGTTGCCCCCTGACTGTCGACCAGCTGATAATCAGCGACGCCACCATCGGTGAGGAATTCACGCACCAGCCGGTGATATTTGGTGGCGATCCGCAACCTGTGCCCATGCCGGGCACGAAAGGCAGCCGCCACCGCATCCAGATCATCCAGCGTATCGACGTCGATCCAGGATTTTGGCACCGCCAGGATCAGATCCGCCTGACCGAATCCCATCGCCTCGATCTGCTGCACCTGCTGTTCCCAGCGCGGCAGCTTCTCATACACCAGATCGGTACCGGTAACGCCCAGATGAATGCGACCCGCCGCCAGCTCACGCGGGATCTCACCCGCCGACAGCAGCACCAGCTCGACCCCGTCAACCCCGTCGACCTGGCCGGCATATTCCCGATCTGACCCGGTACGCGACAGGGTCACGCCGCGTTTTTCAAACCAGCTAAAGGTCTTTTCCATCAGCCGCCCCTTGGACGGCACTCCCAGCTTGAGGCTCATGACGACGCCTTCTCTAATATTAACATCAGGTCCGGGCGCAACACGGCGCCCACTGCGGGGATCTCCGTCCCCTGCCCCAGTTGCCGGGTCAGCGCATCATAGCGCCCGCCGCTGGCAATTGGCGGCAGGTCCGGGCGTGTCTCGGCGTAAAAGCCAAACACAAACCCGTCATAATATTCCATCGACGTGCGGCCATATGAAACCTCGAAATCGAGATACTGGACATCGACGCCGCGCGCCGCCAAAGCCGCCGATCGCGCCTCCAGCCGGTCCAATGCGGTAGAAATCGACGGCAGATCAACCGCAATATCACGCATCTGCTCCAGCGCGTAAGGCACGGTTTCGCGCACCGCCATCAACGTTTCCAGTGCCAGCAATTCATTCTCGGCAATCGGTGGCGCCGCGGCATCCTCGCGCAGCGCCGCAATACGCTCGTCAATCTCGGCGCGGCTGCGTTTGCCGATCTCGACGCCGGTGTCGGTCGGGACACCCTCGGTCGACAGTAGCGCCTGACGCGATTGAGGCACCGGCACCCGATGCGCAAACCGATCCAGCAGCGCCCGAAACCGCCGTGGCCGCCAGATGTGACGCATCAGTGCCGCTTTGCGCCGCGCGGTGGTATTCAACCCCTGAACGGCAGCCATCAGAATGCCGATATCGCCGGTCGCCGCGCGCAGCCCCAATCCGGCGACGCTGTTGGCCATCAGTGCAAACACCTCGGCGTCTGCCGCTGCGGAATTATCGCGGTCGAATATCTCATAGCCGACCTGAATATATTCATTGGCACGATCAGGATCCTGCTCCTGACGCCGGAACACCTCGCCCGCATAGGTATAACGCGCCGGTTCAGCCCCGTCGCGCATATGCATCTGCACCACTGGCACGGTGAAATCCGGCCGCAGCATCTGCTCGCCGCGCAGCCCATCCGAGGTCACATAGGCCCGCGCCCGGATGTCCTCACCGTAGAGATCCAGCAGCAAGCCGGCAGGCTGCAGCAATGGCGGATCCACCACCAGCGCCCCCGCATTTTCGAAATCAGCCCGCAACTGCGCGGCGCGCAGGCGGATATCAGAACGATCTGGCATCTCTCATCCCTGTCCGTCGAGGATTTCACGCACCCGAGCGACCAGCTCATTGCGGGGCACCTCAAACTGGCTGGGACGGGCTTTCCATTCCTCCAGCGTTGCATTTTCAGCAATCTTGGCGCCCAGGATCAGATCTTTGATCTGCACCACGCCCTTTTCCTTTTCGTCGCCACCCTCAATCACCGCAATCGGCGAATTACGCTTGTCCGCATATTTCAGCTGGTTGCCAAAATTCTTGGGGTTGCCCAGATAGACCTCGGCGCGAATGCCCGCATTGCGCAGCTCGGCCACCATCGCCTGATAATCCGCCATCCGCGTCTTATCCATCACCGTCACCACCACCGGACCCGAAATCTCAGCGCTGATCCGGCCCTTTTCGCGCAGCGCCGCCAGCAGCCGGTCGACGCCAATCGAGACCCCGGTGGCCGGCACTTCCTGGCCGGTAAAGCGTTTGACCAGATCGTCATAACGGCCGCCGCCCGCAACCGAGCCAAACTGCCGCTTGCGGCCCTTGTCGTCGAGGATCTCAAAGGTCAGTTCAGCCTCGTAGACCGGGCCGGTATAATAGCCCAAGCCACGCACAACCGATGGATCGATCTCAATCCGGTCCGATCCATAGCCACCAGCCGCCAGCAATTCGCCAATCTGTTCCAGCTCGGCAATGCCCTCGGCCCCGACCTTGCTGTCGCCAACCGCAGCCCGCAGATTGGCCAGAGTGCCCGCCGCATCCGCCGCTTTCGAGGTCAGAAAGGCAATCACCGGCTCGGCTTGATCGTCAGACAGGCCGACCCCATCGATATAGGCACCAGAGGCATCCAGCCGCCCCTTGGTCAGCAACTGGCGCACGCCAGCCTCGCCCACCTTGTCGAACTTGTCGATCGTGCGCAGCACATTGTCACGCGCCCCGTCGCCCTCAACCAGCCCCATTGTCTCCAGCACACCGTTCAGAACCTTGCGGTTGTTGACCCGCACCAGATAGTCGCCGCGCGCAATGCCGACGGTCTCCAATGTGTCCGACAACATGGCACAAATCTCGGCGTCGGCCGCCATCGAGGCTGATCCAACCGTATCCGCATCACACTGATAGAACTGGCGATAGCGCCCCGGTCCCGGCTTCTCGTTGCGCCACACAGGCCCCATCGCATAGCGACGATAGGGCGAGGGTAGATCATTGCGGTGCTGCGCATAGACCCGCGCCAAAGGCGCTGTCAGATCATAGCGCAGCGCCATCCAGTCGCCATTATCTTTCTCGTCAAATTCCTGCCAGGCAAACACCCCCTCATTGGGGCGGTCCACATCCGGCAGGAACTTGCCCAGTGCCTCGACGGTTTCAACGCCGGCACTTTCCAGCGCCTCAAAGCCATAGTGATGGTAGACCCCGGCAATCGCCTGCAGCATTTCGGTGCGCTGAGTGACCTCAGCCCCAAAATAGTCGCGAAATCCCTTCGGCGTCTGGGCCTTGGGGCGTGGGGCTTTCTTTTGCTTGGCCATGGGTCATGGTCCCTCTGGATGTGTTGTCGCGCGGGGTTTAGCCGATGCATGGTACAGGAGCAAGGTATTGGCGGCCGCGAACCCTCGCCACGGAACAGATCTATTTTTCATCTGGCCCTAAATATCAACGCCAGCCCTAAAAATAACCCATTGTGAGAAACCACAGAAAGCCCTTACATCACAGTGCGATAAGCCGGGTTTGGCGTCAATTTTGATTCGGTGCTATTACCGGCGATAGTAGCAAGAATAGGTAGCAAGAACACGGTGGCGCAGCCCACTGTAAAAAACCTATTGTCTCCTCGGGTAGGGTGTCTCGTAACCGAAATCGAATGATTGGACATGAAAACCTCCTGTCGCTGGATTGAGAAGGTCCCAATTCAACGACAGTCGCGCCCATCCACAAAATCAACGGTCCAAATGACGCGCTACCAGAACAACAAGCGCCTCTACCGCAAGAGCGGTTTCGTCCTTGTCCGCAATCTGGCCATTGGCGTTGATCCCAACCGTTCAGCAACGTCACTGACCGCGTACCCGCGCTCAACGACCTGCACCACAGCATCCCGTTTGAACTCGTCCGTAAACCGCATTCCCTTACTCATGTACGTCTCTCCCTGGTTCCAAAATCACCAAGCAAAGCGTCTATAAATCTTGGGGCGCCTCACTCTCATCGAATGCGATGCATTCGACTGTCGGGCAGTGGACAGTCAGGCGGTGGACGAGTTGCTGATGCGCGGCAACACCGCCTCCGGGGTCAGGGCAGATGCAGCTTACCGGTCGGAAGAAATCGAGGCGAAGCTCAGGGCAAGAGGACTGACCAGCCGCATCCATCGCAAGGGAAAACGAGGCAAGCCTTTGACCGAACAGGCAATGAAAAGAAACAGGACGAAATTCTCAGTTCGTGTCCGTATCGAGCATGTGTTCGGCGCGCAGGCGAACGACATGGGTGGCACGCTGGTGCGAACCATCGGCCTGGCGCGGGCCAAGGTCAAAATCGGGATGAAAAACCTCGTCTACAACATCCGCCGACTTGGCCAATTGCACCGCCTGAATCCGTTCCCGGCGTGAAAACACCAGGATGTGGGCGCGATCAGTGCCACCAATGCCCGCTGTGGATCAGTGATCGTCCCTGACCTCCTCAAATCCGGTGTGGCCAATGACCCAAAACACCAAAACACGCCGTTACGCCCTCAGAATGTCAATAGGTACTGTAACCTGATGTCTGGAAATTTTGTTGGAGAATGCGCTGTGAGCCCCTTCTGGGGCATGCCCCAGAAGGGGCTCATCAAACTGGTATTCCATGGAGTTGCAAAACAAACATGGAGAAGCAAAAATGGACAGGCAGAAGGGTACAGGCTTTGAGGCCATCTTGGAACATCTGATCGAATATGGCGCGAATGACATAGCCACGGTTTTTGCACGGGCCTTTGAGTTGGCGATGCGCATTGAGCGTGAGTGGTTTCTCGGCGCCGGTCATTATGAGCGGACGGCCAGCCGACAAGGCTATGCCAACGGCTCCAAGCCCAAGCGGATTGACACACCTGCGGGCACGGTCACGGAGCAGGTTCCCAAGACTGCCGGCCATGCGGACGCAGCCTTCTACCCCCAGTCCCTGGACCGCGGCCACCGGTCGGTGCGTGCGGTGGCCTGGATGAGCGCCGCCGAGTGCTTGGCGTCTCGGTGGCCCTGTCAGAAGCAGAGGTCCACTGGAGAGCATTCCTCGAAAGCTTGCAGAGCCGTGGCATGCGCGGTGTCGAATACTTCGTCTCCGACGACCACGCCGGTCTACGCGCCGCCCGCAGGGCCGTCTTCGGGGGCGCCAAATGGCAGCGTTGCCAATTCCACCTGGCCCAGAATGCCATCCATCATGCGCCCAGCCAGAGAGTACGCAAGCGCATCGGTGCTGAGCTGCGCACGGTCTGGAATGCAGCCTCGCTGGCCAAGGCGGAAACCGCGCTGGTCGATCTCGTGACAGCCTATCGCGAAACCGCCCCTAAACTGGCCGAATGGCTGGAAGAGAACGTGCCCGAAGGCCTGACCGTCTTCTCCCTGCCAGAGCACCACCACCGCCGCCGCTTGCGGACCTCGAACCTAATTGAGCGCGCCATCCAGCAGGAGCTCAAACGCCGAACCATCAAGGTCAGGGTCTTTCCAAATGAAGAGGCTCTGAAACGTCTCGTCAGCGCCGTGCTGGTCGAGATCGACGAACGATGGGCCGTCGACACAAAGGCCTACATCAAATGGGAATGCCTGGATGCGTGAATACCCCAAAACCGAATTTCCAGACGACAGGTTGCTAAATCGGTCAATAAATCGAGTTGCCCCGTATATTGGGCTTGCTGTCGTGTGGGGGCGTCCACGCCAACAACAAAGACTAGCTTTGGGATAGAGGTTCCGAAAGATAAGCTGGACGCCTTCTACTTGGCAATTATTAAGCACCGGCAGTTTACCAACGACCGCCGCGGGCTTCCATTTCAAGAGGAATTTCCCGGCAATCACATTGCAGGGATTTAGAACGCACTTTATCCTTCAAGTTGAACGACCATCAGGTGTGCTGGCGCGTCGCTTGCAACGGACATGGTATATGTCGAGCAATCTGCTTTTCTCAATCGCGCAACGCTCCCGGGCACCAGATCTTGGGTATCACCATCATCTGTGGAAATGCTCAACTTGCCAGATAGGCACACTACCATCTGGTCGATATCAGTAGATCGCGTCTCGCTGGAAAATCCAGGGGTCAACTCGATGAAAACCAGTAGTTTACAGTTCTCATGTGTCGACATTCTGGGCATTCCTTCAATCAAATCATGGTCCCCAGATCTGAATTTGACCAATGCTTTATCAAACTGCGGAAGCCCATCTTTCCCTGTTAGAATTTCCAGAATGCTTAAGTCCAATGTTTCTCTCCCTAAATAAGAACCACGTAGCTGGTGGGGTAATATTCCAACACCAACTTGATCAAATTGATCACCTGGCGTCGTTTTCGTGCCTATTGGCTTTTCGATATTGGTTTGGTGTCATTCCAAGCTGGGATTTGAAGAACCGCGTAAAATTGGCGGGTTCTGAATACCCGATTTGTGCGCCAACGTCTGCGATGGGAGTGTTAGTGTCTGCTAATAATTCGCAAGAAACCTCGCACTTCAAGGTCTTAATTTCGCGATTAAGAGACGTGCCTTCGCCAGTAAGGGTTTTTTCCATCAGATTCATGCTGACACCAAGGGCATCCGCAATCGCCTGGCTCAGATCGCCTTCTTGTGACAGCAACGGTATTGCAATGGCGCGGGCAGCGGAAACGAGGGAGGGTCTGGTTTCCCAAGCAGGCGAAGATTGTAAAACGGTGGCGTCGAATGCGATGCCTTCAAACAGTATTTCGGTGGGAAACTCAATTATAAAGGCGGCATCAGAATGGGTCTCTATCGTCGCCTCTCGGTAAAAAGATGGAATTGCTTCCGGGTAGGCTGTTCGAAGAGTGATTTCTTCGGGCACCCAGGCTTTCGAGGCCGCCGCTTCGAAAATTCTCAGATATAGCCCTGCGGCAAACCCGTCCAATTGCGCCGCACTGTTTGCAGGTTGTCTCACCCTTTTGAACCGATACTGCGACCGATCAGCGCCTACTAAAAGAGCGTGCTCAGCAGAGGTATAATGCTTGGGCACGTTCTGCACGAACCGTATCAGGAATTCGCCCACAGTATGGGATGATTCCAATGAGGCCGTCAGAACAGGCCATTCGTCTAAGCCTATTTCTTCGGCGACGTGCAACCCCAGAAACGGGTCTTGTGCGGCGCGGGCCAGTTCATTCATCAATCCGTAAAAGACTTCAGAATGCACAAAGACATCCGGGTTTTCGGCCATGTCAGAAGTCAGGCCGAGTTGTTTCAAGGATTTTCCAGAAGAAATCCCTAAAGATTTTAGCCGCTCAAGAAACGGAGCGATCAACGACAATCGTATGAGCGGATGATGGGTGCGATTCGATGTTTCGAATGTGCTGGGTCTGGGTCTGGGTCTGGGTCTGGGAATGCTAACACGACAGCACGCTTTGGCGCAGTTCAATTGTCACTTAGCGCCAAATCTAGGTGAAACTTTGACCAAAAGTGACAATTTTATTCGGGCGGTCATGGGGTAAGCTAATTTGCTTGATTCGAAAGTACTCGCAAAAGGCATATGTGAAACTACTTAACTATTTTTGGAAGAAACTTAAGCCCATTGCGGGGCTTTGTTGCACAAATCGGCCTGAGGTCGGGCTCCCCCTTACCCCTGACGGACTTATCCTACGGTAACAGTTTCAGGTATGCCAAGAGCTGTGAATTCGTTGAGAATTGCGGCGCGAATTTGGATCTCCGCAACCTGC
>JABSSD010000177.1 GCA_013214575.1 Paracoccaceae bacterium | reverse complement strand
TGTGCATTGGCTTGCCCGACGATTTCCGCCAGGGCGCAGCCTGGGGCAGGGTCCTTGGCGATTTAGACCTCGCGGCCGCCGCGCTGTTTGGCCAGGCGCACCGCAAGGTCGACGCTGATTTCGTCAGCGATCAGCGCCAGAACACCGGGTAGATATGGCTTGAAGCCATTCTTCATGCGCTGTGATCCGACCAGTCAAAGTCGATATCAGCCCGCGCGCCCCAGCTTTTGAGGGCCTGGATCACAGCGTCGATCTGGGGCCATTGGCGCAGCATGTCGACGTCGGCAGGAACCGAGCTCCAGGTGTTGCCGAACCGCGCGCGAACGAACTTATTCAGCCCGGCGCGGCTGGGATCGCGCAACGCGCCTGCCTCGCCAAGCTTGGTCCACAGCACATGGATCAGGCGCAGATCTGGGCGGGAGGGGGCTTTGTGTTTTTTGGTACCCTTTGAAGAGGGTTTAAAGCCATCGCTTTTAAGCCGTTTGATCAGCATCAAGAGTTCGGCGTGGTCCATGTCCTTCATGGAATGCTTGCCGGTTACAACGAGCTGCAGAGCGCGGCGGGCGTCTGCGTCCATGCCAAGCTGGCGGCAGCCGACGTGGATCTTTTGTTGCAGGGCGCGGGTCATGTCAGGACACCGCTCCCGGAATGGCATCCTGGGGAAGCCTGTCAGCAAATCCGGCCAGGCGACGGTCGGCGGCCGCCATTTCTTCTTTGATGATCAAATCTAGGTCTGCGGGTGGGATACTGGACGTCTTGGCATCCCTCATCAGAACACTAAGCTGACCGGACAAGGTCATCATGGCTCGGGTTTGCGCAGAGGTGGAGGCGTTGAAACTTCTGTGAAGTCGAGCGCGGAATTAGGCTTTTGTCATGGTCATATCGACGTTCTCCTTCAGGCTTTGGCCAGATCAATGGTGATGTGCTTCCAGGGCTTGTCGGAGGCATCGCGCTGATGGCACCGCACATAGGTGGCTTTTCCAACGACATGTTCGGCGTCTTTGATTGCCCGCATTGCGCTCAGCCAGCGTTCGTCGTCGATGTCCAGTTTGGTCAGCTTGACGATTTCGGCGCGGTTGATTTTGCCCTCTTTGTCCGTGTTGAACGCGCTGGTGATGATGGCCTGAATCTCAACGCGGGAAGTCGCTGCCCATTCCGTCATGCACTCGTCCACAAGCGCCTTGGCAATCTGCAACTCGGGTCCAAAATCGATCTGATCCGCAACGGAGACAGAGACCTTGAAGCAAGTGTCGAAACTCAGCAGGGATTTGTTGCCTTTGGCACCGCCTAGTGTCGCGCCATATTCCTGCGCCAACAGGTCTTCATAGGCTTCCATGTCCTCGAAAACGTGTTTTTTGAACCGCGCGACTTGATCTTGCAGGGCGATGGCATGGCCGATGATCTTGCGCACGGTTTCATCGCGAAGCTGGTCTTTGGCTTTTACCAGATCCAGCGGAACCAAGGCGCCCTTGCCGTCGCGCATGTGAGGGGTTCCGTCGACATCGATGCGGCCGCTTGGGATCGGCGCTGGTAGGAATTGGCTGGAGGGGTAATGGGTCAATGGAGTGGCTCCGTTATCGGCGTTTCGGTGGCAGTGGCGGTGGCTGGGATGGCGGACAGGATCGCGGTCGGGTCTGGCTGCAGGCCAGCAAAGCCCGCTTCCTCGGCCAGTATCTGGAACTCGGCAGGGCTGATCGCTCCCGCACATTGGGCCAGAATGCACCGGGCGGTGTATGTTGCGGCGAAGGCCCGAACAGCCATCAGCGACAGCGCTATATCCCCGGCGCAGTCGAACCGGCCCGCCTCAATGGCATGGCGCAGCGCGATACGTTCGGGCGTCTCTGGCACCTCACCGAGGGGCCGCAGCAGGATGTTGGCGTCGACCTCAAAATATCGGCAGATCCGGTCCAGAACATCGGGACGCGGAAAGCTCTCGCCGGTCAGGAAACGGTTGAACTGTGTCCGGTGGATTTTGGCTTTCTGGCAGATCTTGGAGACCACGCGGTCCTGGGTGAGGGCGCGAAGATTGCGCGAGAGCAGGCTGCGCAGCTCTTGAGGGCTTCGCTCAGGACTTTGCATTGCTAAACCTCCGGCTCGTGAAGATGAGTTTGAACTCAGTGTCCGGGGCGGGCGTTTGTGCCGCCTTGCTGGACCCCGGCATGTTGCGGGGGCACTTCCTGCAGAACCGGGTCATCAGAATGCGTTGCGGCCCGGCCGAGGAGCCTTTGCGGATCTCGTCGCGCCAATGCAGGCAGATCTCCGAGCTGATGACGCCGATGGCCGGGCACTCAATATCGCCGCTTATGTAGATCTCACGGACCCGCATGGCGACGTTGTCATAGCTGCCCAGATAGCACTTGCGAATGACCTGGCTGACGGCGGCGGCACTGATGCCAAGACGGGTTGCCACCTTGTTTTGTGAGCTGCCGTCGCACTCTTTGACCAGGGTCATGATCCAGTCAGGAACATCCTCGCCCCAGGCGTCCTGGGCCACAATCTCGCGGTCGCTGATTAGGTGGTTGCCCATGTGACCTCCTCCCCCTGGACATAGACAACGCGGCCCTCGTTGGCATCGGTCACAACCGGCACCCGCTTGACGGTTGGGGGCAGCGGGCCGGTGTCGCGCACCAAGTGGTAGCGAAGCGATTGTGTCGCGGTGCGGCCTCGGCGGGTGTCCTTCAGGTGTGAGCCGTCATAGAGCGCCCCCAACGGCCAGAAACTCGTTCCCGGCCGGAAAGGGCTCTTTGCCCCAGTCCTTCAGGGTCACGGTCTGCATGTTCCAGGTGCGCGCCATGGTTCTGACATGGGCAATGCAGGTGCAGATCTCGCGAACCTTGCCGCGCCGCACGGTGACAATATGCTCCAGCAGGTCGGGCGCGATTTTGATGCCGCGGCCATAATACCCGGTGAGCGACTGAGCATCCTCCAGGCTGGCCGGATGGGCGGTGAAGCGCGGTCCAGGACCGTGAGAGGCTTCGGGTAGCGGTTATGGCGGGCGAGGGCGCTCATGCGGCGTCCTCTTGTATAAGTTTGACACTGCGCCGCTTTGGGTTTTGCAGGCCGAAAACCCGGTCAAGCCGCAGCCAGTATTTGTGAATTGTGGATTTACCCGGACAGCGGCCACCAAAGCGTTCCTTGCCGATGCGGGCGGCCATCGAACAACCCATCTGTCGGTAGCTTTGGATCAGAAAATCGCGCACTTCGAGATCAGGCCACCACGGTGACAGCTTGCCGCTCGGAAAGATCGGCAGATAGGCAACCTGCGACACCAGATCATCCATCGACCGGATATTGCGCAGGTATTTCGCTGGATGATCCGACCGCGCAGCGCTGGCAGCCAATATGTCCGGGATTTGCTGCTGCTGCGTCGCTAGGCTGTGCAGAGTACCGCGCTGGGTAGCCAGAAACACCTCGATGAGTTGACGGCGGGCCTCGCGGGCACGCTCTGTTCGCGAGAACATGCAGACCAGCAGGGCCTTCTCTTCGTTGAGCAGATATCGGATGCGTGGGCGTCCCGGACCGGTTTTATAGTCAGTTTGGCTAATTACTATTTCATAGCGGTTCAGCTCTTCTGAATGACGGTCGATCAACCGATGAATAACTTGTATCCCGGTAATCCCAGGAGCTTCTTTCAGGCGCTTGTCGCTCACCCGCGCATCGCCTTCGATTATACTCAGATCATCGCGTGATAGGGTCATTTCAAATATCCCTCTTTGCGCAACCGGCGTTCATACATCGGCTGGAACATCTCGACACCGATCTCTTCCAGCATCAGTTCTCGAATTTTCTTTGATTTCGGTCCGTTAGAGGCACCCGAGGCCATGAACTTCATGTTAGTGATGCTCAGTTTGTGGCGGGCAGCAAACTCTGTGACTGGCGTGCCTTGTGCCTTTAGCAACCCGGTGAACACTTCATAGAAAATTGGGCCGGGCTGGATTACTACTCGATCTTTTGGCATACAGTTTCCTTGACTACTTAGAAATGGCCGTGATTACTATTTGTGTTCTTAATTCTTTCTGATCACAAATAGCGTTCACGTCAAGGGTTATTATTACGATGAGCGAAACTGACGGATTCCGCCTGAAAAAATGGCGCAAAAATAAGGGCTTAAGCCAAAGAGATTTGGCCTTTCAGCTTGGGCGAAGCCAAGGTTTCGTTGGAAATATTGAGGCTGACAAAACAGGCCTTTCCCGTGACTTGATTGCTCGCATGGCCGAGCGAACATCGGTCAATGTTGGCTGGTTACTTACCGGGAACGGCGATATGGACACGGAAAGCGCGGGCTTTACTGGTCGAAGGGGCGAACAGGTTGCGCCACCAGATTACCAACAACCTGGCCGTGGCGATCTGAGGTTTAATGACCAGGAGTTCACGATGATCTCCCGGTTTGATATCGGCGTTTCTGCGGGTAAGGGCCTGATCGCAATAGAGGGAGAAGATAATGACAACATTGCATTTTCCAACTCATGGCTAGGGCAGCAACAGTTGAACTCTGACCTGTGCGGTTTAGTTCGGGTTGAAGGCGACAGCATGGTGCCTACAATTCCCGATGGGTCGCTGGCATTAGTTCATGCACCAGAGATGTATGCGCTGCATGAAGGCATATATGCCTTTAGCCGCAACGGGGAAGCATTCATCAAGCGTTTGATCCCGTCTGATTTCGATGAGGAAGGGCGACCGCGCACCATTGCGATTGTGGCAGACAACCGCTCCTATCCAGTTCAGGTTGTTTCAAATGAAGAATTACTTGCCATACGCATCGCTGGCCGCATCCGGGCTGTCATAAGCAGATTCTGACACTGGAACCCCGGAAATCACTTTCAAGTTCCAGCGCCAAATTCCTGTCACGTAAATCATCTATGTCATTGAAAAGTAAGGTGTATGATCTTTCTTGAAAGAGAGGAGCGAACTTGTACCGGCTCGTTCAAGTTCGCAGTCTTGATTTGCCGCCAAATCCGCGCGTTCACCAAGATACCAACCCCATATTTGCCTTATTTGAAAGGGCTTTACGCCGCCAATTCGGATTCAGTTTTGATCCCAATGTCCCAGCGAGAACCTGTAGAGGTTTTAGGGCGCGTCGTGTGGTCAGGAAGTGCCGTCACAATTGAAAAGTAGAAACCGAGATAAGTAGAAGGCGATGCCGGGCCGCTTCACAGCTGCTCCCGCGTGGGGAAATCGAACTCAATCTCGTCGAACGACGAGTACAGGCCCTTGACGGATCCCATTAGCCCTCCGAAACCAACATTGATCAAATACCATACGCCATCGTCGAGTAGAGCCAGGTAAGGCGCGGATATCTTTTGTCGGTCGTCGCTTTCTAGCACAATGACGGTTGCCGACGGGAGGAGCCACGTATCGGCCGAGGGCAGTTTTGATGTTGATATGCTGGCGCGCTTGCTGAAGGGATTGTCATCATGATCCCGGTGCCGAGCAATACGCGGGTCTGGCTTGCGGCTGGCGTAACGGACATGCGGCGTGGATTCAATACGCTGGCAGCACAGGCCGAACAGGTTCTGGCGGAGGATCCGTTTTCCGGTCATCTGTTTGTGTTTCGGGGACGGCGTGGCGATCTGCTCAAGATCATATGGTGGGACAGCCAAGGTACCTGCCTGTTTTCCAAGCGACTTGAACATGGCCGGTTTGTTTGGCCTGCGGCAAAAGACGGCAAGATCAGCCTGACCTCGGCGCAACTGGCGATGCTGCTGGAAGGCATCGACTGGCGCATTCCAAAGCGGACATGGCGACCTTTGCAGGCGGGATAATCAAGTGCAATTATCAAATAATACGGGTGAATATGGATTCCCATTTCGGGCGCGTTTCTGTATAGAATGGCCATGCTGAACGCCCTTGACAACTTGCCTGAAGACCCCGCCGAACTACGTCAGGTGAGTGAGCTTTTGGCGGCCGAAGTAAAGGCGTTGACCCTGAAGGTTGAGCAACTTCAGCACCAGTTGCACGGAGCTAACCGGCATCGTTTTGGGTCAAAATCCGAGGGCATGGATCAACTGCAATTGTTCGCCGAGAATGAAGAGATCGCAAAAGCGGCTACCGAGGTTGAACAAACCGCGCTCGCTGCCCCCGTTGAGCCAAAGGCAAAGCCCAAACGCAAGCCGTTGCCAGAACACCTTGAACGTATTGAACAGGTTTTGTCTGTTGGTGAGGATTGCCCTGAATGTGGTGGTGACGTTTCAAAACTGGGCGAAGACATAACAGAAGAAATGGAATACATTCCGGGCCGCTTTGTGGTGAACAAGATTATCCGTCTGCGGATGGCATGCCGCCGCTGTGAGGCCGTATCGCAGGCCGCTATGCCCTCGCGTCCGATCGAACGTGGCAGACCCGGGCCAGGTTTGTTGGCGCACGTTTTGGTCAGCAAGTATGCAGATCACTTACCGCTTTACCGCCAGTCACAAATCTTTGCCCGCGAAGGTGTCGATCTGGACCGTTCGACAATGGCGGATTGGGTGGGGAAATCCACAGCCCTGCTGGAACCATTGGCTGATGCCATCGCAAAACGGGTCAAGGATGGCACATCCCTGTTTGCGGATGATACGCCGCTTAAAATGCTCGCTCCAGGCAACAAAAAGACCAAAACCGCCCGCATCTGGGCCTATGTCAGAGACGAGAGGCCATGGTCCGACCAATCTCCGCCCTGCGTCTGGTATCAGTTTACAGTCGACCGTAAAGGCGAGCACCCAGTCAAACGTTTATCCGGTTATCAAGGCTGGGTGCATGCGGACGGTTATGCTGGGTTCAATGGTGTGTTTGGTGAAGGCAAAGCCTCGGAAGTGGCCTGCATGGCCCATATCAGGCGCAAATTTGTGGATGTGTTTACCGCGCAAGGTTCTGCCATCGCCGAAGAAGCCATCAAGCGGATTGCACGATTGTATGGCGTGGAAAAGCAGGCGCGGGGCCTATCCCCCGAGGCCCGTGATGCTCTACGTCAAGAAAATGCAAAACCTATCTTCGATGATCTGGAAGATTGGCTGCACGCCCAGTTGCCTAAAATATCAGGCAAATCGCCACTGGCCAAAGCCATTCGATACGCCTTGAACCGCATGCCCAAAACACGGCCTTACCTCGACAATGGTTTTCTGGAACTGGATAATAATACTGCTGAACGCGCCATGAAGCCCATCGCCATCGGACGTAAAAACTGGATCTTTTCTGGTTCACAACGCGGTGGTAATTCTATGGCTATCGCCTTCACCCTGATTGAAACCGCCAAGCTGAACAAGGTCGATCCACAGGCATGGCTCACATGGGTTCTGGAACGTATCGCTGACCACAAAATCAACAGGCTAGACGAGTTGGTGCCGTGGAATTATAGTCCAGAGACGTAGGCAACGGACGCTTACGATCAATCCGGCGTAGGTTGTTGTGAACACCTCGAACCCCTCTGCCTCGACGCCTTCCGCCGCCGCACGCGACACCAGCAACCCAAGCATCTGTGCGTCCAGCATACGCTTGTGCGCGGCCCGGTTGCGTTGGGGCTCCAGATTGCCGCGTTCGGCGATCGCTACAGGCTGCATTCGTCAGTGTGGTTGGAGGCTATATCCATCCTACTAAACCGCAAATCGTTGGACACGGCAGAAAACAAGGGTCACCCACTGCCAGATCGCCGGGGAGAAGGGTCAACAAGCATCTGAATTTCACGCCCAGAGACGTGAAAAACTCCGTCGGCCTGAATGCGTTTGAACAGGCGTGACACGGTTTCAGTTTGCACCCCAATCAGATCGGCCAGGTCAGAGCGTGACAGTGGCAATTGCATGTGCAGGCACTCTACGGATTGTTCACCATGTGCCTTCATCAACCGCAACAAAATGTCGATCAGCCTTTGTTTGTTGGATGTTGTCGCAGCGGCGATGATCCGGTCGTGGTTGCGATCGATTTCCGAAATGCAGCGCGAGGCCAGCCGTGCCAGGATTGACGGATTTCCTTGCACCACCTGCTGTGCATCACGCCTCGCAACGGTGCACACGCGAGAGGCCAAGAGTGCACGCGCTTCGGTTCGGTGTGGGCGGTTTTCGAGAAAAGACCGAAAGCCGATGATGTCACCGGGATAGGCCAGCCGGAGCAAGGTTGACGAACCATTTTGGTGATATGTGCGAAGCGCGACCAAACCTTTGGACAAACAGAACACCCCCCGGTTTTCATCCTCCTGATAGTAGAGAGTTTGCCCTTTGTTTAGATCCTTGCGCGAAAAGCCACGGGACAGGACGGAAACTGAGCAGGAGGCAACGGGTTGCCAGACGCTGTCGTTATAAAAATCGCAGGCCCCGCAAGGGTGTATTGGGTTTGATGGGTCCGACATCTCAATCCTCGTTGAGGTAACATGAGCCTGAATAGACGCTTTTTCCTGCGACGTGTTTGATATTGGACAATAACGTCTGCTGTTTTGGCCTTGAATCCGCAGTAAAGGATCTATCGTAGCAAAAATTGATGATCGTCAATTACAAACCAAAGATGACAAAGGAGAATTCGTGCAACTCTGACCAATTATCACTGTTGTGGGGCCCGAATTGCTAGACGAGAAACCTGTGCCGCCACTGGATGTGCCGCCTAAACCTGTTGCCCGGCAGGGCAGAGTTTCGCTATGGACTTATTTCCGGCTGTTCAAAAAGGACATTCTGTCGGCCCAGCCCGCACATTTGTACCGCGCTTGGATGGCCGAGATGCGCACTCCATTTTTCAGGTCATACCTGTGCAATGATCCCGATCTTGTTGATCTGGTTTTGAAAAAACGCCCAAAAGACTTTCCCAAGTCTGAGCGGATCCGGGTCGGATTGAAACCGCTTTTGGGCGAGTCCGTCTTTATCTCGAACGGTGAAACATGGGCCCGTCAACGTCGCATCATTGACCCGGCGTTTGAGGGCGGGCGATTGCGAACCGTGTTCCCGTCGATGTGGGACTGTGGCAATGCGGCAGTCGAACGCCTGAAACCGATGGCGGATGGCTCCCCTGTCGAGAGCGAGGCCCAGACCAGCCATCTGGCGATGGATGTGATTTTCCGCACCTTGTTTTCGGTCCCCATCGACCATGAAATTGCTAATGCGGCGTTTGAGACCTTTCGTGAACATCAGGCGGCGCATCCGATTGCCAATATCGCGGCTGTTTTGCCGTTGCCAAAATGGTTTCCGCGGTTTCATTCGCGCAAAACCAAGGAAACGGCCCGCACAATTCGTGGCTTGATCGGGCAGTTGACGCAACAACGCGCTGCTGCCATCGCAGACGGCACCGCGCCGGATGATCTGGCCACCAAGATCATGACCACGCCGGACCCGGAAACCGGCACGGTATTTGAAACCGAGGAAATGATTGATCAGGTCGCCATTTTCTTTCTGGCCGGTCATGAAACCTCGGCGGCGGCATTGGCCTGGGCGCTGTATCTGCTGGCTCGTTACCCCGTTTGGCAAGACAAATTGGCCGAGGAAGCTTTGGCGGAAATTGACCCTGAGAAAATCTATTTTTCGGCCCTGTCTAAACTGCGCCATTCCCGCTCTGTGTTTCGCGAGGCGATGCGGCTTTACCCGCCGGTGCCCATGTATGTCCGCGAGGCCACCTGCCCGGAACAGTTCCGAGGCCGCAAGGTCAAGCCTGGCTCACAGGTCATCATCAGCCCATGGCACCTGCATCGCCACGAGCGCCTGTGGGACAGACCTGATGAGTTTAATCCAGGTCGCTTTGATACGCCCAACGGCAAGGAGTGCCTGCGCTCCTCCTACATCCCATTTTCTGCTGGCGCCAGGGTGTGTCCGGGCTCCGCCTTTGCCATGGCCGAAGGAGTGTTGCTGTTGTCGATGCTGGTACGGGCCTATCGATTTGAGGTTGTCAAAGGTGATGACCCGATGCCCGTCGCGCATCTGACGGTGCGCTCGGCCAATGGTATTCGCCTGCGCCTCACCCCGCGCTCTGATGATAGCAATAAGGAGACCTGGATATGACATGGGCGACTGAATCCCCAACCGACAAAAATCAACTAAACCCTTGGCCCTATTGGATGACACTGACATTTGTACCCTTAGTGGTTCTGGCAGTTTTACAGGGAGGGTGGACGATATTGTTGATCCCTTTCTACGGCTGGGTGCTGATGCCATTGCTGGACATTATCATGGGCAAAGACCTGCGTAATCCGGATCCTGACACCCCTGAGGCCGAGCTTTTCTGGTTTCGCTTGCTCACCTGCATCTGGTTCCCGATTCAAGTCACTCTGGTGTTTGGGTCGCTCTATTATTTGACCCAAGTTGGTCAGTATTCGACATTGGAAACCCTTGGCATTATGTTCGGCATCGGTGTCACAACCGGAACCGTCGGCATTGTCTACGCACATGAGCAGTTTCACAAACCCAGCCGGATCGAGCGGGGCTTGGGCGATCTGCTGATGGCCCTGGTACTCTATGGCCATTTTCGCACTGAGCACCTGCTGGTGCATCACCCCCATGTTGGCACCCCGCGCGATACGGTGACAGCGCGCTATAACGAGGGATTCCACCGCGCCTTTGCACGCACGTTGTGGACGGGTTTTGGTTCGGCCTGGCGGGCGGAAAAAGCGATGCAGGCCCGGCTCAATAGGTCGCCGTGGCATCCGGGCAATCCGATCTGGAAATATCTGGGACTGCAGGTTGTCTTCCTTGCCATCGCCTTTGCCATTGGCGGCTGGATCAGTGTGGGCCTGTTTGTGTTTCAGGCCTTTGTTGCCATCTGGCAGTTGGAATTGACCAACTATGTCGAGCACTATGGGCTGACTCGCAAACATCTGGGCGACGGCAAATACGAGCCGGTGCGGCCGCATCACTCATGGGATTCCGCTCATCGGGTCTCGGGGCTGCTGCTGATCAATCTGCAACGTCACGCTGATCATCACGCCCACCCGATGCGGCGCTTTCCGCTGTTGCAGGTCTATGATGAGAGCGAAGTGCCGATGTTGCCGACGGGCTATCCGCCGATGACTGCACTGGCGATGATCCCGCCGCTGTGGCGCCGGGTGTTTAACCCACGTGTCCGGGCCTGGCGCAAGCAATTCTACCCCGAAATCACAGATTGGGAACCTTACAAAATGGGAACCCTGCCTAAGCCAAAGGGCGCAGGGTAACCGGCAACAGATCTAGGTCAGGCGCTTTGAAAGAGATTTCAAAGCGCCTTATCATTTGGGTCTAGCGTTCGGATATGGCGCCTTGCACTTAGTCAAATATGGCCTGCGCATCGTCCGGAAGTGCAACCGCAAGTCCGCCGGCGAATTCTTCAAACGCTGCTATACTGGCCCCACCAACGCCAACCAGTACCGGAACGCCCTGATCCAGAGCGGTGCCAATCACATTGCAAAATCCACGCCCTGCAGCCTCTTCCGGGCCAAATTTGTTCAGCACAAACAAATCCGCTTTTTCCATTGAACCTGTTTCGACCCACGAAACTGCTTCGGTGATAGCCGTGGGATCCAACCGGCAGGCATTTGATCCGGCACCCAGGTCATGGGTGACCTTGATTTCAGGGCCTTCTGGCAGGACCCGAACCTTCATGTCGCATCCGTTTTCAAAATTACTTTCGTAGTCAGAAACTTTGACGATCCCGACAAGCGACTTGTTCATGGCCTGCAATTGGCTCGCAACGTCAGACCGCAGGCGATCCGTTCCACCCCGTTTCTGCGATGTTACATGCACAGACGATCAAACTAGGTCTCTCAGATGGGACACGGTCAGGCCAGGCGGGCGCTTTTGCACGGACAATCCCCGCTGGTTCGCAGCGATGTAACAACAACAACCCTAACCTCACCCCTCATCGGACTTAAAACACTTGGCGGGCACGGGGTGTGAATTACCCGCATGCGTTATGGCTGGGTTAACCTTCGGTATTTTGGATGATCCATCCTATGTAAGCGCTGCTACCGTAAAAATACTTCGGTCAGAAGATGGCTGAAATTTTTCCCGACATGGGGGAAATGCTCCTTTTCCAACGCTTCAAACGCGCGAGCTGCAGCCACTGGAACCACCCCGATACCGGCTGCAGCGGATGGGCCTACAGGGCAAAATTCCGGATCAAAAGCTCACCGCGCCGCCCCCTGGCGGTCTCCTTGCGGGCCAGGGTGTATCTGACCTGAATCTCCTGCATGTGGAAGGTGGTAAAGATCTCGCGGATCTCGGGTGCGTCGTTGATCGACAGCAGCGGCTCTAGCGTTGACAGATTGAATCGGGCCGGGCGGTCGGGGGATACACTAAAATTGCGCCCCGAGACTTTGCCACCAAAGGCGGTGCGTTGAAGGTAGAGAAACCGCGCCGCGCGCTCCAGATCGGCGAGGGTGTCCGGCCGGGTGTCCACCAGGCGCTCGAACTCAACGCGGGTGGTGAGCTGGAACCGCAGGCAGTCGATGAACTGCGGATAGTGGCGCTGCAGGATGCGAAACAGGTTGGCTATATCGCGGCCGAGATCGTTGATCACCTCGGCGCGCGGTCGCATTGATCGGCGCAGGAAGATGCCCCCCATGCCGACAAAGGGCTCGGCATGGGGGGCATGTGGGGTGGCGTCCAGAATCGCGGTGATCCGTTTGGCCAGATTGCGCTTGCGTTTTCTGCGTGTCGTTTGAAACTGTACCTTCGCGATTTGAGCAGCTCTTCAGCCAAGCAGAAGAGGTAGCGTAAGCCTTTTGAACATGTCGTGAAAATTGAGAAATCGCTTCCCACTTCCAGAGCGTTGGAGAGGCGGGGTAAATCAGCTAGTAGATTGTTTTCATTCGATCAATCATCTTCTGGGAAATCGCCAGTAAACTTGGCGCAGGATTTCCCAGTTCCGCCCCCCTAAATTTGAACATTTAGCCAGGTCCCGACATAGTCGCTATGGCCATTCATCCCTATTTATAACGCTCTCAGGGCGGTCGGGGTAATTTGCAAGATTTGGTGTCCCAATATTGGCCAGATGGCGTCAAAGGCCCGTTTTAAGCCGTTTTGAAGGACACCCATCAAGCCTGTCCAGGATGCGGCCCGCCATCACAAAAACCCTTGTTTGTAGGGTTCAATCCGGGTTCTTCCGGCATCCTCCGGGCTCTTCCGGTTTCTGCATTAATATGTGTCCAACAACACCGGTGTAGCCGGACAGAGATTCTTGCACGGATGGACAGAGAAAGTTGCAGCAACTCGTTTTTGAGTTTCAGGCACCGTAGCGGCGTTTTTGATGCACGTCACTGCCAGAGCGTTGGAACCACTTCAAAATATCAAATCGCAAATACCCGGCCTCTCTAGGCGATGGGTCCAGGGCGATGATCTGAGGCGCTGCTAGGCCTCAGATTTGAACGGTACCGCGTCGGCGTTTTGGGACACAGATAATTGCAGTAACCTGACGGGCAGCGGCTCAAACCCTTCAAATTGTC